>JBAYSY010000005.1:0-85768 GCA_041675885.1 Gemmobacter sp. | reverse complement strand
GGCGGTGCTGGAGCGGCGCGACCGGGGTGCGGTCAGCGTCTATGCGCAGGGGCGCGACTACCACGATCTGGTCAAGAAGCGGCTGAAACGGCTGGGGCGCTGGCTGATCGCCGAGGCGGGGGGCGAGATCAAGGTCTTCACCGACACCGCGCCGGTGATGGAAAAGCCGCTGGCGCAGGCGGCGGGGCTGGGCTGGCAGGGCAAGCACACCAACCTCTTGTCGCGGCGGCTGGGCAACTGGTTCTTCCTTGGCGCACTGTTCACCACGCTCGATCTGCCGAAGGACGCGCCGGAGCGCGAGCGTTGCGGTTCCTGCACCGCCTGCCTCGATATCTGCCCGACGCGGGCCTTTCCGGCACCGTTCCAGCTGGATGCAAGGCGCTGCATCTCCTACCTGACGATCGAGCATCGCGGCCCGGTGGCGGAGGATCTGCGCCCGGCGCTGGGTAACCGGATCTACGGCTGTGACGACTGCCTTGCGGTCTGCCCGTGGAACAAGTTCGCGGTGAAGGCGCGCGAGATCGGTTATGCGCCGAAGGTGGGGGCGCCGCCGCTGGCGGAGCTTGCCGCGCTGGATGACGCCAGGTTCCGGGCGCGGTTCTCGGGCAGCCCGATCAAGCGGATCGGCCGCGACCGGATGGTGCGCAACGTGCTTTATGCGATCGGAAATTCGGGGGATGCGTCGCTGCGGGCCTCGGCGGCGGCGCTGGTCGATGACCCGGACCCGGCGGTCGCGGATGCGGCGCGCTGGGCGCTGGCGCGGCTGGAGGCGGCGGAATGAAAAAGGCCGCCGGTTCGCCCGGCGGCCCCTGATATCCGGCTGGAAAGCGGATCAGCCCTGACGGGCCTTGAACCGCTTTTGCGTCTTGTTGATGACATAGACGCGGCCCTTGCGGCGCACGACCTGACAGTCGCGATGACGCTGCTTGAGCGAGCGGAGCGAGTTGCGGACCTTCATCGGTCTTCTCCCATTCGCGGCGCGCGTGCGCCTTGCGGAAAACGGAAGCCCCCGAAGGGGCGGCGATTCGGGCAGGGGCCGACGCCGCAAAGGCGGGTGGTCCGATTCGTGCCCGAGACGTTCACCTATCGCCGGGCGGGGCGAATGTAAACAGGCTTCCGTCTTTCCCATCGTTCACGACGGGCGGGTGAAGACATAGACCATCCCGGCCCCGATCAGCGCCACCGCCGTCAGTGTCGCGGGCCATGGGGGCTGAACGCCGACCGTCAGGACCGTGAGGCCAACGGTCGAGCCCCCCAGCGCCAGGAACTTTCCCCGCCGGGAAATCGCCCCGCGCGTGCGCCATTCGCGCAGCGAGGGGCCGAAATTCGGGTGGTCGAGCAGCCAGGACTCGAACCGGCGCGAGGAGCGCGAAAAACAGGCGGCGGCAAGGATCAGGAACGGGACCGTCGGCATCACCGGCAACAGCGCCCCGATGAAGGCCAGAAGCACGAACAGCAACCCGGCCGTCAGCCACAACGCCCGAAGCGCCCGGCTGCCGTTGATCGGCGGCGGGGGCATGGGCACCGGCAAAGCCACCGGGCGTGCCCTGTCCGGGCAGTCGCCCGCGCCCGGTTCGCTCCGGAGTTCGTGCTGCATCCGGCACCCCATTCCATTCCCTTCCCGTCGCCGGTCGCCCCCCCGGCGGCCGCGGCTTCGGCGGCGATCCGGCCTGCCTTCCATCTTGGGGTCCCGGGCGGGATTTATCCAGCCCGGCCCGCGGGACACGAGGTCACAGCATCGCGAGAGGACAGGGATGGTGGGCGCGACAGGGTTCGAACCTGTGACCCCTACGATGTCAACGTAGTGCTCTACCACTGAGCTACGCGCCCGCAGCGTTTTCCGCCCGTCCCATGGAAAGGGACGCGGGCGGAACCGCGCCGGTTCCGGGTCTATAAAAGGTCTCGCAACCCGGTTCAAGGGGGTTTCGGCGGGCGGAAACTTGCGGCTATGATCCGGGGTGACTGGAGGGGGCATGACCGTGTCGGCCTTTGATCTTCACCTGCCCGGCCGCCGCGACACGGCGGTTATTTTCGCCTCGCCGCACAGCGGGCGCGACTACCCGGCGGCGTTTCTCGGGCAAAGCGTGCTTGACGCCCGTGCGATCCGGTCGTCCGAGGATGCCTTCGTCGATCTGCTCTGGGACGATGCGCCGCAGTTCGGTGCGCCGCTGCTGGCGGCGCGGGCGCCGCGGGCCTGGCTCGACCTGAACCGGGCGGCGGACGAGCTTGACCCGGCACTGGTCGAGGGGGTGCGCCATGGCGCGCTGAACCCCCGGGTCAGTTCCGGCCTCGGGGTGATTCCCCGGGTGGTGTCGAACGGCCGGGCGATCTACCGGGGCCGCCTGAGCCGGGCCGAGGCCGAGGCCCGGATCGACAGCCACTGGCGGCCCTATCACGCCGCGCTTCAGCGGTTGATCGACGAAAGCCGCGCCGGCTTTGGCGAGGCGCTGCTGATCGACTGCCATTCCATGCCGCACGAGGCGATCGCGGCCCATGCCCGCCCCGGCCAGCCCGTGCCCGAGGTGGTGCTGGGCGACCGTTTCGGCGCCGCCGCCGATCCCGCGCTGGTGGAGCGGATCGAGGCCGCCTTTCTCCGGGCCGGGTTCCTGGTGGCGCGCAACACCCCCTTTGCCGGGGCCTATGTGACCCAGGCTTACGGCCGCCCCTCGCGCGGGCAGCATGTGGTGCAGGTCGAGATCGACCGGGCGCTTTACATGGATGAGAACCGCATCCGCCCGCTGCCGGGCTTCGCCGCCCTGCGCGCCCGGCTGACCGGCGTGATCGCGGAAATCGCCGCGGCGGGACGGCGGCGCGCGGCGGCGCTGGCGGCGGAATAGCGCGGCCTTCGGCGGGGGCGGATTCTGATACCGCTGTTGTTTGCCCCCGCTTCTGTGGCATCTTGCGGCAACAGGCGGCAGGAGGCGGCGGTGATCCCCAGATCGACCCTTGAGGTGCTGAGCTTCGCGGCCTTCGTGCTGCTGGTGACGGCGGCGTTCGTCTGGCTGCTGCTGCCCTATTACGGCGCGGTGCTCTGGGCGGTGATCCTTGCGGTGCTGTTCAGCCCCCTGCAACGCTGGCTGGAGGTCCGGCTGGGCGGGCGGCGCAACCTGGCGGCGGGGCTGTCGCTGCTGGTCTGCGTCTGTATCGTGGTGATCCCCGGCACCGCGATCCTGACCGCGCTGGCGCAGGAGGCCGCCGCGCTTTACACCCGCATCAGCACACGGGGGGTCGATCTGGGGGAGGTTTTCACAAGGGTGCAGGCGGCGCTGCCGCAGGTGGTGCTCGACGGGCTGGCCTATCTGAACCTTGGCGAGTTCTCCGAGATCCAGGCCCGGCTTACGGCCTTTCTGTTGCAGGCCAGCCAGGCGATCGCCAGCCGGGCCATGGTGATCGGCCAGAACACCGCGCAATTCCTGATCGCACTCGGGCTGATGATCTACATGCTGTTCTTCCTGTTCCGGGACGGGCCGGGGCTGATACAGGTGATCCGGCGCGCAAGCCCGCTGAGCCCGCACCACACCGATCACGTGATGGCGCGCTTTGTCGCTGTCATCAAGGCGACGGTGCGGGGCAATATCATCATCGCGATCATACAGGGCGGGCTTGGCGGCCTTGCCTTCTGGGTGCTGGGGATCGAGGGGGCGCTCCTGTGGGCCGTGCTGATGTCGGTCCTGTCGCTTCTGCCCGCGGTGGGGACGTTTCTTGTCTGGGGGCCGATGGGGGTCTGGCTGCTGTTGTCGGGCGACGTGGCAAAGGGGGTGTCGCTGCTGCTGTTCGGCACGCTGATCATCAGCGTGATCGACAACCTGCTGCGCCCGCCGCTGGTGGGCAGGGGCGCGCGGCTGCCGGATTACGTGGTGCTGGTCTCGACGGTGGGGGGGCTTACGCTCATGGGGGTCAACGGTTTCGTCGTCGGCCCGCTGATCGCGGCGCTGTTCGTCGCGGTCTGGTCGCTGTTCACCGACGAGAGTCGGCCTGGCGACGGCCGATCCGGCTGGATGTCCGGCGGGGACGCGCCGCCGCCGCCGGATTGACACTCCTCCGCGCGCCCGACCATATGGGCGGTCTAAGGGAGTCCGTGCCGATGATACCGCTTTCGATCCTCGAACTTGCCCGCGTCTCACGGGATACCGACGCGCGCATGGCGCTCGACAACGCGCGCGATCTGGCCGCCCATGCCGAGGGCTGGGGTTACCGCCGCATCTGGGTGGCCGAGCATCACAACATGCAGGGCATCGCCAGCGCCGCGACCTCGATCGTGATCGCGCATATCGCGGCGGGGTCGTCCACGATCCGGGTCGGCGCGGGCGGGATCATGCTGCCGAACCACGCGCCCTATGTGGTCGCCGAGCAGTTCGGCACGCTGGCGCGGCTGTTTCCGGGGCGGATCGACCTCGGGCTGGGCCGCGCGCCGGGGACCGACCAGCTGACGCTGCGCGCCCTGCGCCGCGCGCCCGAGAGTTCCGAGCATTTCCCGCAGGACGTGCTGGAATTGCAGACGTGGTTCGGGGCCGAGCGCGAGGGCCAGCAGATCGTCGCCGTGCCCGCGGCGGGGACGGAAGTGCCGCTGTGGATCCTCGGCTCCAGCAATTACGGGGCGATGCTGGCGGCGGAGCTGGGGCTGCCCTATGCCTTCGCCTCGCATTTCGCGCCCGACATGCTGCATCCGGCGCTGGAGCTTTACCGCAGCCGGTTCAAACCCTCGGCGCAGCTCGACCGGCCTTACGCGATGGTCGGGGTCAATATCATCGCCGCGCCGGACGGGGACGAGGCCCGCTACCTTGCCACGGCGCAACAGATGTCCTTCACCGATATCTTCCGTGGCAGGCGCGGGCTGGGGCAGCCGCCCATCGACGATATCGAGACCTACTGGACCCCGCGCGAAAAGGTGCAGGTCATGCGGATGCTGGCGCGTTCGATCGTCGGCGACCCGGCCACGGTGCGCAAGGGCGTCGTCGCGCTCAAGGCCGAGACCGGGGCCGACGAGTTGATCGTCGTGTCGGATGTCTATGACCACGCGCAGCGGCTGCGGTCGTTCCGGCTGATCGCCGAGGCGGTCGCGGGGGGCTGACGCCCCGACCGACATGCAGGACAGAGATCGCCGTTTCGAACCGAAAAGACCCGTCAACGTTTTCTGAAACTGCTTTGGCCCGGTCCGGCCCGTGCCCTGCCCGGAACTCGCCGTCAGTTTGCATTTCGGCGCGGTGTCCTCGCCCGTAACGGGAAATGCGTTCTTGTGCAGGAACCGGGCGGCCGATAAATCTTGCGTGATTCCGGCCCTTGGTTTCCGCCCGCCCTTATCTGATACCGTCCGGCCGGTGATACACGGGCCGGCGGACGGCGGGGGGCGGAAAAATCGCCGGATTGTTTGACTTGGATCAAAGATGCACTGCTGGTTTCGGTTTTAGTTCAGGCCATGAGAATCCGCCTTGCCCCCGTGCTTGTCTGCCTGGCTGTCGTCCTGTCGATGCTGACGGGCGCGGTCATTCACGGGATGGCACATGCCACGGATGCGCGGGGCGGATTGCAGGAAGTCGTGATCTGCTCGGACGGCGGTGACGTCGTCGTGGTTCTCGACGCGAACGGCAACCCTTCCGAATTGCCTGCAAGCTGCGAATACCTTCCTTGCTCCGACTGCCTGACCAAGACCCCCGCAATGCTGTCTGCCCTGCCCGTCGCCGCTGCGCCTGCCGCCGCGGCCGCGCCCCGGGGCATTGACGCAACCGATCTTCTTCCTGTGTCGCAACCCGTTCGCAAGACGGCACGCGGCCCACCTGTCGGGGTCTGAACATCATGCTTGCCACGCCTTTCCGTCTTGTTCTTTTGATCGTTACGCTTTGCTTCGGCTGGGCGTCGGCACTTTCCGCGCAGACACCGCATCTGCCGCGGTTCCTGGCCGAGGTCGACCCGGCCACGATGGCCCCCGGGGCGGATGGCTTCGGCGCCATGCGCGACGATATCCCCGCCGCGCCGCTGCTGCGCGGGGGGGATCGGATCGGCTGGGTCTTCATCACCTCGGACCTGGTGGGCACCACCGGCTATTCGGGCAAGCCCATTCACATCATGGTCGCGCTTGACGACGATGCGCGGATCATTGGCCTCAATCTGGTCCACCATGACGAACCGATCGTCCTGATCGGCATCTCCGAATCGCGCATCACCGCGCTGATGCAGGATCACATCGGGCTCGACCTCGCGGCGATCGCGGCGGCGGGGGGCCAGATCGAGGAACTCAACATCATCTCGGGCGTCACCGTCACCATCATGGTGATCGACGATTCGATCGTGCGTTCCGGGCTGCGGGTGGCGCGGACGCTGGGCCTTGGCGGGCTGGCCCCGCGCGAGGCGCCGACCGGCCCCCGGTTCGAGATCGACACCGGGGCGACGGTGGAACCCGGCTGGCTCGGGGTGACCGGCGACGGCACGGTGCGGCGGATGTCGCTGGATGTGGCGCAGGTGAACGACGCCTTCGCCCGGCTGGACGATCCGCGCGCCGCCGCCCGGCCGCTGACCGAGGAACCCGACGCCACCTTCATCGACCTTTACGCCGCGCTGGTCAGCGTGCCCGCCGTGGGTCTCGAACTGCTGGGCGAGCGCGAGGATACCAACCTGCGCAACTGGCTGAACGAGGGTGAGCACGCGATCCTTGTCGCCGGACGGGGGATGTATTCCTTCAAGGGCTCGGGCTATGTGCGCGGCGGTCTTTTCGACCGTATCGTGCTGGTGCAGGGCGAACAGTCGATCCGCTTCCGCGACCGCGACAACCGGCGGCTGGGCGAACTGGCCACCGATGGCGCACCGCGCTTTCCCGAGGTCGATCTGTTCCGCATCCCCGCCGATTCCGGTTTCGACCCGACCCAGCCGTGGCGGCTGCAACTGCTGGTGAGCCGCGACGTGGCGGCGCTGGAGCGGGTGTTCACCACCTTTGAACTGTCCTACCAGCCGCCGCGCCACCTGCTGCGCGAGATCGCCCAGCCGGTCGCGCACAGCATCGACGACGTGGCGGATGCCGCCGCCGAACAGGCGGCGCAGCAGGCGCTGATCGACCGTATCTGGCGCGACCGCACGCCCGAGATCATCGGCCTTGTCGCCATGCTGACGGTGCTGACCGGCGCCTTCTTCTTCCAGGGGTTCCTGACCCGTTCGGCCCGCGCGACCTACTGGTTCCGCATGAGCTTCCTGACCGTGACGCTGGTGTTCCTCGGCTGGTATGCGTCGGCCCAGCTTTCGGTGGTGAACGTGATGTCGCTCACCCAGTCGCTGGTCGCCGGGTTCTCGTGGCAGGCGTTCATGCTCGACCCGCTCACCTTCCTGTTGTGGTGGGCGGTGGCGGCGGCGCTGATCTTCTGGGGCCGGGGCGCCTATTGCGGCTGGCTGTGCCCGTTCGGCGCGTTGCAGGAACTGACCAACCAGATCGCCCGGGCGCTGAAAGTGCCGCAGATCACCCTGCCCTGGGGGCTGCACGAACGGCTGTGGCCGGTGAAATACATCATCTTCCTCGTGCTGTTCGCGGCGACGCTGGCGGCGGTGCCCTGGGCCACGACCATGGCCGAGGTGGAGCCGTTCAAGACCGCGATCGTGCTGAAGTTCGACCGTGCCTGGCCCTTCGTGCTGTTCGCCGTGGCGCTTCTGGTGGTGGGGCTGTTCATCGAACGGTTCTATTGCCGCTATCTGTGCCCGCTGGGCGCGGCGCTGGCGATCCCGGCCCGGCTGCGGATGTTCGACTGGCTCAAGCGGTATCGCGAATGTGGCAACCCCTGCCAGGTCTGCGCCAACGACTGTTTCGTGCAGGCGATCCACCCCACGGGCGAGATCAACCCGAACGAGTGCCTGAACTGCATGAACTGTCAGGTGCTCTACCAGTCCAAGACCCGATGCCCTGTGGTGATCCGGCAACTCAAACGGCGCGAGGCTGTGGCCACGCCGGTCCGGGCCGCCACCACGCAGAAAACCCCGGCCCGTCCGCAGGGCGAGCTGGCCAACCATCCCCACGCAGGAAAATAAGGAGACTCCCCATGTCTGACAGAATCAAGAAAGGCGGGATCAGCCGCCGCGGCCTTCTGGGCGCGACGGCGACCGGCGCGGCCGCGCTTGGCGCCGTAGGCGGCGCCCGGCTCGGGCTGATGGGCGCGGGCACCGCCGCGGTGGCCACCGCGGCCTCGACCGGCGCGGCGCAGGCGCAGGGCGCGGATTTCCATCTCGCCCCCGGCGAGCTGGACGAATATTACGGCTTCTGGTCCTCGGGCCAGACCGGCGAGGTGCGCATCCTCGGCATCCCCTCGATGCGCGAACTGATGCGGATTCCGGTGTTCAACCGCTGCTCGGCCACCGGCTGGGGGCAGACGAACGAATCGATCCGCATCCATCAGGAAAACATGCTGCCGCAGACCCGCGCCTTCCTTGAGGCGAACGGCAAGAAGATCCATGACAACGGCGACCTGCATCACCTGCACATGTCCCTCACCGACGGGCATTACGACGGCCGCTACCTGTTCATGAACGACAAGGCCAACACCCGTGTGGCACGGGTGCGCTGCGACGTGATGAAATGCGACAAGATCCTTGAGATCCCGAACGCCAAGGCGATCCACGGGATGCGCCCGCAGCGGTTCCCGCGCACCAACTACGTCTTTGCCAACGGCGAGGACGAGGTGCCGATGGTCAACGACGGCACCATCCTTGACGAGCCGGAAAAGTATGTGAACTTCTTCACCGCCGTCGACGCGGACGAGATGAAGGTGGCCTGGCAGGTGATGGTTTCGGGCAACCTCGACAACTGCGATGCCGACTATGAGGGCAAGTGGGCCTTCTCGACCAGCTACAACTCGGAAATGGGGATGAACCTGGCCGAGATGACCTCGGCCGAGATGGACCACGTGGTCGTATTCAACATCGCCGAGATCGAGAAGGGCATCGCCGAAGGCGACTATATCGAACTGAACGGCGTCAAGGTGATCGACGGGCGCAAGGGCCAGAACAAGAAATACACCCGCTACATCCCGATCGCCAACAACCCGCACGGCTGCAACATGGCGCCGGACAAGATTCACCTGTGCGTTGCCGGCAAGCTGTCGCCCACGGTGACGGTGCTCGACGTGCGCCGTTTCGACGCGATCTTCGAGGATGACAGCGTCGATCTGCGCCACCCGGTGGTGGCCGAGCCCGAACTGGGGCTGGGGCCGTTGCACACGACCTTCGACGGTGCCGGCAACGCCTATACCTCGCTGTTCCTGGACAGCCAGGTGGTGTCGTGGAACATCGAACGCGCGATCCAGGCCTATAACGGCGAGAACGTCGATCCGATCATCCACAAGCTCGACGTGCACTACCAGCCGGGCCACCTGAAGATGTCCATGGCCGAATCGCTGGGCGCGGACGGCAAGTGGCTGGTGTCGATGAACAAGTTCTCGAAGGACCGTTATCTGAACGTCGGTCCGCTCAAGCCCGAGAACGAACAGCTCATCTCCATCGACAACGGACACATGACGCTGGTGCACGACGGCCCGACCTTCGCGGAACCGCATGACGCCATCGCCGTGCATCGCTCGATCGTCAACCCGCTCCATATCTGGGACCGCAACGACCCGATGTGGGCCGAAACGCGGGCGCAGGCCGAGGCCGACGGGGTGGACATCGACGACTGGATGGAAACCGTGATCCGCGACGGCAACAAGGTGCGGGTCTACATGTCCTCGATCGCGCCCTCGTTCAGCCTTGAGTCCTTCACCGTGCGCGAAGGCGACGAGGTGACGGTGATCATCACCAACCTTGACGACATCGACGACCTGACCCACGGCTTCTGCCTGGGCGATCACGGTGTCGCCATGGAGATCGGGCCGCAGCAGACCGCTTCGGTGACTTTCGTTGCGACGAAGCCGGGCGTTTACTGGTACTACTGCCAGTGGTTCTGCCACGCGCTCCACATGGAGATGCGCGGGCGGATGTTTGTCGAGCCGAAGGACGCCTGATCATGACCGGCCTGCGCCTTTTCCCCCTGGTCTGCGCGGCTTTCGCCGTGCTGGCCGGGATCGCCGGACCAGCCGCCGGGACGACCGGGCGGGTGGTTCCGGCCGAACCGGGGGCGCTGGCCGCCGCCATCGCCGGGGCCAGCCCCGGCGATGTGCTGATCCTTGCCCCGGGCCGTCACGACGGCCCGGTGGTGCTCGACTTTCCCCTGACGCTCGACGGGCAGGGAGAGGCACGGATCGACGGCAACGGACAGGGGTCCGTGATCACCGTCACCGGCCCCGACGTGACGGTGCGCGGGCTGGAGATCGTCGGTTCCGGGTCCGTGCACCCGGTGGTCGATTCGGGCGTCAAGCTGGACCGCACCGCGGAGCGCGCCCTGGTCGAGGGCAATACCTTCATCGAGAACCTGGTGGGGGTTCACGTCTTCGGCGCGACCGACAGCATGGTGCGCGGCAATACCATCATCGGGCGGCAGGATCGCCGCATGAACGACCGTGGCAACGGCGTCTATGTCTGGAACGCGCCGGGCACGGTGGTCGAAGGCAACGACATCCGCTTCGGCCGCGACGGGATTTTCGCCAATGCCTCGCGCCTGAATTACTTCCGCGACAACCTGTTCCGTGACCTGCGCTTTGCCGTGCACTATATGTATACCAACAATTCCGAGGTTACCGGCAATATCTCGATCGGCAATCACCTGGGTTACGCGATCATGTTCTCGAACCGGCTGGTCATCACCGACAACCTGTCGCTGGCGGACCTGCGTCATGGCGTCATGCTCAACTACGCCAACAACGCCGATGTGCGCGGCAATCTGGTGCGCGGCGGCATCCACGAGAAATGCACCTTCATCTACAACGCCCACCGCAACCTGATCGTCGGCAACCGTTTCGAAGGCTGCGAGATCGGCATCCACTTCACGGCCGGGTCCGAGCGCAACGCGCTGACCGGCAACGCCTTCATCGGCAACCGCAACCAGGTCAAATATGTCGGCACCCGCGATATCGAATGGAGTTTCGAGGGACGGGGCAACTACTGGTCGGACCATCCGGCCTTCGATCTGGACGGCGACGGAATCGCCGACGCCCATTTCCGCCCGAACGACATGATGGACCATATCCTGTGGTCCCAGCCCGCGGCGGCGCTTTTGCTGGGCTCGCCCGCGGTGCAGCTGATCCGCTGGAGCCAGTCGCAGTTCCCCGCGACCCTGCCCGGCGGCGTGGTGGACAGCTACCCCCTGACACATGCGATCGAGATCGCGGTACCGGAACATATTGCCGCCTGGGAGGCCGAAGCCCTCGCCGCGCGGAAGCAAGGACGTTTGGAAGATGCCGAATTTGACCTTTTCGGAAGTCACTAAGACATTCGGTCCCACCCGCGCATTGAACGCGGTCGGTTTCGACGTCGCCCCCGGTGAGCGGGTCGCCCTGCTCGGCCACAACGGCGCGGGCAAGTCCACGCTGATGAAAATCGCGCTGGGGCTGATCGGTTCGGATTCCGGCCGGATCTCGGTGCTTGGCCATACGCCCGGCAGCCGTGCGGCGCGGCGCGGCGTGGCCTATCTGCCCGAGAACGTGGCCTTCCACCCGGCGCTGACCGGGCTTGAACAGTTGCGCACCTACATGCGGCTGCGGGGCGAGGATACGGGCGGCGCCATGGGCCTTCTGGAACAGGTCGGGCTGGGCCATGCCGCGAAACGCCGGATCGGCACCTATTCCAAGGGGATGCGCCAGCGCGTCGGCCTGGCGCAGGCGCTGATCGGCAACCCGCGGCTCTTGATCCTCGATGAACCGACCAGCGGCCTCGACCCGGTGTCGCGGCGCGACTTCTACGCCACGCTGGACGGGCTGGCGGCGGAAGGGGCGTCGATCCTGCTGTCGTCCCACGCGCTGACCGAGGTCGAGGCCCGCACCGACCGGATCGTGATCCTGTCGAAAGGGGTGCTGGTGGCGAACGACACGCTTGCGGCCCTGCGCCGCCGGGCGGCGCTGCCGATACAGCTTCAGGTTTCCGCCCGGCCCGAGACCGTTGACGAGGTGGCGGCGCAGCTTGCCGGAGAGCGCCTCAACGGCGCGGCCGTCAGCATCGACTGCGGCCATGACGAAAAGCTGGCCCTGCTTGGCCGGATCGCCGCGCTCGGGCCGCTGATCGACGATGTGGATATCATTCCCCCCAGCCTCGAAGACCTCTACAGCCATTTCAGCCAGCAGGTGCCGCAATGACCGCCGTTCTTGCCATTGCCCTTGCCGAGGCGCAGATCGCGATCCGCAACCGCTGGGTCGCGATTTCCGTGGTGCTGATGGCGGTGTTCTCGCTGGTGCTGGCGGCGGCGGGCAGCGCGCCCACCGGGACGCTGGGGGCCGACAAGCTGTCGATCACCGTGGCCAGCCTGACCAGCCTTGCGGTCTATCTGGTGCCGCTGCTGGCGCTGCTGATGTCCTTCGACGCCATCGCCGGCGAGGTGGAGCGGGGAACCCTGCCCCTGGTGCTGACCTATCCGCTGGGGCGGGCCGAGATCCTGATCGGCAAGTTCATCGCCCATCTGGCGATCCTGACCTTCGCGCTTGCGGTGGGCTATGGCCTCGCGGCCGGGGCGGCGCTGTGGTTCGACCCGCGCGCCGGGGCCGGGCTGCCGGTGCTGTTCCGGCTGGGCTGGACTTCGGCCCTGCTGGGGGCCGCGTTCCTCGCGGTGGGCTATGCGATGTCGGCGCTGGCGCGGCGGCCCGGCGCGGCGGCGGGCATGGCGATCGGGCTGTGGCTGGTGATGATCGTCCTTTACGATCTCGGGCTGCTGGCCGCCGTGGTCGCCGATGACGGCGGCCGTTTCACCACCGAGGTCTTCCCCTGGCTCTTGGTGGCGAACCCCGCCGACGCCTTCCGGCTCTACAACCTTGCCGCCTCCGAGGCGACGGCCGCCGCGGCCGGGATCGGGGCGGCCGCCCATGCCATCCCCTCGGGCCATGCGCTTGCGTCGATCGTGCTCTGGCCGGTCGCGGCGCTGTCGCTTGCGGTGCTGGCCTTCCGAAAGGTGACGCCATGACATTCCGTCCCGCGCTTGCCGCGCTTGCCGCGCTTGCCCTGCTTGCCCTTGCCGCCTGCCGCGAAGAGGTGGTGGAGGTTCCCGCCCCCGTCACCATGACCGCCGAGGCGGTGGGCCATTTCTGCCAGATGGACCTTCTCGAACACCCCGGCCCCAAGGCGCAGGTGCATCTGGCCGGAATGCCCTACCCGCTGTTCTTCAGCCAGGTGCGCGATGCCATCGCCTACCAGCGGATGCCGGAACAGAGCCACGCGATCACGGTGATCTACGTCAACGACATGGGCGCGGCGGGCGCAAGCTGGGAAGACCCCGGCAACGACAACTGGACCTTGGCCGAAGGCGCCTTCTACGTGGTCGGCGCGGCGGTCGAGGGCGGCATGGGCGCGCCCGAGCTTGTCCCCTTCACCAGCCGCGAGATGGCCGAGGAGTTCACCGCCCGCAACGGCGGCGAGGTTCTCATGCTGGCCGAGATCTCCGACGACGAGGTTCTGGCCCCGGTGGAGTTCGAGGGCGACGTCGGCGCCGATGACGACAGCGATTTCGAGGAACGCCTGCGGGCGCTTTCACGCGGGATGAGGGGCTGACCATGACCACCCTGGACCGCCGCCGCTTCCTTGCCATCTCGGCGGGGGTGCTTGCCGCCACGGGCCTGCCCGCGGATGCCTCGGTCCCGCTCCACCAGTGGCGCGGGGTGGCGATGGGGGCCGATGCCTCGATCACGCTGGCCCATCCCCAGGCCGAGGAGATCGTCGCCCGTGCGCTGGCTGAGATCGCTCGGCTGGAAGCCGTGTTCAGCCTGCATCACGCGGAATCGGCGCTGGTGCGGCTCAATCGCGACGGAGTGCTGGAGGCGCCGCCGTTCGAGTTGCTGGAATGTTTCGCGCTTTGCGGCCGGGTCCATGCCGCGACCGGCGGCATGTTCGATCCCACCATTCAGCCGCTCTGGGCGCTGCACGCCGAAAGCCACGCCGCCGGGGTGAAACCCTCGGACAAGGCCATCGCCGACACGCTTGCCCGCACCGGCTGGGACGGGGTGGGCTATGACAGCGCCTCGGTGCGACTGGCGCGGCCGGGCATGGCGCTGAGCCTCAACGGTGTGGCGCAGGGTTTCGTCGCCGACCGGGTGGTGGAGATGCTGGCGGCACAGGGGCTGACCGACATCCTTGTCAACACCGGCGAATATCGCGCGCTGGGCGGGCATCCGGCGGGGGGCGGCTGGCCGGTGACGCTGAGCGACGGAGAGCGGCTGATCCCCGACGCCATTTCGCTGCGCGACATGGCGGTGGCAAGCTCGGCGCCGCACGGGATCACCTTCGACGCGGACGGGCGGGAAAGCCACGTGATCGACCCCACGACCGGACGGCCCGCGCCGGCGCGCTGGCGGCTGGTTTCGGTTGCCGCGCCGCAAGCCGGGGTGGCCGACGCGCTGGGCACCGCGTTCTGTCTGATGGAACGGGACCAGATCGAGACGGCGCTTGCGGCCTTCCCTTCCGCCCGGATCGTGCATCTGGGGTGACAGGCCCCGGCGGGCCGGGCGACCTGGCCCCCGCCACCCGGACTGGCTTCTTGCAACCGAGGGCAGCGGCAGCGCGTGCCGCGCCTTTATTCCGGGCGGGGTGCCGTGCCCCGTTCCGTTCAGACCGGCGCCCGCATCGGCTGTTTGCGCGCGGTGCGCGGGCGGGTGAGAATCGGCCAGTAGATCGCCGTGAAACCGCCGAAGCTGATGATCCACGCCAGCGCCGACAGGTGCAGAAGCCACACCGCCCCCGGTGCGAACCCCGCCGCGACCCGCGCCACCACCGCAAGGATCAGCGCAAGATAGACCGCCGTCACCCCGGGCCCCGCATGGAGCGGCCGCCCGGCATGGCCGAGGCTGGCGCGGGACATCACCGCCAGCGTCATCAGCCCGATCGCACCCGCGAACCAGACATGCCGCGCCGCCGACGCGGGCATCAGCCCCGCCGCCGCGGCCGCCACCGCAAGAAAGCCGAGGCCGAGCAGGGCATAGGCCACATGCAGCACCCACAGCAGCGGCTCTGCCCCGGTCTGCACCCCCTGCCAGCGGATCAGCCGCCACAGGTTCGCCACCCCGGCCAGCGTGCAGGCGAGCGCGGTGGGCCGGCCCTCGGGCGCCGCGACAAAGGACAGGAGCGCAAGCCCCGTCACCGCCAGTACGACGGTATCGGCCCGGCTGAACGGAACCGGCATCCGTTCCGCCCCGCGCTGGGCCAGCCAGTTGCGGGTGAAACTGGGTATGATCCGCCCGCCGATCAGCGCGATCAGCATCACAACCGCCGCCAGCCCCAGCCGCAGTCCGTAGCCGTCATGGATGATGCGGCCCGCCGCGGCCTCGATATGAAACCCCGCGTTCGCCAGCGCGAACAGCAGCAGCAGCCCCAGAACCGGCAGGTTGCGCCAGTTCTTGCCGGCCATGATCTCGCGCAGCAGGAACAGCGCCAGCGCCACCGGAAGCGCCAGGTCGGCCACCGCCACCAGCACCGCGGGCAGATGCCCCGAGACCAGCACCGCGGCCCGTCCCAGCAGCCACAACAGCACCAGCCCGCCAAGCGACCAGCCCACCACAGGCAACCGCCCGGTCCAGTTCGGCACCGCCGTAAGCAGGAACCCGGCGATCACCGCGCCAAGGTATCCGAACACGAATTCATGCGAATGCCAGCCCGTGGGATCAAAAGCGGTCGGCAGCACCTGTCGGCCCGTAAGCATGAACAGCCACAGGAACATCGCCAGCGCGGCCCAGAGCCCGGCAAGCAGGAAGAAGGGGCGGAAACCGAAACTGAGGATCGCGGGGCCGTCCCAGCTCCGGATCCGCTCGGCGGAAGTTCTCATGTGGCGTCGTCCCATTGCAGTCCCGCCTCGGTCACGATGGTGTCCAGGCGGATGTCATGCGGTTGCGGAAAGATGGTGGCAAGACGTGCGGTCTGGGCCCCGGTGCCGATCACGAAGGGCCGGGGGGTCGCCGCCGCCAGCGTCCGGTCGAAATAGCCGCCACCGTAGCCCAGCCGGAACCCGGCGCCGTCCCAGCCGACAAGCGGCGCCAGCGTGATTTCGGGCTGCACGGTTTCGGCGGTGGCGGGGACGGGGATGTTCCAGTGCCCGCGCTCCATCGCCGCACCGGGTGCCCAGGGGCGGAATTCCAGCGGCGCGCGCGGTGTGGCGACCACCGGCAGCGCGATCCGCGCGCCCGCCGCGTGCAGGCGGGCAAGCCAGGGGCGCAGGTCGGGCTCCGATTTGATCGGCCAGTAACCCGAGACCACCCGGCCCTCAACGCTGCCGAACCGGCGGGCCAGCAGCGCGTCGAGATGTCCGGCCAAGGCTTCGGCCACCTCGCGCAGGGCCGTGACGCCCAGCGCGGCGCGTTCGGCCAGCAGCCGGGTGCGTTCGGCTTTGCGCCAGCGGGCCACGTCGGCGGCCTGCCGCGGATCGACCGCCAGCGGGTCGAAGTAATCCGGCGCGATCTCGCCCGCCATGCAGGGGGGCGAGGCGTAGCCTCCGCCATCCCCGGTGCGGGTATCCTTCACGCTCATGCCTCTTCCTCCAGCCGTTCCGTCAGCCAGTCGCGCAGCACCATCGCATGATTCCGCTCCCGGTCGCGCGCGGCGTAAAGCAGCACCACCGGACCCCGGCGGCACCAGTCGAGACATTCCTCCGCCCCGTTGCCCGAGTCGAGTTCGGCGCGATACTGCACCACGAAATCCTCCCAGCGGGAGGGGTCGGCATGGAGCCAGCGGCGCAGCTCATCGCTTGGCGCGGCCGCCTTGAGCCAGGCATCCGGTGCCAGCGCTGCCCGCGTCACCCCGCGCGGCCAGAGCCGGTCGATCAGCAGCCGCGCGCCTTCGGTCACTTCGGGCGGATCATAGGCGCGGGCGAGGTGGATCGGATGGCGGGTCATGGCGCATGGCCCGGACGCAGCACCGGCGCCGCCCCCCGCGCATTGCCCGCGTGATCCTCGATCGCCATATGCAGCGCGCGGGCGATCCGCTCGGCGCGTTCGATCACATGCGCGGCGCCCTCGGGCGGGCAGACCTCATGCGCGGTGGCACGGAACAGCGAAAGCCAGCGGCCGAAATGTTCCCACGTCACCGGCAGGTCGATATGCGCGGGCATCGGCGCGCCGTGATAGCGCCCGGTCATCAGCGCGACCGAGGACCAGAATTCCACCATCTGTTCCAGGTGCGGGCCCCAGTCGCGGATGCGCGCGTCGAAGACCGGGGCAAGCATAGGGTCGGCCCGGACCCTGGCGTAGAAGGAATGGACCAGTTCGCTCAGCATCGCCTCGGTCAGGCCGGTTTCGGCCATCAGCGCCGCGGTCTGCGCGGGCCGGGCCGAGCGGATCGGCGGCAGGGTGGCGGGGTCGGGCAGCGGGTCGGACATTGCGGGGTTCTTTGCGGTTCGGGGTCGTTCGGACTTGCCTTCCCGACTAATCCAGTTAATAAGTATTGTAAATACCTATTCAAAAGCCCCGGACGGGAAACACCCATGCGTCTTACTTCGTTTACCGATTACGGCCTGCGTGCGCTGATGCGGATCGCATCGGACCCCGGCCGGGGGTTTTCGACCGCCGAACTGGCCGCGGAATTCGGCCTGTCGCGCCATCACCTGAGCAAGATCGTCCAGCGGCTGGCGCAGGGCGGCATCGTCACCACCCGGCGCGGCAGCGGTGGCGGGGCCATGCTGTCCCGGCCCGCCGGGGAAATCAAGCTGGGCGAGGTGGTGCGGCTTCTGGAAGACGGGCAGGCGCTGGTTGAATGTTTCGGCCCTGAAAGCGGCTGCACCATCCTCGGCTGTTGCCGTCTCCGGGCGCGGCTGCACCGGGCCGAGGCGGCCTTTCTGGCCGATCTCGACCGCTCGACCCTGGCCGATATCGCACTGCCGCAACTGGAGCCGATCTGAACCGGACCCCGACCCATTGACCCATTGACCCACTGACACAGGAAAGGCACCGACATGGAAACATGGCTTCCCACCCTGATCACCGACACGCCGCAACAGGGATATGAACTTGCGGTGAAACTCGCCCGGGTCGCGGTGAAAATGACCCAGCCCGACGCGACCGTGCGCGACAAGCTGCGGCCCGGCTATGCGTCCGACGCCGATGCGCTGATCGCCTCCAGCCAGGTTGTCGCGACCCATTTCGCCACGGTGGCCGCAGCGAACGGCTATTGGAGGAACCGATGACACAGGACGTTGTCAGGACCGACGAGGGCTTTCTGGTCGAGGCGGAAATCCTTGGCGCCGGTTTCGGGATCGAACCTGAAACCGTGCCGGGGCTGATGCGCCGCGGCATTATCACCAGCCGCTGCGAGGAAGGCGTGGGCGAGGACGACGGCCGCCACCGGCTGACCTTCTTTCTTGAAGGCCGGGCGTTCCGGCTGATCGTCGGGCCGGACGGGGACATCCTCAAACGCTCAAGCTTCGACATCGCGCCACGAAGGGTGGAACAGGTCCGGGCGGCACAGGTCTGACGGCACCGGAAGCGCGGGTGCGGCCCTGCGGCATCCTGCCGCGACGGGAGTGGCCGGGAGAACCGTATCAAGGGCGGAACATAACCACGGAGTCCTGCCATGTCTGCCCCCACCGCGCCCAGCCCGGATTTGTCCGGAACCGCCCGCCCCGCCACCTGGTCCCGCGCCCAGATCGTCCTGCACTGGGTGGTGGCCCTGCTGGTCCTGGCCCAGTATCTTTTCAACGGACCGATCGTCGAAGCCTGGAACGCGCTGGGCCGGGGGATGGAAATCTCGCCCGATCCGCTGGTCATGGGGCATGTGTTCGGCGGCATCGCCATCCTGCTGCTGGTGATCTGGCGGCTTCGGCTGCGGGCGGTGCGGCCCGCGCCCGCGCCGCTTGGCGACCGTCCGGTGCTGCACCGGGTGGCGGCGCTGACCCATGCGGCGCTTTACGGGGTGCTGGCCCTGCTGGTGCTGAGCGGGGGCATGGCGTGGTTCGTCGGTTTCGGTCCGGCGGCCGGGGTGCATGGCGCGCTGCGCGCGGTGCTTTTGCTGCTGATCCTGCTGCATGTCGTGGGCGCGCTGTGGCACGCCTTCGTGCTGCGCGACGGGACGATGCGGCGGATCACGCGGGCGGAATAGGCCGGGACGGTGCACCTTCCCCCTTGCCCGGAACAGCGGCTTCAGCGCCGCCGGGCAGCGGTCTTGGCCGCTGTCCTCCGTTTCGCTTGTGAGGGTCGCCGCAGGACCGGCGGGGCTTGACCCCGGGGGCCGGGCGGGTGAAGCCTGCGCGGGGCGGAAACAGGCGGGAAAGGCCGGGGAATGGAGCGCGAGGCGATCGGGGTCGAGGGGCTGCGCAAGACCTATGCCACCCGCGGCGGCCGCAGCAAGGAGGCGCTGAAGGGCGTCGATCTGGCGATCCCGCGCGGGTCGATCTTCGGGCTGCTCGGCCCGAACGGCGCCGGGAAATCGACGATGATCAACATCCTTGCCGGGCTGGTGGTCAAGACCTCGGGCCGCGTGCGCATCTGGGGCTTCGACCAGGACGTGAACCCGCGCCAGTCGCGCGCCGCCATCGGGGTCATGCCGCAGGAACTGAACATCGACCCGTTCATGACCCCGCGCGCCACGCTGGAGGTGCAGGCCGGGCTGTACGGCGTGCCGCGCCGCGCACGGCGCACGGCGGAAATCCTGCGGCTGGTGGGGCTTGAGGATCAGGCCGAAGCCTATACCCGCACCCTTTCGGGCGGGATGAAACGGCGGCTCCTGCTGGGCAAGGCGCTGGTGCATCACCCGCATGTGCTGGTGCTGGACGAACCCACCGCCGGGGTGGATATCGAACTGCGCCAGATGCTCTGGGCCAACGTGCGGCGGCTGAACGAGCAGGGGATGACCATCATCCTGACCACCCATTACCTCGAAGAAGCCGAGGCGATGTGCGACGAGATCGCCATCATCGACCGGGGCGAGGTGATCGCCCGCGACCGCACCGCGGCGCTGGTCGCGCGGCTCGATCGCAAGACGCTGGTGGTGACGCCCGTGGGCGCGGCGCCCGAGGCGCTGCCGCTGCCCGAAGGCGTGGCGCTGGACCGCCGCCGCGACGGGCGTCTGGCGTTCAGCTATCCGCGCGGGCAGGTTCCGGCGGGGGCGGTGCTGGCGGCGCTGACCACGGCCGGGGTGGGCATCGCCGATATCGCGGTCGAGGAACCCTCGCTTGAAGACGTGTTCCTTGCCCTCACCGCCCGGCCGGGGGG
This sequence comes from Gemmobacter sp., assembly GCA_041675885.1. GTDB lineage: Bacteria > Pseudomonadota > Alphaproteobacteria > Rhodobacterales > Rhodobacteraceae > JBAYSY01. The sequence goes on along the minus strand of JBAYSY010000005.1, from coordinate 65,540 downwards.
CTGATGGTCGGCCCTGCGCGCGGCAGGCCCCGGCGCCGTCCGTAACGCCTCAGTCCCGGCGGATCACCATCGGGCCGATCACCCGCCCGCCGAGGATGTGGACATGCAGGTGCGGCACCTCCTGCACCCCGTCGTTGCCGGTGTTGGCGATCATCCGGTAGCCCTTGCCGCCGTCGCCCGGGCTGACACCCAGTTCGGCGCAGACCCTGCCGATGGCGCGGGTGTAATCGACGATTTCCGCATCCGACGCGGCTTCGGCGAAATGGTCGAAGCAGGCATAAGGCCCCTTGGGGATCACCAGCACATGCTCGGGCGCCTTGGGCTGGATATCGCGGAACGCAAGCGAATGCTCGGTCTCCAGCACCTTCGTGCAGGGGATTTCCCCGCGCAGGATGCGGGCGAAGATGTTCTGGTCGTCATAGGTATAGGGCATCGGTTTCGGTCCCGGTTCTCAGTCCACGAACAGGTGGTCGGTTGTCAGTATCTCATGCGCCTGCGGCTCGGGCACGTCCAGAAACGCGGCAAGCACGGGTGCGTTCCGGTCCAGAGTGGCAGTTTCGCGCAGCCGATGGAAGCCTTTGAGCCCGGCATCGCGCAGCCGGTCGCTTTCGAAGGTCACGTCGTAGCGGATGGTGGGCAGCAGCCGGTCGATCACCTCCTCCGGCGTCTGCTCGCCCGCAAGGCCGACCCGCACGGCATGGCCGATCAGGTATTCGTCGGAAAAGGCACATTCGACCTCAAGGATGCGCGTGGTGCAGCGGTCGGTGTCGAAATCCTGCATCAGGTCGAGATTGGCGGTGTCCATGCAGACGATCAGCCGGTCGGTCTGCCAGTAGTCGAACAGCATCCGCAGCAATGCGCGCCGGTGACGGGCGCGTTTTTCCAGCGTGGTCTGGATGCCGCCGAGGTCGGGAAGCGGCGTTTCCGCCTCGTTGAACAGGTAATCGACCGCGGTGATGCCGGTGACCTGGCGCACCCGCTCGACCAGCCGCTTGGCCACGTGCCACTTCTTGCAGGCGACGATCATCAGCGTGCGCTCGCGCCCCAGGCTGGCCTCGCGTTCCCAGAACCGGGGGGCGAAGCGCCGCCCGATCCGGCCCCGGCCGGTGAGGAACCGGAACAGCTCGCGCCCGCCGCCGGAGATCGGGAAACTCGCGCCCTTCCGGGTGTAGAGCGCCCCGAGCGCGGCCCGGAGCGCCACCGCCTCGGGCGAGATCTTGCGGGCGAACAGGTAGTCCTGGCTGATGAGCAGGTCGAAATGGTCGTTGTAGAAGGTGACCGGCATCCCGTAGTCGGTGAACATCAGGAAGGTGAGCGTGCGGGCCCTGATCTCGGCCTCGGGCACCAGATGGGCGACGATGGTCTGGAAGAAGGTCTCGTCCGGGATCCAGGTGGTGCGGAAGAACCGCATCACGTCGCGCCGCTTGCGGCAGAAGTCCAACACATGCTCGATGGTGCGCCGCCGCAGGCACCACCATTGCGAGCCGATCATCATCTGGAGATCGGCCGGTATCCGCCGGGTCAGGCCCAGCCGCTGCTGCACCGCCATCGAGGCGTAGAACAGCCGCTTGTGCCTGCGCTCGTTGAGGAAGTGGCGGTAGATCAGCCGTTCTTCCTTGATGCCGGTCTTGATCCAGTCCGAGGCGAAATAGTCGAAGCTTTCGATGTAATCGACATCCTCTGCGTCGAGGAAGGCATGGGCGTATTCGGCCGACTTGATGCACATGCAGTCGCCCGAAAGCATGTAGAAATGCGTGGCCTCGGGGAAGGCGGCCTCGGCGGCCTCGACGGCGAGCAGCGTGGCCTCGACCAGGCTCCACTCGCCCCAGCCGCATTTGACCCGGCGGGGGGCGAAGACCACCGAGGGGTTGTCGGCAAGCGCGGTGCGGATGCGGTCGTGGTCGGCGCGCCGGGCGCGGGCGTCGAAATGGATCGCCATGAAGTCGCCCGCCGCGGTCAGCCGCAGGGCCTGGGCGACGATCCCCTCGGGATCCTTGTGACACAAAAGGATATACGCGATCTTCGCCATACTCGACCCGATTTGCCCGCAACAGGCGGATACCGTCCCGATAATTCAATAGCGGGCTTTGTTCCCCGTTGAAAAGCCGGGGATTGTTTGCTTCTTTGTGCCGCGATGCGCCAGCGCCACCATGGCGGCGCGCGGCAGACGGAGAGAGATGATTTCATGGGGTTCCCCGGTACCTGGATGACCGAGAGCGAAAGCGTCGTCTATCGCGTCGTTCCGAAATGCGCCTGTTCGACCATCGGGCAGGTGATGTTCTATTCCGACCACGGCCGCTTCTTCGACGGCGATATCCATGACGCGGCCGAAGGGTTGCACAAATGGGCGCAGCCGGGCAGCCAGCCGAAGATCGAGGCGAATGTGCGCAGCCACGCCTCCTTCGCCTTCACCTGCGTGCGCAACCCCTACACGAGGATCCTGTCGTCGTTCTTCGACAAGATCTGCGGCATCCAGCGCAACGGCAAACGCTATCGCGGCAACCTGGTGCCGATGCTGACCCGGAAATACGGGATCGAGGTCGGCGGCCCCGACGGCAAGCAGGAGTTCGACCAGATCGCCAGCTTCCGCCGGTTCCTCCTGTTCGCGCGCGACACGATCCGCTTCCGCAAGCCGATGGAACCCGATATCCACTGGTCGGCGATGTCGGGCCATATCTCGACCTTCATCGCCAACGGCGGGCGCTACGACCACATCTTCTTCACCGAAAAGTTCAACGAAGGGTTGCAGCATGTGCTCGACCGGATCGAGACGCCGGTGAAGGTGGACCTTTCCACGGTGCCGAGGTTCAACGAAAGCGAGGGCCACGGGCCGAAACGCGCCCACCCGGTCGGCGCCTATTTCGACGACCTGTCGAAACACCTGATGTGGGAAATCTACAAGCGCGACTTCCAGTTGTTCAGATACGATTTCGACGATCCCGACAACAAGATGCCCAAGGGCGAGGTCGATCTCGACGAGGTGCACGCCAAGCTGGGGGATTGAGCCGGGCGGGGAGGCTCCCGCCCCCTTGTGGCGCGCTTTGGCGCGCGACAAGGCGTTGGGCCCGGCGCGCCCTTCGGGCGCGGGGCTGCGGCCGGGGATGGTGCGCTACAGCCCCGCACTGCGCTGACGGAGAGTGCGGGAGCCTCCGGCGGGGATATTTTCAGACAGAAGAAGAATAAAAACTCTTGTTAATCTTCATCTTGCCAAAAATACTCTCGGGGGTGAATTGGCCGAAGGCCAAGAGGGGGCGGAAAGCCCCCTTCCGCGACGGTTCAGGCGGCGTAGCCCTCGAAGGTGATGTTCTGCGCGATCCGCCGTGCCTCGGTCTCTTCTTCCGGCCTGCGTATGGTCCAGCACAGCAGCGCCGCGCCCGCGGCCTTCAGTTCCGCCACCCGGGGCCGGGAAAGATCCTGCCAGTGGTGCGAGATGAACGAGGCCCCCACCCGGTCGTAGTCGGGGATGCCGCGCAGCCGCTCGCAGACGGCGGGGCTGAGCGGCTTCGACTGTTCCGGCGCGAAACCCGATGTGGTCAGGCCGCGCGGGATGCCGGGCGCGTGGCGGGCCAGTGCCGCGACCGAATGTGGGTTGAAGGACATCAGCGCCACCGGGCCGTCGTAGCCCGCGAGGTCGGCGCAGGCGGCGGCCTCCAGCGCGCCCACGTTCGGCCCCATCGCCCCGTCCTGGTCCTTGATCTCGACCAGCAGCGGCACCCGGCCCGCCACTAGGTCCAGCACCTCGCGGAAGGTGGGGATGCCCTCCTCGCTGTCCAGAAGCCGGATCGCCCCGAGTTCGGCGGCGGTCGAGGTATGCACCGTGCCGCCGAGCCCGGTCAGCCGTTCCAGCGCATGGTCGTGGAACACCATCGCGCGGCCGTCGGCCGACAGTTGCAGGTCAAGCTCGATCCCGTAGCCCGCGTCGATCGCCGCCCGGAAGGCGGCGCGCGAGTTCTCGATCCGGCCGGCGGCGCGGTCGTGGTAGCCGCGATGGGCGATCGGCGCGGCCAGGAAGGCGTCGGGCAGCGGCGGCGCGGGGGGGCGGCCGACCATCAGGCGATCTCGAAGATCGCTTCAATCTCGACCGCGACGCCGAACGGCAGCGAGGCCGCCGAGACCGCCGAACGGGCATGGCGCCCGGCGTCGCCCAGTGCCTCGACCAGGAAATCCGAGGCGCCGTTGACCACCTTGGGCTGGTCGGTGAAATCGGCGGTCGAGTTGACGAAGCCCACCAGTTTCACCACCCGCACCAGCCGGTCGAGGTCGCCGTCGCAGGCGGCGCGCAGCTGCGCCAGCAGCGACAGCGCGCAACGTTTCGCCGCCGCCGCGCCCGCCGCCACGTCGAGGTCGGCCCCGAGCTTGCCGGTGATGAGGCCGTTTTCATCGGCGCTGATCTGGCCCGAGACATAGACGGTATTGCCCGATTTCACGAAGGGCACGTAATTCGCCGCCGGGGCCGGGGCGTCGGGCAGCACCGCGCCGAGTTCCGCCAGCCGTGCTTCGATCTTTCCGCTCATGAGGTGTCTCCTTGACACAGGTTTCCGGGGCCGCAGGTCCGGGCCGGACGCTAACCGCCCGCGCCGGGGCGGGCAAGGGGGGTCAGGTCTCGCGGAAGGCGCGGGTGAAGTAATCCGTCAGCGGCTTGACCAGAAACTCCAGCGGTGTGCGGTCGTCGGTGCGGATGAACGCCTCGACCGGCATCCCCGGCAGCAACGTCACCTCGCCCAGCCGGGCCAGTTCGCCCTCGCCGATCATGATCTCGGCCCGGTAGTAGGGTGCGCCGGTCAGATCGTCGGTGAACACGTCGGCCGAGACCACCGAGACCATGCCCGAGACCTCGGGCGTGCTGCGGATCGAGAAGGAGGTGAACATCAGCTTGGCCTCCTGTCCCACCCGCACCTGGTCGATGTGGATCGTCGGTATCCGGGCGGCGATCACCAGCGGGCGGTCCTGCGGGATCAGGTGCATCACCGGATCGGCCGCCCGCACCACCGCCTGTGGCGTCGTGACCCGCAGCCCCAGCACCACGCCCGAGACCGGGGCGCGGATGTCGAGCCGGGCGATCCGTTCCAGCAGGGCACGGCGGCGTTCGGCCAGTTCCAGTTCACGGAAGCCGAGGTCGCGGAGCTGGACGCTTGCTTCCTCGCGCCGGGCGGAGATCAGGCGCAGCCGCTCGATCTCGGTCTCGGTGATCCGGCCCTCGGCCTGCGCGCGCGAGGCGGTCAGTTCGCCGACGATGCCGCTGAGCCGGGCCTGTTCGCGTTGCAGCGCCAGCACCCGCGACACCTGCGCAAGCCCCTTGTCCAGCAACTCCTGCTGGCTGGCCAGTTCCTGCCCGATCAGGTCGAGTTGCACCCCCAGCGCATCGCGCTGGGCATCGACGCCGACGATCAGGCTTTCGGTCTGCTCGACCCGCTTCGCCAGTTGCTCAAGCTGCTGGTCGATGGTCTCGCGCCGGGCCTCGAACAGGCGGACCTGGCCTTCCATCAGTTCGGCCACCTCGGGGCGGGCGGCGGCGGTGCCGACCAGTTCTTCGGGGAAGGTCGGGGTGTCGTTGCCGTCGCGCTCGGCCTCCAGCCGGCCACGGCGGGCCTGCAACTCGAACAACTGGCTTTCGACGATGACAAGTTCCGAGCGCAGCAACGCCCCGTCGAGCCGCATCACCACATCGCCCGCCGTGACGGTGGCGCCTTCGGTGACGAAAATCTCCGACACGATGCCGCCGTCGGAATGCTGCACGACCTGACGGTTCTGCTCGACCTCGACCTGTCCGGTGGCCACCACGGCGCCCGAGATTTCCGCCGTCGCCCCCCAGCCGCCGAGACCGCCGACCAGCGCCGCCACGGTCAGAAGCCCGATCCCCACCGGGCGCGAGACCGACCATCCGGCGTTGCCGTTCCCCGCGGATTTCACGACACACCCCCCGGCCCGGCGCTGCGGATGATCTCGGTATGGTTCTTCACCATGTCGCGCAGCACCGTGTCGCGCGGACCGAAGGCCGTGCGGACGCCGTTTTCCAGCACCAAGAGCACCTCGCATTCCTGGATCGCCGCCGGGCGGTGCGCCATGATCATCACCGCCTTGCCCGCCTCCTTCATCTGTCGGATCGCGATGTTGAGCGCGGCGGAACCCTCGTTGTCGAGGTTCGAGTTCGGCTCGTCCAGCACGAGGATCACCGGGTTGCCATACATCGCCCGCGCCAGCCCGATGCGCTGCATCTGCCCGCCCGACAGCCGCCCGCCGATCGCCGAGACGCGGGTGTCGTAGCCGTCGGGGAATTGCAGGATCATCTCATGCGCCGCCGCCTTTTTCGCGGCCTCGACCACCGCCTCGGGGTCGGCGTCGCCGCGCAGCCGGGCGATGTTCTCGGCGATGGTGCCGTCGAACAGCGTCACCCGCTGCGGCAGGTGGCCGATATGGCTGCCCAGCACGTCGGGGTCGTATTGGTCGAGCGCGGCCCCGTCGAGCCGCACCTTGCCCCCGGCCGGATGCCACACCCCGGTCACCGCGCGGGCCAGCGTCGATTTCCCCGCCCCGGAAGGGCCGATCACCCCCATGGCCTGCCCCGGCTCCAGCCGGAACGAGACCATGCGCAGCGCCGCGAACTGTTCGCCGGGGGGGACCACGGTCAGGCTTTGCGCCTCCAGGATGGCGCGCGGGCGGGGAAGGGCGGTAAGCGTGGGTTCGGGCGGGACGCGGGACAGCAGTTCCGCCAGCCGCCCCCAACCCTCCTGCGCGCGCTGCACCAGACCCCACTGGCCGATGGCCAGTTCGATGGGGGCCAGTGCCCGCCCGAGCAGGATCGAGGCGGCGATCATCGCCCCCGCCGTCAGCTCGTGCTGCAACACCAGATATGCGCCAAGGCCGAGGATCGCCGATTGCAGGAACAGCCGGAAGGTCTTGGAGGTGGCGGTGAAGCCGCCGCCCAGGTCGCCCGCCCTCATCGTCGCCGCCAGTGCCGCGCCCCGTGCCTTTTGCCAGCGGGCGAAGGCGGCCCCGCGCATCCCGAGGCTCTGGACGATCTCGGCCTCGGCCTTGATCTGGTCGGCCATCCGTTCGGCGTGCATGGCGGCCATGTTGGCGCGCTGCAACGGCCCGGCGCTGAACGCCTGATTGAGGATCGTGGTCAGGATCAGCACCGCCGCGCCGGCCAGCGCCAGCAGGCCAAGCCACGGGTGGAAGATGAAGATCGCGCCGATGAACAGGGGCGTCCAGGGAATGTCGGCCAGCGCCATCAGCGCGGGCGAGGCCAGCAGCCGCTGGATTGCTTCGAGATCGCGCTGCCCGGCCGCCGCCGCCGTGTTTTCCGGCTGCACCGCCATCGCCCGCAGCGAGGCCGAGAACACCCGCCGGTCAAGCCGGTCCTGAAACCGCGCGCCGATCCGCGCCGCGATCCGGCTGCGGGAATGGTCCAGCAGCCCCATGGCAAGGAACAGGAACGCCACCAGCACGGTCAGCGCCACCAGCGTTTCCTCGGACCGGGAGCCGAGCACCCGGTCGTAGATCTGCAACATGTAGATCGGGCCGGTCAGCATCAGCAGGTTGACGAAGATGCTGAACAGGAAGATCGCCGCGAACAGCCTGCGGCTTTCGCCGCGTGCCGCGCGCAACTCGGCCCGACCGCGGGCTGATGCCTTGTCACTCATCCGTCCCGACCGTCCCTTGCCCCCGAATGCCCCCGAAGCGTTACCTTATGACCCTGTGCCCCCGGTGCGCCACCTCCGCTTGCGGGTTGCCATCGCACCGCCATCTGAATACGGACGGCAGCCTGCGGGGGCAACCGCGGAGCCATTCAAGTTTTCTGAATCATAAAGCAATTTCAGAAAAAGTTGACAGACTTTTTCGGTTCGGAGTTGCGGAAACGCCTTGAGGATCGCCCGGTGGGCTTTCCATTGTTGATTTCCCTTCCGATCCGCCGCCGTGTTGCCTGCCGCCTGCTGTCCCGCCCTGCGCCGGTCAGCGCCGGGCCCGGCCTGCGCCCCAGGTGTCGGACAGGCGATAGCCCCGTGGCCATGGGTCCGAGGGGTCGAGCATGTGCTGGTGGATGCCGGTGATCCAGCCGCGCCCCGATATTTCGGGGCGGATCGCGGGCAGGTCGCCGACCCGGGTCTGCCCGAGGATTCGGCCGGTGAAGGTCGAGCCGATCAGCGAGACCGTGGTCAGCGTCTCGCCTTCCTGCATCTCGCCGCGCGCATGCAGCACCGCCATCCGGGCCGAAAGCGCGGTGCCGGTGGGCGAGCGATCCACCTTGCCGGGCTGGATCGCCACCGCCGCCCCGGCCCGCAGCGCGGCCCCCTCGCGCGTGACCGCCCCGGCGAAGAGGCAGAAGGAAAAGTGCCGCCAGTCCGGGTTCTCCGGGTGGCGGAAGCCAAGCGCCGCATTGGCCGCATCGGTGATCCGCACCCCAAGCCCGGCGATGTCGCGCGCCTCGTCCGGCGTCAGCGCAAAGCCGAGTGCCGGGGCATCGACGATCACGAAACTGTCGCCGCCATAGGCGGTATCGACCGTGAGCGTTCCCAGCCCCTCGACCTCCAGCGGCGCGTCAAGCCGTTCGGCAAAGCTTGGCAGGTTGGCGACATTGATCCGTTCGGCCTTGCCGTCCCGGCATTCCGCCCGCACCCTGACCAGCCCGCCCGGCGCCTCCATGGTGAATTCGGTCACCGGCCCGGTCATCGGCAGGATACCCGCATCCAGAAGCACGGTGGCCACGCAGATCGAGTTCGAGCCCGACATCGGCGGCGTGTCCTCGGGCTCCATGATGATGAAGGCGGCGTCGGCGTCGGGGTGTTTTGGCGGCACCAGCAGGTTCACATGGCGGAACACCCCGCCGCGCGGCTCGTTCAGAACGAGGTCGCGCAGCGCCCCGTCGCGGGCGATCCAGCGGCTTTGTTCCCAGATCGTATCGCCCGGCGGCGGGGCGACGCCGCCGACGATCACGTCGCCCACCTCGCCCTCGGCATGGGCGGAGATCACATGGATGGTTCTGGTGCTGCGCATCTTTCCCCCTTACTCCAGCCAGTGCGGCAGGTCGCGGGCCGCGCGCCCGTCCAGCGCCGCCGCCACACAGGCGGCAAGCCCGCCAAAGCGGACCGCGCGGCCCGACAGACCCGGCCCGTAATGGGCATATTTGCCCGAATTGGTCATCAGCGTCCGGGTCGCCGCCGGGAACACCGGCTCGGAGATCGAGCACCAGCAGAGGTCGGGCAGCACCTGCACGCCGCTGGCTTCCAGACGGTCCAGCGTGCCCTCGGCCCCTGCCGCCGCGATCACCGCCCGCCCGGCGGTGACGATGGTGGCCACCTTCACCCGGCGCCCGTCCAGCGCCGCCGCAAGCGCCCGGCATTCGGCAAGCGAGGCATGGGGGCTGCCGAATGCCACCAGTTCCACCGCCTCCGGCCCTTCGTTGAGCCGGGCCCATGCCTCGCGCATCGCCCCGCGTGTGATCCGGGTGCGGTCGGCATCGGCGGCCGGGGCACCGGCCTCGGGCGTCACCCCCTCGATATGCAGCATCGGCGCGGCGGAGGTGGTGCCGAAGGCCGCGCAGAGCGCCTTCAGGTCGTCCGGCCCCGGTCGCGCCGGGGCCAGCCCGCGCAGCAGCGGAATCCGGTCCGGCGCGGCAAGCCCGGCCATGTAGCCCGCCAGCGGCCAGAAGGCGTCGTCCACCTGTTCGGGCAATTCCACCTCGATGATCCGTTGCGCCACCCGCTGCGCGTCCAGATAGACCCCGGCCAGCGGCGCCCGCCCGGTCAGCGCGATGCACAGGTCCAGGAAGTCCGGGTGTTTCGCGGTGCGCGCGCCAAGGACCGAGTTGGCATAGATCACCGCGTTCGATTCCGCCCAGCCGATGGCCTCGCCCTGTTCCGGCGCGTCGTCGAGAAGATAGGGCGCACAGGTGAAGGTCGCCGCGCAGCCCATCCGCAGATAGGCATCCGCCAGCCGCGCCGCCGGTCCGCCGAAGGCTGGCGGCACCCCCTGTGCCTGCCAGTTCCGCCGGTCAACCGAGATCGCGTTCATCGTGGTGGGCACCTTCACCCGGGCCCCCATCCCCGCCATCCGCTCGGCGAAGGTGAGGTTCGCGGGGCTGGCGTAGATGCAGCCGTCGATATGGGCGCGGGTCACGTCGATCAGCCGCCCGGCCCCCTGCGCCGCCGCCATCGCGCAGATGATCCGCATCGCGAGCTGCGCCGCGACGCCCCCCTTGCCGTCAAGAAGCGCCCGGTCCCCCGGCTCCAGTTCCAGTGCCGGGGCCGCCGGGGGCGTGACCGCAAGCCGGAGCGCCCCCGCCGTGACCGCCGCATCGGTGATCCGGGCCCCGGGCTCGCGTGCCAGCGCCGCGAAGGCCCCGGGCGAAAGCCGCAGCACCGGCAGCTTGTGGCCGAACATCCCGGCCGCGATCAGCGCGCCAAGCGTCACCACGTCTTCGGCCTCGGAAAAGACCAGCGCCGCCGGGGCCTTGCCCGACAGCGCGAGGTCCAGCAGCACGCCCGAGCCGGTGCAGGAACCGCGCGTCGTCGGCATCATCAGCACCGTTCCGGTGATGCAGGCCCCGTGCAGCGGGTGGTGGACGTCGATGATCCGGCCGGTGGCGGGATCGACCCCGCCCCAGAAGCTCAGCGCCTCGCCGGTGGCAAGGATCGGGCCCTCGGCGCTGCCGGAAAGGATGCCGTGCGCGGTGAGGGGCATTGCGGGGGTCATCTGACGACAAAGCCATGCGCGAAGGGGTCGCGGTCGTCGATGAAGATCGTGTTGTAGCCGGTCATCCGCGCCCAGCCGGAAACCGAGGGGATGATCGCCGCGCGCCCGCCCACCGTCGCCGACGCCTCGACCCGGCCCTTGAAGATCGAGCCGATGATGGATTCGTGCCAGAACCCGTCGCCGGGCTTCAACCGCCCCCTGGCAGCAAGCTGCGCCATGCGGGCCGAGGTGCCGGTGCCGCAGGGCGAGCGGTCGATGGCCTTTTCGCCATAGAATACCGCGTTGCGGGCATGGGCGCCCGGCACGGTCGGCGCCCCGGTCCAGAGGATATGCGAAAGCCCGCGGATTTCCGGGTGCTCGGGGTGGGTGAAGTCGTATTTCTCGTTCAGCGCCGCCCGCAGTTTCGGCGACCAGCCGACCAACTCGCCCGCCGTATGGTCGGCCATGTCGCGGAAATTCTTCTGCGGCTCGACGATGGCGTAGAAATTGCCGCCATAGGCCACGTCCACCACGATCTCGCCCAGTCCCGCGACCTCGGCGGTCAGCCCTTCGGCGTGAAGAAAGCCGGGGACGTTGGTCAGCCGCACCTCCTCGACAAAGCGGCCTTCCTGCCGGTATGTCACGTCCACCCGCCCGGCGGGGGTGTCGATGGACAGGCGCCCGGGTTCGCGCGGGGTGATGAGGCCGTTCTCGATCCCCATCGTGACCGTGCCGATCAGCCCGTGGCCGCACATCGGCAGACAGCCCGAGGTCTCGATGAACAGCACCGCCACGTCGCAATCCCCCCGCGTCGGCGGATAGAGGATCGAGCCGGACATCATGTCATGGCCGCGCGGCTCATACATCAGCCCGGTGCGGATCCAGTCGAAGTCGCGCAGGAAATGGGCGCGCCTTTCCAGCATGGTCGCGCCTTCCAGCCGGGGGCCGCCGCCCGAGACCAGCCGCACCGGGTTGCCGCAGGTATGCCCGTCGATGCAGGAAAAGGTATGGGTGGTCATCCGGTGCCTCCGGCCCGCCTGGAAACGTTGCGGAGCCTGTATTTCATGTTGGTCGGCCGCTGCCCGGGCCGCTGGCGCCGCTGTTCCGGGCGGAGTGCTTCGGGCGAAAGTTGCGCGCTCCTCACGGCCCTGCCTCCCGGCGTCCCTGAAAGCGTTGCGGCGAGAAGGGGGTCAGGTCAATGGCGGGCGGTTGCCCGGTCAGGAGATCGGCCACCAGCCGCGCGGTGCCCGCAGCCTGCGTCAGGCCGAGATGCCCGTGGCCGAAGGCATGGATCACGTCCCGGCTTGCGCGCGAGAACCCGATCACGGGAAGCGAATCCGGCAGCGAGGGGCGAAAGCCCATCCACTGCACGCCCCCTTCGCCCTTCAGCCCGGGCAGAAAGCCTTGCGCCTTGCGCAACATCGCCTCGGACCGGCGCCAGTTCGGCGGCAGGTCCAGCCCGCCAAGCTCGACCGCGCCGCCGACCCGGATGCCGGTCGAAAGCCGGGAGACGACGAAACCGTGCCCGCCAAAGGTGACCTGCGTGCGCAGGTCGAAGGCATCCGGCGGCAGGGTGGTGTTGTAGCCGCGTTCGGTCTCCAGCGGAATCCGGTCGCCCAGACCGCGGGCGATCCGGTGCGAAAAGGCCCCGGCGGCGATCACCGCCTTGCGGCCGCGCGGGCCGCCCCCCGCCGCCGTCACCGCCTCCACCCCGCCCGGCACCGGCCGCAGCGCCGTGACCTCGGCCGTGTGCAGCACGCCGCCCTGCGCGACAAGGCGTTCGGCCAGCGCCAGCGTGAAAAGCCTTGGGTCGGCAATCGAATACCAGCCCGGCGTGAAGGTGCCATGGGTGAAGCGCGGCGCGAGGCCGGGTTGCAGCCCCGCCATCTCTGCCGCCGACATGTGCCGGAACTCGATCCCGTGTTCCTTGCGCGCCCGCCAGCCGGGCAGCGAGGCGCGGAACTCCGCCTCGCCCTCATAGACCTGGAGGTTGCCCTTGCGCCGCAGCATCGCCCCGGTGCCGGTCGCGGCAAGGAACGGGTCGAGTTCGGCCTTCGAAAGGTCCATCAGCGCGGTCTGCGCCGTGGTCGATGCCGCCACCCGCGACGGCGCGCAGGCCCGCCAGAACCGCAGCATCCAGGGCGTGATCCTCAGCGCATAGGCCGGCGGCACCGACAGCGGCCCGAGCGGGTCGAGCAGCCAGCGTGGCGCCTTGCGCAGGATCCCCGGCGAGGCAAGCGGCAGGATATCGGTGAAGGCGAAGGCCCCGGCATTTCCGGCCGAGGCCCCGGCGGCCGGGCCTTCGCGGTCGATCACCGCCACCGACAGCCCCCGCCCCTGCGCCGCAAGCGCCGCCGAAAGGCCCACGACCCCGGCGCCGACCACGATCACGTCAACGGATATTTCCACCTGCGCAACCACGGCCCGGCCTTAATGCGTGGCCGCAAGGAACTTCTGCGTCTCGGGGTGCCGGGGCGCGGCGAAGATCTGCTCGGGCGGGGCGATCTCGGCGATGATGCCCTGATGGAAGAAGGCCACCCGGTCCGAGACCTCGCGCGCGAATTTCATCTCGTGCGTGACACAGATCATCGTCATCCCGTCCGAGGCCAGGAGCCGCAGCGTGTCGAGCACCTCGCCCACCAGCGTCGGGTCAAGCGCCGATGTCACCTCGTCGAACAGCATGTATTTCGGGCTCATGGCCAGCGCCCGCGCAATCGCCATCCGCTGTTGCTGCCCCCCCGACAGGCGCGAGGGATAGACCGTCAGCTTGTCGCCCAGCCCCACATGCTTGAGCTGCTTTTCCGCCTCGGCCGCGGCCTCGGCCCTGGAGCGGCCCAGCACCTTGCGCGGGGCCAGCATGACGTTCTCCAGCACGGTCAGATGCGGAAAGGCGTTCCATTGCTGAAAGACGATGCCGATCTTCTGCCGCAGCCGGTTGAGGTTGGTCGATCTTGCGTGAACCTCGGTCCCGTCGACAAGGATACGGCCGGAATCGATCGGCTCCAGCCCGTTGATGCAGGTCAGCAGTGTCGATTTGCCCGAACCCGAGCCGCCGATCACCGTCAGCACCTCGCCCTTGGCCACGGTCAGGTCGATGCCTTTCAGCACCTCCAGCTGGCCAAAGGATTTCCGGACGTTCTCGATCTCAATCATTGGACCACCGTCTTTCGAGATAGCCGCCGAAGCGGGCGATGGGGAAGCTGATCATGAAGTAGAACAACCCGCAGAGCATCAGCAGGAACAGGGGCTCCTGCAAGCGGTCGATCAGGCTCCGGGTCGATTTCAGAAGCTCGGTCACGTTGATGACATAGACCAGCGCGGTATCCTTCATCACGCCAAGCGCCAGCCCGATCCAGGACGGCAGCGCCACCCGCGTCGCCAGGGGCAGCACGATATGGCGCATGTCCTGCGCCCAGGTCATCCCCAGCGAACGCGCGGCCCGCCGGGTGTTCGATGGCACCGCCTCGATCCCGCCGCGCACGATCTCGGCGCAATAGGCGGCGGTGTAGAGCGAGAGCACCCCGCAGGCCACCGCAAAGCCCGAGATCCGAAGCTGCATCACCATCGTGACGAAGGCAAAGGCCAGCGAAAGCTGGATCAGGAGCGGGATCGAGCGGAACACGTCCAGCACGAAGGTGACGGGCGCCGCCCACCATGGGCCGACCTGAAAGCGGAAAATGCCGAAGATGATGCCAAGCACCGTGCCGATGGAGACCGCGATCAGGGTGACAAGCAGCGTCATCCCCGCCCCCTGCACCAGAAGCCAGAAATCCCGGACGGTCATTGCCGTATCGAACATCCCGCGCCTCCTTCAGTATCTGAACAGCCGCGTGGCGATCAGCCGGGCGGACAGGGTGACGGCCTTGGTGATCAGGTAGAAGATCACCGCGGCGATGAAGAAGAACTCGAAGGTGCGGAAGGTGCGGTTCACCAGATCGTTTGTGACGCCGAACAGGTCGGTATTCATCGAGATCACCGCGCCGAGCGAGGTCATCAGGATCGCCCAGACGAACTGATTGGTCATCGGCAGGAAGGAGATCCGCAGCATCTGCGGCAGCACCACGTAACGGAAGGCGGCAGGCCCGCTCATCCCCAGCGAGCGCGCGGCCCGGGCCTGGGTATCGGGGATCGCCTTCAGCGCGCCGCGGAAGTTCTCGGTCAGGTAGCCGACATTGTTGAAGGTGATCCCGGCCAGCAGCGCCACATAGGGCGAGAGCCGCAGGTTCACCGTGAAGCCGAGGTTCGGCAGGGTGAATTTCGTGATGACGATGCCAAGACCCGCAAGGCCGAAGAAGGCCATGTAGATCTGGAACAGCGCCGGGGTGTTGCGGGCGATCTCGACCCAGACCGTGGTGAAGCCCGACAGAAAGCGGTTGCCGCTCAGGCGGAAGCCGGTCAGCAGGATGGCGATCAGGATGCCGAGGATCATCGACAGGATCGCCACCTCAAGCGTGACAAGCGCGGCCCGCAACATGTCGGGCAACGAGTTCAGCGCCTGATTCCAGCGAAAGCTGTAGTTGAACATGTCCGCCTCACATCTCGATGGAGCGGCGGCGCGGGGTATGGCCGGAGCCCCCGCGCCGCCTGTCAGGCGGAAGGATCAGCGATAGACGCCGGGAATGGTCAGGTCGGCGGGCTCGCCGTCGCCGACCCATTTCTTGTAAAGTTCGGCGTAGCGGCCGGTGCGGACCTGCTGGTTGATGAACAGATCCATGTAGTTGATCATGCCGTATTCCTCGCGCAGCGTGATCAGCGCGACGTAATCGGGCACCATCGGCGCCTTGTCCACGACCCGGATATCGCCGAAATTGCCCGAGGCGACGTTGGCATTCGCCACTTCCATGGTCGAGACGGTGACATCAAGCTGGCCCTGCGACAGCGCAAGGAACACATCGGCCTGGTTCTGGAACGGGCGGAAGGTGCCCTCGCCCCATTCCTGCACCTGGCCTTCCAGCCAGATCGCCTCATAGGTGCCGGCGGTGGCGCCGACGGTCTTGCCCTTCATGTCCTCCCACGACTCCATCTCAAGGCCCGGGCGGGCGACGACGGCGTTTTCAAAGGCATAGTAGGGGATCGAGAAACCGGCGGTCTTGGCACGTTCCAGCGTGTCCGAGGTCGAGGCGACGGCGACATCGACCCGGTTCGACATCAGCGCGGGGATACGTTCGGGGAAGGTGGTCTCGATGATCTCGGCATTGACGCCAAGCGCGGCGGCCAGATCGTTGCAGTAATCGACATCGAAGCCGATCGGGGTGTTGTCGGCGTCGCGCATCCCCATCGGCGGGAAGTCCAGCACCACGGCGCAGCGCAGCGTTCCTGCGGAGATGATATCTTCAAGTTTGTCCGCCATTGCGGGGCTTGCCGCCAGGGCGGCAGCCGACAGGCCAAAGGCAAGGATTCCGGTTTTCATTCCACTTTCTCCCTGAGTTGATGCGGATTATTCGTTCTTCTGGCCTCACTATCCTGCGTCAAACGCAGCGACGCAATCACAAATACAATTGGCGCACAAAAGACCTGAATCACCTGCATCTGAAAGGCGGATCGGCTGCGAAAACGGCCGGTTCGGGCGAACGTCCCGCGGGGTTTCGGGCGGGCTTTCGCGGGTGGCGGGGTTTTCCGGCGCGGCGGGGCCGGTTGCCTTTGCGTCACCTTTCCGGAGCAGGGCCTGCCGGGGGCG
This sequence comes from Gemmobacter sp., assembly GCA_041675885.1. Classification (GTDB taxonomy): domain Bacteria; phylum Pseudomonadota; class Alphaproteobacteria; order Rhodobacterales; family Rhodobacteraceae; genus JBAYSY01. The sequence goes on along the minus strand of JBAYSY010000005.1, from coordinate 49,192 downwards.
GTGGCAGAATCGGTTGTGATGCTTGACCATCCCCGCGGTTGCGCGCGGCGGTATTATGTATACTTTGTGCATGCAGCGAGGCGGTTACAACCAGCGAGGATCCGATGACCGAGACCACCACAGTAACGATCCCGGCCCTGCAAGACCGGGTAGAGGAGATCTTTGCCCGGGCCGGGTTGGTTCCGGTGCAGGCCGGGGCGCTGGCGCGGGTGATCACCGCAGGCGAACGCGACGCCTGCAAGTCGCATGGCGTCTACCGGATCGAGGGGGTGTTGCGCACCGTGAAGGCGGGCAAGGTCCGCCCCGACGCGCAGCCCGCGCTGCTTCCCGACGACGGTTCGGCGATCGTCCGGGTGGATGCGCAGGGCGGCTTTTCCAACGCTGCCTTCGAACTGGGCCTGCCGCATCTGGCCGCGCGCGCCCGTTCACTTGGTCTTGCCGCGATGGTGATCAACGACTGCACCCATTTCGCCGCGCTCTGGCCCGAGGTCGAGGCCGTCGCGGCCGAGGGTCTCGCCGCCATGGTGATGTGCCCAAGCTATGCCACCGTGGCCCCGGCGGGCGGCAACCGGCCGCTCCTGGGCACCAACCCCTTTGCTTTCGGCTGGCCCCGGCCGGGGGCGCTGCCCTATGTCTTCGACTTCGCCACCTCGGTCGCCGCCCGGGGCGAGATCGAGTTGCACCGCCGCGCCGGCAAGCCCCTGCCCGAGGGCTGGGCGATGGATGCGGACGGCAACCCCACCACCGACCCCGAAGCGGCGCTTGCCGGGGCGATGCTGCCGTTCGGCGGCCACAAGGGTTCCGCCATCGGCACGATGATCGAACTGCTGGCAGGGGTGATGATCGGCGACCGCACCAGCCCCGAGGTGCTGGACTATCTCGGCAGCACCGCGCTTGCGCCGTTCCATGGCGAGTTGGTGCTGGCCTTCGATCCCGCGCGGTTCGCGGCGGGCCGTCCCGGTGATCCTTTCGCCCGGGCCGAGGTGCTGTTCGACGCGATCCTCGGGCAGGGCGCGCGGCTTCCCTCGCAACGTCGCTTTGCCGCGCGCGCGACGTCCGAGGCCGGGGGCGTGACCCTTGCCGCGGCCGAGACGGCCCAGCTTGACCGGCTGTTCGAACTGGGCCTTGACGCGGTGAACTGATCTCCGTGGCCCCGGAACGGCGAAGGGTGGCGTCTGTTGATCGTGTCGGCCGCCGCCCTTTGTTGCGCAGAGTGTTGACCCCGCTCAGGCCACCTTGCAGCTTTGCACCGCGCCGGGCAAGCGGCTCCACTCCTCATACCAGGCCTTGAACAGCCGGTATTGCGCCGTCGCATAGCCGCGCTGGCTTTCGGTCAGGGCGTCGAATTCGTTGAAATGCAGCCGGTATTCGGCTTCGCCCTCCATCTCCAGCAGGTACTTGTAGTAAAGCACCAGGTCCGGCCCCTCGTCGAACGACGACAGCACCGCCAGCGCCTGCTCCAGCTCCTGCGCCCGCTGGCGGGCCTCGGGGTCGCCCGCCGCCGCCGCCCGGCTGAGGTTGCACAGATGCAGCACCTCGCGCGGGAGGCAGCAGCCGATTCCGGTGATCGTGCCGGTCGCGCCGCAGTTGACGAAACCGTCCAGCACGCAGGTATCGACCCCGACCATCAGGATCACCCCGTCATCGGCCGAGGTGATGAACTCGGCCGCGTAGCGCATGTCGTCCTTGCCGCCGAACTCCTTGAACCCGACCAGGTTCGGATGTTCGGCCCGCAGCGCGAAGAACAGGTCGGCGCGGGTCGCAAAGCCGTATTGCGGGCTGTTGTAGATGATCGCGGGCAGTTTGGGCGCGGCGGTCAGGATTGCCTTGAAATGCGCTCGCTGCGCCACCGGAGAGGGGCCGCGCGACAGAACCCGCGGGATCACCATCAGCCCATGCGCGCCCGCCTCCTGCGCGTGGCGGGCAAGTGCGACGGCGGAGGCGGTGTTGATCGCGCCGGTGCCGACGATCACCCGAAGCCCGGCCTTGACGAGATGTTCCACCCCCTCCATCCGCTGCGCGTCGGTCAGAAGCGGCCAATCCCCCATCGAGCCGCAATAGACCACCGCCGACATGCCGATGGCGACAAGTTCGCGGCCCTTGCGCACCAGCGCGTCGAAATCGGGGCTGCGGTCTGCCTTGCAGGGCGTCATCAGGGCCGGGATCACCCCGGTGAAGATCTCGGTATCCATCGGCTTTCCTTTGCGGGCTGGGGTATGGGCTACAGGGGCGAATCCGTCCCTTTGCCCGTATCATCGTGCATTGCATAATTCTTGTCCACAAGAACTGTGCAGGATGTCAGAGCGGCACATCCTGCCGCCGGTCGCGGGAAAACAGGTCCTGGATCTGGCGCACGATCTGGTCGGCATGGGCCCGCGCCAGCCGGTCGCACAGCCCGATATCGCGCGCCTCGACGGCGGCGATGATTTCCTCGTGTTCGGTCACATAGCGTTCCGGCAGCCGGTCGTTGAACGACTGGTAGTAAAGCCGCAGGATCCGCCGCCCCTCGTCCAGCAGTCGGCAGAACAGCGCGGTGAAATAGGGGTTGCGCCCGGCCTCGGCGATCGCGGCGTGGAACTCGCGGTTGGCCGAGATCATCGCCAGCGCGTCCTCGGCCGCCACCGCCGCGGCGAATTCCGCCTGCCGGGCGCGGATGATGTGCAGATCGGCGGGCCGGTGATGCTGCGCGGCAAGCCGGGTGGTGACCCGATACATCAGCGTCAGCGCGTCGAAAAAGGTGTGCATGTTCAGAAAGTCGATCCGCGCCACCATGGTCGAGCGGTTCGGCAGCGTCTCGACCAGCCCCTCCCCGGCAAGCCGGGCCAGCGCCTCGCGGATCGGGGTGCGCGACATGGCGAAACGCTCGGCAAGCTGCACCTCGTCCAGCGGGCTGCCCGGCGGCAGGGTGAGGTCGAGAATCTCGTCGCGCAACATGGTGAAGACCGTCTTCACCCCGGAGCCGCGCTTGCGTTCCGTCCCGATGCTGGAACCAGTGCCGGTGCCAGAGCCAGTGCCGGTGTCCTGTTTCGCCATTCGCGCCACTCCATTGTGGACACGGAAAATACACAGGCCGTCTGGCAGGATCAACCGGCCCGACGGCGCCCCCGCGCCATGCCCGCCGCCGACCCTGGCCGGGACTTCGGTCCGGGAAATGTTCGGACCTTGGTCCGGTGAATTCCGGACCTTTCGGCCATCAATTCACCGGACCACCGGAGATATCGCGCCGGGCCGGTCCACGGCACCCTGAGGTCGGATTGACACGCCGTCCTGTGCGGCCTTTCGGACATCTGGGGGATACCATGGTCAAGCTGATCCGGAACGACCTCGAATTCATCCTGCAACAGATCATCATCGCGGAACGCCACGCGGGCGGCGAATCGCTCGACGCGCTCGTGGGCAGTTCGCTGCTGCCCTGGGGGCTGCGGACGGTCGATGGCAGCTACAACAACTTCGTGCCGGGGCGCGAGCAGTTCGGCGCCTCGGGCGAGCCGTTCCCGCAACTGACCGATGTGGATTTCCGGTCGGGCAACGGCGCGATGCCCGCGATGTATGACGGGGCGACCGGCGGCAACAACAACGATTACGGCCTGCCGGGCGGCGTGGTGGATTACGAGCCGCGGCTGATCTCGAACCTGATCGTCGATCAGACCCTGAACAACCCGGCCGCCATCGCCACCGCGCTGAAGCCGCTGGAGCTTGAGGGGCAGGAGCTGCTCGACACCATCGCCGGGATTTCCGGCGCCCATGCCGGGGTCGGGACGGCGGCGGCGGCGCTTGCCGTGGCGGAGGCGCTGCTTGCACAGGCCGAGACCAGCGGGATTCCGGCCTTTATCGAGCTTGCCCAAGGGCAGGTCGATGCCGCCCAGACCGCCCTGGACACAGCGGAAACGACGCTGGGCGACCTGCTCGACCAACACGGGATCGAGATGGACGGGCCGACGGTGCGGATTCCCAATACCGCGCCGGATGAGGGGCTTTCGGCGTCGTTCAACGCGCTGCTGACGCTGTTCGGCCAGTTCTTCGACCACGGGCTCGACCTCGTGGCCAAGGGCGGCAACGGCACGGTGTATATCCCGCTGATGGAGGACGACCCGCTTTACGACCCCGACAGCCCGCACACCAACTTCATGGTTCTGACCCGCGCCACCACCGGCGACGACGCCCGCAACGTGGTGACGCCCTGGGTCGATCAGAACCAGACCTATACCTCGCACCCGTCGCATCAGGTGTTCCTGCGCGAGTACGAGATGACGCCCGACGGGCCGGTGAACACCGGGCGGCTGCTGGAAACCGGGGGCGGCCTTGTCACCTGGGGCGACCTCAAGACCCATGTGAGGGAGATGCTGGGGATCGCGCTGACCGACCTCGATGTGCTCAACGTGCCGGTGGTGGCGGTCGATCCCTACGGCGCGTTCATTCCCGGGCCGAACGGTTTTCCGCAACTGATGGTGGGCGTCGATGGCGAAGGCGCGCCGGTCTATCTTGAAGGCAACCCGGCCGCCCCGATCGACCCGAGCGCGGAAGGTGCGGCCCGCACCGGCATCGCCTTCCTCGACGACATCGCCCATACGGCGGCGCCGAAAACTGACGCGAACGGCAACCTGCGGCCCGACGATGACGACGAGATCGGCTATAACGGCGGCCCGGCCGTGATGGGCCAGCTTCCCGACTACGACGATGAGCTTCTCGACGCGCATTACATCACCGGCGACGGGCGCGGCAACGAGAACATCGGCCTGAGCGCGATCCATTTCGTGTTCCACGCCGAGCACAACCGGCTGGTCGATCACGTCAAGCAGGTGGTGCTGGCCACCGGCGATCTCGACTTCATCAACGAATGGCTGGCGGCCCCGGCGGACAGCCTGCCCGCAAGCGTGGATGACGTGGCATGGCACGGCGAGCGGCTGTTCCAGACCGCGCGATTCGTCACCGAAATGGAATACCAGCATCTGGTGTTCGAGGAGTTCGCCCGCTCGATCCAGCCCGACATCGACATCTTCGACGTGATGCCGGACCCCGAGATCGACCCGGCGATCTTCGCCGAATTCGCCCATGCGATCTATCGCTTCGGCCATTCGATGCTGAACCAGACCATCGACACGATCGACGCGCAAGGCAACAGCGTCAGCATCGACCTGTTCGACGCCTTCCTGAACCCGGTCCGCTTCGGCAATCTCGACAACGCGCTGGGCGACATGGGCCAGGCCGAGGTCTCGGGCGCGATCATCCGCGGCATGTCGGGCCAGGTCGGCAACGAGATCGACGAATTCGTGACCGACGTGCTGCGCAACGAACTGGTCGGGCTGCCGCTCGACCTTGCGACGATCAACCTTGCCCGCGGCCGCGATACCGGGATGCCGACGCTGAACGAGGCGCGGGCGCAGTTCATGGAAATGTCGCATGGCGACGGTCGGCTGCGGCCCTATGAAAGCTGGTCGGATTTCGCGCTGCATCTGGCCAACCCGGCCTCGATCGTCAATTTCATCGCGGCCTACGGCACGCATGAGACCATCACCGGCGTCAGCAGCATCGAGGACAAGCGCGACGCCGCCATCGCGCTGGTGTTCGGCAACGATGATGCGCCCGCCGACCGGGTGGATTTCCTGAACGGCCCGGCCTCGCAAACCGGGGTGGACAGTATCGACCTGTGGATCGGCGGGCTGGCCGAGCGCAAGATGCCCTTCGGCGGGATGCTCGGTTCGACCTTCGCCTTCGTGTTCGAGCTTCAGCTGGAGAACCTTCAGGACGGCGACCGTTTCTACTATCTGGCGCGCTTGCAGGGGCTGAACCTGCTGAACGAGATCGAGACCAACTCGCTTGGCAAGATGATGCTGCGCACCACCGACCTGGGCGAGACCGGCTTTGCCCTGCCCGACAACGTGTTCTTCGCGCCGGATCATTCGTTCTACGTCGATCTGGCCAAGCAGATCATGCTGACCGGTCAGGACGACCCGACCCATGACGATCCGTTCCTCGACGCGGTGTCGCCGCTGGTGGAGCGGATCGCACCCGAGGACAACGACGGCGTGGCCTACCTTCGCTACAACGGCTTCGACCATACGGTGATCCGGGGGGGCGAGGGCCCAAACCACATCATCGGCGGCGGCGGCGATGACATGATCTGGGGCGGCCCCGGCAACGACCGGATCGAGACCGGCGAGGGCGTCGATCAGGCCGAGGGCGGCGCGGGCGACGACATCATCATCAACACCGGCACGCCGATCGGCGATGTCTCGGTGCTGAAGGGCGGCGACGGCAACGACGTGATCCACGGCGGCACCGGCCTTGCGGTGATGTTCGGCGACGACGGCAACGACTTCCTGATCGGCGGCAAGGACGGCAACGAGATCTTCGGCGGCAACGGCGATGATTTCATCATCAGCGGCGACGGGATCGACATCCTGTTCGGCGGCCCCGGCGACGACTGGGTCGAGGCGGGCGGCCGGTTCGACTACATCGCGGGCGATACCGGCGACCTGTTCTTCAACTCGGCCATCATCGGCCATGACGTGCTGAACGGCGGCAGCGGCGATACCGACTACGACGCCGACTCGGGCGACGACATCATGTTCGCGGGCGAGGGCATCCAGAAGTTCATCGGCATGTGGGGCTTCGACTGGGTGATCCACAAGGGGCAGATGACCCCGGCCGACGCCGACATGAACATCGAGGTCTTCACCTCGCTGCCGATCGAGGTGCTGCGCGACCGCTACAGCCAGGTCGAGGCGGTCTCGGGCTGGGTCTACGACGACGTGATCCGGGGCGACGACCGCACCAACGAGATCGACGAACTGCTTCCCACCCAGATCCCCGACCCGACGCCCGAAGGCAACTTCATGTTCAACGAACTGGACCTTGAAGGGATCGCGCGGATCGCCGGGCTGGACCAGATCATCACCGAAGACCTGATGGAGGAAGCCGAATACTGGGCCGACGGCTCGGGCGACATGAGGCTGGTGTTCGACGCGGGCAACATCCTGCTCGGCGGCGGCGGCGGCGACCTGATCGAGGGCCGGGGCGGCGACGACGTGATCGACGGCGACGCCTGGCTGAACGTGCGGGTCGCGATCATGAGCGGGCCGGACGGCACCGGAAGCCAGATCGCCACGGTGGACAGCCTTCAGGGCGACGTGACGATCGGCGGCGTGACCAGGCCCCTGACAAGCTGGATGGTCGAAGGGGTGCTCAACCCCGGCCAGCTCAGGATCGTGCGGGAAGTCCTGTGGGACGACAGCGGCATCGACACCGCCGTCTATTGGGATGTGTTCGAGAACTACACCATCACCCTGAACGCGAACGGCAGCCTCACCGTGGATCACCACACGATGACGCCCAACTCGGTCAACCCGACCACCGGGCGCAACCGGGTCTCGGACGGGACCGACACGCTTTACAATATCGAGATGCTGCAATTCGGCGACCAGACCGTTGCGGTCGCGGACCTGTTCCCGGATGACCCGGACCCCGAACCGGAGAACACCCCGGCCACCGGCCAGCCTGTCCTCAGCAGCATGGCGCCCACACAGGGCATCGCGCTTGCGGTCGCGCTGGGCCAGATCGAGGATGCCGACGGGATCGTGCCGGGCAGCATGGCCATTCAGTGGCAGGTGCTGACCGGCGGCGACTGGACCGACATTCCGGGCGCCAACGGCACGAACTTCACGCCGGGCGCGGCGCAGGTCAACAGCCCGTTGCGGGTGGTCGTGACCTTCGAGGATGAGGGCGGCACCACCGAACAGGTGATCTCGGACGTGACCGGGGTGGTGGGGATGGTCTCTGCCGGGGGCAACGGCCCGGATCTGATCATGGGGACCGAAGGGGCCGACAGAATCGACGGCGGCAACGGGGCCGATACGATCTTCGGTAACGGCGGTGACGACTCTCTGACCGGCGGCACCGGCAACGACAGCCTGTCGGGCGGCGAGGGGAACGACACGCTGCTCGGCGGCAACGGCGCCGATACGCTGATCGGCGGGCCGGGCGATGACGTGATCGACGGCGGCAACGGTAACGATGCGATCATCTGGAATGTCGGCGATGGCCATGACGTGATCAACGGCGGCAACGGCACCGATACTTTCATCGTCAACGGCGATGACAGCGCGGAGCATTTCCAGATCTGGACCCGCAGCGCCTGGATCACGCAATCGACCGACAACGCCTTCAACGCGGCCAACCTGCACAGCGGCACCACGATCATCGTCACCCGCAACGGCGAGGGTTTCGATTCGATCATCGGTGAGTTGCGCGGGGTCGAGGAACTGGTCCTCAACAGCAGCGCGCTGACCGGCGGCACCTCGGGCACGGCTGGCGGCGACACCTTCTCGTTCCACGGCAACTTCACCGGATCGGGGCTCAGCCAGAACACCATCCGTGTCTTCGGCAGCGAGAACGGCACCGGGATCGACATCACCGGGCTGCAATCCTCGCACCGGGTGGTGTTCCAGTCCGGCGGCGGCCACGACATGCTGGCCGGGGAACTGCGGCCGCAGGACCAGATCCTGTTGCCTGAAGGTGCGCAGGACGGGGACTATTCGGCGGTGCTCAATGCCGATGGCTCGGTCACCGTTTCGGGCGGCGGCAACAGCATCACCTTCTTCGGTGAAGTATCGCAACTGCGGCTGATCGAAGACGGCGAGCCGGTGCTGACCACGGCCCCGGAACCGCCGGCCGACCCCGCCCCGCCGTCCGGAACCGGCGTCACCGTGGGCGGGGCCGATGGCGGGGTGTTCATCGGCACGGCCGGGACCGATGTCTTCATCGGCGGCGACGGGCGCGACATCGCGCTGGGCGGCGCGGGCAACGACGACCTGTTCGGCGGCGCGGGCGACGACATGCTGTTCGGCGACGCCGGTGACGACCGCATCTTCGGCGGCGACGGGAACGACCTGATCGACGCGGGTTCGGGCAGCGACACCGTGTTCGGCGGCGGTGGCGACGACGTGATCATGGCCGGGACCGGCGACGGCGACGATTTCTACGACGGCGGCGAGGGCAGCGACACGCTCGACATGTCGGCGATCAGCGCCGGTATCACCGCCGACCTGGGATCGGGCCTTGGCGGCCGCGGCACGGTGACCAGTGTCCAGACCGGCACCGACACGATCTGGAGCATCGAGAACATCGTCACCGGATCGGGCAACGACCTGATCATCGCCAGCGGGGCCGTCAACATCATGGACGGCGGCAGCGGCGACGACGTGTTCCGCTTCCACTCGGCGGGGGATGCCGACGGCGACATGATCCTGGGCTTTACCCCCGGCGACCGCATCGACCTGAGCCATATGGACGCCGATGCGGGCACCGCGGGCAGGCAGTCGTTCACCATCGTTTCGGACGGCTTCACCGGCAAGGGGCAACTCATGATCAGCGAGGAGTTCCGCGACGGCGACACCTGGACCGTGGTCGAGGGCAATGTCTCGGACGGTGCGGGGGCCGACTTCAGGATCAGCATCAAGGGGTCGCACGACCTGACACAGGACAACTTCATCCTGTGAACCCGTGACAACAGCGGGGGCGGGGTGTTTCGCCCCGCCCCCGGACCGGTGCGGAACGATGGGGGCGCGCGTGAACAGGATCGAACCCGGAGCCAGAGGCCGAGAAGCCGGAAGCCTGATGCGCGGGTTTCGCGGCATCTTCCTGTTCGTGCTGATCCTTTCGGGGATCATCAGCGTGCTGGCGCTGACCGGCGCCTTCTACATGTTGCAGATCTACGACCGGGTGCTGGGCAGCGGCAACGTGCCCACCCTGCTGGCGCTTTCGGTGCTGGCACTTGGTCTTTACGGCTTTCAGGGCGTGTTCGACGTGATCCGCTCGCAGCTTCTGGTCCGGGTCGGCTCGCGCTTCGACCGCCGCCTGGCGCCGGTGGCGCATGAGATCACCATCGACATGCCGCGCTACGGCTTTTCCACCGCCGAGGCACTGGAACGGGGCCGCGACGTGGACACGCTGCGCGGCTTCATGGGCAGCCAGGGGCCGGTCGCGCTGTTCGACCTGCCCTGGATGCCGCTGTTTCTCGCCTTCGTCTATGTCCTGCACCCGCTGCTGGGTGCGGTGACCATCGCGGGGGCGCTGGTGCTGACGGTGCTGACCGTGGTCGCGGAACTCCTGACCCGGCGCTGGAGCAAGGCGGTGCAGCAGACCGGCATCGCCCGCAACCGGGTGGCGGATTCGAACGCGCGCAACTCCGAGATCCTCAGGGCGATGGGCATGAGCCGCCGCGCCATCCACCGCTTCACCGCCGCCAATGACGAACATCTGAAGGTCCATTCCCGTACCAGCGACATCAGCGGCACCTTCGGCGCGCTGTCGCGGGTGCTGCGGATGATCCTGCAATCGTCGATCCTCGGGCTCGGGGCCTTCCTGACCATCCGGGGCGAGCTGTCGCCCGGCGCGATCATCGCCGCCTCGGTCGCGGCGACCCGGGCGATGGCGCCGATCGACATGGCGATCGGCAACTGGAAGCATGTCGTGCAGGCGCGCGGTGCCTACGGTCGGCTGAAGGAAACCGCGCAGGTGCTGGCCGAGCAGGACCAGCCCATGCCGCTGCCCGCGCCGTGCCGCAGCCTCAAGGTCGAGAACGTGACCGTGGCCGCGCCGGGCACCGGGGCCGTGCTGCTGAGCGATCTGAGCCTCAACCTGCGCGCAGGCGAGGCTTTGGGGATCATCGGCCCGAGTGGCGGCGGCAAGACCACGCTTCTGCGCGCGCTGACCGGGATCTGGCCGGTGCTGCGCGGCGGCATCCGGCTTGACGGTGCCGAACTGCCGCACTGGTCCGAAGAAGTGCTCGGGCAGCATATCGGCTACCTGCCGCAGGAGGTGGCGCTGCTTGACGCGAGCATCGGCGACAATATCGCCCGGCTCGATCCCGTGCCCGATCCGAAACGCATCATTGCCGCCGCCACCGCCGCCGGGGTCCACGAAATGGTGCTGCGCCTGCCCGAAGGCTACGGCACCATGCTCGGCCCCATGGGCACCGCGCTGTCGGGCGGGCAGCGCCAGCGGATCGGTCTGGCCCGCGCGCTTTACGGTGATCCGTTCCTCGTGGTGCTGGACGAGCCCAATTCCAACCTCGACGGTGAGGGCGAGGCGGCGCTGACCGCCGCGATCGGGGCCGCCAAGGCCCGCGGCGCCATCGTGGTGCTGGTCGCGCACCGGCCAAGCGCGCTTGCCGCCGTCGATCATGTCGCGGTGATCCAGAGCGGGCGGCTGACCGCGTTCGGGCCAAGGGACGAGATCATCCGCACCAAGGTCATGCGCCCCGCGGCCGAATCCGCGCCGCCCGCCGTCGATCCCGCCGCCGCCGACCCTGTTCCCGGGGCGGCGCATCAGGTGCTGCCTGACCGGGTGCAGCGGGCCAGGATGATGGGGGGCGAGGCATGATCGAGGTCAAGGGCGCCCGAACCGGAACGAAGCCCGCCGATCCGGCCGAAGCCTATGCCGACCGGCACGACCCCGGGGCATCGCGCAAGCCGCATGTGATCGCGATGCTGCTGGTCGCGGTGGCGGCATGGCTCAAGTCCCTTGTGCCGGCCGGGGCCGCACAGGTGCCCGGGGACGAGGCAGGGGGCGAAGCCGGGGCCGCGCCGGATCCGGCGCCACGGGCGGCCCGGCCTGCCCCCTCCGGGGCCGAAGGGCGCGAATCCGGGCCAGGCCACTGGCTGGCCGATGAGGACTGGGGCAGCCTGCTGACGCATCGCAGCACGATACCCGGCCATGGCGGGCCGCCGTTCCTGCAAGTCACCACCATCGCGACGGGTGAGGATTTCGGCAAGCTGCCGATGCCCTTCCTCGGGGCGGTCAGCGGCTGGGCGGTGCCGTTTCCGGCCAACAGCCCCTGGGCCACCGGCCCCGGCGCCGCCATGCCGCTGACCCCCGGCCCGCCGGGAACCCGGCCCGGCCCCGGCGCCGGGGACCACCTGAAAGACGGACCGGAAGACGGGCCGGAACAGGATGATCCGGACCGGGGGACAAATCGCGCCCCGCGCCACAGCGGGCCGGTGCAGCTTGCCGATATCGCCGGTGGCGCGGTCGGGGTGATCTGGCTGGCGCATCTGCTGCGCAACAGTCGGGATCCGGACGGCGATCCGCTTTCGGTGACCGGGCTGACGCTGGTTTCGGGCAACGGCACCCTGACCCGCCGCGGCGAGGTCTGGGACTATGCCACCGACGACCCGCACTCCCACACCGTCACCCTGCGTTATCTGGTCAGCGACGGCGAATTCGCGGTCGAGCAATTCGCCAGTTTCGAGGCCCGCCCCTTCGTGCGGATCGAGGGCACCGAGGCCCGCGACCTGCTGATCGGCAGCATCTGGCGCAACGAGATCGACGGCGGCGCGGGCGACGACAACATCCTCGGCCGCGGCCGCGCCGACGTGATCATGGGCGGTGAGGGCGACGACCTGATCCACGGCGGCGGGGGCAACGACACGATCTTCGGCGGCCCCGGCAACGACACCATCTTCGGGGGCGCGGGCGACGATGTGATCCACGGCGGCGACGGCGGCGACCTGATCCGTGGCGGCGCGGGCAACGATATCCTGATGGGCGATGCGGGCGATGACACGATCCATGGCGGGGCGGGCGACGACGTGATCCTTGGCGGCGACGGCGACGACCTGATCCGTGGCGGCGCGGGCAACGATATCCTGACGGGCGATGCGGGCGACGACACGATCCACGGTGGCGAAGGCGATGATACCATCGAAGGCGGCGATGGTGACGACCTGATCCTCGGGGGTGACGGCGACGATCTGCTTGTCGGCGGGTCCGGCAGCGACACGATCCACGCAGGGGCGGGCGACGATACCATCGTTTCCGGCTCTGGCAGCGCCTTCATCACCGACGGGCCGGGGCGGGATCTGGTGCTGGGCGGCACGGGCGGCGATCACCTGCTGGTCAGCCCCGACGGCGAGAACGACATCTTCCATGGCGGTGCGGGCTGGGACACGCTCGACTTTTCGGAAACCGCCGAAGGGGTGCATGTCGATCTGGTGAACGGCATCGCCTCGGGCGCCGAGATCGGCGAGGACGGTTTCGACGGTTTCGAAGAGATCGCCGGCGGCGATGGCGACGATCATTTCGTCATCGGCGACGACCCGGTGGTGCTTGTCGCGGGCGGCGGCTCCAGCCTGTTCGAATTCACCGGCGGCGGCGAAACCGTGGTCCACGAAATCCACAACTTCAAATACGGCGACAGGATAAGGATATCCGAATACAAGCTGTTCAAGGAAATCATCGACGAGCTGGAATCCGACTTCAAGAAAATCTACGGCAAGGCTTTCGACGACGACAAGGTGCCCTTCGTCGTCCGCCACGACGAGCTGGACGGGATCCGCAGAACCGTGATCGAGGCCGACCTCAACCGCGATGACTCGTTCGAGACCATCATTCTCGTCCAGGGCAGCCATGTGCTGACCATCACCGAGGTGACGGCATGAAGACGACCCCTCTTCCCGCGGCCCCCCGGGGCGATGATCCCGGCCCCTACCGCTTCGGCGGGCGGGTGCTGTTCGGGCTGGTGGCCGGGCTTGCGCTGATTGCCGGGGTGGGCGGCTGGGCCGCGACCGCGCGGCTTTCGGGCGCGGTGATCGCCAATGGCGCGGTGGTGGTCGACGGCAACCTCAAGACCGTGCAGCACCGCGACGGCGGCATCGTCTCGGAAATCGCCGTGCGCGAAGGCGATACGGTGCGGGAGGGGCAGATCCTGCTGCGGCTCGACGATGCGGCGACGCGGGCGGAACTGACGATCGTGCGCACGCAGATCCTTGAACTCGGCGCCCGGCGGGCGCGGCTGATCGCCGAGCGCGACGGCCACGAGGCCCTGGCCTTCCCCGCCGTGCTGCTTCAGGCAGGCGCCGAGATCGCCGTGACCATGGAGGGTGAGCGCAACCTGTTCCGCGGCAACCGGCTGCACCGCGAGGCGCAGAAGGAACAGCTCCGCCTCGGGATCGAGCAGATCGAGGACGAGATCGCCGGGCTCAAGGCGCAGCGCGACTCGAAGCATGAGGAAATCGTTCTGGTGGGGGCCGAACAGGCGCGTATCCGGCAACTGGCCGAACAGAACCTGATCGAGACGGCGCGGGTCTATGCCATCGGCCGCGACGTGGCGCGGCTTGCCGGCGAACGCGGCGAGATCGACGCCGCCATCGCCCGCGCCCGCACCCGGATCAACGAAATCAACATCCAGATCATGGCGATCGACGACTTTGCCCGCACCGAGGCCCAGCGCGAGCTGAGCCATGTCGAGGCCCGGCTGGGTGAACTGGTCGAACGTGGCCACGTGCTTGAAGACCGGCTGTCGCGCACCGATCTGCGCACCCCGAGCGACGGGGTGGTCAATGAAATCATGGTTCATACGATCGGCGGCGTGATCTCGGCGGCCGAAGTCGTGGTCTCCATCGTGCCCGTCGATGCCGCGCTGCGGATCGAGGCGCGCATCCCGCCCGCCAGTATCGACCAGGTGCGGGTCGGGCAGGAGGCGCGGCTGCGGTTCTCCGCCTTCAACCACCGCACCACGCCCGAGATACCGGGCACGGTGCGGCACGTCTCGGCCGCGACAACGCGCGAGTCCGGCGCGGCCGAGGCGTATTATATCGCCACCCTCGACCTGACCGATGCGGGGCGCGACATGCTCGGCGATCTGGCCTTGCTGCCGGGGATGCCGGTCGAGGTCTTCGTCACCACCGACGACCGCACCGCGCTTGAATACCTTGTCCGCCCGGTCACCGACCAGTTCGCGCGCGCCTTCCGCGAACGCTGACCACGAATGCCGACCCGGCCGATGCGCGCCGCGCCGCCGACGGGAATATTCCGCTTGACAGCCGAATCGGGTGTTTTCCGCCCTGAATGTGTCGGTGAATGGGTCCGGCCCGGCAATCCGGCGGCTTTTCAGGGCGCATCCGCCTCATGCAACCTGTTTCCGGCACGTTGTTTCTTGATGAATCGGCGGAATCGTGCTTAAATTCAGGTTCACAACAAAATGCAACGAAATGCTGCGGACACAGGGGGAAATCCAGCCGGATCGGTCTGATTCCCGGCCGGACAGTCGTCGGCCCCGTTCCGGGGCGCCTGTCCGGGCGCCTGCAATGATGCAGGCATTCGAGGCGCGGAACCGTCTCGAATCGGTGGCGGCGGGGCCTTCCTGCAACAGGCAGGGCGGTGCCGGAGTCCCACAGGTTGCGAAAGGGGCATGGTCCATTCTGGACGACTTGCAGTCGTGCTGTCATTCCGCCGTTCCAAGAGGTTGTTTTTCATGATGAAACTGGGGCTTTTCGACGACCACCCGATTTTTCTGGAAGGTCTGGCCGGTGTATTCGCCGGGTCGCGGGATTTCACGGTGACGGCAAAGGGCACATCGGCGACCGAGGCCGTCGCGCTGTCGAAACCGGGCAAGGTCGATGTGGTCCTGCTCGATCTCGACATGCCGGGAAACGCCTTCAAGGCGATTCCGGCGATCCGCCAGCAGGCCCCCGGCATCCGGATCCTGGTCTTCACCGCATCCTCGGCGATCGAACATGCGGTGCGCGCGCTGGAGGCCGGGGCGCATGGCTATGTCATCAAGGGCAGCACGGCGTCGGAACTGGCGGCGGCAATCCGTTCCGTCGCGAAGGGCGAGACCTACGTCACCCAGAGCCTTGCGGCAAAGGTGATCTCGGCGCTTCGGAACGCGTCGATGCGCCGGGCGGCGTTGCAGGCCCTGTCGCTGAGCCTGCGCGAGGAACAGATCGTGCGGCATCTGCTCAAGGGCAAGACCAACAGGGAAATCGCAAGCCATCTGGACATCAGCGAAAAGACCGTCAAACACTATATGACGATCCTGATGCAGAAGATGAACGTCCGCAACCGGATCGAGGTGGTTCTCGCGGCGCAGAAACTTGCGGCCGGTGCGGGTGAGCCGCAGGGCGGCCCCCGGCTGCACTGAGGCGCGGCGCCGTCACGGCCCCGGCGTGTCCAGCGGCAGATACGCGGTGATCCGCGTGCCCCCGCCCGGGTGCGACACCACCCCGAGACTGCCGCCGAAGGACTGGAGCCGCCGGGCCAGCCCCGGCATTCCCAGCCCGATCCCGGCCTCCGCCGGGTCCATCCCCGGCCCCTCGTCGCTGACGACGACCTCGATCCGCCCGCCGTCGGCCCGGGCGTGGACCGACTGGCCAAGGCCCCCGGCATGGCGGAAGGCGTTGTTCAGCGCCTCCTGCACGATGCGGTAAAGGCAGATCTTCAGCGCGGCGGGCAGGTCGTGCGGCAGGTCGCCGAACCGGGTCTCGACCGGGGTGCCGGTGCGGTTCTCGTGGCGCGCGGCGGCAAGCGCCAGCGTTTCGGTAACGCCGAGCGTCCCGAGTTCCGGCAGCACCAGCCCGTGCGAGAGTTCGCGCAATTCCTGGATGGTCTGGGTCGCAAGCCCGATGGTCTTGTCCTCCTCGGCCAGTTCGGCCGGGGTCTTGTCCCGGTCCGGCGCGATCCCCCGGAGGCGCAGCACGATCAGGCTCATCAGTTGCAGCGGCCCGTCATGAAGATCGGCGCCGATCCGGTTCAGCATGTCCTCGTTGATGCGGAAGGCGTCGAGCCGCGCGGAATCGGCAGCCCGGCGCAGGGTGGCGTTCTGTTCCGCCAGTTCCTGCGAGGCGCGCAGGTGCCGCCGCAATTCGTCCTGCTGCGCACCCACCACCGCCCCGGCCCGGATCGCGGTCGCGAACAGCAGCGCCAGCAGCAGCGCGGTGGTGGTGCCGACGACGCCCCAGATCGCATAGCCCTGCCGCCGCAGCCCGGCGGCGAAATGACCCGCGTCCTGATAGAACTCGCCAACGGCAATGACCTGGCCGGTCCGGCTGTCGTGCAGCGGCGCGTAGATTTCCAGAAAGGTGGTCCCGTGCCCGGACTGGTTGTGCCCGCTCTCCGGCCCGCCTTCGATCAGCTTGGCCACGATGACGTCCTGAAGCGCGCGTTCGAGGTTCCCGGACAGGATCCGGGTTCCGGTCAGGCTCTTGTCGGTGCTGTAGGCGATGGTTCCGTCGGGCCACCAGATGATCGCGGTGTCGATCGAGCGATCCTGAAACCCCTCGGACAGCACCATGTCAAGCTGCCCTTCGATCTGCGGCGGCAGCACCCGGTCGCGCGGCAGGCCCTCAAGCAGCGGCTCGAACAGAAGGTCCATGTAAAAGGCGTTGGTCTCGGCCGCCGCCTGCACCCCCACGGCGCGGGCATTGGCGTTGATCCAGATGCCCAGCCCGGCCATGAGGCCGCAGACGATCAGCACGATGGCGGCAAAGACCGGGGTGCCGAGGCCGATCGCCTTCCAGTGGCGCATGGCGGCAGGGCGGCGCGACGGCGGCCCCGCCCCGGCCACCTGCCGGGCAAGCGTCCCCCCGCCCGCCGTGCCACCCGGTGGCATCGGGCCGGAAGATGTCCCGGTATCATCCGTCCTGTGCATGGTATCCTATAGCACGTCCTGCCCCCGGCTGTCCGGAACAGAGTCGCCCGGCGGGTGCGGAACGGCATGGCGGCGGGCCGTGACGTGGTGGCCCCCGGTCAGATATGCAGCGCCCGCCCCATCGCGCGCAGGCCGGCCTCGTGCAGGGCCTCGCCCCGGGTGGGGTGGGCGTGGATCGTGCCCGCCACGTCCTCAAGCCCCGCGCCCATCTCAAGCGCAAGCGCGAAGCCCGCGGCCAGTTCCGACACCCCGGCCCCGACGGCATGAATGCCCAGCACCTCGCCGCTGTCCTTGCGGGCGGTGACGCGGACAAAGCCGTCCTCGCGCCCGGAGGTCATCGCCCGGCCGCTGGCCGAGAAGGGAAACAGCCCCGTGACCACCTCGACCCCCTGCCGCTGCGCCTCCTCGGGCGAGAGACCGGCCGAGACGATCTCGGGGTCGGTGAAGCACACCGCCGGAATGGCGCGGTGGTCCCAGGCGCGGGGCTTGCCCGCGGCGATTTCGGCGACCATCGCGCCCTGCGCCATGGCCCGGTGCGCCAGCATCGGTTCCCCGGTCACGTCGCCGATGGCATGGACGCCGCGCATCGAGGTGCGGCAGCGGTCGTCGATCTTCAGGAAGGGGCCGTCCATCTCCAGCCGCAGTTCCGCGATACCGGCACCGGCGCCGCGCGGGCGGCGCCCGACGGTGACCAGCACCTTTTCCGCCACGATGTCCTCGGCCCCGTCGGCAAGCGCCACCCGCAGCGCGCCGGTGGCCGACATGCCCCCCGCCCGTGCCCCGGTCAGCACCCGGACCCCCAGCGCGGCAAGGCGCTGCATGACCGGCCGGGTCAGTTCGGCGTCATATTGCGGCAGGATGCGCGGCGCGGCTTCGATCACCGTCACCCGGCTGCCCAGCTTGGCGAAGGCGGTTCCAAGCTCAAGCCCGATATAGCCGCCGCCGACCACGGCGAGGCTTTCGGGCAGTCCGGTCAGCGCCAGCGCGTCGTTCGACGAGATCACCCGGCCGCCGAACGGCAGCGAGGGAAGCTCCACCGGCTCGGACCCGGTGGCGATGACCAGCAGTTCGGCATGGATCATCACCGGCCCTTCGGGGGTGGAGACCACGGCGGTCTTGCCGTCGCGCAGGCGCGCTTCGCCCGCGACCAGCCGGGCCCCGGCCTTGCGCAGCAGCCCCGCCACGCCCCCGGTCAGCTTCGAGACGATCCCGTCCTTCCAGGCGGTGGTGGCGGCAAGGTCGATGGTGGCGCCGGTGGCGGCGATCCCCATCGCCGGGGCGGCGGCAAGCCTGGCGATACGGTGGAATTCGTCCGCCGCGTGGATCAGCGCCTTCGACGGGATGCAGCCGACGTTGAGGCAGGTGCCCCCCGGCGGCTCGGGGTCCACGACGATGGTATCCACGCCAAGTTGCCCGGCCCGGATCGCGCAGACATAGCCGCCCGGGCCCGCGCCGATCACCAGAAGCCTGCATGACATCTCGCGCATCTCAGCCCTCCATGAAAATCAGCGCCGGGGTTTCCAGCAGTTGCCTGAGCCGCTGCACGAAGACCGCCGCGTCCCAGCCGTCGATCACCCGGTGGTCGAAGCTGCACGACAGGTTCATCATCCGCCGGGGCTCGAACGCAGAGCCGTTCCAGTGGGGCCGCACCGCCATCCGGTTGACGCCGACGATGGCCACCTCGGGCGCGTTCAGGATCGGCGTGGTGGCAATGGCGCCAAGCGGCCCGAGCGAGGTGATGGTGACGGTCGAGCCGGTCAGTTCCTCGCGCCGGGCGCCGCCGTCGCGGGCGGCCTGCGCCAGCCTGGCGATCTCGGCCGCGGTCTCGCGCAGGGTCAGCGCCTCGGCATGGCGCAGCACCGGCACCATCAGCCCGCCGGGCGTCTGGGTCGCGATGCCCAGGTGCACCGCGCCGAAGCGGCGGACCAGCCCGTCATCAGGCAGGTGATGGGCGTTGAGCATCGGCTGTTCGCGCAGGGCGCGGACCAGCGCGCGGGCAATGAAGGCAAGCGGTGTCAGCTTTTCGCCCCGGCTGTCGGCATTCATCCGGGCCCGCAGGTCTTCCACCGCGCTTGCGTCCACCTCCTCCACGATGGTGATATGCGGGATCGTGGCGGCGCGGGCCATGTTTTCCGAGATTTTCCGCCGCAGCCCGATGACGCGGATCTCCTCGACCGAGGTGTCGGGCCGCGGCCCCGGCGCGGCGGCGACCCCGCCCGAGGCGATGAAGGCCGACAGGTCGTCCTGGGTGATCCGCCCGAAGGGGCCGGAGCCGCGAACCTGCCGCAGGTCCACCCCGGCCTCGCGTGCGCGCCTGCGCACCGAGGGGGGCGCGACCGGCCGTTCGCCCTCGGGCCGCAGGGCGGCGGCGGGTGCCGGGCGCGGCGGCGGCGGCGCGGCGGGGGGGCGGGCCTGTGGTTGCGGCTGCGGCTGCGGTTCCGGCTCTTTCTCCGCTTCCGGCTCTGTCTCCTCTGCCGCGCCGGGGGCGAGGTTGCCGTCGCCCTCGACCTCCAGCCGGATCAGTTCGGCCCCCACCGCCAGGATGTCGCCCGGCTCTCCGGCAAGCCACAGCACCTTGCCCGCCACCGGCGAGGGGATTTCGACCGTGGCCTTGTCGGTCATCACCGCGGCCAGCGGCTCGTCCTCGCGGACCATCTGGCCGGGTGAGACCAGCCATTCGGCGATCTCGGCCTCGGCGATGCCTTCGCCGATATCGGGCATGCGGATCGAATGGACACCCATTTCAGACCTCCATCAATTCGCGCAGCGCCTCGCCGATGCGGGCGGGACCGGGGAAATAGCTCCACTCATGAACATGGGGATAGGGCGTGTCCCAGCCCGCCACCCGCCGGATCGGCACTTCCAGGTGGTAGAAACATTCCGCCTGCACCAGCGCCGTGAGTTCCGCGCCGAAGCCCGAGGTCAGCGTCGCCTCGTGCAGCACGAGGCAACGGCCGGTCTTGCGGACCGAGGCCACCACCGCGTCGAGATCGAGCGGCAGCAGCGTGCGCAGGTCGATCACCTCGGCGTCGATCCCGGTCTCGGCGGCGGCGGCCAGCGCGACATGCACCATCGTGCCCCAGGCCAGCACGGTGACGGCGCGGCCCTCGCGCCGTATCGCGGCCCGGCCCAGCGGCACGGTGAAATGCCCCTCGGGCACCTCGCCCAGATCATGCGATTTCCACGCTGTCGCCGGGCGTTCGGGGTGGCCGTCGAACGGGCCGTTGTAAAGCCGCTTGGGCTCAAGGAAAATCACCGGATCCGGGTCTTCGATGGCGGCAAGCAGCAGGCCCTTGGCGTCCCGCGGGTTCGAGGGTACCACGACCTTGAGGCCGGTCACATGGGTGAACAGCGCCTCGGGCGACTGGCTGTGGGTCTGGCCGCCGAAGATGCCGCCGCCCGTGGGCATGCGGATCACCATCGGGCAGGTGAACCCCCCGGCCGAACGGTAACGCAGCCGGGCCGCTTCGGACACGATCTGGTCATAGGCCGGATAGACGTAATCGGCGAACTGGATCTCGACCACCGGGCGCAGCCCGTAGGCGGCCATGCCGATCCCGGCGCCGACGATGCCGGATTCGTTGATCGGCGTGTCGAAGCAGCGGGTGGTGCCGTATTTCGCCTGAAGCCCGGCGGTGCAGCGGAACACCCCGCCGAAATAGCCCACGTCCTCGCCGAACACCACGACGCGGGCATCGGCCCCCATCGCCACGTCCAGCGCGTCGCGGATTGCCTCGATCATCGTCATGCGGGCCATGTCAGAACCCCGCTTCCTGACGCTGCCGCAGCAGATGCGGCGGCATCTCGGCATAGACGTCTTCGAACATGTCGCTCGGGCTTGGCCGCTGGCCCTGATGCAGGGTGCCGATGGCCTCGGCCTCCTTCTGGGCGGCGATGACCTCGGCCATGACCTCGGCCTCGGCCTGGGTGTGGCGGTCCCCGGACCAGATGCCGCGGGCGATCAGGTGGTTCTTCATCCGCAGGATCGGGTCGCCCAGCGGCCAGGCGGCGCTTTCCTCGGCCGGGCGATAGGCCGAAGGATCGTCCGAGGTGGAATGCCCCCCGGCGCGATAGGTGACGTATTCGACCAGTGTCGGCCCAAGGTTGCGCCGCGCCCGTTCCGTCGCCCATCGCGCCGCCGCCAGCACCGCCAGCCAGTCGTTGCCGTCCACCCGCAGCGCCGGGATGCCGAAACCGTGGCCGCGCGCCGCGAAAGTGCCCGATCCGCCCCGCGCGATGCCCTGAAAGGTCGAGATCGCCCACTGGTTGTTGACGATGTTCAGCACCACCGGCGCCTTGTAGGTCGAGGCGAAGACCAGCGCGGCGTGGAAATCGCTTTCGGCGGTGGAACCGTCGCCGATCCAGCCCACCGCGATCTTGCGGTCGCCCGAAATGGCCGAGGCCATCGCCCAGCCCACCGCCTGGATATACTGCGTCGCAAGGTTGCCCGAGATCGAGAAGAACCCGTGTTCCTTCGAGGAATACATCACCGGCAGTTGCCGCCCGCGCACCGGGTCTTCGGCGTTGGAATAGACCTGGTTCATCATCATCCCGAGCGGATAGCCGCCCGCGATCAGCAGCCCGGCCTGCCGGTAGGTCGGAAAGTTCATGTCGCCCGGGTTCAGCGCCCGCCGGAAGGCGCAGGAGACCGCCTCCTCGCCCAGATGCTGCATGTAAAAGCTGGTCTTCTGCTGGCGCTGCGCCATCAGCATCCGCGCATCATAGGCGCGCAGCAGCATCATGTGCCGCAGCCCGGCCCGCAGATCGTCGTCCGAAAGGTCAAGCCCTTCGGCCCATGGCCCCACCGCCTCGCCCTGCCGGTTCAGCACCCGGATGATGGTGAAGGCAAGGTCGCGGATCGACTCGGGGTCGGCGTCCACCTCGGGGCGGCGCACCGCGCCCGCGGGCGGGATCGAGACATGCGAGAAATCGGGCTGCCCGCCGGGCCGCACCTCGGGTTCGGGAACGGTAAGCCGGAGCGGCGGCAGGTCGTGGGCGTCGTCGTCCATCGGCATTTCCTCCTCGGCCGGGCCGGAACGGCCAGCGCGGCGGGTGGCGGTCGCCGCCTGTCCGATGCGGGGACAGCGTATCATGCCGCGCCGGGAACGGAACAGGCTTCGGTGCGCCGCGACAGCCCTGCGGGGTGCGTTTCCGGCCGGAGTGGCGGCGCGATGCACAGCCCTTTGCGCGAATTTCGTCCTGTGCCTTCAGAATCACACCCCGACTGTTTCTGCGCAACAGGGCCGCAGGGCATTGCATCGGGAGGGCATTTCGCTATCCACGACATGAATCAGGCTGCCGAAGCGCAGCCATAGGTTGCATTCGGGTGCGGTGCGAGTCATTTGACCGATCTGATTGCCGGTAGTCCGGTGCCTGCGGGCGCCGACGCGGGAAACAAGAATTTGGCGGCCGGAAAAGGTCGTCGGGGGACTGAAGGGTATTGTGATGCGCCAGTCGGCTTGGGGGCTTAAAGTCTCGTTGTTCTGCCTTGCCATGTTCGCCGCGGCACCCGTTCATGCCCAGAGCTGGACCTTCGATCTGCGCGACACCGGCATTGGCGGCGCCGATTACGACCCGATCGCGGCCGGGGGCCTCGTGCCTTATACCACGCGCATCAGCAATGCGAGCAGCAGTTCCGGCGCCCCGGCCACGACGGTAAGTTTCACCATCCCCGGCGCCTCGCGATACGAGGGATTCACCGGCGGTCTTCTGAACTGTCTGCCCGATCCGGCGGGGGAGCCGCCGCTCGACGGGCCGCTGACCGTCACCTGCGACGTGCCGGCGCTGGCGGCGACCCAGGGGATCGAGGGTGCGATCCTGGTGCGGCCGATGGGGGCCAGCCAGACCTTCACCGTCGCCGGGCAGATGGGGGACGACGGGCCGTCGAACTCGGAATCCACCACCGTCTATCTGGGCACCGATCTCGAACTCACGCTGGCCGGGGTCAGCCCGGTCCAGTCCGGCGATTTCGCCAGCTTCAGCGCCACCGTCACCAACAACGGCCCTTATCCGTCGCAGGGCACGGTGCTGACCTTCCCGCTGCCGACCGGCCTTTCGCCCTCTTTCGTCACGCTGCCCGGTATCTGCGAGGTCGCGGGCGGCAATGTCACCTGCACGGTCACCGACGAGATCCCGGTGGGCGATTCCGTCACGCTCGACTTCTCGACGCAGGTCACCACGGCGGATGCGTCGAATGTGGTCATCGCCGCGGCGCTGAGCGGCTCAAACCCCGAAGACCCGGACAACAGCAACGACAGCGCGGTGCAGGACATCGAGATTCTGCCCGGCACCGACTATGTGCTGTCGAAAAGCCGCAGCCCCTCGGGCGCGCAGATCCTGCGGGGCGATCAGGTCACCTTCACGCTGACCCCGGGTTACGTGGGCAGCCCGCCGGGGGCGGCCACCATCACCGACACGCTGCCCGCGAACTACGAGTTCGTCAGCGTGACCGAGCCGGGCGGCTGGAGCTGCGAGGCCATCGGCGGCACCGTCACCTGCACCTATCCCGAAGGCGGCTCGCCCGGCGGCTACGCCACGCCGATCCAGATCGTGGCCGAGGCCGTGGCCACCGGCGCGGGTGTCCGGAACGAGGCGGCGATTACGGCCGCGAACGACGTCAACCCGAACAACAACACCGCCAGCGACACGCCGGTGTCGATCGTCGAACCCACGGTCGATCTGGTCGCGAACAAGTCCGGCCCGGCGCGCGGGCTGGTGACGGTGGGCAACAGCTACGATTTCACCATCCGGGCAAGCAACGCGGGCACGGCGGGTTTTTACGGCCCGATGACCATGACCGACCACCTGCCCGCCGGGCTGTCGGTGACCAGCATCAACGCACCCTCGGGCTGGACCTGCCCGATCGCGAGCGAGGCGTCCCCGCTGGTCGGCCCGATGGATGTCGTCTGCGAGGCCCCGTCGCTTTACACGGAAGCAAGCCCGCTTGCGCCCGGCGGTGCCACCGGCAACATCACGCTGACCGCGCTGGTGACGGAAGAAGGCGCGATCTCGAACGGGATGACGGTCGGCTCGCCCGCCTACAACATCGACGACGAAGACCTTGGCAACAACACCACCACGACCAACGTGACCAGCGCGGCGGGCGAAAACTGGGCCGATGTCAGCGTAAGCAAATCGGTCAATGGCGCCAGCTTCGAATCGGGCGAGCCCGTGATCTTCACCATCGGCTTGCAGAACGTGGGGCCTGCCGAGGCGTTGAACGTGGTGCTGACCGACCGGCTTGCGCCCATCGTGGACCCCGCTGCCGTCAGTGTCTCTGCCCCCGCTGGCTTCGTCTGCACCGTGAACCCCGATGGTGATTTCGCCGCCAACCTGCGCTGCGATGCTGCGAACCTGCCGGTCTGCACCACGGATTGCCCCGAGATCACCGTCGAGGTTCTGGCGGGTGGCGATGCGGCCGACCGGACCAACACCGCCGAAGCCTTCTCGACGACGACCCCCGATCCGGACGTGTAGAACAATGCCGCTTCGGTCCCCTACGCGGTCGAGCCGGTCACCGACGTCTTCATCACCAAGACCAGCCCGCACAGCGAACCCGTCGCCGGGCAGGAACTGATCTACACGCTTGCCGCCGGGGTAAGGCGCGACGGCCGCAGCGGCGCCGACGACGTGACGGTGATCGACACCCTGCCCGCAGGCGTGCGCTTTGTCTCCGCCACGTCCAGCAGCGGCAGTTGTTCCGCCATGCCTGCCCCGGGTGCCATCACCGCCTCCGGCGATACGGTGGAATGCAACCTCGGCCGCATCGCCAACGGCTCGCAGCAGACGGTCACCATCCGGGTGATCCCGACCGACCTTCAGGCCGGGCAGGAGCTGCTCAACACCGCCGCGGTCTCGACCACGACCGAGGAACGCGCCGAGGATCAGGCCGACAATACCGACGACCTGCTGCTTGTCGTGCGGGAGCCGGTGCTCGATCTCGTCATCAACAAGACCGACGACACCGACCCGGTGGAAAGCGGCCAGAACACCGCCTATCGCATCACCGTGACCAACCGCGGCCCCTCGGCCGCCTTTGAGGTCGAACTGCTCGATACCTTCCCGACCGATGGGCTGAGCTTTGTTTCGATCACCGACAGGGCGGGGATGGTCTGTGAGACCGCAGGCACCGTGGCGGACACGGCGGGCGGCACGCTGACCTGCACGCTCGGCTACATGCCCGCGAACGAGACGCGGGTGATCGGGGTCGAGATGAAGGCGCTTGAGCGCGGCACCTGGATCAACAGCGCCGTCGTCAAGTCGCGCGAGACCACAGCGGGCCACGAGTTCGCCGGCAACAACAGCGTGACCGAATCCACCACCGTGCGTGAGCGGGTCGATCTGGTCGTGAGCAAGACCAACGACGCGCCGACACCGCTGATGCTGCGCGAGGGTTTCAACTGGGAGATTACGGTCGAGAACCAGATGGGCACCGCCGAAGGGGTGGAACTGACCGATATCCTGCCCGCGAATGTCGAGGTGACCGGCGCCCCGGTGACGACCGGCGACATCGGCAGTTGCGATATTTCCGGCCGCGAACTGTCGTGCTTCATCGGTGAGATGGCGCCGGGCGACGTGGTGAGCGTGTCGATCCCGGTCAAGGTGGTCTCGGTTGATGCCGATAACGAGGTGGTGTCGAACACCGCGAGTGTCACCACGGAATCTTTCCCGGACGACCCCGGCACCATGACCAGCACCGATACGGTCACCGTGCAAACCGCCACGCTGTCGGGCGGGATTTTCCGCGACTTCGACCGTAATGATGCCTGGGATGCCGAGGATACCGGCGTCGCGGGCGTGACCGTGCAACTGACCGGAACGGCCGAGGACGGCACGCCGATCACGATGACCACCACCACGGACGGCACCGGCAACTACAGCTTCCCGCTGCTGCCCGAGGGCGCGTATCAGGTCAGCTATGCCTCGCCGAGCGAGGACTTCCTGACCCCTGCCGCGGCGCTGCCCACCGGCGGCTACGGCACTGCGGTTGATGAGCACACCATCGGCTCGATCGCCGTGACCGGGCCCGACGAGATCGGCAACCTCGACTTCTCGAAACACCACGAGCCGCGCATCGGGCTGGACAAAAGCGTCGAACATGTGGTGCAGACCAACGGCTCCTATATGGTGACCTACGAACTGCTGGTGACCAACCCGAGCCTGGAGCCGGTGACGAATATCGTGATCGACGACCCGCTGGAGGCGTCCTTCGGCACCTACGACACCAGCGATGCGCCCGGCAGTTTCAGTATCGTCCCGGTGAATGCGGGCGGGCTGACCCTCGACCCGGGGTTCGAGGCCAACCCCTTCGCGCCGGGCCGGATCATCAGCGGTGGCACGCTTGCGGCCGGTGCCGACACGACGGTGAGGCTTCAGTTGCGCGTCTGGCCCGAAGTTCCGCGCGCGGCGTCGCTGACCCATGACAACACCGCCACGGTCGAGGCAGAGGGCCGGTATTCCGGCGAGGACGTGGATGACAGCGACTCCGCCACGGTCACGCCCGCCTTCACCGACGGGATCGATCTGGCCAAGACCTACGAGCTGACGCCCGCGGGCGGCGGCGCGGCCGCGCCGGGGGATGTGGTCACCTACACCTTCGAGATCACCAATACCGGCAATTCGGTGCTGGTCGATGTGACGCTCGACGATCCGATGGACAGCCTCTCCGGCTTTGTATGGGATGCCGGGAATCCGTCACTGCCGCACCCGGAACTGGCGCCCGGCGACTCGATCACCCTGAACGCCGCCTACACGCTGACGCAGGACGATATCGACAGCGGCCTTGTCGAAAACACCGCGACGACGACCGGCCTCTGGGGCGGCGACCCCGCCGATACGGTCAGCGATACCGACACGGTGCGGATCGACACCCTGTCCGAGCCGGAGCTGGAGCTGGTCAAGACCGAGATCGCGAACACGATCTCCGACCCGGCCACCGAGGTGGACGAGACCATCACCTACGGGTTCACCGTCACCAACACCGGCAACACCACGCTGCGCGAAGTGGTGGTGGAGGATGTGCTGGGCGGCACGATGACGCCGGCGGGAGCCTTTACCATCGGCACCCTGGAACCCGGCGCTGACCACACCTTCCAGGCCACCTATCCGGTGACGCAGGACGATATCGACGCGGGCCGGGTCGAGAACCTCGCCCATGCCGAAGCCGTCTTCGGTCCGGGCAACACGCCGATTTCCTCGGACGAACAATCGGTGGAAACCCCGCTGCACCAGAACCCCGACTTCCTGCTGCACAAGGAGCTGGACCCCGCGAGCCTGCCGGAACCGGCCTTCCCCGGCGACGAGATCCGCTGGAACATCCGGGTCGAGAACATCGGCAACGTCACGCTGGAAAACATCGTGCTGACCGATCCGCTGCCCGGCGCGGTGGTGCATGGCGGCATCGTCAGCCTGCCGGTCGGTAGCGTGGATACGGACGGCCTGTGGATCACCTATGTCCTGACCGTCGCCGACATCGTGGCGGGAGAGGTCGTCAACCAGGCGGCGATCGAGGGCGAAAGCCCCTCGGGCACGCCGAGCGATCCGGTTCCCTCGGGCCCCGATCCTTCCGACCCGACGCCGGGCGACACGGTGACACCGCTGCCGCATCACCCCGCAATCGCGCTGGTCAAGACGCTGACGACCGATACCTCGGGCCCGCTGATGCCGGGCGACCGGATCGACTACGGCTTCACCATCCGCAACACCGGCAACCTGCCGCTGACCAACCTCGTGCTGACCGACATCCTGCCGGGTTTCGTCTTCGACGAGGATATCTCGGGCCTCACGCTCGATGCGCCGGGTAGCGGCGGGACCACCGAATACAGCCTGACCGGGCATTACCTGCTGACGCAGGCCGATATCGAAGCGGGCGAAGTGGAGAACCATGCCACGGTCACCGCCGACACCGGCTCGACCACCACGCCCACGGTGACGGACGATTCCGGCAGCGATTTCGACAATGACGAGCCGACCGTGGCGCCGCTTCTGCGCAATCCGGCGCTCGATCTGGTCAAGGAGGCGGTCACCACCGGATTGCAGACGCCGCCGCAGGCCGGGGACGAGATCACCTATACGTTCGCGATCACCAATACCGGCAACGTGCCGTTGTCGAACCTTGCGCTGACCGACCTGCTGCCCGGTGTGACGATCACCGGCAGCCGCGATACCCCGCTTGAGGTGGACCAGACCGACAATACCAGCTTTACCGGCAGCTATACCCTCACGCAGGAGGATATCGACAACGGCCAGCGGGACAACACCGCCGAGGTTACCGGCGACTGGACCAACCCGGACGACCCGACCGAGGTGCTGACCGCCGATCCCGCCACCTCCGACGTGACGGTGCCGCTCGACCGGGTGCCGGGGATGACCCTGCTCAAGACCGCCGATCAGGACATGATCGACCCGGCCGAGGTGGGCGACACCATCACCTATACCTTCGTGGTCGAGAACACCGGCAACGTCACCCTGACCGACCTGGTGCTGAGCGACCCGAAGCTGGCCCTCGACCCGGCCGGTTACACCCTCGCCACGCTTGCCCCCGGTGCGGCCGAAACGTGGGTCGCGACCTATACCGTCACGCAGGAGGATATCGATAACGGCGAGGTGGTGAACCAGGCCACCGCCCGCGCCGATACGCCGACCGGCGACCCGCTCGACGTGCCGTCGGGCAACGACCCCGATGTGCCGAACGACGACCCGACCGTGGTCGGCCTTGGCCGGAATCCGGCGGTCACGCTGGTCAAGACCGTGGCCGACAGCCTGCCGGAAATGCCACTGCCGGGCGAGGTGATCGAGTTCACCTTCACCGTCACCAACACCGGCAACGTCACGCTGCGCGATCTGGAGGTCGCGGACCCGCTGCCGGGGATCGACCCGGCCAGCTTCTCGATTGCCGAGCTTGCCCCCGGCGGGATCGAGGTGCTGACCGCGAGTTACGAACTCACGCAGGACGACATCCAGGCGGGTGAGGTGCGCAACCGCGCCGGTCTGACCGGCGATTTCGGCGGCACCCCCGGCGATCCCGCGGGCCCGCTGACCCCGGTGGAGTCGAGCCCGGAGCCCGGCGATCCGACCACGCCCGGCGATACCGTGCTGCCGGTGCCGCAGGTGCCCGGCGTGGAACTGGTCAAGACCGCCGGTATCACCGGCCTGTCGAACCCGCCGCTGGCTGGCGAAGAGGTGGTCTATCACTTCACCATCCGCAACACCGGCAACGTGGTGCTGGAAAGCTTCACCATGATCGACGGGATGCTGGTGTTCACCACGGACGAGACGCAGGCTTTCGACCTGCTGCCGGACATGGAACGCGGCGGGGACTTCGCCGGCACCCATGCGCTGACCCAGGCGGAAATCAACGAGGGCGGGGTGACGAACACCGCCGAGGTCGTGGCCATATGGCGCGACAGCGAGGATGATCCGCAGGAGGTGCGGGCCGAGGATACCGAGGTGACCGATCTGGTGATCGCGCCCGGGATCTCGCTGGTCAAGGCGCTCGACACCACGGCGACGGACCTGTCGTCGCCCCCGGTCGCGGGCGAGGTGCTGCGCTACAGGTTCGAGGTGCGGAATACCGGCAACGTCACCCTGACCGATCTGGTTCTGACCGACGATTTCATCCCCGGTGTGGCGATCTCGGGCAGTATCGACGAACTGGCGCCCGGCGCGCTGGACGACACCAGCTTCACCGCCGCCTACACGCTGACGCAGGACGATATCGAACGCGGCCATGTCGAGAACCGCGCCACGGTCACCGGCGGCTATACCGACGAGGACGGCGAGCCGCAGGAGGTATCGGATGAGTCCGAGACCGAGACCGGCGACGAGGGGCCGACCGTGGTGCCGCTTGCCCGGGTGCCGGCGATGCAACTGGTCAAGACCGCCGACCCGGCGCAGATCGACGATGCCGAGGCGGGCGACAGCATCACCTATACGCTGGTGCTGACCAATACCGGCAACGTGACCCTCTACGATATCGCGATTACCGACCCGCTGGACGGCATCACGCCGGGCAGTTTCGCCGTGGCCGAACTCGCCCCCGGTGCGGACGAGACGTTCGTGGTGGAATATGTGGTCACGCAGGATGATATCAACCGTGGTCAGGTGGTGAACCAGGCCACCGCCCGCAGCACGTGGGACGACGGCGAGGGCGGCTTGACCCCGGTCGAGGAACTGTCGGGCAACGACCCCGACGTGCCGAACGACGACGAGACCGTGGTCGGTCTCGGCCGGACCCCGGCGCTTGCCGTGGTCAAGTCGGCCGAGGGCAGCCCGTCCGAGGTCGGCGGCCTGATCACCTACAGCTTCACGGTGCGGAACACCGGCAACGTGACGCTGACCGATGTGACCGTGACCGATCCGCTGCCGGGCCTGTCGGAGTCGAGCTTTGACGCAGGCACGCTCCTGCCCGGCGAGAGCGCGGATTTCACCGCGACCTATCCGGTCACGCAGGATGATCTTGATGCGGGCGAGGTGGTGAACCAGGCCACCGGCGACGCCGTGTTCGACGATGGCGGCGGATCGCCGGTGCCGGTCACCGACCTGTCGGGCGAGACCGAGGAGGACGACGACCCGACCGTGACGCCGCTGACCCAGCTTCCGGGCATCGAACTGGTGAAGGACGCCAATGCCTTGGCGCTGACCGATCCGGCGGTGATCGGGCAGGAAATCATCTACAGCTTCGCCGTGACCAACACCGGCAACGTGACGCTGACGGATGTGACCCTTGCCGACGATCTGCCGGGGCTGGTGCTGGACGGCGGGCCGATCCCGGCGCTTGCACCGGGGGTGACGGACGACGACACCTTCACCGCGCGCTATGCGATCACCCAGGACGACATCACCGCCGGGCGGGTCGAGAACCTTGCCAGTGTCACCGGCACCTGGGGCACCGACCTGGCAACGGGTGAGCCGCGACAGGTCGGGGACGAATCCGGGGTCGAGGTGCCGGTGGCGTCCAGCCCGGCCGTGGCGCTGGTCAAGACCGCCAGCACCTCGGTGCCTGCGGGCGATCTCGCGGTGGGCGACACCATCAGCTACGCCTTTGCGGTCACCAATACCGGCAACGTGCCGCTGACCGATCTGGTCATTGCCGACGACCTGCCGGGCATCGTGCTTGCGGGCGGGCCGCTCGACGTGCTCGACCCCGGCGAGACCGACAGCGACACCTTCACCGCGAGCTACGTCATTACCCAGGCGGATATCGACCGCGGGCATGTCGAGAATACCGCCACGGTCACCGGACAATATACCGATGCGGGCGGGGTTCCGGTCGAAGTAACCGATATCTCGGGCGCGACGGTGGACGACGACGACCCGACGCGGGTTGATCTGCCGCAGGCGGCGACCATCGAACTGGTCAAGGCGGCCGATGCCACCGGGCTGCAAGGCCCGCCGCAGGTGGGTGACGAAATCCGCTATGCATTCGCCATCACCAACAGCGGCACGGTGACGCTGTTCAACGTCGAACTGACCGACGCCCTGCCGGGGATCCAGCTTTCGGGTGCCCCGATCCCGGAACTTGCGCCGGGCGAGACCGACACCGACAGCTTCAGTGCCACCTACAGCCTGACGCAGGAGGATCTGGACGCCGGGCAGGTCGAGAATCGCGCGCTGGTCTCGGCCAGCCATGGTGATCCGGACAATCCGGGAACCGTCACCGCCGATTCCTTCACCGATCAGGGCGTGGACGGGCCGACCGTGGTCGGGATCGACCAGACGCCGGGAATCGCACTGGTCAAGACCGCCGACGATTCCGGCGTGCAGATCCCGCCGGAGCCGGGCGACATCATCACCTATGCCTTCACGGTGACCAACACCGGCAACGTGACGCTGACCGATGTGACCGTCATCGACGACCTGCCGGGGCTGGTGATGAGCGGCGGGCCGATCCCGTCGCTTGCGCCGGGCGCGGCGGACAGCGACAGCTTCACCGCCAGCTATGCGATCACCGCCGAGGACATCGCCCGCACCCGGGTCGAGAACCAGGCGCTGGCGCAGGGCCATTACACGACCGGCGACGGCACCCCCGCGACGGCCGAGGCGGTTTCGGGCACCGGGTCCGGCAATCACGACATCACCGTGGTGGATATCGGCCATCCGGAACTGGCGCTGACCATCGGCATCGACCGGATCATCGACCATGACGGCGACGGCGTGACCGGGCCGGGCGACGAGGTGGTGTTCCGCTTCACCGTCGAGAACACCGGCACCCTGCCGCTGACCGAGGTGAACATCGACGGAAGCCGCCTGAGCCTGCCGTTGCCCGGGCTTTCCTGCCAGCCGGTCACGCTGGCGGTGGGCGAGACGGCCACGCTGGTCTGCACCGGCGCCTCGCATATCGTGACGGCGGGCGATGTCGCCACCGGCACGATCTCGCAGGAAGCGATCGCGCAGGGCAGGGCGGGCTCCGAGGTGGTGGTGGACAGCAACTTCTCATCGGTCTCGACCCCGGTCAGCACCGGCGGCATCGCGCTTGAGAAAATCGCGGGCGTCAGCCGCGCCGTGGTCGGCGACGTGGTGCCATGGACCATCACCGTCACCAATGCCGCGGGCGGGTTGCCGCTGACGGCGCGGCTGGTGGATGTGCTGCCGCAGGGCTTCGTCTACCGCTCCGGCACCGCGCGGATCGGTGGTGTGGCGACCGAACCCACCGGCAACAGCCGCAATCTGGCGTTCGACGAGGTTTCCGTCGCCCCCGGCACCTCGGTCGAGGTCACGCTGGAGACGCTGGTGACTTCGGCGGTGCAGCCGGGCGCGCATACCAACCGCGCGCGGCTCTACTCGCGCCAGACCGGCGCGCCGGTCAGCCCCGAGGCCACCGCCATCGTGCGGGTCGAGGCCGACGGGGTGTTCCAGTGCTCGACCGTGCTTGGCCGGGTGTTCGACGACCGCAACCAGGACGGCCACATGACCCGGAGCGGTAGCGAGAAGGGCCTGCCGAACGTCCGGCTGGTCACGCCGAACGGCATCGCCATCCTGACCGACGAGCATGGCCGCTTCAGCGTGCCCTGTGCGGCGATGCCGCGCAACATTGGCGGCAACTTCATGCTGCGGCTCGATGAACGCACGCTGCCCGCGGGCTTCCGGCTGACGACGGAAAACCCGCGCGTGGTGCGGGTCACGCAGGGGATGGTGACGCGGCTCGACTTCGGCGCCACCCTGTCGCGGCTGGTGCGGATCGACCTTGCCGCCAACGCCTTCGCCGAAGGGCGGATGCGCCCGGAACTGGCCGAGGGGCTGCGGCGGATGGTCAGCGAACTGCGCGACACGCCCGCCATGCTGCGCATCACCTGGCGGCAGGGGGCCGAGCCCGTGGACGAGGCCCGGCGCCACCTCCGGCTGGTGGAGCGCGAGCTGCGCCGCCTCTGGCCCGCGAACGGGCGCTATCAGCTGAATGTGGAAACGGTGATCGAGCGGGGGGTTCGGTGATGGGGGCGCTTGGTATGTCCGGCTCGATGCAGGCCCGCGGGATGCGGATGGTGCTGATGGCGGGCGCCGCGGCGCTGGCGCTGGGGGCGGGGCAGCCCGCCGGGGCGCAGGCGGACGGCTGCGTTCTGGTGGACGGCCGCCTGCCCGAGAACTGCCGCCACGCCAACGAGGGCACCGTGGTCGCCCGCCCGGCACCGCCCAACATCGCCGCTGCGCCGGTGACCGCCGATCTGGGCGATCTGGGCTTTTCGATCTCGATCGACGGGGCCGAAGGCGCCGAGGGGCCGCGCCGCACCATCGCGGGCGCCCCCGCCCGGCCGGACCGGATCCGCGATATCGACCGGCTGCTGGAGGCCATGGGCCTGCAACTGAGCTACGACGGGCTGGGGGCGCGGCCACGGCTTGCGGTCGCCACCGCCGACCTGCGCCAGAGCTTTGTCGCGGGCGAAAAGGTGACCTTCCGCGCGACCTCGAACTATCCGGCCTGGATCGACCGGGCCGAGGTGGTGATCCGCGACCGGCGCGGCCAGACCGTGGCACTGGTGCCGATCGCCCCCAACGGCACGGCGGAATGGACCATGCCCGCCGCCCGCGACGCGCGCGACGATGGCGATTACGACTATATCCTGCGCGCCTGGGACACCGCGGGCCGCCGGGACGAAACCCGTTCCACAAGGCTGGTGCGCAGCGCCACCCGCCTGCCCGAGGCCGAGCGCCCCGGCCCGGTCATCGCCGCCGCCGAGGGCGAGGACATGACCGCCCGGCGCGGCATCCCGGTGCGGGGCGGGGCGGTGACCGTTACCGGCCATGCCCGTGCGGCGGGCGCGGTCACGGTGATGGGCGAACGCGCGCCGGTGGACCCTTCGGGCAGTTTCGTGATCCAGCGCATCCTGCCGCCTGGTGTCCATGGGGTGCGGATCGGTGTTGACGGGCAGGAGACCGAACGCCCGGTCGAGATCGCCCGGTCGGAGTGGTTCCGCACCGGCATCGCCGACCTGACCATCGGCCGCGACAACGTGCTGGGCGAGACCTGGAAACTGGGCCGCATCGCCGGCTTCGCGCAGGGCACGCTGGCGAACGGGGTGCGGGTCACCGCCTCGATGGACACGCGGGAAGAAGAACTGCGCGACATGTTCCGCAACTTCGGCCGCAAACACCCCGACCAGACCCTGCGCCAGCTGGAGCCGCGCGACATCTTCAACACCTATGGCGACGATTCGCAGATGACCGAACTGGCCCCCACCTCGGGCAAGTTCTACCTGCGGGTCGAACGCGACGGCAGCCACCTGACCTGGGGCGACTTCAAGCCCGCGGGCGATGCGGCGGCGCTGGTGCGCAGCGACCGCGCGCTTTACGGCCTGTCGGGGGAATACCGCTCGCTCGCCGTGACCGGGCAGGGCGAGCCGCGGGTGCGTATCACCGGCTTCGCCGCCAATGCCGACAGCCTGATGCAGCGCGACGTGTTCAGCGCCACCGGCGGCAGCGCCTATTTCCTGTCGCGGCAGGATCTGCTTGCCGATACCGAAACCATCATGGTCGAGGTCCGCGACACCACCACCGGGGCGATCCTGTCGGCCCGGCGGCTGAGCGAGGGGGTGGATTACCGCATCGACCATATCCAGGGTGTGGTGATCCTGAACGCACCGCTGTCGTCGCACGCCTCGTCGGGCGGGCTGGTCACGTCCAACCCGCTGGGCGACCAGGAGGTGCGGCTGGTCGCGCAATACGAATATATCCCGACGACCGGCGATATCGACGGTCATACCATCGGCCTGCGGGCCGAAGGCTGGGCGAACGACCACCTGCGCTTCGGCGTGGCGGGCCTGCGCGAGACCACCGGCATCGCCGACAATACCCTGCTTGGCGCCGATATCCTGCTGCGGCAGGGCGAAACCCGCGAATTGCTCGTGGAATACGCCCGGTCCGAGGGGCCGGGATTCGGCTCGTCCTTCTCGGACAACGCGGGGATGGAGATCCTGCCCGGCAACCCCAGTTTCGGCCTGCCCGGTCAGCATGCCGACGCCTGGAGCCTGCGCGGCCGCACCGATCTGGCGATGCTCGGCCTCGATGGAAGGGTCGAAGGGTTCTACACCCGCAAGGACGGCGGCTTCAGTTCGCCCTCGGACGAGATCCGGGTCGATCAGACCGCATGGGGCCTCGACGGCGAGGTGGCGCTGACGGCGCGCACCGCGCTGACCTTCGGCGGGCGGCATTTCAGCGATGCCGACGGCCGCAAGGACCGGCGGGTGCGGCTGGGCTTTGCCCATGCGCTGACCCCGGTCTGGACGGTCGAGGGCGAGGTGCAGCGCGATGAGCGTTCCGCCCTTGCCGCCCCCGGACCCCGGGCCGATTTCGGGGCACGGACCGATGCGGCGGTGCGGCTTACATGGTCGCCCGACGAGGATCTGGCGATCTGGGCCTTCGGTCAGGCGACCGTCACCCGTGATGCCACGCGGCAGGCGAACAACCGGGTGGGCTTCGGGGCGCGGGCGCTGCTGACCGACCGGATCGACATGACCGGCGAGGTCTCGACCGGCAATCTCGGCTGGGCGGCGCGGGCCGAACTCGGCTGGCAGCGCGACGAGG
Organism: Gemmobacter sp.; assembly: GCA_041675885.1. Lineage (GTDB taxonomy): Bacteria > Pseudomonadota > Alphaproteobacteria > Rhodobacterales > Rhodobacteraceae > JBAYSY01. The sequence continues at coordinate 12,750 of JBAYSY010000005.1, read as the reverse complement.
CCAGCCGCTATACGCTGGGCTACGAACTCGACCCGCAGCGGCGCTTCGACAGTGCCGATTTCGCCGGGCGCGACCGGGGCCGGGTGGTGCTGGGGGCTTCGTCGCGGGTGAACGACCGCTGGAACTACACCGCCGAAAACACCTACAGCGCCTTCGGCACAAGGCCGACGCTGACCTCGGGCTACGGGGTGACCTATACGCCCGACGCCCGCTGGCGCTTCGACGGCGGGTTGCAGTTCGGCCGCACCGTGTTGCAGGACGACACCACGATGGAACGGCGCGGGCTGTCCTTCGGGGTCCGCTATACCGACGCCGATATCGTCGCCGCCGGGCTGCGCGGCGAATGGCGGCGCGAGTCCTCGGACAACCCGGCGCGCGATCTCGACCGCAACACCTGGCTGGTCTCGGGCTTCTACGAACAGAAGACCTCGGCCGACTGGCGTTTCGTCTCGGCGATCGACGCGGTGGTGTCGAATTCGGACCAGTCGTCGTTCCGCGATGGCCGCTATGTCGAGGCCCGTGTCGGCTATGCCTGGCGGCCCGAAAGCAACGACCGGATCAACGGCCTTGTCAGCTATACCTTCCTCTACGACATGCCGGGGGCCGATCAGGTCAATATCGACGGCCATATCAACGGGCCGCGCCAGCGCAGCCATATCCTGAACGCGGCGATCAGCTATCAGTTGAACCCGCAATGGACGCTGGGGGCGAAATACGGCTACCGCTGGCGCGAACTTTCCGACCGGGCAAGCGGTTCCGCCTCTACCCGGTCCGAGGCGCATCTGGGCATCCTGCGGGTGGATTACCACGTGGTCCACAACTGGGATCTGATGGCCGAGGTCCGGGCGCTGCGCTATCCGCGCGCCGAGACGACCGAACTGGGGGCGGTGACCGGGCTTTACCGGCTGATGGGCAACAACCTGCGTATCGGCGCGGGCTATGCCTGGGGTCAGGTCGATGACGACATGCGCCGGGTCCGGCTGCCGCGCACGGGGGCGTTCCTGAACATCACCACCCAGTTCTAGCGGGGCGGGTTCTGGCGGGCCGGTCAGAAGACCGGATCGAGGCGCACAGGCGAAACAGAGGGCAGCGGAGAACCGCAGCCCCTGCCGCCTGCGCGGCTGTTCCGGGCAAGGGGGAATGGGCGTTCCGGTTCGGTGCCCGCCAGACGCCGGAAATCCCCGGCGCCGTGGGCGGGGTGGGCGCAGGATGGTTGCGCCGTCACCCGCCCGGGCATAAGGTCGGGCAGGTTTCAAAAGGTCTTTTCGAAATGACATACGGATCGCATAAGGACCGTCCGCGCCTGACCCTCCGCCCCGCCCGCGCGCTGGCCGCCGTGCTTGCGCTCGGGCTCTGGGCGCCGCCCGCGCTGGCCGAGGGCGCGGACGCCGCCGGGCGCGCGGCGGAAATCTGTCGCGGTGAGCATGGCGGCGGCCAGTTGGCGCTGGTGCTGTGCGAGGCGGGCGCGGACATGCATGTCTGGGCCGAGGCCGGGCGCGCGGCCTGCGGGGATCACGCCCTTTGCGCCGCCTTCGTCTATGACGACCCGACAAGGCTTCCCGATCCGGTGCCGGATGCCTTCGACGACCTGACCGAGGCGGATGTCACCGCGGCCCGCGCGATCTGGGTGCATGAGGACCAGAACCTGATCCTGATCGACACCGCCGGGGATGGCGAGGGGAACTGACCGGCGCCCTGCCGGGCTCCGGCCTTCGGGGCACCGCATCCCGCAACGCAAAAGGCCCGCGATCCGGGATCGCGGGCCTTTGCCGTCAGTCCTGTGCGGTTCAGGCCGCGTGCTTCCTGCGCAGCCGCAGGCCGCCCACCAGACCGAGACCGGCCAGCAGCAGCGGCAGCGAGGCCGGAAGCGGGATCGGCGTCGTGCCGCCGCCGGTGTCTTCGATGATCCGCTCAACCTTGGCATTGATCGCTGCCTGATAGGCATCGAACCCCGTCACGGCGATGACGAAACCGTGTTCAGTCGGATTGGGGATCTGGTCCAGATCATGGACGATCACCGGTGTTCCAGGAGAGGCAAGGGCGGCCATGTTGTTCAACTGGGTCTGGGAAAAGCTGCCGATTGCTTCAAAGCTGATGCCATCGACCCCCGCCGTGCGCGCGGCATTGGCGGCCGTCAAGGTATTGGCTTGGCTGCTTGGAGAGCCATCGGTCGAAATGTTGAACAGCGTGAGGTCGCCAAGCCCGCCGTCGGCATTCACAAACGCATTGGTCAAACTGCTGATTGCCAGATCTGTGCGGGTGCCTCCGCCGCTATAGCTGCTGTTCCGAACCGCATTCTGAATGGCACTGATGGTATCCGCCGTCACGATGGTCGGCGCAAGATCGACGGTAACACTCGACCCGAATGAAACGACCGACACACGATACTGATTGTCTCCTGTCGTGGGTATCAACCCCAGCGCAGTTGCCAGCGCCTCCTTGGTGGTGTTGTAGTTGGCCGAGCCAACACTGCCGGATTTGTCCAGCGCGAAGCCGAGGTCGATCACCGCGGCCGATACGGCCCCGCCGCCCAGCGCCATGCCGAACGCGACGACCGCGCCGGCGACTATGTTTCTGAAACTCATCTTCTGGTCCCCCTTACAATGCAGACCGTTGATCAGGTTCTGGCCGGGGTGTAGGCCGACCAGGCTTGTCGCTGTTGCCAGCGGCTTCAATGTCGCCTTCCCTTCCCTTCCCTTCCCGTCCCTCAATCAATGGGCGGCGGGCATATCGGGCCGACAAAGCGTAACCGGCGGTGGTGCCCCGTCAAGAACTATCAGGAATTCCGCATGAATTTCGGAAGTTTTCCTTACTTTTGCCGGAATCTTTCGGTGGCGCACTCGCGCGTTGCCCGATTCTTCCGGGAAAATACATCCAGACATTGAAATTCCGACCTGTGATCATTCCGCCAGACCGCAACGATTCGCAGACCCGCAAAACGACAGGCCCGCCAGGGGGACGGGCCTGCGGGGCGTGAACCGTGGGTCGCCAAAGCGGCGGCGGTCAGCTTTTCTTTTTCGGCCCGAAGAAATCCCAGGCCACCAGCGCCACCGTCAGCCCGACCACCACGGTAATGTCCACCCGCCCCAGTTCAAAAACCAGAATCCCGAGGAACCCCAGCATGACCAGAAAGGACAGAACGCGCATCAGAAATTCGGTCATCGGTCACTCCGTCTCGGGGGGTGTCTGGGTGAGAGTGTGCATCAGCCAGCGGGCGGTGCGCAACAGCCTTGCGTCGTCGCCGCGGCGGCCGACCAGTTGCAGCCCCATCGGCAGGCCGTTGGCCGCCTGAAGCACCGGGATGGTCACGGCGGGCGTGCCCAGCAGCGTCCACAACCCGTTGAAGATCGCGCTGCCGGTGGTCGCGAACCCTTCGGGCGCGGGGCCGGGGGTCGCGGGGGTCACGATGGCATCGCAACGTTCGAAGATCTCGTCCAGCCCGGCGTAAAGCACATCGGCCCAGTCGAGCGCGGCGAGATAGTCGCGCGCCGGCACCGCCTTGCCCGCGTCGAGCGCGGCGCGCATCTCCTCGGACAGTTGCTCACGGCCGCGCTTTTCAAGGGCGTAGTAGCATTTGGCCATCTCGGCGAAGTTGATCCGCTCGCGGATCGCCGCCGCCTCGTTGAAGGCGTTGGGCAGGGGGGCGCCGAAGGCACCGTCGCCGAGGAAGTCCACCAGTTCGTCGAGCGCGAGGCGGGTGTCTTCGGTCGCGTGCTCGTCCATCCCCGGGGGTGTGACCATCGCCAGCATCGGCCGCACCGGCGGCCCGGCCGTGGCGGTGGCCAGCACCCGGGGCGGGGCCATCTCAAGGCTGGACGGGTCGCCCGGATCGTGGCCGAACAGCACGTCGGCCAGCAGCGCCGCCCCCTCGATGTCGCGGGCGAACACGCCCAGGGTGTCGAGCGAGGGCGACTGCGACAGCACGCCCCGGCGCGGGATCATGCCGAAGCTGGGCTTGAACCCCACCGTGCCGCAATAGGCCGCCGGACGGATCACCGACCCGCCGGTCTGGGTGCCCACGGACAGCGGCACCATCCCCGCCGCCACCGCCGCCGCCGAGCCCGAGGACGACCCCCCCGGCGTATGCGCGGGGTTCGCGGGGTTGCGGGTCTTCGACGGGTGGAGGAAGGCAAGCTCGGTCGTGACGGTCTTGCCCATGATCAGCGCACCGGCGGCGCGCAGCCGTTCCACCACCGCCGCATCCTCGCGCGGGACCCGGCCCGCTTCCAGCGGCGTGCCGCATTCGGTCGGGATGCCCCTGGTGTCGATCACATCCTTCAGCGCGACCGGCATCCCGTGCAGCGGCCCGACCGGGCGGCCCGTGGCCCGCAGCGCGTCGAGCCGCGCGGCCTCCTTCATCACGTGGTCGCTGTCGAGCCAGGCCCAGGCCTGCACCGTGGGTTCGACCGCCTCGATCCGCTGGAGCATCGCGCCCGCCACCTCGGCCGCGCGCAGCGCGCCCGAGGCCAGACGGTCGCGCAGATCGAGGGTGGCGAGGCCGGGAATGGCCTCCGCCTGTTTTGCCGCGGCGGGTTTTCTCATGTTACCGGCCATAGAGCAGATCCGGCAGGTAATACACGATCCCCGGCACGTTGTAGAGCAGCACCATCGTCAGGAACACCATCCCCACGAACGGAAGCGAGCCCGCGAAGATCGAGGTCAGCTTGACCTCGGCCGGTGCCACCCCCTTGAGGTAATAGGCCGACATGGCCATTGGCGGTGTCAGGAACGAGGTCTGAAGGTTCACCGCCACCAGGATGCCGAAGAACAGCGGGTCGATGCCGAACATCGGCAGCAGCGGAAGGAAGATCGGCACGAAGATGATGATGATCTCCGACCATTCCAGCGGCCAGCCCAGCAGGAAGATGATGATCTGGGCCATGATCAGGAACTGCACCGGCGTCATGTCGAGGCCGCGCACGAATTCCGAGATCAGATGCTCGCCCCCGAGGTAGGAGAACACCGACGCGAAGGTGTAGGAGCCGACGAACAGCCAGCAGACCATCGCCGAGGTGCGCACCGTGAGATAGACGCTTTCGCGCAGCCGTTCGAAGGTCAGCGCCCGGTAGGCCGCCGCCAGCACCAGCCCGCCCAGCGCGCCGATCGCTGCCGCCTCGGTGGGCGTCGCAAGGCCGAACAGGATCGAACCCAGCACCGCCATGATCAGGAACGCCAGCGGCAGGAACGAGGTTGCGATCATGCCCAGCAGTTTCAGCATCGGCACATGGGGCAGTTCCCCGGGCTTTGGCTTGGGTGCGACCGAGGGTTGCAGAATCGCCCGGCCGAGGATGTAGATGAAGTAGAATCCCACCAGCGTCAGCCCCGGCAGCATCGCCGCCGCGTAAAGCCGCACGATCGACACGCCCGAGGTCGCCGCATAGACGATCAGCATGATCGAGGGCGGGATCAGGATGCCCAGCGTGCCCCCGGCGCAGACGATGCCCGCGGCGAAGGAATGGCTGTAGCGCGCCTTGAGCATGGCCGGGAACGCGAGCAGCCCCATCAGCACCACCACCGCGCCGACGATGCCGGTCGCCGTGGCGAACAGCGTGCAGGTGATCAGCGCCGCGATCCCCAGAGAGCCGGGAATATTGCGCGCCGCAAGGTTGAGGGTGGTGAACAGACGGTCAACGATGTTCGCGCGCTCGACGACGTAGCCCATGAACAGGAACAGCGGCACCGCCGTCAGCACCTCGTTCGACATCACGTTGTATGTCTGGTTTATGAACAGGTCGAAGACGCGGTTGTTGTAGAACCCTTCGACCCATAGTGTCGTCGAGTTCCACCAGTCGGCGTCCTCGGTCAGCCGGTTGTAGGCGCGCCACATCCGGCCGGGGTCGTAATAGGCGTAATATCCGAAGATGATGCCGAGCGCCATGAGCGTGAAAGCAATGGGAAAGCCCAGAAACACCAGCATGATGAAGATGGCGAGCATCGCCATGGCAACTTGGGGGTCGGTCACGTGTGTGATCTCCAGTTGTCGGTTGTTCGGCGACTGCCGGTGTCAGTCCTTGCGCGACACGTCGCGGGACTCGGGGCTGTTCTGATGGCCGGGTTCGCTGGCGACCAGCTGGGCCACCTTGTCGATGCCCTGCTCGGCCACCTGTTTCATCAGCGCGACCTCGGTTTCCTCGACGTCCTTCTCGGCCTCGCTCCAGTATCCGTCGCGGATACACAGGATGCAGCGGAAGATCTGCGCGATACCCTGGATGAACAGCAATATGCCCGTCACGACCAGCACACTCTTGAACTGGTAGATCGGAACCCCGGCCGGGCTGTTGACCGAAACCTCGGCATAGCCCCAGGAGCGCGAGGAATATTTCCACCCCGAGAAGATCAGCGCGACCACCCCCGGAAAGAAGAAGAACATGTAGAGCACGAGATCGACCCATGCCTGCGCCCGCGCGGGCCAGAGCCGATAGATGAAGTCGCCCCGCACATGCCCGCCCTGCGACAGCGTGTAGGCCCCGCCCATCATGAACAGCGTCCCGTACATGATGAAGGACACATCGAGCGACCAGGGGGTGGGGGTGTTCAGCAGGTAGCGGACAAAGACTTCATAGCTCATGCCCGCGGTCATCAGGATGATGAGCCAGCTGAAAGCCTTGCCGAACCAGGCCGAAAGATTGTCGGCGAAGTTGATGTAGGAAATCATCAAGGGGTTCCCTTCGAGGGTGCAGTTGCCCCGGACCGTTCAGGACACGGCCCGGGGCGCACGATCACTGCGTTCCGGCGGCGGGTGTCAGAGCGACATCTTGCCGGGGAAGTAATGGTCGTAGGCCAGCGCGAGATCGGGCGCGGCCATCAGCTCGAAGTAGGTGACTTGCTCGACCCAGGCGCGCTGGCTGTCCATGATGCGCGCCATGAACGGATCCTCGCCCAGTTCCTCGATCAACTCGTCCCAGGCGGCGAGCTGGGCGGCGAGGATTTCGGTCGAGGTGCGGTGAACGGTGACGCCCATCTCGTTTTGCAGCCTTTGCAGGTCGGACGAGTATTCCTTGAGCGCAAGCGCGGTGTTCGAGGTCGAGGCCGCTTCCACCCCGTATTTCAGGATCGCCTGAAGGTCTTCGTCGAGATCGTCGAAGAAGTCCTTGTTGAAGGCGAATTCGAACGCTTCCGACGCCTGGTGGTAGGACGACAGGTAGTAGTTCTTGGCCACGTCCTGCGCGCCGAAGCGAAGGTCCGACGAGGGGTTGTTGAACTCGAACGCGTCGATCACGCCGCGCTCCATCGCCGGGACGATCTCGCCGCCCGGAAGCTGGAACAGCGCCATGCCCATCTTTTGCAGCAGGTCGGCGGCAAGGCCCACGGTGCGGTACTTCAGGCCGGTGATGTCGGTGACGGTGTTCACTTCGTTCTTGAACCAGCCGAAGGGCTGCGCCGGCATCGGGAAGCCCATGAAGCCGTAAACGTCCAGCCCGAGGATATCCTGGGTCAGTTCGCGATACAGCTCCGCGCCGCCGCCCTGGTAGAACCAGCCCAGCATCGTCGTGGCCGAACCGCCCCACACCGGGCCGGTGCCGAAGAACGAGGCCGCCTTGTGCTTGCCATACCAGTAGACCGGCACGGTATGGGTGGCGTCGATCACGCCGTCATGCACCGCGTCCATCACCTGGAAGGCGCCGACCACCGCACCGGCGGGCATCAGGTCGATCTGGATGCGGCCGCCGGACATCTCGCCGACGCGGGCGACGTATTCGCGCGCGAAGTCCATCCAGATGTCGCCCGCGGGCCACGACGTCTGCATCTTGAGCACCACGGGGGCCTGACCGAGAACGGCCGGCGCGGCCAGCATCGACCCTGCAACAGCGGCACCACCGGCCAGGGCGCCGGTGCGCAGGAACGAGCGGCGCGACAGCGCCGGTTTCACAGTATCTGTCATGCTTTCCTCCCATTTGTTCAGATCGCGCGTTGTTCCGCGATATTGGTTAGTTTTACTCACCAATATCGCCGGGGCAACTGGAAATCGCACCGGGAACCTCATTTTGCGGGTTCCCTGAATACAATCAGCCCGTTTCGCCCCTCTCATGCCACCCGGTCGCCCGGTTCGGCCCCCGAAAATACCGCGTCCAGGTTGTCGAGCGCCCGATTCCCCATCGCCACCCGGGTCTCGAACGTGGCCGAACCGATGTGCGGCAGCAGGAAAACATTGTCGAGCGCGGCGATTTCCGGGTTGCCGCCGGGCTCGTCGCGATAGACGTCGAGACCCGCGGCAAAGACCTTGCCGCTTTTCAGCGCGGCGATCAGGGCCGGTTCGTCGATCAGCGCGCCACGGGCGGTATTCACCACGATCGCACCCTCGGGCAGCAGGGCGATTCGCCGCGCGTCGAGGATGCCGGTGGTCCCGGGCGTGGCGGGGCAATGCAGCGACAGGACATCGGAGGCGGCGATCAGGCTTTCGGCGGTGTCGTGGAACACCGCGCCCTTTTCCAGTTCCGGCGGCAGCGGGCGGCGGTTGTGGTAATGGATTTCCATCCCGAAGCCGCGGGCGCGTTCCGCCGCGACCTGCCCCACGCGGCCCATGCCCAGCACGCCGAAACGTTTCCCGGTGACCTGACGGCCCACCATGAAGGCGGGCGACCAGAAGTTCCAGCGCCCCTCGCGCACCATCCGGTCGCCCTCGGCCCCGCGCCGGGCGGCGCCCAGCATGCAGAGCATGGCGATCTCGGCGGTGGCGTTCGACAGCACGTCCGGGGTGTTGGTGACGATGATGCCCCTGGCCTTCGCGGCGGCCAGATCGACATGATCGGTGCCCACGGAATGGTTGGCGATCACCTTCAGCCGGTCCGGCAGGGCGGCGATCACATCGGCGCTGAAATGTTCCGAATGGCAGGGCAGCACCGCATCGACCGACTGGCAGGCGGCGATGAGTTCCTCTTTCGTGAACACCCGGTCTTCGGGATTCAGCGTCACGTCGTAATCCCGCGCCGCCCGCGCCTCGACCTCGGGCGAAAGCTTGCGGGTGATGAGAAGTGCCGGTCTGCCGGTCATGCCTGTTCCTCCCTGCCTGATGCGGCGCAGGCTGGCAGGTTCGGCCGCCGCTGTCGAGGGCGTCCCGGGTGGTGGGCAGATTGTCCACCGGCCGCTGCCCACCATCTCCCGTCACAACAGAGGGCAGCGGTCGCCCGTCCGGGCGGTCGGCCGCTGCCCGGCGGCGCGTGCCGCGCCTTGATTCCGGGCAAGGGGGGTGCGCTTCAGCGCACCACCCCCTACCGCAGCGACCGGCCGCGCCGGATCGCGTCCTTGCCGAAGCGGGCGCGGATGTCGTCGGTCGCGCGTTCCGCCGCCGCCCGCCGCGCCGCGCCGGGGTCGAGCATGTCGTCGGTGCGGTCGGCGCCTCCGGCCGGACACAGGTCCGAAAGCCCGACCCCGATCAGCCGGAACGGCCCCGGATCGCGGGCCTCGGCCGCCAGCGCATGGGCGGCGCGCCAGATCCGGTCGGCCATCTGGGTCGCATCGCGCAGGCTGACCCGGCGGGTCAGCAGCCGGTGGTCGGTGCGCTTGAGTTTCAGCGTCACCACCCGCCCGGCCAGATCGCGGGCCTTGGCGCGGTCCGACACCTCCTCGGCCAGCCGCCAGATATGGCCGTCGAGCACATCGGCATCGGCGGTGTCGCTATCGAAGGTGGTCTCGCGCGAGATCGACTTGACCGGCGCGTCGGCCTGAACCTTGCGGGTGTCGATCCCCCGTGCCAGATGCCACAGCCGGTCGCCCATCTTGCCGAACCGCGCCGCCAGTTCGCGCCGGTCGCGGCGCAACAGGTCGGCGATGGTGCCGATCCCCTCGGCCTCCAGCGCGGCCTGCGTCGCCTGCCCCACGCCCCAGATCGTCCGCACCGGGCGATGGCGCAGGAATTCCGCCGTCTCGGCCCGCCCCACCACCGCGAAGCCGCGCGGCTTGTCGAGGTCGGAGGCGATCTTGGCGAGGAACTTGTTGTGCGACAGCCCGATCGAGACGGTGATGCCCAGTTCCTCCTCGATCCGCGCGGCAAGACGCAACAGCACCACCGCCGCAGGCGCCCCGTGCAGCCGTTCGGTGCCGGTAAGATCGAGGAACGCCTCGTCGAGCGACAAGGGCTCCACCGCCGGGGTGAGATCGGTCATCATCGCCCGGATCCGGCGCGAGACCGTGGCATAGACCTCCATCCGTGGTCGGATCACCACCGGGTCGGGGCAGAGCCGCAGCGCCTGGAACATCGGCATCGCCGAACGCACGCCGTAAAGCCGCGCCACGTAGCAGCAGGTGGAAACCACGGCGCGCGGCCCCTCGCCGCCGACGATCACCGGCCGGTCGGCCAGCGTGGGGTCGTCGCGCTTTTCGACGCTGGCGTAGAAGGCATCGCAGTCCATATGGGCGATGGACAGCGCGAACAGTTCGGGATGTGCAAGGATGCGCGGCCCCCGGCAGACAGGGCAGCGCGCGGGGGCGGTGTTGAACGGGCTCAGGCAGTCGCGGCAGAGGGCGGGCATGATCCGGGGTCCGGGACAGGTGGAGAGCGCCGGGGGCTGTCTGCCCCATCGCCGTCGGTTTCCCGAACCGATGGCGAAATCAATGGCGATCCCCGAGGGTATTTCTGGAAATGATGACAAGGGGCCTTGCACGAGTTTCAGCCGTCGCGGCGGATTTTGCAACCGGGATGCGGGGCGAGGCAAGGTGTGGTCGCGGCAGGCTGGCCGGGGCCTGCCGTCGGACCGAACATCACGGGCTGAAGCTGAAAGAGGCCGAAGGGGAACGCCCCGGCACTGGCACAGGCGGGGAAATGCGGCTAAAGCGGCGCGGCCTGTTCTTTGTCGGAAACCCTGCCCGGAAATCCCCATGCATGTTGCCATGCTGATCACCGCTTCCGACGGCCCCGGCCTCTCCCACGAGATTTGGCGTTTCCTTCGGATACGCCAATACTGCGGTGTGCGGGGTCGCAACGTCCGGGCGTGACGCGATGCACAGCCCTGCATAAGTCGCTGGATTGGCGCATCTGATCAACCTAAGCAGTGCCGCCAGCGTGAGAATGTTCCTTTGCATCCTCACCCGGCATGGGGCTTCAATTCCCGTTTAGCGCGCGGACAGGGCTATAGGACAGGCGGTCAATCATTATGTCCCCTCTTGGAGGTTCGCGGTGTGCTGTGGTTTAGTGAGGGAAAAGGGAGAGAGGGATGAAACGGATTACGATAATTGCGGCGGTGGCGCTGCTGTGGGTTGGCCTTCTGTCTCCCGCTGAGGCTGTTTCAGGCAGGGAACTAAAAGAGCAATGCAACTCCGACAAGAATGGATTACTATACGGCATATGTATTGGTTACATCGTCGGCTACATCCACGGTATGGATTATGGGGTAATCATGACAATTCTCCTAACAACGGAAGACGAAAATACTTACGAAGAAGCTAAACAGATCAATGAACACCTTCACAGGATCTGCATCCCAAACGGTGTTCAGCGCGGGCAACTGCCGCTAATAATATTGAAGTTTCTTGACGACAACCCACAGAGGCTACATGAAAGTTCACGCTTCCTAGTCGCTGATGCGCTTCGTCTCGCCTTCCCCTGTAAATGACTCCTTGACCGACGCTCAAGCTGCTGGACTGGCACAAGCCGACAAATACGGCTAAAGCGGCGCTGGCGGCTGCGCGCCGCGCCACTCCCGGAACACAGGTTGGAGCCCGGATGCACATCGCCACGCTTCTCACCGCTCCCGACCGCCCCGGGCTCGACCGTGCCACGGTGGAAAGCCTGCGCAATGCCTGGGGCGGGGGGAAGGTGCGCTGGCTCTGGCCCGGGGTGGCGGCGGAGTTTCCGCTGCCCGCCCGGCCCGGGAACCTCTGGCAGGTTTGGGAAGGGCTCCAGCCGCTTGGTATCGACCTTGCGGTGCAGCCGGCCGAGGGCCGGCGCAAGCGGTTGCTGATCGCCGACATGGACAGCACCATGATCGGGCAGGAATGTATCGACGAACTGGCCGATATGGCGGGCGTGGGCGCGCATGTGGCGGGGATCACCGCGCGGGCGATGAACGGCGAACTCGACTTCGAGGCGGCGCTGCGCGAGCGGGTCGCCCTGCTTGCCGGTCTGCCCGAAAGCGTGATCCCGCAGGTGATCGCGGAACGCATCACCTATACCCCCGGCGGGCGCGAACTGGTGGCCACCATGCGGGCGACCGGGGGGTTCGCGCTGCTGGTCTCGGGCGGGTTCACCGCCTTCACCACCGTCGTCGCCGGGCATCTGGGCTTCGACGAACACCGCGCCAACACCCTGCTGGCCAAGGGCGGGCGGCTGACCGGCAAGGTGGCGGAGCCGATCCTGGGCCGCGCCGCCAAGGTCGCCGCGCTTGAGGAGGTCGCCGCCCGGCTGGGGATCACCCCTGCCGAGGCCATCGCCGTCGGTGACGGGGCCAACGACCTGGGGATGCTCGGGCTTGCGGGGGCGGGGGTGGCGCTGCACGCCAAGCCCGTGGTGGCGGCGCAATGCGATATCCGCGTCAACCACGGCGACCTGACGGCGCTGCTGTTCCTGCAAGGCTACGCGCGAGAGGAGTTCGCCGGGTAGCGGGTGGAAGCGCGGGCCGGGGGCATCCTCTTCTCATGCCCGGAATCAAGGCGCGCCAGCGGCCCGGGCGGCGGCCGACCTCCGGGTCACGCCGGAGGCGTGCCTTCGGCACGACGGCGGCCGCTCCTGCAACGTTCCTACGGGCACATACGTCGGGGCACGCGGCACCATAAACCGCCAGATCACCACCGTTGCAGCGGCCCCCCGCGATCGGC
>JBAYSY010000004.1:0-90276 GCA_041675885.1 Gemmobacter sp. | reverse complement strand
CTCGATCGGGCCGTAATAGCGAAAACCCAGCACCGGGGCCAACACGACATGCGCGCGCAGCCCGGCGGCAAGGAACCCCAGCGCAAGGCAAAGCACCGCCACCACCAGCGGGTGCCAGCGCACCACCCCGGGGCGGCGCATCATGAGTGCCGCCACCGCCCCCGCCAGCACCGCGAGGGCATGGGCCGGCAGCCCCGGTTCATTGTCCGGTGCGAACCACAGCGCGATGCCGCAGCCGAACCCCGCCGGCAGCCATGGAAACAGCCGCCCCCGCGCCGCCATCAGCGCATCGGGCAACGCATCGGCCAGCGTCACGAGCAAGGCCCGGGCGGGCGCGGCAAACAGGCGGATCGGGCCGGGCACTTGTCCTTGCTTTCGCGATTGCCTAGACAGGCGGCAAGCGTAGCCCGCCCATGGTTTCCGAAAGGTTAATCCCGAACGCCGGGTCTGCGGGGCCATTCCCGCCCTGTCCCGAGGCGGTGCGGGCGGAGAGTTCGGAAGCCTCCGGCGGGAGTATTTTTGGCAAGATGAAGATGAAGGGGCGGGCCATGTCCGATGAGATGCGGGAGCAAGAGGGCGCGCAGGTGGTGACGCGGTTCGCGCCCTCGCCCACCGGCTACCTGCATATCGGCGGCGCGCGCACGGCGCTGTTCAACTGGCTTTTCGCCCGCGGGCGCGGCGGAAAATTCCTGCTGCGGATCGAGGACACCGACCGGGCGCGTTCGACCCCCGAGGCGACGGCGGCGATCCTGCGCGGGCTCGACTGGCTCGGGCTCGACCATAACGGCGAGGCGGTGAGCCAGTTCGCGCAGGCGGCGCGCCATGCCGAGGTGGCGCATGAGATGCTGGCGCGCGGCGCGGCCTACAAGTGCTTCTCGACCCCCGACGAGATCGAGGCGTTCCGCGAGGCGGCCCGGGCCGGGGGGCGCTCGACCCTGTTCCGCTCGCCCTGGCGCGATGCCGATCCGGCGAGCCACCCGGACGCGCCCTATGCGATCCGGGTGAAGGCCCCGCGCGAGGGCGAGACGGTGATCGAGGACGCGGTGCAGGGCCGGGTGGTGGTCCGCAACGACCAGCTCGACGATATGATTTGTTTACGCTCCGATGCTACACCGACCTACATGCTGGCGGTGGTGGTGGACGATCATGACATGGGCGTGACGCATGTGATCCGGGGCGACGATCATCTGAACAACGCCGCACGGCAGGCGATGGTCTATCGCGCCATGGGCTGGGCGGAACCCGTCTGGGCGCATATTCCGCTGATCCACGGGCCGGACGGCAAGAAACTGTCGAAGCGGCACGGCGCGGTCGGGCTGGAGGAATATCAGGCCATGGGCTATCCGGCGGCAGGGCTGCGCAACTACCTCGCCCGGCTGGGCTGGAGCCATGGCGACGACGAGTTCTTCACCGACGCGCAGGCGCGGGAATGGTTCGACCTTTCCGGCATCGGCCGGTCGCCCGCGCGGCTGGATTTCAAGAAGCTGGCGAATATCTGCGGTCGCCATATCGCCGCCTCGGACGATGCCGCGCTGCTGCATGAACTGGAGGGCTATCTGGCCGCCGCCGGGCAGCCGCCGCTGGACGACCGGCAGCGGGACATGCTTTCGCGCGCCATGTATTGCCTCAAGGATCGGGCGAAGACCTTTCCGGAACTGCTTGAAAAGGCTCATTTCGCCCTTGCCGAACGGCCGTTGGAGCCGGATGCGGCGGCGCTGCGGGCGCTTGACGGTGTATCCCGTGGTATACTGTTTGAATTGACGCCGCGCCTGCAAAGTGCTAGCTGGAATCGGGATGCGCTGGAGGCGACCCTGGCCGAAATCGCCGGGGCTCATGGGCTTGGCCTCGGCAAGGTCGCCGGTCCCTTGCGCGCCGCCCTCTCCGGACGGGCCGCAAGCCCGGGCGTGTTCGACATGATGCTGGTCATCGGTCGGGACGAAACAATCGCGCGGCTTTCCGAAGCCGCGGGCTGGCCGGGCTGAACCCGGCCACCGACGGCCCGAAAGGCCGCAGTCCTTGCCGGGCCGTCCTGGCCCCGGCCTATCACGAGCGCCCGAAACGAGGGAGAACGAGAGATGCCCCAGACCAACAGAACGGCGACGCTGACCATCGGCGACAAGGTGATCGACCTGCCGATCCTCGCCCCCACCGTGGGCCCCGAGGTGATCGACATCCGCAAGCTCTACGCCCAGGGCGACGTGTTCACCTACGATCCGGGCTTCACCTCGACCGCCTCCTGCGAATCGACCATCACCTATATCGACGGCGACAAGGGCCAGTTGCTGTATCGCGGCTACCCGATCGAGCAACTGGCCGAGAAGTCGCATTTCCTGGAAGTCTGCTACCTGCTGCTTTACGGCGAACTGCCGACCGCCGCGCAGATGGACGACTTCGAGAACCGGGTGACCCGCCACACCATGGTGCATGAGCAGATGCACTATTTCTTCCGCGGCTTCCGGCGCGACAGTCACCCGATGGCGACCATGGTCGGCGTCGTCGGCGCGATGAGCGCGTTCTACCACGACAGTCTCGACATCAACGACCCCTGGCAGCGCGAGGTGGCGGCGATCCGCATGATCGCCAAGCTGCCCACGATCGCCGCCATGGCCTACAAATATTCGCTCGGCCAGCCCTTCGTCTATCCGAAGAACAGCCTCGATTACGCCTCGAACTTCCTGCACATGTGCTTTGCCGTCCCGGCCGAGGATTACGTGGTCAGCCCGATCCTGTCCAAGGCCATGGACCGGATCATGATGCTGCACGCGGATCACGAGCAGAACGCCTCGACCTCGACCGTGCGGCTTGCGGGATCGTCGGGGGCCAATCCTTTCGCCTGCATCGCGGCGGGGATCGCCTGCCTGTGGGGCCCCGCGCATGGCGGCGCCAACCAGGCCTGCCTGGAGATGCTGCGCGAGATCGGCACCGTCGAGCGCATCCCCGAGTTCATCGCCAGGGCCAAGGACAAGGACAACCCGTTCCGGCTGATGGGCTTCGGCCACCGGGTCTACAACAACTTCGACCCGCGCGCCAAGGTGATGAAGGAATCGGCCGACGAGGTGCTCGATCTGCTGGGCATCAAGGACAACGAGACGTTGCAGGTCGCCAAGGAGCTGGAGCGGATCGCGCTTGAGGATGAGTATTTCATCGCGAAGAAGCTCTACCCGAACGTCGATTTCTACTCGGGCATCATCCTTGAGGCGATGGGCTTCCCGACCTCGATGTTCACGCCGATCTTCGCGCTGTCGCGCACGGTGGGCTGGATTTCCCAGTGGAAGGAGATGATCGGCGACCCGAGCCAGAAGATCGGCCGGCCGCGGCAGCTCTACATCGGGCAGGCATCGCGCGATTACGTCGAGGTGCCCGCGCGCGGCTGAACCGTTCGGGGCCGGAAAACGGGGGGGGCCGCATTGCGCGGCCCCCTTGCCGTTTCCGGAAGGGCTATGCGCGGGTGTTCCGGCCGTTCCGGCGCCGGGTGGTGGGCGAAATCGCCTACCCCACGAGGCGCAGCCGTAGGGTGCGCTTCAGCGCACCCTCCCCGGTCGTCACCTGCACACCAGAGCGCGGCGGACGCCGCCCGGCGGCGCGTTCCGCGCCTTGTTCCGGGGGCAAGGGGTGCCCCCGCGTGCCGGTGCCGGTGGTGCGCTTCAGCGCACCCTACGCGGCGTTCGGGCGTGATGCAGGGCGGGCGATATTGCCCACCATGCCCGCAACCCCCGGCGGCGCGCCCTACCCCGCCGCGCCGCCGCGGGTCTTGAGCCGGTCTTCGGCCGCGGCGGCCAGCGCCTCGGTGCGGGCGGCGAGTTCGGCCATGCTTTCGCGTACGCCCGCGGGCAGCACCGGAACCGAAACCTGACGCGGTTCGGGCGCGGGGCGGGATTCGAGTTCGGCCACCCGCGCCTGTGCGACCCGAAGCTGGTCCTCCACCGCCGCCGTGCGGTCGGCCAGCATCAGCCCCGCCATCAGCAGCAGCCGGGCTTCCGGCATCCGGCCCATCTGCGCCAGCAGCGGTCCGGCCTCGGCGTCGAGCATGGCGGCGGCGGCACGCAGGAAGTCTTCCTCGCCGGGCTGGCAGGCGACGCGGAACGGGCGGCCGCCGATGGTGATCTCAAGCTCCGGCATCGCGGGCCTCCTCTGCGGCTTCGGCTTCGGGCACGGGCGGCAGCAGCGGCTCCAGTTCCGACAGGATTTCCTCCATCTCGGCGATCTCGGCCATGCGGGTGGCGCGCAGCGATTCAAGCTCCGCCTGCATCGCCCGGTTGACCGCGCCGCCATCGGCCAGCCCGGCCGCCGCCGCCTCGCGCAACGCCCTCAGCGCCTCGCGCAGCGAGACCGCGCTCTTGCGCAGCCGCTGGGATTCCAGCCCCTGCGCGTCGAGCTGGGCGGTCAGCTTCTCGATCCGGCGCTCCATCTGGGTCACGGTGGCGTCCTGCCGCTCACGGATCGCCCGGACCCGTTCGGTCAGTTGCGCATTGGCGCCGCGCTCGGTCTCCAGCGCCTCGGTCAGCCGCGCCACCTCGGCCCGCAGCGCCGCCGCCCCGTCCGCGTCCACGGGTGGCAGGGTGCGTTCCGGCACCGTCGCCAACCCCTCGACCGCAAGGCCGATGCGTTCCAGCGCCGCGCCGATGCGCCGTTCATACTCCGTCAGATCGTCCATCCTGCCCCGCCGTCTTTCTGGCCTGCCGTCTTTTCAGCCCGGTTCACCCGCGCACCATGCTGCCGCCCCCGGCGCGAATCGGCGCCGGGCGGGGTCGCGGCCACAGTCTAGACCAAAGCCGGGGGGATTTGTCCCCCTCCGCGCCGCAGAGACCGCCAATGCGCGGCCGCTTGCGCTTGATCTTGCGGCGCGGGGTGGTATCAGCACGGACAACCCCCGCCAGCACAGGATGACCGCCTTGGATATCGCCACGCTCCGCGCCACCCATCCCGACCACTGGAACATGGCCTGCGCCATCCGCGCCCTTGCCATGGACGCGGTACAGGCCGCCAACTCGGGCCACCCCGGCATGCCGATGGGCATGGCCGATGTGGCGACGGTGCTGTTCACCCGGCACCTGAAGTTCGACGCCGCCGCCCCGCACTGGCCCGACCGCGACCGCTTCATCCTGTCGGCCGGGCACGGCTCGATGCTGATCTATGCGCTTCTGCACCTGACCGGCTACAAGGACATGACCATCGAGCAGATCCGCAACTTCCGCCAATGGGGCGCTATCACCGCCGGGCACCCGGAATACGGCCATGTGGCGGGGGTCGAGACCACCACCGGCCCGCTCGGCCAGGGCATCGCCAACGCCGTGGGCTTCGCCATGGCCGAGGAGGCGCTGCGGGCGCGGTTCGGGGCGAAGGCGGTGGATCACCACACCTGGGTGATCGCGGGCGACGGCTGCCTGATGGAGGGGATCAGCCAAGAGGCGATCGGCCTTGCCGGGATGCAGCGGCTTTCGAAGCTGATCGTGCTGTGGGACAACAACGACATTTCCATCGACGGGCGGATCTCGCTTTCCGATGTGACCGACCAGCGGGCGCGGTTCGCGGCCTCGGGCTGGGCGGTGCTCGCTTGCGACGGCCACGACCCCGAGGACATCGACCGGGCGCTGCGTGAGGCGAAGCGGTCCGACCGCCCCGTGCTGATCGACTGCAAGACCCATATCGGCTTCGGCAGCCCGGCCAAGCAGGACAGCGCCGCCGCGCATGGCGCGCCGCTGGGCGAGGCCGAGATCGCCAGGGTGCGCGAGATCTACGGCTGGCCGCACCCGGCCTTCGTGATCCCGGCCGATGTGAAATCCGCATGGGAATCCGCCGGGGCACGCGGCAGCGAAGCGCGCGCCGAGTGGGAGGCCCGCATCGCCGCCCTGCCCACCGGGCGCCGGGCCGAGTTCGAGCGGGTGACGGCGGGCGAGGCGCCGAAGAAACTTGCCGCCACCGTCCGGGCGATGAAGAAGGATCTGGTGGAAAAGGCCCCCAGGGTGGCCACCCGCAAGGCCAGCGAAATGGCGCTGGAGGCGATCAACCCGGTGATGCCCGAGACCATCGGCGGCTCGGCCGACCTCACCGGCTCGAACAACACCAGGACCCCCGATCTCGGCATCTTCGGCCCCGAGAACCGCAAGGGCCGCTACGTGCATTTCGGTATCCGCGAGCATGGCATGGCGGCGGCGATGAACGGCATGGCGCTGCATGGCGGCATCCGGCCCTATGGCGGCACCTTCCTGTGTTTCACCGACTACGCCCGCGGCGCGATGCGGCTGTCGGCGCTGATGGGGGTGCCCTCGATCTACGTGATGACGCACGATTCCATCGGGCTGGGCGAGGACGGCCCGACCCACCAGCCGGTCGAGCATCTGGCGATCTGCCGGGCGACGCCGAACACGCTCACCTTCCGCCCCGCCGATGCGGTGGAGACGCTGGAGGCGTGGGAGATCGCCCTGACCGAAAAGGCCCGCCCCTCGGTGCTGGCGCTGTCGCGGCAGAACCTGCCCGCGGTACGGACCGCCTTCACCGCGCGGAACCTGACCGCGCAGGGGGCCTATGTGCTGGCCGAGGCCACGGGCAAGCGGCAGGCGATCCTGCTGGCCACGGGGTCCGAGGTGGAGATCGCACTTGCCGCCCGCACGGCGCTGGAGGCCGAGGGGATCGGCACCCGCGTCGTCTCCATGCCCTGCATGGAACTGTTCGCGCAGCAGGACGAGACCTACCGGCGCAAGGTGCTGCCCGCGGGCCCGGTGCGGGTGGCGGTCGAGGCCGCGGTGCGCCAGCCCTGGGACCGCTGGTTGCTGGGCGAGCGCGGGCGCGAGGCGAAGGCCGGGTTCGTCGGCATGGAGGGCTTCGGCGCCTCGGCCCCGGCGGAGCGGCTCTATCAGGAGTTCGGCATCACCGCCGAGGCGGTGGCGGCAAGGGTCAAGGCGCTGCTCTGAGGCGGCAAGGGTTGGTGGCGGGCGGATTGCCCACCGCCCCCGGCCGGTCCCCTTTGCACCACAGGGGGCGGGGGGCGCCCTCGCGCCGAAGGCACACCGGACGGTCGACCGCTGCCCGGCGGGGGGGCGTGACACGCCTTGATTCCGGACCTGTGCGGGGCCTCCCCCACCCGCAGACCGTTGACCCGTGCCGTTGCCGTGATAAACCGCTGCCCAGCCAAGGATGGGACAGATGAACCTTTTCGACGAGATCCGCGCGCGGGTGATGGCCGCGCTCGACGCGATGGAAGCCGCGGGGGCGCTGCCCGGGGGGCTCGACCGTTCGAACGTGGCGGTGGAACCGCCGCGCGACCCGGCCCATGGCGACATGGCGACCAACGCGGCCATGGTGCTGGCCAAGCCCGCCAGGATGGCGCCGCGCGGCATCGCCGAGGCGCTGGCCGAACGGCTGGCCGCCGATCCGGGCATCCTTTCGGCCGAAGTGGCGGGGCCCGGGTTCCTCAACCTGCGGCTGGCGCCCGGGGCATGGCGGGATGTCGTCCGCGCGGCGCTGACCGAAGGACGGGACTTCGGCCGCTCCACCCTCGGCAAGGGGCAGAAGGTCAATATCGAATTCGTCTCGGCCAACCCCACAGGGCCGATGCATGTGGGCCATGTGCGCGGCGCGGTGTTCGGCGATGCGCTGGCGAACCTGCTGGGTTTCGCCGGATGGCAGGTCACGCGGGAATATTACATCAACGACGGCGGCGCGCAGGTCGAGGTGCTGGCGCGCTCGGCCTATGAACGCTACCGCGAGGCGCACGGGTTGTCGCCCGAGATCGCCGAGGGGCTTTATCCCGGCGACTACCTGATCGAGGTGGGCGAGGCGCTGAAGGCCGAGTTCGGCGACCGTTTCCTTGAAAAGCCCGAAGCCGACTGGCTGGAGACCATCCGCGACTTCGCCACCGCAAGGATGATGGACCTGATCCGCGCCGATCTCGACGCGCTCGGGGTGCGGATGGATGTCTATTTCTCGGAACGCGCGCTTTACGGCACCGGCCGGATCGAGGCGGCTCTGGAGACGCTGGACAAGGCGGGACTGATCTATCAGGGCGTGCTGGAGCCGCCCAAGGGCAAGACCCCCGACGACTGGGAGCCGCGCGAGCAGACCCTGTTCCGCTCGACCGCACATGGCGACGACGTGGACCGGCCGGTGAAGAAGTCGGACGGAAGCTGGACCTATTTCGCCCCCGACATCGCCTATCACTTCGACAAGATCGAACGCGGCTTCGACCAGCTGATCGACATTTTCGGCGCCGATCACGGCGGCTACGTCAAGCGGATGAAGGCCGCGGTGGCGGCGCTCTCGGGCGGCAAGGTGCCGCTCGACATCAAGCTGATGCAACTCGTCAAGCTGTGGAAGAACGGCGAGCCGTTCAAGATGTCGAAACGCGCCGGAACCTTCGTCACCCTGCGCGACGTGGTGGAGATGGTGGGGCCGGACGTGACTCGCTTCGTCATGCTGACCCGGCGTGGCGACATGGCGCTGGATTTCGATTTCGACAAGGTGACGGAACAATCCAAGGACAACCCGGTCTTCTACGTGCAATACGCCCATGCGCGGGTCTGTTCGGTGCTGCGCCGTGCCGCCGAGGCCGGGATCGACGCGGGCGACGCCACGCTGGCGGCGGCCGATCTCGCCAGGCTCGACCATCCGGCGGAACTGGCGCTGGCGCGCAAGATCGCCGAATGGCCGCGCCTGGTCGAGATCGCCGCCCGCTCGAACGAGCCGCATCGGGTGGCCTTCTACCTCTACGAACTGGCCTCCGAGTTCCACGGTCTGTGGAACCGCGGCAACGAGGACACCGGGCTGCGCTTCGTGCAGGAGGGCGATCCGGTCACGTCGCAGGCGAAAATCGCGCTTGCAAGGGCCGTGGGCGTTGTTATTTCCGCCGGTCTTGGTATTCTTGGGGTCAGTCCGGTCGAGGAAATGCGCTGACAACCATAACAGGCGCCGCCCGCCGGACCGTTGAGAGGCAGCAAAGCGGGCAAGCGCGGGGACAACATCCGCCGATCCCCGCATCGGAGCAGATGATGGCGGATGCGAGTTTCGACGACTTCGTGACGCACACCCCCGCGACTCATGCATATCGGTCACGCGCGGGCCGGGTCGGGCGTGTCGTCAACCTGACGGGGGCGGTGGTCTCGGTCGCACTGGTGGTGGGCGTGGCGGTCTGGGGCTACCGGCTGGCGGTGCGCGACGTGACCGGCGTTCCGGTCATTCAGGCGATGAGCGATCCGATGCGGATCGCCCCCGAAGACCCGGGCGGACGGATTGCCGCGCATCTGGGGCTTTCGGTCAATACGGTCGCGGCCGAAGGAACGGCGGCGCCGCTGCCGGAGCAGTTGATCCTCGCCCCGCGCCCGCTCGACCTGGCCGATGAGGATGCCCCCGGCCTGACCGCCCGCGCGCTGGCCGAGGCCGACGGGCCGGAGATCATGCCCGGGACCGGCGAGACCGGGACGGCCCGTGCCGCCGACCCCGCCGCCGAACACGCGCTGGCGCTGGCCGAGGAACTGGTGGCCGGGATCGTTTCGGGGAACGGGCCGACGGCTTCGGCGGCGGATGCCGGGAACGGGCTTGCGCGTTCACCCCGTCCGCAGCCCCGTCCGCGGGTCGCCGGGCTTTCGGCGGTGCAGGCCACCTCCTCGGCCCCCGCGCCGGTGACCGAGATCGACCCCGCGACCCTCACGGCGGGCACAAGGCTGGTGCAGCTTGGCGCCTTCGACGACGCGGCCGCGGCACGCACCGAATGGGACCGGATCGCCACCGCCTCGGGCGGGATCATGGCGGACAAGGCGC
The DNA here is from genome assembly GCA_041675885.1 of Gemmobacter sp. GTDB lineage: Bacteria > Pseudomonadota > Alphaproteobacteria > Rhodobacterales > Rhodobacteraceae > JBAYSY01. Next base: position 80,523 of record JBAYSY010000004.1, on the reverse strand, counting down.
GGGTGATCCAGCCCGCGACCAGCGGCGGGCGCGACTTCTTCCGCCTGCGCGCCCATGGTTTCGCCAGCGAGGACGAGGCCCGCCGCTTCTGCGCCGCGATCGAGGGCAGCGGGCCGCGCTGCGTCCCGGTCACCCAGCGATGAGCGCGGCCTCGGCCGCCATCCTCGGCTGTCTCGGGACGGAACTGACCGCCCGCGAGGCAGCCTTCTTCCGCGAGGCCGCGCCCTGGGGCTTCATCCTGTTCGCGCGGAACGTGGACAACCCCGGCCAGTTGCGCCGCCTGACCGGCGCGCTGCGCGACACCGTGGGGCGCGACGCACCCATATTCGTCGATCAGGAAGGCGGGCGGGAGCAGCGCCTGCGCCCGCCATACTGGCGCGACTGGCCCGCGCCGCTCGACCAGGCCGAAGCCGCCGGGCCGCAGGCCGCGCGGGCGATGGAACTGCGCTACCGGATCATCGCCAGCGAGCTGCGCGAGGCGGGGATCGACGGCAACTGCATCCCCACCGCCGATATCGCCGGGCCGGACACGCATCCCTTCCTGCTGAACCGCTGTCTCGGCCGCGATGCGGGCACGGTGATCGAGGCGGCGCGCGGCGCGGCGCGCGGCTCGCTCGCCGGGGGCGTGCTGCCGGTGGTGAAGCACATCCCCGGCCATGGCCGCGCGACGGCCGACAGCCATCTGGAACTGCCGCGCGTCACCGCCTCGCCCGCCGAGCTTGCCGCCACCGATTTCGCGGTGTTCCGCGCGCTGGCCGATCTGCCCTTGGGGATGACCGCGCATGTGGTCTATACCGGGATCGACCCGGACCGCCCCGCCACGCTTTCGCCTGTGGCGGTCGGCGCGATCCGGCGGGAGATGGGCTTCGGCGGGCTCTTGATGACCGACGATCTTTCGATGAAGGCGCTGGACGGGCGCCTGTCCGACCTGACGCGGGCCGCGCTGGCGGCGGGCTGCGATATCGCGCTGCATTGCAACGGCGAGGAGGCCGAGATGGCCGAGGTGGTGGCCGCCGCCGGGGCGCTGTCGCCCGAGGCCACCGCACGGGCCGAAGCCGCGCTGGGCTGGCGGCAGGCGCCCGACGCCGCCGATATCCCGGCGCTGGAGGCGGAGCTTGCCGCGCTTGCGGGCGGGGGCCATGGCTGAGCCCGCCCCGCCCCCCGCCGCCGAAAGCATGGCCGACAGCGTGGCCGGGCGGCTTGCCGCCGAGGCGCTGATCGTCGATGTGGACGGGTTCGAGGGGCCGCTCGACCTGCTGCTGATGCTGTCGCGCACGCAGAAGGTGGACCTGCGGCGGATCTCCGTGCTGCAACTGGCCGAGCAGTATCTGACTTTCGTAAACCAGGCCAAGCAGTTGCGCATCGAACTTGCGGCGGATTACCTGGTGATGGCCGCATGGCTCGCCTATCTCAAGTCGCGCCTGCTGCTGCCGCCCGACCCCGAGGAGGAAGGCCCCTCGGCCGAGGAGATGGCGGCGCATCTGGCCTTCCAGCTTGAACGCCTGCAAGCGATGCGCGAGGCGGCGGCGGGGCTGATGGCGCGCGACCAGCTGGGCCGCGACTTCTTCGCCCGAGGGCTGCCGGAGCGGGTCGAGCGCACCCGCAAGGTGCGGCATGTGGCGACGCTGCTCGACCTCATGCAGGCTTATGCCCGCATCCGCACCCGCGACGAGTTCCGCCCCTATGCCTTCGACCGGCAGGACGTGTTCACCATGGAGCAGGCGCTGGACCGGATGCGCGGGCTGCTGGGCTACGCGGGCGACTGGATGATGCTTGCCGACTGGCTGCCCGAGGGTTGGAGCAGCGATCCGCGCAGGCGGCGTTCGGCCACCGCCTCGCATTTCGCGGCGGCGCTGGAACTGGCGCGGCAGGGGCAGGTGGAACTGCGCCAGGGCGAGAATTTCGCCCCCCTGCACATCCGCCGGAGGGATCCGCGATGACCGAAGCCCGGGAAAAGAGCCTGTTCGAGGCCCCGCCGATGGGCGAGCAGGAGCGCATGGTCGAGGCGATCCTGTTCGCATCGTCCGAGCCGGTGACCGTGGCCGAGCTTGCCGCAAGGCTGCCGCACGGCTGCGATGCCGCCGAGGCGCTGGCGCATCTGCGCCGCCGCTACGAGGGACGCGGGGTGCGGCTGGTGAAGGTGGGCGAGGGCTGGGCCTTCCGCACCGCCCCCGACCTCGGCCATCTGATGAGCCGCGAGGTGGTCGAGACCCGGAAACTGAGCCGCGCCGCCATCGAGACGCTGGCGATCATCGCCTATCACCAGCCCGCCACCCGCGCCGAGATCGAGGAAATCCGCGGCGTCGCGGTCAGCCGGGGCACGCTCGACCAGTTGATGGAACTTGAGTGGATTCGACTCGGGCGGCGGCGTATGACTCCGGGCAGGCCGGTGACCTTCGTGGTGACGGAACGGTTCCTCGACCATTTCGGGCTGGAATCGGCCCGCGACCTGCCGGGGCTCAAGGAATTGCGCGCGGCCGGGCTTCTGGACAGCCGCCCCCGGCCCGGCGCCGAGGAGGACGACGACGACCCCGCGAGCGCGGGGCAAAGCGAATTGTTCGAGGAATGAGGGGGCGCGAAGCCCCCGGAAAGGCTGCGCCATGAATCTGAACGGTATGGTCAACATGATCCTGCGCATGTTCATGCGCCGGGCGGTGAACAAGGGCATCGGCATGGCGACGCGCGGCCTGCCGCGCCAGACCCGCACCACGGTGGCGGGGAATGCGGGCGACCCGCCGAAGACCGAGGCCGAACGCAAGCTGGAACGCGACGCGCGCAAGACCGCCAGAACCGCCCGCCAGGCGGCCCGCATCACCCGCAGGCTGGGCCGCCGGTAGGAGGCTTCTCCCTTGGCCCCCATGTGGAGCGGGGCAACCGAGGGACGCTGAAGCACGGCCTGCGGGGGGGGCGCCGGAACGCCGGGCGCATGCTCCCCCTTGCCCGGAAGCAAGGCGTGGCACGCACCGCCGGGCAGCGTTCGGCCGCTGTCCTTTGTTTCGCAAGGTAACAGTCGGAGCAGTGGGGAGAATTGCCGGACATGGCGCGACATCTGCCCGCCGCTGCACCTGCGCGGCCCCTCAGGCTTCCGCCTTCTTCTCCCAGCGGCCCGAGGCTTCCGACCAGTATTGCGCCGCCACCCCCGCGCCGGTGAGCAAGCGCCACTGGCCGCGTGCATGTTCGACCGCCGCCGCGTCGCCGCCGTCGAAGATCACGCAGATCCGTTCCAGCGCCGCCGCCTCTTCCGCCGCCACCTCGGCCCCGTCGATCGCCATCAGGCAGGCGGCGCGGTTGGGGAACCCTGCCCCCGTGGTCAGCAGCACCGGCTGGTCGGCGTCATGCGGCCCCCCGGCAAGACCATGCGGCAGGAAACCCTCTTCCGGCCCCAGCCACAGCCTTTCGTCGAACCATTCGAGCCTTTCGCGCGACACCCCGCGCACCGCGACCCGCCAGCCCGCCCCCAGCGCCTTGCCGATCAGCATCGGCAGCGTCGCCTCGACCGGCGAGCGGGTCAGGTGGTAGAAGAACGCCGATCCCATCAGCCCGCCTTCCCTGCTGCAAAGGGGTCGCGGTCGCCCAGCGTCCATATCTGGCCCCCGGGGTCGCGCAGGGTGAAGGAGCGGCCGCCGTGGTCCTCCTCGTGCAGGTGGGTCAGGATCTCGGCCTGCGCCGCCACCGCCCGGCGGTAGTGCCAGTCGAGATCGGCGACCGGCACCAGATAGACGCTGCCGGTCACCCGCCCGCCCTCCGGCGGGGCCATCAGCCCGGCAACCCCGTCCCCGCCCGCGGGGCCGAACATCACCATGCCCCGGCCCATGGTCAGTTGCGCATGGGTGATCCGCCCGGCATCGTCGCGGGTGACCGAATGTTCCGTCAGGCACAGCACCCGCGTCAGGAACGCAAGCGCCGCCTCGCAATCGGCGTAGCGCGTGGCGAAGATCAGCATCACCCTCTCCTGTTCACGGTCAGCCTGGCACGGGCGGCGGCGATCAGCCCCTGTCCTCGTAACGGTCCCGGATCAGCCGGTCGAGCGCCCGCACCCCCCAGCCGGTCGCCCCCTTGGGCGCGAGGTCGGTGGCCGCCTTGCCCAGCGTGGTCCCGGCGATGTCCAGATGGACCCAGGGCGTGTCGGGCCTGATGAAGCGTTGCAGGAACTGCGCCGCCGTCACCGCGCCGCCGTCGCGCCCGCCGGTGTTCTTCATGTCGGCAAGATCGGACTTGATCTTCTTGTCGTAGCCCTCGCCCAGGGGCATCCGCCAGGCGCCCTCACCCTCGGCCGCCGCCGCCTTGAGGAAGGCGTCGCAGAGCGCATCGTCGTTCGAGAAGACGCCCGCGTTCTCATGCCCCAGCGCCACGATGATCGCGCCGGTCAGCGTGGCGAGGTCGATCACCCCCGAGGGGCTGAAACGATCCTGCGCATACCAGAGCACATCGGCAAGGACGAGCCGCCCTTCGGCGTCGGTGTTGATCACCTCGATCGTGTCGCCCTTCATCGAGCGCACGATATCGCCCGGCCGCTGCGCCTTGCCCGAGGGCATGTTCTCGACCAGCCCGACAAGCCCCACCACATTGGCCTTCGCCTTCCGCAGCGCCAGCGTGCGCATCACGCCCGCGACCACGGCGGCGCCACCCATGTCCATGGTCATCTCCTCCATCCCGCCCGCGGGCTTGATCGAGATGCCGCCGGTGTCGAACACCACCCCCTTGCCCACGAGCGCGAGCGGCGCCTCCTCGCCGCCCCCTTGCCAGCGCATCACCACCACCTTGGAGGGGCTTTCCGACCCCTGCCCCACGCCCAGAAGCGCGCCCATGCCCAGTTCGGCAAGCTGCGGTTCTTCCAGGATCTCGACCTCCAGCCCCAGTTCCTGCATGACGGCGAGCCGCGCGGCGAAATCGTCGGTGGTCAGGATATTGGCGGGTTCGGAGACCAGATCGCGGGTGAAGAACACGCCCTCGGCCAGCGCGGCAAGCGGTTTCGCCGTCGCCGCCACCGCCTCGGGGGCGTTCACCATCAGCGTGACCGGGCCGGGGGCCTTCTTCTCGCCGGTGCGGTGGGTGTCGAAGGCATAGGCCCGCAGCGCAAGTCCGAAGGAAATCTCCGCCGCCCGCGCGTGGCCCCCGGCCAGCACCAGCGCGCCCCCTTCGCCCAGTTTCGCGCCGATGGCCGCACCGGCCTTGCGCGCCTCGGCCACGCCCGCGCGCGGGTCGAGCCGCACCACCTGCACCGCCTCGCAGGCCATGCCGCCCGGCCAGGTGAGGTCGGCGGCCTCGCCGGGTTTCAGCTTGGCGAAGGCGGGCGAGGCGGTGAAACGGTCGAGCGCGCCACGGGTGAGCCGGTTGACCCGCCGCCCCACCGGGCCCTTCGCGCCCGAGGCACCGGCAAAGACCACCACCCGGCCCCCGGCCCCCGCCAGGGCCTCAAGGTCGGTCTCACTGAACTGGATTGCAACAGGCGTGGTCATCTGGACTCTCCGGTTGATATGTCCCGCTCCGGGCTCCGGCCCGCACGGCTGCGGCGGGAGCCTAGGCCGCGAGGCCGCCGATCTCAAGTGCGCTCACCAATGATCCGTCGCCCTTCCGGCATGAACCCGCAGGCCGGGCGATTTCAGTCACCGCCCCCGCCGGTTTCCTGCACAACAAAGGGCAGCGCCCGCCGTCGTGCCGAGGCACGCCTGCGGCGTGACGTGCCGAAGGCACGCCTGCGGCGTGACGCGGGCGGTCGGCCGCTGCCCGGCGGGGCGCGTGACGCGCCTTGAGTCCGGGCAAGTGGTGCGCGGGGGCGAATGTTGCGCTCCAGTGCAGAAGCGCACCACCCGCGCCGCCATCGACCACCGCAAGCACCCCGCGAATCGCACCACGGCTTGACTTGCGCTGCGTTTCCCCCCATGTGCGGCGCTGACATGCTGTCCTGCGGGGCGGCGCGCGGCCATGCGCCGCTCCCGGTATTCCACGAAAGGCCAGACCCTGACCTCCTTCGCCTCTCTCGGGCTTGCCCCGAACCTTCTGACCGCGCTCGAACGCAGCGGTTTCACCACCCCCACCCCGATCCAGATCCGCGCGATCCCCGAGATCCTCGCCGGGCGCGACCTCATGGGGCTGGCGCAGACCGGAACCGGCAAGACCGCGGCCTTCGGCCTGCCGCTGTTGCAGCGTATCCTCGGGATCGGCCATCCGCCGCCGCCGCGCCGGGTGCGGGCGCTGATCCTTGCCCCCACGCGCGAGCTGGTGGCGCAGATCGCCGAACATCTGGAACTGTTCACCAAGGGAAGTCCCGCCAAGGTCTATTGCGTGACCGGCGGTGCCTCGCTCAACCGCCAGACCGAACGGCTGGCGCGCGGCACCGACATTCTGGTGGCGACGCCGGGGCGGCTGATCGACCTTTTGGAACGCGGCGCGCTGAGCCTTGAGCACACCGGCTATCTGGTGCTGGACGAGGCCGACCAGATGCTCGACATGGGCTTCATCCATGCGCTGCGGAAGATCGCCCGCCACCTGCCGATGAAACGCCAGACGCTGATGTTCTCGGCCACCATGCCGAAGCTGATCGAAGACCTTGCCGCCACCTACCTGCGCGATCCGGTGAAGGTCGCGGTCTCGCCCCCCGGCAGGACCGCCGACCGGATCACCCAGTCGGTGCATTTCGTCAATCAGGGCGACAAGGCGAAACTCTTGGAATCGCTGCTGCTCGGCCACCCGGAAGAGGCCGCGCTGGTGTTCGGCCGCACCAAGCACGGGTCCGAGAAACTGAAGAAGCTGCTGGAAAGCTGGGGCTTCGCCGCGGGCTCGATCCACGGCAACAAGAGCCAGAACCAGCGCGAGGCCACGCTGAAGGCGTTTCGCGACGGCACGCTCAAGGTGCTGGTGGCGACCGACGTGGCGGCGCGCGGAATCGACATTCCCATCGTGCGGCACGTCTACAACTACGACCTGCCGAACGTGCCCGACAACTACGTCCACCGCATCGGCCGCACCGCGCGGGCCGGGGCGGCGGGCCGGGCGGTGGCCTTCTGCGCGCCCGCCGAGATCGGCGAGCTGCGCGCCATCGAGAAGGTGATCGGCCACCGGCTTGAGGTCGCCGGGGGCACGCCGCCCGCCTCGGACATCCCACCGCCGAAACCCGCCCGCCCGGCGCAGGGTCCGAAACGGACCCGCCCCGGCAAGCCCCCGGCCCGCCCCGGCGGGCAGGCGAAACCCGCGCAGGGCAAGCCGGGGAAACCCCGGGCGGCACAGGGTCAGGGCCAGACCCAGGGGCAGGACAAACCCGGCGGCAGCGAGGCCCCGCGCCGCCGCCGCAACCGCGGCAAGGGCGCCGCGCGCTGAACGGATCGGCCCGCGCGGCCCGGGATGCTGACGCGGCTGTTCCGGGCGGGGCGGGGCCCGTATCCGCGACCGGGCGTCATGCTGCGGTTCCCCGCCCCCTCGCCCCGCGCCGGATTCCGGGTTACAAGGCGCGTGGAAACCGGACAGGACCGACACCATGCCCAGCCTCGACGAGATCGCCTATTCCGGCCCGCCGCCGGTTGACGGCTACGGCCCCGGCTTCTTCCGCATCGCCGGAAAGGTGCATCGCGGCGCGCTGGCCGTATTGCCCGGCGGCGTCGCACCCTGGGCCGGGCCGGCCGATCCGGCCCCGTTCCTTGCCGTCGCCGGGCTGATCGACGTGCTGTTCGTCGGCACCGGGCCCGAGATCGCCCCGTTGCCCGCCCCGTTCCGCACGGCACTGGAAGAGGCCGGGATCGGCATCGAGACGATGAGTTCCGCCGCCGCCTGCCGCAGCTACAACATCTGCCTTGCCGAAGGGCGCCGGATTGCCGCAGCATTGATCCCGGTCTGAGCCTTCCGCCCGTCCGGCGGATCGGCTAGGTTGGCGGCGCGAACAAGCCGGAACAGCCGGGGGGCCGCCCCCCCCGACCCCCCCGGGGGTATTTCCGGAAAGATGAAGGGGAATGATGTGACCTTGGTGGAGTGGCACCCGCAGGCCCCGGCGCGCAGGCGGGCCGCATGAACACGCGCCCCCTGCTGGTGGCCGAGGGGCTTGCCGTCGCCCGTGGCGGGGTGCCGTTGCTGGAAGGGCTGTCGTTTTCCGTCGTCCCGGGCCGGGCGCTGGTGCTGCGCGGGCCGAACGGTTGCGGCAAGACCACCTTGTTGCGCAGCCTTGCCGGGCTTCAGCCGCCCATCGCCGGGACCGTCGGCCTTGCGCCCGAGGGGGCGGCCTATGCCGCCCATGCCGATGGACTCAAGCCCACGCTGAGCGCCATCGAGAACCTGCGGTTCTGGGCGGCGGTTCACGGGCTTGGCCCGGCGGCGGCGGATGCGGCGCTTGACCGCATGAACCTCGCCCCGTTCCGCGACCGCCGCGCGTTCAACCTTTCGGCCGGGCAGAAACGCCGCCTCGGGCTTGCGCGGCTGCTGGTCACCGGGCGGCCGGTCTGGATGCTGGATGAACCCACGGTCTCGCTCGACATCGCATCGGTCGCGCTGTTCGCCGATGTGGTGCGGGTGCATCTGGCCGGGGGCGGCGCGGCGCTGATCGCCACCCATATCGACCTCGGGCTGGACGAGGCCGAAACGCTGGACCTCGGCCCCTACAAGGCCCGCCCGCCCGAGACCGGCGGCACCACCGGCGCCTTCGACGAGGCTTTCGCATGACAGCGCCCCGTCCCGCCCAGTTCTCCTGCAACTTCATCTTTCCTTGTCCAGGGCGCCCACGGGGCACCCGTTCGTGGCGGAAAGGCTCCACTGGAGCCTTTCTCTTTCGCCACTCACCCCCCGCCGGAGGCCCCCCCGACCACCACCCGCGCCGCCGCCGGGCAGGAGTGCCGCGATGATCGCCCTCCTCCTGCGCGACCTGCGGATCGCGGTCCGGGCGGGCGGCGGTTTCGGCCTCGGCCTTGCCTTCTTCCTGATCGTCTGCGTTCTGGTGCCGCTGGGGGTGGGGCCGGAAAGCGCCACGCTCGCGGCCATCGCCCCCGGCGTGCTCTGGGTGGCGGCGCTGCTGGCCTGCCTCTTGTCGCTCGACCGGATCTTCGCGCTCGATCACGAGGACGGCTCGCTCGATCTCCTGGCGACGGCGCCGGTTCCGCTTGAGGGCGTGGTGGCGGTCAAGGCGCTGGCGCATTGGGCGGTGACGGGCCTGCCGCTGACCTTCGCCGCCCCGGTGCTCGGGGTGTTGCTGCACCTGCCCGCTCCGGCGCAGGGCTGGCTGGTCGTCTCGCTCGCCCTCGGCACGCCGGCGCTTTCGGTGATCGGGGCGTTCGGCGCGGCGCTTACCGTGGGGCTCAAGCGCGGCGGGCTGCTGATGTCGCTTCTGGTGCTGCCGCTCTACGTGCCGACGCTGATCTTCGGGGCCGAGATCGTCAAGCGCGGCGCCGAGGGGCTTTCCACCGCCACGCCGCTGGCGCTGCTTGCGGGCATCACCGCCGGGGTGGCGGCGCTTCTGCCCTTTGCTTCGGCTGCGGCAATCCGTATCAACCTGCGTTAGGCTTTCGCGTGTTAGTGAATTGAGCCGGCGTTGCAGAGAAACTAGGTAGAACCAATGTCAATCTGGGAATACGCGAATCCTCGGAGGTTCATGCAGACCTCGGCCCGGCTGCTGCCCTGGACGGTCGGGCTTGCGGCGGCGGGTCTGGTCGTGGGGCTGGTCTGGGGCTTTTTCTTCACCCCCGACGACTTCCGGCAGGGATCGACGGTGAAGATCATCTACCTGCACGTGCCCGCGGCGATGATGGCGATCAACGCCTGGGTGATGATGCTGGTGACCTCGCTGGTCTGGCTGATCCGGCGGCATCATGTCTCGGCGCTGGCGGCGCGGGCGGCGGCGCCCATTGGCCTCACCTTCACGCTGATCGCGCTGGCGACGGGCGCATTCTGGGGGCAGCCGATGTGGGGAACCTGGTGGGCCTGGGATCCGCGGCTGACCTCGTTCCTGATCCTGTGCCTGTTCTATCTGGGCTATATCGCGCTGTGGGAGGCGGTGGACGACCCGGACACCGCCGCCGACCTGACCGGCGTGCTGTGCCTTGTCGGTTCGGTCTTCGCGATCCTGTCGCGCTACGCGGTGCATTTCTGGAACCAGGGCCTGCATCAGGGCGCGTCCCTGTCGGTCGCCCCCGGCGAGCGGATGTCGATCGTCTACCGGATGCCGCTATATGTGACCATGGCGGGCTTCGTGCTGCTGTTCGTCGCCCTGGTGCTGATCCGCACCCGCACCGAGATTCGCGCCCGCCGCCTCAAGGCGCTGGAAGCACGTGAAAGGATGGGATGATGCTGCCCGATCTGGGACGTTACTCAAGCGAGGTGACCGCCTCCTATATCGTATCGCTGGGGCTGCTTGCCCTGCTGATCGCGCTGACGCTGTGGCGCGGTGCGCGGGTGCGCCGCGCGCTTGAGGAGATGGAGGCACGGCGCAGGAAGGAGACCGGACATGGCTGAAGAACCGGCGAAGAAGAAGGTTCCGCTGCTGGTGATCCTGCCGCCCGCCCTGTTCGGGCTGCTGGCGGGGTTGTTCTTTTTCGGGATGCAGCGCGACGACCCCGACGGCCTGCCCTCGGCCATCGCCGGGCGCCAGGCCCCCGCGGTGCAGGTGGTGCCGCTGGGCGACGGGGTGCTGACGACCGATGCCGCGCTGCGCGACGGCGAGGTGACGCTGCTGAACTTCTGGGCCAGTTGGTGCGCCCCCTGCCGGGTCGAACACCCGCAGCTTCAGACCCTCGCCGATGAGGGAATGGTGGTGCATGGGGTGAACTACAAGGACAACCCCTCGAACGCGCTCGGCTTCCTTCATGAACTCGGCGATCCCTATACGACCATGGGGGCCGATGCTTCGGGGCGCATGGCGCTGGACTGGGGGGTTTACGGCGTGCCCGAGACCTATGTGATCGACGGCGACGGCACGGTGATCCTGCGTTTCGCCGGGCCGGTGACGGTGCGGGTGCTGGACGAGATGATCCGCCCGGCGATCGAGGAAGCGCGCAACCGCTGAGTCATCTGCCGGGGGCGGGCGCGCCCTTCGGGGAGCGAAGCCACCGGCCGGGGAGGGGGATACCCGCCCGGCGTTCCGTTTCCGCAAGCCGGGATTTGGCCTCCGGGCCGCCGTTCGCGGCTGAAACGTGCCACTGGCACGTTTCCGAGACGCCGCTCACCCTCCGGCGGGGACATTTGTATCAAGGCGAAAGAGTATTACGGGCACTTCCTGCATTTCATCTTGCCAAAAATACTCTCGGGGGTGAGCCGCGTTAAAAAAACCGTCCGGGGGACGGTTTTCAGCGGCGAACAATTGGCCGCAGACCAAGAGGGGGGCAGACGGCCCCCTGCCCGACCCGCCACAAGCCCCGCACCAGACCCCTCAGCCCTGCCCGAGCTTCGCCTGACGCGCCTCCCGCAGCCGGGCGAAATCGTCGCCCGCGTGATAGCTCGACCGGGTGAGCGGCGTGGCCGAGACCATCAGGAAGCCCTTGCCGAAGGCCGCTTTCTCATAGGCGGCGAATTCCTCGGGCGTGACGAAACGGTCGATGCGGTGGTGTTTCGGCGTCGGTTGCAGATACTGGCCGATGGTCAGGAAATCCACATCGGCCGCGCGCATGTCGTCCATCACCTGCCGCACGGCCTGCGCCTCCTCGCCCAGCCCGACCATGATCCCCGACTTGGTGAACATGCCGGGGTCCAGTTCCTTCACCCGCTGCAACAACCGCAGGCTGTGGAAATAGCGCGCGCCGGGCCGGACCTCGGGGTAAAGGCCGGGCACGGTTTCCAGGTTGTGGTTGAACACGTCGGGCCGCGCCTCGACCACCGCCTCCAGCGCCGAGGGCGGGCAGCGCAGGAAGTCGGGCGTCAGCACCTCGATCGTCGTCCCCGGCGCGCGGTGGCGCACGGCGCGGATCGTCTGGGCGAAATGTTCGGCCCCGCCGTCGGCGAGGTCGTCGCGATCGACGCTGGTGATCACCACATGGTTCAGGCCCAGTTGCTGCACCGCATGGGCCACCCGCCCCGGCTCGAACACGTCGAGCGCGTCGGGCCGCCCGGTCGCCACGTTGCAGAAGGTGCAGCCGCGGGTGCAGATCTCGCCCATGATCATCATGGTGGCGTGGCCCTGGCCCCAGCATTCGCCGACATTGGGGCAGCCCGCCTCTTCGCAGACGGTGGTCAGCTTCTGGTCGCGCAGGATGTCGCGGGTGCGCTTGTAGCCGGGCGAGCCGGGGGCCTTCACCCGGATCCACGCGGGCTTGCGCGGCTGCTGTTCGCTGTCGGGGCGATGCGCCTTTTCCGGGTGGCGCTGGTCGGGAATCCTGAGATCGCGCAAGCTGGGCCTCCCCCTGTCGGACTACGTTTTCGCAATAGGCCGAAGCGGTGGCAATGTCCACAGCCGGGCCGGTTGCGCAGCATCGGCGCGGGCGGCGCGCGGGGCGCGCGGGCGGTTCCGTCCTCAGCCCAGCGAGGTCACCCACAGGATGCTCGCGTCTTCCTCGCTCAGCGAGACCACGTTGTGGCCCATGGTGGCGTCGTAATAGGCGCTGTCGCCCCGGCGCAGTTCGACCGGCTCGTAGAACTCGGTATAGAGCCGGACGATGCCGGTCAGCACCACCAGGAATTCCTCGCCGTCATGGCGCACCCAGCCGTCGAATTCCTCGAACCGCCGGGCGCGGATGCGGGCGCGGTAGGGCAGCATCTTCTTGCGGGTCAGCGCCCCGGCCAGCAGCTCGTGTTCATAGGTCGCGGTGGCATGGGCCTGCCCCTCGCCCGCCCGGGTGACCGCGATCCGGCCCGTCACCTGCGCGCCCGAAGGCGGCGTGAACAGCTGCGGCACCGAGATCGCCAGCCCCTCGGCCAGCTTCTTCAGCGCCTCGTAGGTGGGCGACATCTGGCCATTCTCGATCTTGGAAAGCGTCGAGCGCGCAAGCCCCGCCTGCGTGGCCGCCTGTTCCAGCGTCCAGCCGCGCTCCTTGCGCAGGCCGCGCACCCGCGCGCCGAGGTCGAGCGGCTCGGGCATCTCCGCCTCGCCGCTTTCGCGGGCGATGCGGATGATGGCCTTGGGGTCGGTGGGCTGTTCGGCTGTCATGTCCGTGTCATAGGGGCTTCTCCCCCGCCCGGCAACCGCCCGGCCCTGCGCCCCGGCGGAGTCCGGGGGCATGAATTCCGGGCCTGCGGCGATTTGCACCATATGCGCCCGTCACCCCGGAGGCGCCGCCCCCCGCCCGGCATCAGGCAAGGGGGCCGTCTGACGGCGAATCGCCCGCACTACCCGGCCTCCCGCGCCGCCGTGAGCTGGTCCCAGCAATCAAGCGCCCTTGAGGCATACATCAGCGACGGCCCGCCGCCCATCTGCACCGCCATGGCCAGCACGTCGCCGAACTCCTCGCGCGTGGCCCCGGCCTTGATCAGCGCCTCGGTGTGGAAGGCGATACAGTCGTCGCAGCGGATGGCGATCGAGATTCCCATGGCCACGAATTCCTTTTCCTTGACGCCCAGCGTGCCGCCGTCCTTCACCGCCTTCGAAAGCGTGGCGAAACCCCGGGTCGCCTCGGGGATCGTCCGGTTGAGCACCCGCAGCGCGTTCCGGGTGCCTTCGATCTTTTCCTGCCAATCCATGAGGTTGCCTTTCCTGTTCACGGTTTCGCGCCGGTTTCGCACGGACGGCGCGGTTGGGCCTTGATCGGGATCAAGAGACCGGCCTCAGCCGAAGCGGGCGGGTGAAAGCGCGGCGACAACGGCCGGGCCGAGTTCCGGCGCGCGCCCGGCGATCAGGTCGGCGGCAAGCCGCGAGGCGGCGGGCGAGGTCTGGAACCCGTAGCCGCCCTGCCCCGCCAGCCAGAAGAACGCGGGCTCGCGCCTGTCGGGGCCGATCACCAGCACCCGGTCGGGGGCGAAGGTGCGCAGCCCCGCCCAGTTCGCCAAGAGCCGGGTGACGGGTTCGGTCACCATCGCCTCGTAACGCGCCAGCCCTGCGGCCAGCACCATGTCGTCGGCGAAGGCGTCATGCGGCTCCATCGGGTCTTCGTCGCCCGGAGAGACCAGCAGCGCCCCGGCGTCGGGCCGGGCATACCAGTCCTCGCCCGGGCCGAAGATCATCGGCCAGCGGGAAATGTCATGCCCGCCCGGGGCGGGGATGCGGGCCATGGAGCGACGATAGGGCACAAGCCCCACCGGCCGCACCCCGGCCATGCGGGCGATCCCGTCGGCCCATGGCCCGGCGGCGTTGACGATCATCCGCGCGTCATGGGTTTCCCCCCCGGCCCCGATGCGCCAGCCGGTCGCGGTCCGGGATATGGCGGTGACCGGGGCGCCGGTCAGGATCGCCGCGCCATTGCCGCGCGCCTCGCGGGCGAAGTTCTGGATCAGCCGGTCGGTGTCGATATCCCAGGCGGCCGCGTGATACGCCGCCAGCGCCACCTTTCCGGGGTTCAGGACCGGCACGATATCGCACGCCTCCGCCGGGGCGATCCGGTCGAGGCGCATCGCGGTTTCCTCCGCCAGAAACCCCTCGCGCTGGTCCTCGCGCGCCACCATCAGGAAGCCGCGCGGGCTCAGGACACCGCCGTTCTCGTGCCGGAGGAAGGTGTCGCCGGCCTCCGACAGCGCGGTGATGGCGGGCTTGCCGTAGCGCGGTTCGAACAGCGCCGCCGAGCGGCCCGAGGCGTGATAGCCAAGCGCCGGTTCCTGCTCGCACAGCGTGACCCGCCCAAGCGCCGAAAGCCGCGCCGCCGCCGAAATCCCGGCAATACCGCCGCCGATGATGAGAAAGTCGCTTGTCATGCACCGGAGACTGCCACGGTGCAGCGGCGGGCGGAAGGGGCATCGGATTGTATGGAGAGATGAGTTTCAGCCCAAGCAAAACAAAGGGCAGCGGTTGGCCGCCGGCCCCTGTTTCGCCTGAACGAGGGGGATAGATTCGAAAGAGTTCGGACCGGCCCCCCACCCCAACACACCGATACCGCGACAAACCGCCCCATTCGGGTAAGGAATCCCTGACTTTCGCCGCCCCCCGGCCTGCATCACTATGTCGTCGTTTCATGAGTATCCGCGTGAGGGGCTGCGGGGTATGCGGTCGCCGCTGGCGGCTGCCCCGCGGCCTTTACGCCATTTCCCGAAGCCGCCGCTTCCCTTTTCACGCCCCAGACCAGACACCGGCATCCCCCGAACCGCGCCACGGGGCAGGGTCCGCAACGCAAAGCGGCGCGGACCTTCCGGGCCGCGCCGCTGCTTTCTCTGGATGTGCCGGGCGACAGGCGCCCGGGCCGGATCAGCCCGCCAGGGTCTTGGCGACCTCGGCGGCGAAATCCTCTTCCTTCTTCTCGATCCCCTCGCCCACGGCCATGCGGACGAAGCCGGTGATCTCGACACCCGCATCCTTCGCCGCCTGCGCGACGGTGATGTCCGGGTTCATCACGAACTTCTGGCCGAGCAGCGTGACCTCCTCGAAGAACTTGGCCATGCGGCCGACGATCATCTTTTCGATCACCGCATCGGGCTTGCCGGATTCGCGGGCCTGTTCGGTCAGCACGGTCTTCTCGCGCTCGACCAGCGCCGGGTCGAGATCGGCCTCCGACAGCGAGGCCGGGTTGGTCGCCGCGACATGCATGGCGATCTGCTTGGCGATACCGTTGTCAGAACCCTTCACCGCGACCAGCACGCCGATCTTGCCCATGCCTTCGGCGGCGGCGTTGTGGACATAGGCGGCGACCGCATCGCCCTCGATCCTGGCCATGCGGCGCAGGGTCATGTTCTCGCCGATCCGGGCGATGGCGGTGGTCAGGGTCTCGGCCACGGGGGTTCCGTCAAGCTCGGCGGCCCCCAGCGCGTCGAGATCGGCAACCCCCAGCGCGGTGCGGGTGATGCCCGCGACCAGCCCCTGGAAATCGGCGTTCTTGGCGACGAAATCGGTTTCCGAGTTGAGTTCGACCGCGACCCCGCGCCCGCCTTCGACGGCGACGCCCACCAGCCCCTCGGCGGCCACGCGGCCCGCCTTCTTCGCGGCCGTGGCCAGGCCCTTGGTGCGCAGCCAGTCGACCGCGGCCTCCATGTCGCCGCCGGTCTCGGTCAGCGCCTTCTTGGCGTCCATCATGCCCGCGCCGGTCGCTTCGCGCAGTTCCTTCACCATGGTTGCAGTGATTGCCATCACGGTCTCTCCTCAGATTCGTCGATTGCGGATAGCCGGGCCGGACCCGATGGTCCCGCCCGGCGGAATGGTGGTCGCGGTGCCGGGGCCTCAGCCCTGTTCGGCCCCTGTCGTCTCGGCGGGTGCTTCGGCGGCCTCGGCGGTTTCCGCGGGCTCCTCGGCCAGCGCCTCTTCGCCCGGCGCGGCTTCCAGCGCCCCGATATCGACCCCGGCGGCGCCCATCTGCGCCGTCATCCCGTCAAGCGCGGCGCGCGCGACCAGATCACAGTAGAGCGTAATGGCGCGCGAGGCGTCGTCATTGCCCGGCACGATGTAATCGACCCCGGCGGGCGAGCAGTTGGTATCGACGACCGCGACCACCGGGATGCCCAGCTTTTTCGCTTCGAGGATCGCCAGATCCTCCTTGTTCACGTCGATCACGAACAAGAGGTCCGGCAGGCCGCCCATGTCGCGGATGCCGCCCAGGCTGGCTTGCAGCTTGGCCTGCTCGCGCTCCATCCCGAGGCGTTCCTTCTTGGTCAGCCCCTCGGCGCCGTGGTCCAGTTGCTCGTCGATCGCCTTGAGCCGCTGGATCGACTGCGAGACGGTCTTCCAGTTGGTCAGCGTGCCGCCCAGCCAGCGGTGGTTCATGTAGTATTGCGCGCATTTCTCGGCCGCCTCGGCGATCGGCTTTGCCGCCTGGCGCTTGGTGCCGACGAACAGCACCCGGCCGCCCTTGGCCACGGTGTCGCGCACGGTCTTGAGCGCGGCGTCGAGCATCGGCACCGTCTGGGTCAGGTCGATGATGTGGATGCCGTTGCGGTCACCATAGATGAACTCGCCCATGCGCGGGTTCCAGCGGGCGGTCTGGTGGCCGTAGTGGACGCCAGCTTCGAGAAGCTGACGCATCGAGAAATCGGGAAGCGCCATGTCCATTTCCTTTCCGGTTTGCGCCTCGGCAGGGGATTCGAGCGGCGCACCGCCCAACCGGAGGACCGAACGGGGATGTCTCCCCCGCAAGGCCCGCCCCTGCCTGTGAAGTGGCGCCGCCATACAGGGCTTTGCGCCGGGGCGCAAGGGTGACGTTCCCGCGAGGTGGCGGATCGGTCGGGTTTTGGCGTGAACCTCCGGCTGGCCCTTGTCACCACGGAGGGCAGCGGCCGACCGTGCTCCCTTTTCCCCCTTGCCCGGAATCAAGGCGCGTCACGCGCCGCCGGGCAGCGGCCGACCGCCCGGACGGGCGGCCGCTCCTGCAACGTTTCGACACGAACCGGTGTCGGGGTAATCGGCACCATAAACTGCCAGAGCACAATCGTCGCGGCGGCCCCCCGCGGTCGGCCGCTGCCCTCTGTTGTGCCAAGGGGATTTGCCGGGGATTCAAGACACCCCTACACCCCCCGGAACCCGCGTTCCTGCGCGGCGGTCCAGAGCACGTCGATGGTCCAGCCGCCGTCGTGTTCCGCCTCGGCGGTGACCACGCCCGCCTCGTGCAGCCAGGCGCGGGCGCGGCCCCGGGCGAAGGGCAGGTCCAGCCGGTCGGCCCGGCGCACCCCGCCCAGACGGACGGCGAGGGCGGCGCGCAGGTCGTCCATCCCCGCGCCGGTGACGGCGGAAGCCGGCACCACGTCATCGCGCCGCAGGGCCTGCGCCTGGCAGGTGGCGCGGGCCTCGTCGTCCAGCAGGTCGATCTTGTTCCAGACCTCGATTCGCGGGGTTTCCTCCGTCACGCCGAGGCTGACAAGGATATCTTCCACGTCCGCCGCCTGCGCCGCGGTCTCGGGGTGGGCGATGTCGCGCACATGCACGATCACATCGGCCTCCAGCACCTCTTCCAGCGTGGCCCGGAAGGCGGCGACAAGCTGGGGCGGCAGGTCCGAGATGAACCCCACCGTGTCCGACAGGATCACCCGCCCGGCGGGGCCGAGATCGACCGCCCGCATGGTGGGATCGAGCGTGGCGAACAGCATGTCCCGGGCCAGCACCCCGGCCCCGGTCATGCGGTTGAACAGCGTGGATTTCCCGGCGTTGGTATAGCCGACCAGCGCCACCACCGGAAACGGCACCCTGGCCCGCGCCGCCCGGTGCAGCGCCCGGGTGCGCACCACCTTGGACAGTTGCCGCCGCAGCCGCACCACCTGATCGTCGATCGCCCGGCGGTCGGCCTCAAGCTGGGTCTCGCCGGGGCCGCCGACGAAACCGAACCCGCCGCGCTGGCGTTCCAGATGGGTCCAGGCCCGCACCAGCCGGCTGCGCTGATAGCCGAGCGCGGCAAGCTCGACCTGCAACACCCCTTCGCGGGTCCGGGCGCGGTCGGCGAAGATCTCCAGGATCAGCCCGGTGCGGTCCAGAAGCTTGACGCCCCAGCCGGTTTCCAGGTTGCGCTGCTGCACCGGCGTCACCGGCCCGTCAACCAGCACAAGGTCGATCTCCAGCGCCTCGAACCGGGCCTTCAGCTCTTCAAGCTTGCCCTTGCCGAACAGCCGCCCCGCCTGCGCCTTCGGCAGCCGCACCACCTCGGCCCCGGCGACCTCCAGCCCCGGCAGCGCGGCCGCAAGCGCAACCGCCTCGGCCAGCCGGTATTCGGGCAGCCGTCGCCCCGGCTCCCCCCTGATGTCCGGGTGCAGAACATAGGCGCGCGTCGCCGCGCCCTCGGTGGGCCGGGCCTCGGGTATCAGTCGTCACCCTCGTAAAGGCTGATCGGCTGGCCGGGCATGATGGTGGAGATCGCATGTTTGTAGACAAGTTGCGATTGTCCGTCACGCCGGAGCAGCACACAGAAATTGTCGAACCAGGTGATGACGCCCTGAAGCTTCACCCCGTTGATGAGGAAAATCGTCACCGGAACCTTCGCCTTCCGCACGTGGTTGAGGAAAGCGTCCTGCAAGTTCTGTTTGTCGGCAGCCATGTTTTATTGCCTTTGTCGCGCTTTGTTTTCCATGCCGCGCGGCGTCCCCCGCCGGTTGTCCGTCACACTATGGAGTGCATGGGGCCGAGTTTCCAGCCCAAAAACAACCCGTTGGATCGGAGGTTGTTGACCGGCCGGTCAATCCCGACCCAACCGGGCCAAGAGCGCCGCGGCATCAAGCCCTGTCACCGCCCCCGGCACCAGCCCGCGGCCGGGCTCCAGCCGGGTGGCGGCATGGGCGTCGGCCACCGCGGCGGGGCCATGGCGGATCAGCACCGAGGCGGTCAGCAGCACGGCCAGCCGTTCGGCGAAAAGCCTCGCCTCCGCCTCGGGCGGCAGGCCGGGCCAGCGGGCACGATGCGCCTTCAGCGCCGCGTCGTAACGCCGGTCGGCCCCGGTCGCGGCGTCCAGTTCCGCCGCCAGCGCATCGGCGGCGGCCCCGTCGCGCCCCAGCGTGCGCAGGATGTCGAGGCAGATGACATTGCCCGACCCTTCCCAGATGCCGTTCAGCGGCGCCTCGCGGTAGAGAAGCGGCAGCGGCGTGTCCTCGACATAGCCCATCCCGCCGAGGCACTCCATCGCCTCGGCCACCACCACCGGGCAACGCTTGTTCGACAGGAACTTGGCCAGCGCCACGCCGATCCGCGCCAGCGGCGTATCCGCGTCGAAGGCCCGCGCGACATGGAAGCCCAAGGCCAGCGCCCCTTCGAGGTCGAGCGCGAGGTCCGCGAGCACCGCGCGCATCAGCGGCTGGTCGATCAGGCGGCGCTGGAAGGCAGAGCGCCCCTCGCACCACCACAGCGCCTCGGCCAGCGCCGCCCGCATCAGCCCGGCGGGCGCCAGCGCGGTATCCAGCCTTGTGTGATGCACCATGCGGATGATGCTGCGCACCCCCTGCCCTTCCTCACCCAGCCTTTCGGCCCATGCACGGCTGTATTCGATCTCGGCCGAGGCATTGGCCCGGTTGCCCAGCTTGTCCTTGAGCCGCATGAGCTGGATGGCGTTCCTTTCCCCGTCCGGGGTCCAGCGCGGCACGAGGAAACAGGTCAGCCCGCCGGGCGCCTGCGCCAGCGTCAGGAACCCGTCCGACATCGGCGCCGAGCAGAACCACTTGTGCCCGGTCAGCCGCCAGCCCTCGCCGTCCGGCTCCGCCACGGTGGTATTGGTGCGCAGGTCCGAGCCGCCCTGCTTCTCGGTCATCGCCATGCCGAGGGTGGCGGCGGTCTTGTCCGCCATGGGCAGGCTGCGGCCGTCATAGCTGCGCGCCGTCAGCTTTGGATGCCAGCGGGCGGCCAGCGCCGGATCGGCCCCGAGCGCCGGGATCGCGGCATAGGTCATGGTCATCGGGCAGCAGGTGCCGGGCTCGACCTGGCTCATGGCATAGACCAGCCCGGCATGGGTGGCGTGGCTGCCGCCGTCCCAGGCACAGGCGGCGTATCCGGCGGACAGGCCCAGTTCCATCAGCCGGTGATAGGCCGGGTGGAACGCCACCTCGTCCAGCCTGCGCCCGCCGCGATCGAACAACCGCAGTTCGGGCACATGCCGGTTCGCGGCCCGCGCCGCCGCCTGCCATTCCACCGCCCCGGCCCGCGCGCCGAACTCCGCCAGCGCCGCGCCGTCCGCCCCCGCCACCCCGGCCCAGTGGCGGAAACCCGGGTCCGAGGCCCAGAGGTCGCGGACCCCGGGCGCGGGCTGGTTCGTCACCTCATGGGTTGCAAGATCGGCGCGGGGGGCGATGTCGGTCATGGCGGCTCCTCCTGCCGCCAGCCTAGGCGGCGGGACGACGGGCTGTCCATGGCCGTGCGTCGGGGGTGGCAGACACCCGCCCCTGCCACAACAGGGGGCACCGCCGCCCGCCGGGCGTGGGCGCATCCGGCGCTTTCCTTTCCACAATGCTTGACACAAACCGGGAACGCTGGCAGAACAGTTCGGGAACCTATTTGCCGGAGTCTGCCGATGCTCACCCGCAAGCAACTGGAACTGCTCGACTTCATCCGTACCCGCATGGATCGCGACGGGGTGCCCCCCTCGTTCGACGAGATGAAGGACGCTCTCAGCCTGCGGTCGAAATCGGGCATCCACCGGCTGATCACCGCGCTGGAGGAACGCGGCTTCATCCGCAGGCTGGCGCATCGGGCCCGCGCGATCGAGATCGTGAAACTGCCCGAGGCGATGGAACGCCCCGGCTTCCGCCCCCGGGTGGTCGAGGGCGACCGCACCGACCCGCCCCCCGGCGCCATGCCGGTCGAGGCGGTTCATGCGCTGGAACTGCCGGTGATGGGACGGATCGCCGCCGGGGTGCCGATCGAGGCGATCAGCACGGTGTCGCATCACGTCGCGGTGCCGGGCTCGATGCTGGCCGGATCGGGCCAGCATTACGCGCTGGAGGTCAAGGGCGATTCGATGATCGAGGCCGGGATCAACGACGGCGATATCGTGGTGATCCGCGAACAGGACGCGGCCGAAAACGGCGACATCGTGGTCGCGCTGGTCGAAGAGCAGGAGGCCACGCTCAAACGTTTCCGCCGCCGCGGCGCGATGATCGCGCTCGAAGCCGCGAACCCGGCCTATGAAACCCGCGTCTATCCCGAACATCTGGTCCGGGTGCAGGGGCGGCTGGTCGGCCTGATCCGGAGCTATTGAACCGGGGGCCGGGAGCGGCAGGAGGATTGCCCGCCGGATGGCGGGCATATGGACCCGCCCCTGCCGCCCCTACGCCTCGGACAGGCGGCTGACCACCACCGTCACCTCGGGCTTCTTGCCGATCTCTTCCATCGCCGCCTGCCGCACCGCCCGGCGCAAGCCCTCGTCCAGCTTGTCGTCGTCGCGCAGCACCTTGGCCCCGGCCCGGTCCAGATACGCCGCCAGGGATTCCTCCATCGACGGGCCCAGCGGGCGGCCGCCGCGGCCGGTCTCGGGCAGCCCCATCAGTTCGACCCATGGCTCGCCCAGGCTCTGCTCGGATTCGTCGAGGATCACCGTCACCAGCACATGCCCGTTCAGGGCCATGCGGATCCGGTCGCGGATCACCCCGTCGAGCGCGCCCACCAGCACCGTGCCGTCAAGGTAAAGCCTGCCGGTCTCGATATATTCCGCGACGTCCGGCCGGTCGCCGGTCAGATCGACCAGCATCCCGTTGGTCACCACCTCGGTGGCGATGCCCTTCTTCACCGCCAGCTTGGCGTGTTCGCGCAGATGGCGGTGCTCGCCATGCATCGGCAGCAGCACCGAAGGCTTCAGCAGGTCGTGCATCGTCTCCAGGTCGGGCCGGTTCGCGTGGCCCGAAACGTGGTAGAGCCCGCCCGAATCGTCCACCACCTCGACCCCCATCTCGGAGAAGGCGTTGAGGATGCGGCCCACCGCGCGTTCGTTGCCGGGGATGGTCTTGGAGGACAAAAGGAAAGTATCGCCCTCCTTCATCTCCAGCCCCAGATAGCGGCCGCGCGAAAGCTGCGCCGAAGCGGCGCGGCGCTCGCCCTGGGTGCCGGTGACGATCAGCATCACGCTGCCGCGCGGCAGTTCGGCGGCCTCCTCGGGCGGGATGGTGGGGGGGAAACCCTTCATCACCCCGGTCTCGGCCGCGCTTGTGACCATGCGCCGCATCGCCCGGCCCAGAAGACAGACCGAGCGGCCCGCGTCGCGCCCGGCTTCGGCCAGCGTCTTCACCCGCGCGAGGTTCGAGGCAAAGGTGGTGGCCGCGACCAGCCCGGGCTGGGCGGCGATCAGGTCGCGCAGCGGCGTGGCGAGCGAGGACTCCGACCTTCCGGGGTGCGGCACGAACACGTTGGTGCTGTCGCAGCCCAGAACCTTGACCCCCTCGCGGCCGATCTCCTCCATCATCGCGGCGTCGAACGGCTCACCCACGCCCGGCGCGGTGTCGATCTTGAAATCCGCCGAATGGAAGATGCGCCCCGCCGGAGTCTCGATCAGCAGCGCCGAGGTCTCGGGGATCGAATGGCTCACCGGCACGAACTGCACCCGGAACGGCCCGGCCTCGACCCATGCGGGGCGCGGCTCGTGCACCTGCACCACCCCGGCATCCTGCCCCTGGTCCACCAGTTTCATCGCCGCATGGGCGCCGGTGAAGCGCCGCGCATGGACCGGCGCGCGAAGCTGATCCCAAAGATGGCCGAGCGCGCCCACGTGATCCTCATGCGCGTGGGTGATGAAGATCCCCTCGATCCGGTCGGCGCGTTCGGCCAGCCAGCGGATATCGGGCATGATCAGATCGACGCCCGGCGTGCTGTCCATGTCGGGGAAGGTCACGCCGAGATCGACGACGATCAGCCGCTCGCGGTCCTCGGGCCCGTAGCCGTAGACATAGCAGTTCATCCCGATCTCACCGGCGCCGCCGAGGGGGAGGTAGATCAGGCGATTGGCACTCATGCGGTTTCCAGTTCCTTGTTGTAGCGATGGATCAGCACGAGACCATGCATGGTCAGATCGTCCTCCACCGCGTCGAATACGTCGGTTCCCTGTCCGAACAGGGGCGCAAGGCCGCCGGTGGCGACCACCTTCATCGGCCGTCCGCGTTCGGCGCGGATCTGGCGCACGATGCCCTCGACAAGGCCGATATAGCCCCAATACACGCCCGACTGCATACAGGCCACCGTATTCGTGCCGACCACCATCTCGGGCCGGGTGATGTCCACATGCGGCAGCGCGGCGGCGGCGGCGTGCAGGGCCTCAAGCGACAGGTTGACGCCCGGCGCGATCACCCCGCCGACATAGGCGCCGTCGATATCCACCACGTCGAAGGTGGTGGCGGTGCCGAAATCCACCACGATCAGGTCGCCGCCATGGCGGTCGAAGGCGCTTGCGGTGTTCACCAGCCGGTCGGGCCCGACGGTCGTGCCCTGATCGACACGCGGCGGCGCCGGCAGCAGGCAGTCGGGGCGGCCCACCACCAGCGGGCGGCAGTCGAAATAGCGGTTGCACAGCACCCGCAGGTTGAACACCACCCGCGGCACGGTCGAGGAGATGATGACCTCGGAAATCCGCGCCTCCAGCCTGTGCAGGTTGCGCAGGGTGGACAGCCAGACGTAATATTCGTCCGCCGTGCGGGTGTGATTGGTGGCACAGCGCCATGTCGCGATGAAGCCCGTCCCGTCCCAGATCGAGAACACGGTATTGGTATTGCCGCAGTCGATGGCCAGAAGCATCGCGCCTCCCCCCTCCGTTTCAGAAGAAAACCTCGGCCGCCGGGATCGCCTCGCGCCCGGCGGCGGTGCGCAGGATCAGCGCGCCGCCCTCGTCGATCCCCTCGAACACGCCCCGGCGGGTCCGCGGGCCGGTGCGGGCGGTGATTTCCTCGCCCAGCCGGGCGGCCTGCGCCAGCCATGCGGCGCGGACCGGCGCGAACCCCCCGGCGGCGAAGCGGGCCTCCCATCGGGCGAAACCGGCGGCAAGCGCGGTCAGCAGGTTTTCCGGTGCGACCCGTATCCCGGTTTCCGCCAGCAGCGAGACCGGCCGGACCGCGCCGGGTTCAACCTCATCCGCCGCGGGGGCGGCGATCAGGTTGACGCCGATGCCGATCACCAGATGCGCCACCGCGCCCCCCTGCCCCACGCTTTCCAGCAGGATCCCGGCGATCTTGCCGCCGTTGAACAGCACGTCATTGGGCCATTTCAGCGAGACCGAGCCGGGCAGGCCGGTGAGTTCGGCCAGCGCCTCGGCCAGCGCCAGCGCCGCGACGAAGCTGCGCAGCGCCGCCTGCGTGGCCGGACCCGCGGGGCGCATCACCAGCGAGGCATGAAAGTTTCCGCGCGGGCTGACCCATGGCCGCCCGCGCCGCCCGCGCCCGCCGGTCTGGAACCCGGCGAGGATCCATTCCGGCCCGGCCAGGCCCGGCGCGATCCGGGCGCCTTCCTGCATGGTGCTGTCCACCTCGGACAGCAGGCGCCGCCCGTAGCCGGGCGGCCAGCCGACGGGGGACCGATCCGAAAACCGCCCCCCTGCCCCGGTCTCAGCGGACAAGCGAGGCCGCCGCCAGCCCGGCGACCACATCGACGCCGAACAGGTTGACGACGCCAAGCAGCATGATCGCCGCCGAGGCGACCAGCAGCCCCCATTGCACCGGCGCCATGCGGCTTTCCAGCACTTCGCCTTCGGTGCCGAAATACATGTAGTAGACGATGCGCAGGTAGTAGAACAGGCCGATCACCGAGGCCAGAACCCCCGCGACCGCCAGCCAGACCATCCCGGCATCGACCGCCGCCATCAGCACCGCGAACTTCCCCCAGAAGCCGAGGAACGGCGGCACGCCCGCAAGGCTGATCATCAGCACCAGAAGCGCCAGCGCCTTGCCGGGTTCGCGCCTGGAGAACAGGTTGAGGCTGGCGATGTCGCTGACCGGGCGGCCGTCGCGTTCCATCGACAGGATGAAGGCGAAGGTGCCGACGTTCATCGTGCCGTAGATCGCGATATAGACCAGCATCGCCTGCACGCCCTGCGCCGTTCCGGCGGCAAGGCCGACCAGCGCGAAACCCATATGGGCGATCGAGGAATAGGCCATCAGCCGCTTGATATCGCGCTGGCCGATCGCGGCGATGGAGCCGACGAACATCGACAGCACCGCAAGCGCCGCAAGCACCTGGATCCAGTCCGAGGGGATCGTGCCGAAGGCGTCATGCACCACCCGGGCGATCAGCGCCATGGCCGCCACCTTGGGCGCGGTGGCGAAGAAGGCCGTGACCGGCGTCGGCGCGCCCTCATACACGTCCGGGGTCCACATGTGGAACGGCGCGGCCGAGACCTTGAACGCCATCCCCGCCAGCATGAACACCAGCCCGAACAGCAGGCCGAGCGGAACATCGCCACCGGAAAGCGTGCCGAGGATGCCCGAGAACAGCGTGGTGCCCGCGAAGCCGTAGGTCAGCGACGCACCATAGAGGATCAGGCCCGAAGACAGCGCGCCCAGCACGAAATACTTCAGCCCGGCCTCGGTCGAGCGGGCGGAATCGCGCCGCATCGTCGCCACCACGTAAAGCGAGAGCGATTGCAGCTCCAGCCCCATGTAAAGCGCCATCAGGTCGCCCGCCGAGACCATCATCATCATGCCCAGCACGGCCAGCGCGATCAGCAGCGGAAACTCGAACCGGTCGAGGCCGCGGCGCATGACGTAATCGTGCCCCATCGCCAGCACGGCGGCCGACGACAGCAGGATCGCCACCTTGGCGAAGCGCGCGAAACCGTCGTTGACGAACATGCCGCCGAACGCTTCCTGCCGACCCGGCCCGGCATGGAATCCGATCCACCACGACATCAGCAGGAATACCCCGACCGTGATCCAGGTCAGCGCGGAGGTCAGCCGGTCCTTGCCGGTAAACACCGCCACCATCAGCGCCACCATCGCATAGAGGGCAAGCACGATCTCGGGCAGGACGATGGTCAGATCGGCAGTGATCATCGCAGGGTATCCTTACTGCAAGGCCAGACGGCTGCCCGCATCGAGCGGCAGCGCGGCCTGGAAATTGGAAAGAAGCGCCGAGACGGAAGGCCCGGTGATGTCGATCACCAGGCTCGGATAGATCCCGAGCAGGATGGTCATCACCACCAGCGGCGCGAAAATCGCCTTCTCGCGCCGGTCCATGTCGGTGATCGAGCGCAGGCTTTCCTTGACCAGATCGCCGAACACCACCCGGCGATAGAGCCACAGCGCATAGGCCGCCGACAGGATCACCCCCGTGGCCGCGAACAGCGCCACCCAGGTATTGGCCTTGAACACGCCCACCAGCGTCAGGAATTCGCCGATGAAGCCCGAGGTGCCGGGCAGGCCCACGTTGGCCATGGTGAACAGCATGAACACCGCCGCATAGGCCGGCATCCGGTTCACCAGCCCGCCATAGGCGTCGATATCCCGCGTGTGCATCCGGTCGTAGATCACGCCGACGATCAGGAACAGCGCGCCCGAGACGAAGCCGTGGCTGATCATCTGGAAGATCGCGCCATCGACCCCCTGCTGGTTGGCGGCGAAGATGCCCATGGTCACGTAGCCCATATGCGCGACCGAGGAATAGGCGATCAGCTTCTTCATGTCGGTCTGCGCCAGCGCCACCAGCGAGGTATAGACGATGGCGATGGCCGACAGCCACAGAACGAGGGGCGCCAGCAGGTCGGAGGCCACCGGGAACATCGGCAGCGAAAAGCGCAGGAAGCCGTAGCCGCCCATCTTCAGCAGGATCGCCGCCAGCACCACCGAACCCGCCGTGGGCGCCTGGACGTGGGCATCCGGCAACCAGGTGTGCACCGGCCACATCGGCATCTTCACCGCGAAAGAGGCGAAGAAGGCGATCCACATCAGGGTCTGCACCCCGCCGACGATCTGCCAGCCGAGCAGGCTTATGGTCTCGGACCCGAACCGGAAGGCGAGCAGGGTCGGAATATCGGTCGTGCCCGCCTGCACATACATGGCGATCATCGCCACCAGCATCAGCACCGAGCCGAAGAAGGTATAGAGGAAGAACTTGAACGCCGCGTAGATACGCTCCTTCCCGCCCCAGATGCCGATGATCAGGAACATCGGGATCAGGCCGGCCTCGAAGAACAGGTAGAACAGCACGAGGTCCAGCGCGACGAACACGCCGATCATCAGCGTCTCCAGCACCAGGAAGGCGATCATGTATTCCTTGACCCGGTGCGTCACGTTCCAGCAGGCGCCGATGGTCAGCGGCATCAGGAAGGTGGTCAGCATCACGAACAGGATCGAGATCCCGTCCACACCCAGCTTGTAGTTCAGCCCGAAGATCCAGCTTCGCTCCTCGACGAACTGGAAGCCGGTGTCGTCCGGGTCGAACCCGAACAGCAGCAGGAGCGAGATCAGGAACGTGGCCGTGGTCGCCGCAAGGGCCAGCCATTTGGCATTGCCCTGCGAGGCGGCATCGTCGCCGCGCAACAGCAGCGCCAGCACCAGCGCCGCGACGGCGGGCAGGAAGGTGATGATGGAAAGAAGGTTGTCCATTGTTCCCCGCGCCCCTTACCGCGAACCGCCTGCAAGCGTCATCCAGGTCACGAGGATCACGACCCCCAGCACCATGGCGAAGGCATAGTGGAACAGGTAGCCCGACTGCATCCGGCCCGCGAGCCGGGTGAAGAAGGGTATGATCCCCAGCGCGATCCCGTTCAGCGCCCCGTCGATCACCTTGCCGTCGCCCCGCTTCCACAGGAACCGCCCCAGCGCCCTGGCCGGACGCACGAATACCGCGTCATACAGTTCATCGAAATACCACTTGTTGAGCAGGAAGAGGTAAAGCGGGCGCTGCGCCTCGGCCAGCTTGCCGGGCAGGTCGGGGCGGCGGATATACATCTGATACGCCAGCCCCAGCCCGATCAGCATGGCGACGAAGGGCGACACCTTGACCCAGTTCGGCACGTAATGCGCGTCGCGCAGCACGGTATTCTCCTCGACCATCAGGATCGCGCCCGCGAACCACTCGTTCACCTGGGCGGTGGTGCCGAAGAACGGCCCGTACCAGATCATGCCCGCGAAGACCGCGCCCACGGCCAGCACGCCCAGCGGGATCAGCATCACCATCGGGCTTTCATGCGCGTGGTCATGCGTGTGCCGGTCGCCGCGCGGCTGGCCCCAGAAGGTCATGAACATCAATCGCCAGCTGTAGAACGAGGTCATGCAGGCGCCGATCACGAGGATCCAGAACACCGCGGTCGGCCCGCCCGCGAAGGCGCTTTCGATGATCGCGTCCTTCGAGACGAACCCGGCAAAGCCGATATGCGTCAGCGGGATGCCGACCCCGGTAATCGCCAGCGTGCCGATCAGCATCGCCCAGAAGGTATAGGGAACCTTCTTCCGCAGCCCGCCGTAATTGCGCATGTCCTGTTCGTGGTGCATCGCATGGATCACCGAACCCGCGCCGAGGAACAGCATCGCCTTGAAGAAGGCATGGGTGAACAGGTGGAACATCGCCACCGAATAGACGCCCACCCCGGCCGCGACGAACATGAAGCCAAGCTGCGAACAGGTGGAATAGGCGATCACCCGCTTGATGTCGTTCTGCACCAGACCCACGGTCGCCGCGAAGAAGGCCGTGGCCGCGCCGATCCAGACGATCATCGTCCGGGCGTCGGCGGCATATTCGTAAAGCGGCGACATGCGGCTGACCAGGAACACCCCGGCCGTGACCATGGTCGCGGCGTGGATCAGGGCCGAAACCGGCGTCGGGCCTTCCATCGCGTCGGGAAGCCAGGTGTGCAGGAACAGCTGCGCCGACTTGCCCATGGCGCCGATGAACAGCAGCACCCCGATCAGGTTGGCGGCGTTCCAGCTTGTCCAGAGGAAGGTGACCTCGGTCTCGGCCAGCCCGGGGGCGGCGGCGAAGATGTCGTCGAAGCGGATCGAATCGGTCAGGAAGAAGATCGCCGCCATCCCGAGGATCAGCGCGAAATCCCCCACCCGGTTCACGATGAACGCCTTCATCGCCGCGGCATTGGCCGAGGGTTTGCGGTAGTAGAAGCCGATCAGCAGGTAGGAGGCGACCCCCACCCCTTCCCAGCCGAAGAACAGCTGCACCAGGTTGTCGGCCGTCACCAGCATCAGCATGGTGAAGGTGAAGAACGACAGATAGGCGAAGAAGCGGGCCTTGTAATGCTCGCCCTCGTGCCAGTTCTCGTCATGGGCCATGTAGCCGAAGCTGTAGAGATGCACGAGCGCCGAGACCGTGGTCACCACCACCAGCATCACCGCCGTCAGCCGGTCGAGCCGGATCGACCATTCGGTCGCGAAGCTGCCGGATTCGATCCAGCGCAGGATCTCGATCTGCCGGGTCTCGCCGTCGAAGGTCAGGAACAGGATCCACGACAGCAGCGCCGCCAGGAACACCAGCCCGGTGGTCAGAACCTGCCCGGCATGTTCGCCGGTCAGGCGCCAGCCGAAGCCGCAGATCAGCGCGCCGACAAGCGGCGCGAAAAGGATGATGATCTCCATCGGCTCAGCCCTTCATCACGTTCACGTCTTCGACGTCGATGGTGCCGCGGGTGCGGAAGAAACAGACCAGGATCGCCAGCCCGATCGCCGCCTCGGCCGCGGCCACGGTCAGGACGAACATGGTGAAGACCTGCCCCACCAGATCGCCGAGAAAGCTGGAGAAGGCGACGAGGTTGACGTTGACCGCAAGCAGCATCAACTCAAGCGACATCAGGATGACGATGACGTTCTTCCGGTTGAGGAAGATGCCGAATATCCCGATGACGAACAGCGCCGCCGCCGCCGTCAGGTAATGTTCCAGTCCAACCATGTCTCACGTCCCTCTCGGCGCATTGCCCGCCTGTCTTTTCTGCCGCCCGCCGCCGGCTCTTCGCGCGGCGGGGGTCGGTATTCACGCCCCGGTTACAGCCCCTGCCCCGGCTTCACGTCCCGCAGCTCCATCGCCTTGGCCGGGTCGCGATACATCTGCGCCAGAACGTCCTGCCGCTTGATGTTGCTGCGGTGACGCATGGTCAGCGTGATGGCCCCGATCATGGCCACCAGCAGGATCATCCCCGCCGCCTGGAACAGGTAGATGTAACGGTCGTAAAGCAGCAGCCCGATGGCACGGGTGTTGTGGACCTGATCGGGGTCGGGCGTCACCGCCTGCCGCAGCCCCATCGCGCCGTCGGCCTGCACCCAGGCCCCGAAGGCAAGCGCGAACTGCATCATCAGCACGACACCCACCAGCAGGGCCAGCGGAACGTGCCGCGACATCTCGCCCTTCAACTCGGCAAAGTTCACGTCAAGCATCATGACGACGAACAGGAACAGCACCGCCACCGCGCCGACATAGACGATGACCAGCAGCATCGCCACGAATTCGGCCCCCAGAAGCACGAACAGCCCCGCCGCCGAGAAGAAGGCAAGGATCAGCCACAGCACCGAATGCACCGGGTTGCGCGAGACGGTGACCAGAAGCCCCGCCGTTACCATGACGATGGCGAAAGCGTAGAACGCCAGATCTGCGAGGGTCATCGGCTTACCTCCGTGACGACGGTCATTCGCTGTTCTCCTCAGCCTCGGCAAAGACCGCCTGCGCGGTCTCCAGCGCCTTCTGCATCGCGGGCAGCCCGCCGAACATGCTCATCTGATAGATCACCTCGGCGATCTCGCGCCGGGTCGCCCCGGCCTCTAGCGCATGGCGCACCGAAAGGCGCAACTGCGGCTCGGCCTGTGCGCCCAGCACGGTCAGCGCGGCAATGGTCACCAGCATCCTTGTCTTGGCGTCCAGCCCTTCGCGGTTGAAGGTCTTGCCGAAGACCATCTCCATGAATTCCCGGGACATGGTGGGGATCATGTCCTCGAACCCCTTGACCTTGAAGGTCTCCAGCGCCGGGTTGAAGGCGCGGGCCATCTGCTGGCCCTGCTCCATCATCTGCTGCATCATCTTCTGCCAGGCGTCGCTCATGCGTGACCCTCCTTGGCGGGGACCGCCGCCGCCATGCCGCCGGCCGCCGCGGGGCTGCGGGGCGCGGGACAGACCGGCAGGGTGGTGACGGCGGGCGGGTATGTCATCTGTAGGGCGCATCCAGTTCGAGGTTGCGGGCGATCTCGGCTTCCCAGCGTTCGCCGTTCTCCAGCAGCTTTTCCTTGGTGTAGAACAGTTCCTCGCGGGTTTCGGTGGCGAATTCGAAATTCGGCCCCTCGACGATGGCATCCACCGGGCAGGCTTCCTGGCAGAAGCCGCAGTAGATGCATTTGGTCATGTCGATGTCGTAGCGCGTGGTGCGGCGGCTGCCGTCCTCGCGCGGTTCGGCGTCGATGGTGATCGCCTGCGCCGGGCAGACCGCTTCGCACAGCTTGCAGGCGATGCAGCGTTCCTCGCCGTTCGGATAGCGGCGCAGCGCGTGCTCGCCGCGGAAGCGGGGCGAGAGCGGCCCCTTCTCATGCGGGTAGTTCAGGGTTTCCTTAGGGGCGAAGAACGCCTTCAGCCCCAGTTCGAAACCCTTGATGATATCCACGAGCAGGAAGTATTTCGTGGCACGGGTCCAGTCGATCTGCGTCATTGTCAGCCCCCCATGGTCCAGCGGGCCCAGAAGCCGCCCAGAACCTCGAATTTCGCGAGGAAGGCCACGACCACCACCCAGCCGAGCGACAGCGGCAGGAACACCTTCCAGCCGATCCGCATCAGCTGGTCATAGCGGTAGCGCGGCACGATCGCCTTCACCATGGCGAACAGGAAGAAGAAGAACCACATCTTCGCCACCATCCACAGCGCCCCGTCGGGCAGGCCTGGGATGGGCGAGAGCCAGCCGCCGAAGAACAGCAGCGACATCAGCGCGCACATCAGGAAGATGGCGATGTATTCGCCCGCCATGAACAGCAGATAGGGCGTCGAGGAATATTCGACCATGAACCCGGCGACGAGTTCGGATTCGGCCTCGGGCAGGTCGAAGGGCGGGCGGTTGGTCTCGGCCAGGGCCGAGATGAAGAACAGCACCACCATCGGCAGATGCGGCAGCCAGTACCAGCCGAACAGGCCCCAGCCGGTATCCTGCGCCGCGACGATGGCGCCGAGGTTCAGCGAGCCGGTGGAGATGATCACGCCGATGATGATCAGGCCCAGCGACACCTCGTAGGAAACCATCTGCGCCGCCGAACGCAACGACCCGAGGAACGGGTATTTCGAGTTCGAGGCCCAGCCGCCCATGATGACGCCGTAGACCTCAAGCGAGGAGACCGCGAAGACGAACAGGATGGCGACGTTGATATCCGAAAGCACCCAGCGTTCGTTGAACGGGATCACCGCCCAGGCGAGCAGGGCCAGCACGAAGGACAGCATCGGTGCAAGGAAATACACCGGCCGGTCGGCGCCCGCGGGCACCACGATTTCCTTGACCACGTATTTCAGCGCGTCGGCGAAGGTCTGCAACACCCCCCATGGCCCGACCACGTTCGGCCCGCGCCGCAACTGCACCGCGGCCCAGATCTTGCGGTCGCCATAGACCATGAAGACCAGCGAGATCATCACGAACCCGATGACCAGAAGGCTCTGCGCCGCGATCACCAGCGCGATGCCCGCCCCCGTTTGCAGAAACTCAGCCATGATGCCTCACATCCTCAGATCGTCGGTATACCGCGGGCGCCGCAGTCGCGCACCGTCACTTCGGCGTCGATGGTGCGCACGCCGCGCGGCAGCGCCGCCGAGACGGTATAGACCGCATCGCCGCGCCAGATGGAACCCTCGCGGGCGATATTCGTGCGGATATGCCGCGCAAAGCCGTAGCCGCGGATCAGCGCATATTGCGCCGCGGCGCAGGCGGCATAGTCGGCGACCTGATCGCGGCTTTCCGCGCCCCGCATGGCGACGCGGAAATTGACCAGGTCGGCGTCGAGCAGCCTCGTCTCGATCCCCATGTATATGGGCGCGCCCGCGTCCGGGCCTTCGGACACGGCAGGGGCGCAGGCGGCGAGTCCCGCAAGGGCGAGGGGGGCGGCCACGCGCCTCACTCCGCCGCCATCGGCGCGGTGCGGCGGGCGGCCGCGTTCGCCGACAGTTCGGCCATCAGCGCACTTGCACGGGCAACCGGATTGGTGAGGTAGAAATCGGACACCGCCGGGGTGAAATCCCCCTTGCCTGGCGCGCGCAGCGGCAGCCGCTGCCATTCGTTTTCCGCCACCTCGTCGACCGCGCCCAGATGCGGATGCGCCTCGACCAGCGCCCGGCGCAACTGCGCGAGCGAATCCCACGGCAGCGTGGCCCCCAGTTCGGCCGAGAGCGCCCGCAGGATCGCCCAGTTCTCCTTGGCCTCGCCCGGGGCGAACCCGGCGCGGAAGGCAAGCTGCGGTCGGCCCTCGGTGTTCACGAACAGGCCGTTTTCCTCGGTCCAGGCGGCGGCGGGCAGGATCACATCGGCCCGGTGCGCGCCCCGGTCGCCGTGGCTGCCCTGATAGATCACGAAAGGCCCGGCGGGGATGTCGGCCTCATCGACCCCGAGGGCATAGACCAGATCGGCCCCGTCGAGCGCGGCGGTCATCCCGCCCTCGGTGGTGCAGCCCAGATCCATCGCCCCCACCCGCGCCGCGGCGGTGTGCAGGATCAGAAGGCCAGCGCCCGTCGCCTCGGCCAGTTTCATCGCCTGCGACAGCACGGCCTCGCCATCGGCGCCGGTCAGCGCACCCTGCCCGACGATGACCACGCCCGGGCCGTCCCGCGGCCCGGCGTCCTTCGCCGCCGCGACCAGCGCATCGCGCCCGGCACCCGCGTGGGTGTAATCATAGGTCAGATCGACGCGCGGGCCGATCAGCGTGACCTCGGCCCCGGCCAGCCACGCCTTGCGGATGCGGGCGTTCAGCACCGGGATTTCATCGCGCGGGTTGGTGCCGATCAGCACGATATGCTTCGCGCTGTCGATCTGTTCGATCCGCGCGGTGCCGACATAGGCCGAGCGGTTGCCCGCCGGGAGCTGCGCGCCATCGGTACGGCATTCGACCACCCCGCCCGCGCCGCCGATCAGCGCCTTGAGCGAAAACGCGGCCTCGGCGGGGGCCAGATCGCCCACAAGGCCAACGGGTTTCCTCGCCGCCTTGATCGCCTGCGCCGCCGCCGCCAGCGCCTCGGGCCATGTCGCCGGTTTCAGCTTGCCGCCGACCCGCACATAGGGCCGGTCCAGCCGCTGCCGCCGCAGCCCGTCCCACACGAAACGGGTCTTGTCGGAAATCCATTCCTCGTTCACGCCGTCGTGGTTGCGCGGCAGGATGCGCATGACTTCGCGCCCCTTGGTATCGACGCGGATCGACGACCCCAGCGCGTCCATCACGTCGATCGACTCGGTCTTGGTCAGCTCCCACGGCCGGGCGGTGAAGGCGTAGGGTTTCGAGGTCAGCGCGCCGACCGGGCACAGGTCGATGATGTTGCCCTGAAGGTTCGATTCCAGCGTGGTGTTCAGATAGCTGGTGATCTCGGCATCCTCGCCGCGCCCGGTCTGGCCCATCTGGGTGATCCCCGCCACCTCGGTGGTGAAGCGCACGCAGCGGGTGCAGGAGATGCAGCGCGTCATGGTGGTGGCCACCAGCGGCCCGAGGTCCAGATCCTCGGACGCCCGTTTCGGCTCCCGGAACCGGCTGAAGTCCACCCCGTAAGCCATTGCCTGGTCTTGCAGATCGCATTCGCCGCCCTGATCGCAGATCGGGCAGTCGAGCGGGTGGTTGATGAGCAGGAACTCCATCACCCCCTCGCGCGCCTTCTTGACCATGGGCGAGTTGGTGCGCACCACCGGCGGCTGGCCTTCCGGCCCCGGGCGCAGGTCTTTCACCTGCATCGCGCAGCTTGCCGCCGGTTTCGGCGGACCGCCCACCACCTCGACCAGACACATGCGGCAGTTGCCGGCGATGGTCAGCCGCTCGTGGTAGCAGAAGCGCGGGATCTCGACCCCCGCCACCTCGGCCGCCTGGATCAGCGTCATTGCCGGGTCCACCTCGACCTCGATCCCGTCGATGATGATCTTGCGCAGGTTGCTCATGGTCTCAGTTCATCCTCAGCAAACGGCCGACAGGGCTGTTCTTGGCGATTTCCTCGGCGCCCACCCGGCACAGGCCCGGCCCGTCGTGGCGCGAGGTGCCCCGCGCCGCCAGCCAGCCATCCACGATGGCGTCGATACGGTCCTTCTCGGCCGGGTCTTCCAGAAAGGCGCGAATCTCGGGTTCGGAATACCCCAGGCCCTGCGCCCGCGCCTTGAGCGAATTCAAGTAGCCGAGCGCCCGGAACACCCGGGGCGAGATAGTGTCGCAGCCGCGGCGGATGCGGTTGCCGATGGCGGCGGTCACCAGACCGTCGGTCAGCACCTGATCGTCGCGCAACGCCACCGATTGCGCCGCCGGGGCGCTGAAACTCGCCGCGCTCAGCACCGCGGCGGCAAGCGCGATGGTGGTCATCTGCTGGACCCGCCCGGTCATGCGCAGCCCCCCGGAAACACCCACGCACCCGTGTCGAAGCGGTCGCGGATACCGTGTCGCAACTGCCGCCCCTGCGCGGCGCAGACCGCCTGCCCGGCCTGGCGCGCGGCCAGACCCTCGCTGTAGTGGAAGGGTGCGCCCTCGCGCTGCACCGCAAGACCGTCCGGCCGGGCCTCGGCGCGGATCAGCGCGCCTTCGACCGCCAGCGGCCCCTCGGGCGCGCGCAGCGGCGGGGTGGCCGCGCAGGCCCCCAATGCCGCCACCCCGAAGGCGATATGAAGCCCCCGCACCCTCATTCCGCCGCCATGGCCCCCATGCGCCCGGTCTTTTGCGTCTTGATCCGGTCCTCGATCTCCTCGCGGAAATGCCGGATCAACCCCTGGATCGGCCAGGCCGCCGCATCGCCGAGGGCGCAGATCGTATGGCCCTCGACCTGTTTCGAGACGTCGAGCAGCATGTCGATTTCCTCGACCTCGGCCTCGCCCTTCACCAGCCGCTCCATCACCCGCATCATCCAGCCGGTGCCCTCGCGGCAGGGGGTGCATTGCCCGCAGCTTTCATGTTTGAAGAAGGCCGAAAGCCGCCAGATCGCCTTGATGATGTCGGTCTGCTGATCCATCACGATCATGCAGGCGGTGCCGAAGCTGGATTGCAGCGCCCGCATCCCGTCGAAATCCATGATCGCGTCTTCGCACAGATGCGCGGGCAGGACCGGGCAGCTTGCACCGCCGGGGATGATCGCCTTGAGGTTCTTCCAGCCACCGCGAATGCCGCCGCCGTGTTTCTCGATCAGCTCGCGCATCGGGATCGACATCGATTCCTCGACCACGCAGGGGTTGTTGACGTGGCCGGTCAGGCCGAACAGCTTGACGCCCGCGTTGTTCGGACGGCCGAAGCCCGCGAACCATTCCGCCCCGCGCCGCAGGATCGTCGGCACCACGGCGATGGATTCGACGTTGTTCACCGTGGTCGGACAGCCGTAAAGCCCCGCGCCCGCCGGGAACGGCGGCTTCATCCGCGGCATTCCCTTCTTGCCTTCGAGCGACTCCAGCAGCGCGGTTTCCTCGCCGCAGATATAGGCCCCGGCGCCGTGGGTGACGTAAAGATCGAAGTCCCAGCCCGAGCCCGCCGCGTTCCGCCCCAGCAGCCCGGCGTCGTAACATTCATCGATCGCCGCTTGCAGCGCTTCGCGTTCGCGGATGAATTCGCCCCGGATGTAGATATGGCCGGTATGCGCGCCCATGGCGAAACCGGCGATCAGCGCACCCTCGATCAGCGTATGCGGATCGTGGCGCATGATCTCGCGGTCCTTGCAGGTCGCAGGCTCGGATTCGTCGCCGTTGATGACCAGATAGGACGGGCGGCCATCGCTTTCCTTGGGCATGAAGGACCACTTCATGCCGGTGGGGAAGCCCGCGCCGCCCCGGCCGCGCAGGCCGCTGGCCTTCATCTCGTCCACGATGGCGTCGCGGCCCCGGGCGATGATCCCGGCGGTGCCGTCCCAGTGGCCGCGCTTTTTCGCACCGGCCAGCGAACGGTCGTGCATCCCGTAGAGGTTGGTGAAAATCCGGTCCTGATCCGTCAGCATCCGTGTATCCTCAATTCGCCCGGCGCCTGCGCCAGATCCGCCAGGTCACGATCAGCGACCACACAAGCGCCGCCAGCGCCAGAAGGTCGAACAGGAAGACATAGCGCGCCTCCCAGCCCATGCGGCCACCCAACCATTGCGCCCCCATCCAGAGGCAGACCGACGCGGCGATGACCACGGCCACAAGCCGCGCCTGCCGCGAAAGATGCCGGTCTTCCTCGGGGGTGACGACCATGGCTCAAGCCTTCCCCGCCTTGTTTTCCGCCGCGAGCGCGCGGGCCTGCGCCACCCATTCGTCACGGGTCACCCGGCCCTTGAACCCTTCGAGATTGTCATCGACCCAAGCGATTTCCGCCTCGGTCCATGCGGCGATCTGGTCGAAATGATAAAAGCCGAGCCGGTGGCAGAGCGCCTCAAGTTTCGGGCCGATCCCCTTGATTTCCTTTAGATCGTCGGGCTCCCCCCCCCGCGCGGTCTCCAGCGCCGCCGGACGGGTGCCGACGGGCACCGGGGCGGGTTCGAGTTCCGCCTCGGGCCTGGCCGGGGCTGCACTGGCCCTGGCGGATTTGCCCAGCCACGGGGTCAGCAACGGCACCTCGGTCCCGTCGATGCGCTTGATCGTGTCGCCCAGATCGACCGCCGCCTGCGCCGAGGCGTTGTATTGGGTGCGGCCGCTTTCGAATTCGGTCAGGCTGGTCAGGCCCCCAAGCGGTTCCGACGCATAGCGGCCGTTCTGCGGCCCCGGCACCGGCACCTTGCCCGCGGCCAGTTCGTCGATGATCCCGGCGAAACGCTCCGCCGTCAGATCCTCGTAGTAATCCTTGCCGATCTGCGCCATCGGCGCATTCGAGCAGGCCCCGAGACATTCGACCTCCTCCCACGAGAACCGGCCGTCGGCGGAAAGCTGGTTGGGTTCCGGCGCGATCTTCTCGCGGCAGACGGCCATCAGGTCCTCGGCGCCGCAGACCATGCAGGTCGTGGTGCCGCAGATCTGGAAATGCGCCACCGAACCAACGGGTTGCAACTGAAACATGAAGTAGAAGGTCGCAACCTCCAGCACCCGGATATAGGCCATGCCCAGCATGTCGGCGATATGCTCGATCGCGGCGCGGGAAAGCCAGCGTTCCTGCTCCTGCGCCCGCCACAACAGCGCAATCACCGCGCTGGCCTGACGGCCCTCGGGGTATTTGGTGATCTGCGCCTCGGCCCATGCCTGGTTGGCGGGGGTGAAGGCGAAGCTTTCGGGTTGAACGGGGTGCAGGCGGCGCAGCATCGAATATTCCTTAGCGCATCAGCAGCATGAAGGCGGAAAGCAAGGTCGGCACGACGGGCGGAAGCCGGGTCATCGGTCGATCTCCCCGAACACCACGTCCATCGTGGCGATGATGGCGGACACGTCGGCAAGCTGGTGGCCGCGGGCCAGATGGTCCATCGCCTGAAGATGGGCGTATCCGGGGGCGCGGATCTTGGCGCGGTAGGGCCGGTTGGTGCCGTCCGCGACCAGATAGACGCCGAACTCGCCCTTCGGGGCCTCGACCGCCGCGTAAACCTCGCCCGCCGGGACGTGGAAACCCTCGGTGTAAAGCTTGAAGTGATGGATAAGCGCCTCCATCGAGGTCTTCATGTCGGCGCGTTTGGGCGGCGTGATCTTGCCGCGCGCCAACACGTCGCCCGGTTCGGCCAGCAGTTTCGCGCAGGCCTGCCGGATGATCCCGGTCGATTCCCGCATCTCCTGCATCCGGCACAGGTAACGGTCGTAGCAGTCGCCCCTGGTGCCGACCGGGATCTGGAAGTCGAACTCGTTATAGCATTCATAGGGCTGGGCCCGGCGCAGATCCCAGGCAAGGCCCGAACCGCGCAACATCACCCCCGAGAACCCCCAGTCGAGCGCATCCTGTTCGCTGACCACGCCGATATCGACGGTGCGCTGCTTGAAGATGCGGTTCTCGGTCAGAAGCCCGTCGATATTTTCGAGCACCTTCGGGAAGGTCTCGGTCCATTCGGCGATATCCTCGACCAGGCCGGCGGGCAGATCCTGATGCACGCCGCCGGGGCGGAAATAGGCGGCGTGGAGCCGCGCCCCGCAGGCGCGCTCATAGAACACCATCAGTTCCTCGCGCGGGACGAACCCCCACAGCGGCGGGGTCAGCGCGCCCACGTCCATCGCGCCGGTGGTGACGTTCATCAGGTGGTTCAGCAACCGGCCGATTTCCGAGAACAGCACCCTGATCAGCTGCGCCCGGCGCGGCACCTCGGTCCCGGTCAGCCGCTCGATCGCCAGACACCAGGCGTGTTCCTGGTTCATCGGCGCAACGTAGTCCAGCCGGTCGAAATAGGGCAGGTTCTGCAAGTAAGTCCGCGATTCCATCAGCTTTTCGGTGCCGCGATGCAAAAGCCCGATATGCGGGTCGGCGCGTTCCACGATCTCGCCGTCCAGCTCCAGCACCATGCGCAGAACCCCGTGCGCCGAAGGGTGCTGCGGGCCGAAGTTGATGTTGAAATTGCGGATCTGCTGTTCGCCGGTCAGGGCGTCGTCGAATGCGCCGTCCATCATCTCGTTGCCTCGCTGCAATTTTCAAGCCAGCGCCGGGGCAAGGGCCCCAGCCGCGCGGCCACTTCGGCATATTGGAGGGCGAGCCGCGACCGCGCGACCGCAAGCCGCCCGGTGCTCAGCGCCGCCTCGGGACCGGCGTGAACCCTGCGCCCGTAGCGCCCCGGTTGCGGCGCGATCCCGAGGAACCGGCACAGCCGGGTCATGGCCGCGTCGCTGAACAGGGTCTCGTAGAACTGGGTGAACAGGGTATCCGGCCGCAGCGCCCGCGCGAACTTCGCCAGCGCGCCCGCGTAGTCGCCGCGCGCGTCAACCTCGGGATGGTCGCCGCGCGCCCAGGCGTCGAAGATCGCCTCGGCCCGGGCCTGAAGCGCCGCGCCCGCCGCCCCGGCCCGCTGCGCCAGCATCCGCAGATGCGACCAGAGCCGGTCCACCGGATC
Organism: Gemmobacter sp.; assembly: GCA_041675885.1. Classification (GTDB taxonomy): domain Bacteria; phylum Pseudomonadota; class Alphaproteobacteria; order Rhodobacterales; family Rhodobacteraceae; genus JBAYSY01. The sequence goes on along the minus strand of JBAYSY010000004.1, from coordinate 40,076 downwards.
ACGCAGCAGGTAGACGAAGCGCACCTCGGGGGCGATCCCCTGCATCCGCGCCAGCGTTTCAGGCGCGGTCAGCGCGTAGGAAGGGGTGATGTCGCCCACCAGCCTGCGCCCCCCGGTCCCGCCGGTCAGAAACGCCAGATAGGCCGCGCGATCCTCGCGCCCCAGCCGCAGCACCGGCAGGAAACGGTCGATGGCAGCGATCCCGGCCAGAAGTCCGTCGCGTTTCCTCGCCTCCGCCCCGGCCAGTTCTTCGGCCAGCTTCGCCCGCTTGGCCTTGAGCCTGCGGACCTCGCCCGGAAGCGCGTTGACCTCGGCCCGGTCGAAATAATGCAGTTCCTTGAGCGGCGACATGGCGCAATCGGGGTGGTCGGACAGGTAACGATGAAGCCAGGACGTGCCCGCCTTCGTCGCGCCGATCCCGAACATGACCACCGGAAGCGCCATCACTGCTGGCCCTTCTCGTCGCCCGGCAGGATATATTCCGCACCTTCCCAGGGCGACATGAAGTCGAACTGGCGGTATTCCTGCACCAGGCTCACGGGTTCATAGACCACCCGCTTCAGCGCCTCGTCGTAGCGGACTTCGGTATAGCCGGTGGTCGGGAAATCCTTGCGCAGCGGATGGCCGCGGAAACCGTAGTCGGTCAAAAGCCGCCGCAGGTCGGGGTGGCCCGAGAACAGGATGCCGAACATGTCGAACACCTCGCGCTCGAACCAGTTGGCGCCGGGGTGGATGCCGGTGACCGAGGGCACCATGGCCTCTTCGCCCACGGGCGCCTTCAGCCGGATGCGCCGGTTGGTGCGCATGGAAAGCAGGTGCCATACCACGTCGAAACGCTCGGCCCGTTCGGGATGATCGACGGCGGTGATGTCGATCAGCGTGGTGAACCGGCAATCGGGATCGCTGCGCAGGAACTCGACCAGCGCCGGGATGGTGTCGGGCGCGACGGTCAGCGTCAGTTCACCGAACGCGATGCGGCTGTCGAGCACCGCATGGCGGGCCTCGATATGGGCGGCAAGGGTCGCAAGGGCCTCGGTCATTTTCCCATCCCCTCAGCGCTCGATGGTGCCGGTGCGGCGGATCTTCCGCTGCAATTGCAGGATACCGTAAAGCAAGGCCTCGGCCGTGGGCGGGCAGCCGGGAACGTAGATATCGACCGGGATCACCCGGTCGCAGCCCCGGACCACCGAATAGCTGTAGTGGTAATAGCCGCCGCCATTGGCGCAGGAGCCCATCGAGATCACATAGCGCGGTTCGGGCATCTGATCATAGACCTTGCGCAGCGCCGGGGCCATCTTGTTCGTCAGCGTGCCCGCGACCACCATCAGGTCGGATTGCCGCGGGCTGGCGCGCGGCGCGGTGCCGAATCGTTCCAGATCGTAGCGCGGCATGGAAAGCTGGATCATCTCGACCGCGCAGCAGGCCAGCCCGAAGGTCATCCAGTGCAAGGAGCCGTTGCGCGCCCAGTTGATGATGTCCTCGGTCGAGGTCAGCAGGAAGCCCTTGTCCTGCAATTCCCGGTTGAGCGCCCGGGTCGCCACCTCGCGGTCGGCGCCCGCGGTATTGGCCCCGGTTTGCAGCGGATTTGCCGTCACGACCATTCCAGCGCCCCCTTCTTCCATTCATAGGCGAAGCCCACGGTCAGCACCGCAAGGAAAACGATCATCGACCAGAAGGCGGTCATGGAAATATCCGCGAAAGCCACCGCCCAGGGGAACAGGAACACCACCTCAAGGTCGAAGATGATGAACAGGATCGCCACCAGGTAGAAGCGCACATCGAATTTCATCCGTGCGTCGTCGAAGGCGTTGAAGCCGCATTCGTAGGCCGAGACCTTTTCCGGGTCGGGCCGTCGCACGGCAAGGATCGCGGCGGCGAGGATCAGCACCAGGCCGAGCCCGACCGCCAGGGCCAGAAGGATCAGGATGGGAAGATATTCTCTCAGAAGCGCGTCCAAGGCTTGCTCCTTCGGCTTGCGTGGCCTGCGTGCGGTGTTCCGCCCGCCCCGTTTACTCCGCCCCCCTGCCGCGGTCAACCGAGGCCGGGCGCCGGAACCGCCCGTCGAACCCCGGATTCCACGGCTGTATGCGATGGTGTGCAGTCAAAGTGTCGCAGCCCCGCCCGGCTGGTAGCGCCACCATGCCGCAGCGCGGCGGGGGTGAGTCGCACCGCTCCGCCGAACGGCTTGGCGGCGGGACGGGCAAGGGGCTGTCCGCCCCCTCTTGGCCTGCGGCCAATTGTTCGCCACTGAAAACCTTCCAGTGGAAGGTTCCAGCCCAAACGGGCGGCCCGTGGCCGCCCCGGATCGCCGCGCGCAAGCGCGGCGCTTGGCCCGCCCCCTTGTGGCGCGCGCAAGCGCGCCACAAGGGGGCGGGAGCCTCCCCTGCCCCTTCGTCAGCCCCCGCCCTGCGCCCAGGCGGGCTTGCGCTTGTCGAAGAAGGCGTCGATGCCCTCGGATGCTTCGGGGCCTTCCCAGCAGCGCACCAGCGCCTCGATCGTTTCGGCGATCACCGCCTCGTCGATCGGCGGGCCGAGGCGGCGGGTCAGTGCCTTGGCCGCCGCCACCGCGCCGGGGGCGCAGGCGAGACAGGGCCGCACCTCGGCCTCGACCGCCGCGTCGAGCCCTTCGGCGGGGACCGCCCGCGCCAGCAGGCCGAGCCGGACCGCCTCCTCCGCGCCAAAAAGCCGTGCGGACATGAACACGCGGCGCGCCATCGCCTCGCCCATCCGCGCCAGCACATAGGGGCCGATGGTGGCGGGGATCAGCCCCAGCCGGGTCTCGGTCAGGCCGAACCGCGCGGTGTCCGCCCCCACCGCCACGTCGCAGACCGACATCATGCCGATCCCGCCGCCGAAGGCATTGCCCTGCACCCGGCCGATCAGCGGTTTCGGCAGGGTGTTGAGCGCCTGCAACATCATCGCCAGTTTCGTCGCCTCGCGCGCCCTTGTCGCGGCATCGGCGGCCATCTGCTCGCGCATCCAGCCCAGGTCACCCCCGGCGCAGAAGCTCTCGCCCGCCGCCGCCAGCACCACCACCCGCACCGCCGGATCGCGCCCAAGCCGCCCGGCGGCTTCGGTGATCTCGGCGATCATCGCGGCCGAAAGCGCATTGTGCCTGTCGGGCCGGTTCAGGGTCAGCGTGGCGACGCCGCGAGCGTCGGTGTCGATGGTGATGGTTTCGGACATCGGTTTTCCTTCGTCTGTCTCAAGCCGTACGCATGGCGCGGGCCATGACGGCGGCACGGTCCAGGACCGCCATGTTCAGCCCGGTCTCCAGCCCGAGCCGCGCCAGATGCGCCGCCACCGCCTCGGTCGCGACATTCCCGGCCGCGCCGGGCGCATAGGGGCAGCCGCCCAAGCCCCCCACCGCGGCGTCGAACACCCGCAGCCCCAGTTCCAGCGAGACGGTGATGTTGTCGAGCGCCCTTCCCCCGGTGTCGTGGTAATGCCCGGCGAGGCGGTCGGGGGGCAACTCGTCCAGCACCGCACCCAGCATGGCAGCGATCTGCGCCGGGCGCGCCCGGCCGATGGTATCGCCGAGGCTGACCTCGTAACAGCCCATGTCGCGCAGCGCCGCCGCCACCCTGGCCACCGCGGCGGGGGCGACCGGCCCGTCATAGGGGCAGTCGGTCACGCAGGAGACATAGCCGCGCAGTCGCATCCCGTCTGCCGCCGCGCGTTCGGCGACCGGGCGGAAACGGTCGAGGCTTTCGGCAATGGTGGCGTTGATATTGGCCTTCGAGAACCCCTCCGAAGCGGCGGCGAAGATCGCCACCTCGTCCGCGCGCGCGGCAAGCGCGGCCTCGTAACCCCTGAGGTTCGGCGCCAGCGCGGCGTAGCGCACGCCGGGCGCGCGGGCGATCCCCGCCAGCACCTCGGCCGCGTCGGCCATCTGCGGCACCCATTTCGGGCTGACGAAGCTCGTCACCTCGATGCGGCGGAACCCGGCGCGGGACAGCTCATCGACCAGCGCGATCTTTTCCGCCGCCGGGATCAGCCGTTTCTCGTTCTGCAACCCGTCGCGCGGGCCGACCTCGAATATCTCGACGCGCTCGCTCATGCATCCTCCTCGGGCGGCGCGTAGAACCCGCGCCGGTAGATCTCGGCCGGGCCGTCGGCCTCGGTCGCCGCGCGGAAGCCGGGGCGCGCGGTGGCCCGGGCGTGATATTCGGCCAGGCCGGGGATTTCGTCCAGCCGCACGAACAGCCGCGCCAGGTGGACACCATAGCCCAACGCGATATCGGCGGCGGAAAAGCCCGAAGGCAGCTGCCATTCCCCCACCCGCCCCAGCGGCGCGAGCGCGCGGGCGAGCCGCGTGGCCTCCAGCCGCATCACCGTGGGCGAGCGCATCGACGGCTCGCGCAGCACGACATGGTGCTGGGTCAGGTTGGCAAGGTGCTGACCGATGGTCTCGGCGTAATGCAGTGCTTCGAGATAGGCGGCACGCTCCGGGTGGCCCGGTGCACGGCCAAGCTGCGGCGCGCGGGTCTCGGCGAGGTATTCGAGGATCGCGCCGCTTTCGGCCATCCGCATCCCGCCGATCTCGACCGCAGGCACCCGCCCGGCGGGCGACAGCGCAAGGTAATCCGGCGCGCGCAAGGAGCGGTCGAAGAAGGAATGCAGCACCACCTCATGCGGCAGCCCGGCCTCGTGCAGGAACCACAACACGCGGAACGACCGCGCCTGCGGCACGTGATGCAGGCGGATCGTCTCCGCGCTCACTCCCCCTCCTCCAGCGCGATCAGCGCCGCCCCGGCCTCGACCTGCGCGCCCGGCTCGACCAGCACCTCGGCCACCACACCGTCGCGTCCGGCGGTCAGGACGTGTTCCATCTTCATCGCCTCAAGCACGACAAGCCGGTCGCCCGCCGCGACCTGCTGGCCGGGGGTGACGAAGACCGCCTTCACCAGCCCCGGCATGGGCGAGAGCGTGACATTGCCGCCCGCCTGCGCGCCCGCGTCGCGCGACAGCGGGTCGGGGGCGGTGAAGCTGATGCAGGCCCCGGCGAAGACATGGATCGCACCGCCCGCCATGACCAGACGCGGCGCCTTGGCGCCGTCGATCCGCCAGCCGTCGGCGCGGCGTTCGGCCCTATGCGTCACGCCGCCGATCTCCACCTCCGCCGCATCGGGGCCGGTGAGCCGCAGCATGGCGGCGATTTCCGCGCCCTCGCGGGCCAGCAGGATGCGCCGCGCCAGCGGCTCCCACAGCGCGAAACCGGCATGCGCGGGTGCCCCGCCCCAGACCCCGGCTGCGGCCAGCACGGCGGCGACGGTGGCCGCAGGGGTCTCGGGCACGGGGGCAATCAGCGCGTCGAGGTCGCGCTCGATCAGCCCGGTGTCCACGTCTCCGGCCGCAAACCCCGGATGCCGCGCCAGCGCGCCGAGGAAGGCGAGGTTGGTGACCGAGCCCGCCACCTGCGTTTCCGCCAGCGCCCGGGCCAGCGCCTGAAGGGCGGCGGCGCGGGTCGGGCCGTGGGTGATGATCTTGGCGATCATCGGATCATACCACGGGCTGATCACGTCGCCCGTGCGTACGCCGCTGTCGGCCCGGACGCCCTCGGGGAAGGCCAGATGGTCGAGCCGCCCGGTCGCGGGCAGGAAACCCGCCGGAACGTCCTCGGCATAAAGCCGCGCCTCGAAGGCATGGCCGGTGAGCCGCAGATCTTCCTGCCGCGCGGGCAGCGCCTCGCCCGAGGCCACCCGGAGTTGCCATTCCACCAGATCGACGCCGGTCACGGCCTCGGTCACCGGGTGTTCGACCTGAAGCCTTGTGTTCATCTCCATGAACCAGAAGCGGTCCTCACGCAGCCCGTCCGAGGCATCGACGATGAACTCGATGGTGCCCGCACCCGCATAGCCGATCGCCTCGGCCGCGCGCACCGCGGCGGCGCCCATTGCCGCGCGCATGGCGGGCGGCATCCCCGGTGCCGGAGCCTCTTCGATCACCTTCTGGTGGCGGCGCTGCAAGGAACAGTCGCGCTCGAACAGATGCACGGCGCGGGAGCCGTCGCCGAACACCTGCACCTCGATATGCCGGGGTTTCTCGACATATTTTTCGATCAGCACCGCGTCGTTGCCGAAGGCGGTGCGGGCCTCGCTCTTCGCGCTTTCGAGCGCGGCGGCGAAATCAGCGGGGCGCGTGACCTTGCGCATCCCCTTGCCGCCGCCCCCGGCCACGGCCTTGATCAGAACGGGCCAGCCGACGGCATCCGCCGCGCCCGCCAGATGTTCGGGTTCCTGATTGTCGCCGTGATAGCCCGGCACCACCGGCACGCCCGCCTTTGTCATCAGCGCCTTGGCCGCGTCCTTGAGCCCCATGGCACGGATCGCCCGGGCCGAGGGGCCGATGAACACCAGTCCCGCCGCCTCGACCGCATCGACGAAATCCGGGTTCTCGGACAGGAAGCCGTAGCCGGGATGGATGGCCTCGGCCCCGGTGGCGCGGGCGGCGGTGATGATGGCATCCGCGCGCAGATAGCTTTCCGCCGGCGCGGACCCGCCGATATGCACCGCCTCGTCGGCCATCGCCACATGCTTTGCGCCTGCGTCGGCGTCGGAATAGACGGCGACCGTGGCCACCCCCATCCGCCGCGCGGTCTCGATCACACGGCAGGCGATCTCGCCCCGGTTCGCGATCAGAATCTTGCGGAACATGTCCCTGTCCTCGTCATCTGTGGCCACCGTCGGAGCCGGGGGCTGCCTGCCCCCGCGCCGGGTGGTGCTTGAACCAGTGGCGCACCACCCGGCGCCCCCGGGAGTATTTCCGGCAAGATGAAGCAGGGAGCCGGTTCCGGGCTTCATCTTGCGGCAAATACTCCCGCCGGAGGCAAGAAAGTTACATCCGGAACACGCCGAAGCGCGTCGGTTCGATGGGCGCGTTGAGCGCGGCCGAAAGCGACAGCGCCAGCACGTCGCGGGTCTTGCGCGGGTCGATCACGCCGTCGTCCCACAGCCGGGCCGAGGCGTAGAGCGGGTGGCTTTGCCGCGCGAACATCTCGATGGTGGGGCGCTTGAACTCGGCCTCTTCCTCGGGCGACCATGTGCCGCCCGTGCGCTCGATCCCGTCGCGCTTGACGGTGGCGAGCACCCCGGCCGCCTGTTCGCCGCCCATCACCGAGATGCGCGAGTTCGGCCATGTCCAGAGGAAACGCGGGCTATAGGCCCGCCCGGCCATGCCGTAATTGCCCGCCCCGAAGGAGCCGCCCACCAAGAGCGTGACCTTGGGCACGTTCGTGGTGGCGACCGCCGTCACCAGTTTGGCGCCGTGCCGGGCGATGCCTTCGTTTTCGTATTTGCGCCCGACCATGAAGCCGGTGATGTTCTGGAGGAACAGCAAGGGGATGCCGCGCTGGCTGCACAGTTCGATGAAATGCGCCCCCTTCTGCGCGCTTTCGGAAAACAGCACCCCGTTGTTGGCGATGATGCCCACCGGGATGCCGTCGAGATGGGCGAAGCCCGTCACCAGCGTCTCGCCGAAGCGGGCCTTGAACTCGTCGAAGCGGGAGCCGTCCACCAGCCGGGCGATCACCTCGCGGATGTCGTAAGGCGTGCGCAGGTCGGCGGGGACGATGCCGAGGATCTCCTCGGGGTCGTAGGCCGGGGGCTCCGGCGTCCGCAGCACCACGGTGGACGGTTTCCCGCGGTTCAGCCCCGCCACCGCGCGCCGCGCCAGCGCCAGCGCATGGGCGTCGTCCTCGGCCAGATAGTCGGCGACGCCGGACAGCCGGGTATGCACGTCGCCGCCGCCGAGGTCTTCGGCGCTGACCACCTCGCCGGTCGCGGCCTTCACCAGGGGCGGCCCCGCGAGGAAGATCGTGCCCTGGTCGCGCACGATGATAGACACGTCGGACATGGCCGGCACATAGGCCCCGCCCGCGGTGCAGGAGCCCATGACAACGGCGATCTGGGCGATGCCGCGGGCCGACATCCGCGCCTGGTTGTAGAAGATGCGGCCGAAATGGTCGCGGTCGGGGAACACCTCGTCCTGGTTGGGCAGGTTGGCGCCGCCCGAGTCCACCAGATAGACGCAGGGCAGCCGGTTCTGTTCCGCGATCTCCTGTGCACGCAGGTGTTTCTTGACCGTCATCGGGTAATAGGTGCCGCCCTTCACGGTGGCGTCGTTGGCGACGACCATGACCTCCTGCCCCTCGACCCGGCCGATGCCGCAGATCAGCCCGGCGCAGGGGGCGGCGCCCGCATACATGCCATGCGCGGCGGTGGCGCCGATCTCCAGAAACGGCGAGCCGGGGTCGAGCAGGTCCGCCACCCGTTCGCGCGGGGGCAGCTTGCCGCGGGCGGTATGGCGGTCGCGGGCCTTCGGTCCGCCGCCTTCGGCCGCCGCCGCGGCGGCTTCGGCGATGCCCTCCAGCGCGTCGAGATGGGCGGCGCGGTTCAAGCGGAAGGCTTCGGAGCCGGTGAGGGCGGAGGAGGTCAGACGCATGGCAGCGGCCCCTTGACGATAGCAGATTGTGATACTACTTTCATGAGCGAGGATACGGCCCGCAAACGGCTTGGCGGTTTGCGGCTTAACGCTTTGTTCACCCTGCCCGGCCCATGATCGGCGCAACCCGCCACAGGGGCGCTCACGGGGCCAGGAATGAACAGCCGACACCGCCAGACGCTGGCCGCGATCTTCGCCAACCCGGTCCGGTCCAGTATCCGCTGGGCCGAGATCGAGACACTGTTCCGCGCCCTGGGCGCGAGGGTCACCGAAGGCGCCGGGTCGCGCGTGGTGGTCGAACTGGGCGGTGTGGTGGTGGTGTTCCACCGGCCGCACCCGAGGCCCGAAACCGACAAGGGCGCGGTCAAGGCCGTGCGCAAGTTCCTGATCGACGCGGGGATACGCCCATGAAACCCTATAAAGGCTATACGCCCACGATCTGGCTGGAGGAGGACGACCGGCTGTTCCACGGTATCGTTGCCAACCTGCGCGACACGATCCACTTCGCCGGCGCTTCGATCGACGAGCTGGAACAGGCGTTCCACAACTCGGTCGATGTCTATCTGGACTGGTGCGCGGAAACCGGGCGTCCGCCGGAAAAACCCTATTCCGGCAAGCTCGCCTTCCGCACCACGCCGGAACATCACCGGCTGATCTCGGAGGCTGCCGCGCGGCGGGCCAAATCCATCAACCAGTGGATGGACGAGGTGCTGGCCGAGGCCGCCCGCCGGACGCTGGCCGACACGCGGCAGGACATCCGCATCGGCTAGGCTCACCCCCCCGCCCCCATCAGCTCGCGCCCGATCAGCATCCGGCGGATCTCGCTGGTGCCCGCGCCGATCTCCATCAGCTTGGCGTCGCGGAACAGGCGCGAGACGGCGGAGTCGTTCAGGAACCCCGCCCCCCCCAGCGCCTGCACCGCCTGATGCGCCTGCACCATCGCCTGTTCGCTGGCGTAGAGCACGCAGGCGGCGGCGTCCTGCCGGGTCACCTCGCCCCGGTCGCAGGCTTTCGCCACCTCGTAGACATAGGCCCGCGCGGTGTTCATCGCGGTGTACATGTCGGCGATCTTGCCCTGCATGAGCTGGAAGTTCCCGATCGGCTGGCCGAACTGCCTGCGCTCGCGCAGGTAGGGCATCACCTCGTCGAGGCAGGCGGCCATGATCCCGGTGCCGATGCCCGAAAGCACCACCCGTTCGTAGTCGAGCCCCGACATCAGCACCCGCACGCCGCGGCCTTCCTCGCCCAGAACGTTCTCGAACGGCACCTCGCAATCGTCGAAGATCAGCTCGCCGGTGTTCGACCCCCGCATTCCCAGCTTGTCGAAATGGGGCGAGGTCGAGAACCCGGCCATCGACTTCTCGACCAGAAGGGCGGTGATGCCCTTCGAGCCCGCCTCGGGGTCGGTCTTGGCATAGACCACCAGAACATCGGCATCCGGCCCGTTGGTGATCCAGTATTTTGTGCCGTTGAGCACATAGCGGTCGTTCTTCTTCTCGGCCCGCAGCCTCATGCCGACCACGTCCGAGCCCGCCCCTTCCTCGGACATCGCCAGCGCGCCGACGGATTCGCCCGACACCAGACCGGGCAGGTAGCGCGCCTTCTGGTCGGCGTTGCCGTTCAGCCGGATCTGGTTGACGCAGAGGTTGGAATGCGCGCCGTAGGACAGCGAGACCGAGGCCGAGGCCCGGGCGATTTCCTCGGTCGCGATCACATGCGCCAGATAGCCCATGTCGGCGCCGCCATATTCCTCGGGGACGGTGATGCCCAGAAGGCCCAGATCGCCCATCTCGCACCAGAGTTCCGCCGGAAAGATGTTGTCGCGGTCGATCCCGGCGGCCATCGGCCTCAGCCGTTCCTGCGCCCAGCGATGCACGGTCTCGCGCAGCGCTGCGACATCCTCGCCCAGATCGAAGTTCATCGACGCCGTGAACATGGGCTTTCCCCCTCCCAAGGAAATGAACGCTTGTTCAATAAATAAATACCGGACAGCCGCATCTGCGTCAAGCAAAACGGCGGCGCGGCCCCGGCCACACGGCCCTGCCCCCTGCCCCTACCCCGCGTCGGTGCGGCCGCGGCGGTCGGTGCGCAGGTTGGCGTAAAGCACATGGTTGCGCCAGCGCCCGGCGATTTGCAGGTAGCTTTGCGCCACGCCTTCATACTTGAAGCCCGACTTTTCCAGCACCCCGCGCGAGGCGGCGTTCTCGGGCAGGCAGGCGGCGTCGATCCGCGACAGGTCCAGCACGGTAAAGGCGTGATGCACCAGCGCGCCGATGGCCTCGCGCATGTAGCCCTGCCGGGCGTGGGGCGCGCCGATCCAATAGCCGATGGTGCCCGACTGGGCCGGGCCGCGGCGGATGTTGTCCAGCGTGATCCCGCCCATCACCACCCCGTCTTCGCGCCGGATCAGCAGCAGCGGCAGCGCCGTGCCCTGTGCTTCGGCCCGGGCCGACCAGTAGACCCGCGTGGTGAAGGCCCGCCGGGTCAGGTGGTCGCCGGCCCAGGTCGGTTCCCACGGTTTCAGAAACGCAGCACTGTGTTCGCGCAGATCCGCCCAGGCGCGGTGATCGCCATGGACGGGCAGGCGCAGGCTCATCCGTTCGGTCTCGATCCGGGGTCTGCGCCGGAACCCGAACATCAGGCGGCCAGCCTCTCGCGCAGGTGGTCAAGCCAGGGGGCGTTGTCGGCCGGGCCATAGACCGCCATCGCCGCCCGCGCATCCCCGGCCAGCCCGGCGGCAAAGCCGCGCACGTCCGCAAGGTCCACCGCCTCGATCCGTGCCACGACCTCTTCGGGGGCGGGCACCCTGCCCCAGATCGACAAGAGCCGCGCCTGCCGCTCGGCCCGCGACGAGGGGCTTTCCAGCCCCATCAGCAGCCCCGCCTTCATCTGCGCCCTTGCCCGCGCCACCTCGGCCTCGGTCATGTCATCGGCGGCGCGCTTCATCTCGTCCACCGTCAGCGCGGCGAGTTCGGCGATCTCCTCGGCCCCGGTGCCCGCATAGATGGTGATCAGCCCGGTATCCTCATGCGCGCTGGGCTGGGCGAAGATCGAATAGCACAGGCCGCGTTCCTCGCGGACGGTCTGGAACAGGCGCGAGGACATGCCGCCCCCCAGCGCGGTCGCATAGACCTGCGCGGTGTAGACATCGGGATCGCGGTAGCCCGGCGCCTCGAAGGCCAGCGTGAAATGCACCTGTTCGAGGTCGCGCAGCTCGCGCCGCTCGCCGGTGTGGAACCGCGCGGGTTCCAGCCCCGGCCCCTCGACGGGCGACAGATGGCCGAACAGCGCCCCGGCCGCCGCCACGATGGCATCATGATCGACCGCCCCGGCCGCCGACAGGATCATCCGCCCCGGCGCGTAATGTTCGCCCACGAAACCGCGCAGGTCGGCGGCGCCGAAGGCCCCCACCCGTTCGGACGGGCCGAGGATGCTGCGCCCCATCGGCTGGTTCGGATAGGCGGCCTCCTGCAACCAGTCGAAGATCACGTCGTCGGGCGTGTCCATCGCCTGGCCGATCTCCTGGAGGATCACATGGCGTTCCACCTCGATCTCGCGCGGGTCGAAGGCCGGGTTGAGCACGATGTCGGCGATCACGTCGAGCGCGAGCGGCACGTCGGCCTCCAGCACGCGGGCGTAATAGGCGGTCATCTCGCGCGAGGTCCAGGCGTTGATATAGCCGCCCACGTCCTCGATCTCTTCGGCGATCCGGCGGGCGCTGCGCCTTGCGGTGCCCTTGAAGGCCATGTGCTCAAGGAAATGCGCGATGCCGTTCTGCTCGGCCCGCTCGTGCCGACCGCCTGCCGTGATCCAGATGCCGACCGCGGCGGACATGAGGCCCGGCATCGCCTCGGTGACGATGCGGAACCCGTTGGGAAGCGTGGTCAGGCGGATCATGCGCGGCCGGTCCTTTCCAGTATCAGCGCCTGAAGCGCGGCAAGGTCGTCGGGCACCCGCGTCACCCGCTCGGGCCGGTCGAACAGCCCGGCCATATGCGGCGGCAGCGCCGGGCGGCTGCCGGTGGCGGCCTCGACCGCATCGGGGAACTTGGCGGGGTGGGCGGTGGCCAGCGTGACCATCGGCACGGTGGACAGATGCTCGGCCGCGACCTTCACGCCCACCGCCGAATGGGGGCACAGGACCTCGCCGGTCTCCTGCCGCATCCGGGCGATGGTGTGGGTGGTCTCCTCCTCCGAAGCGCGGCCCGAGGCGAAGCTGTCGCGCAGATATTGCAGCGCGCCCCGGCTGACGTTGAAGCCGCCCCTGGCCTTCAACTCCTCCATCTGCCGCGCCACCGCGCTGCCGTCACGCCCGTAGGCGTCGAACAGCGCACGTTCGAAATTCGACGAGACCTGGATATCCATCGAGGGGCTGATCGAGGGCGCGACCGTGCCGGTGCGGTATTCGCCGGTGGTGAGCGTGCGGTGCAATATGTCGTTCTGGTTGGTGGCGATCACCAGCCGCTCGATGGGCAGGCCCATGGCCCGGGCGATGGAGCCGGCGTAGATATCGCCGAAATTGCCGGTGGGCACGGTGAAGGCGACCTTGCGGTGCGGGGCGCCAAGCGACACGGCGGCGGTGAAGTAATACACCACCTGCGCCAGCACCCGGGCCCAGTTGATGCTGTTCACCCCCGCCAGCCCCACCCGGTCGCGGAACGAAAAATCGTTGAACATGTCCTTCAGCCGCGCCTGGCAGTCGTCGAAATCGCCGTCGAGCGCCAGCGCATGGACGTTCGCTTCCGCGGGCGTGGTCATCTGGCGGCGCTGCACCTCGGACACCCGGCCATGCGGGAACAGGATGAACACATCGACGTTGGCCAGCCCCCGGAACGCCTCGATCGCCGCCGATCCGGTATCGCCCGAGGTGGCGCCGACGATGGTGATCCGCTCGCCCGACCTGGCCAGCACCGCCTGCATCATCCGGCCGATCAGCTGCATGGCGAAATCCTTGAACGCCAGCGTCGGGCCGTGGAACAGCTCCAGCAGGAAGTGGTTGGGGCCAAGCTGCACCAGCGGCGCGCGGGCGGCATGGGCGAAACCCGCATAGGCACCGGCGATCAGCCCCTGCAACTCGTCGGGACCGAACGTGTCGCCGGTAAAGGGGCGCAGGATGCGAAAGGCGACCTCCTCATAGCCCAGCCCCGCCAGCGCCGCGATCTCCCCGGGGCGCAGCACCGGAACCGAGCCGGGCACGTAAAGCCCGCCGTCGCGGGCAAGCCCGGTCATCATCGCTTGCCCGAAATCCAGTTCGGGGGCCGCGCCCCTGGTGGAGACGTATCTCATCCGATCATCCTCATTCCCGCCGCTGCCAGATACGCCAGACGAACAGCCCTGTCATCCCCAGCCACACCAGCGCAAGAAGATACCATGTGACGGCATATTGCAGATGGTCGTTCGGAATCGAGGCGGTGTCCACCGGCATCGGCTCGACCGCGCCGTCAAGCGGCGTGGGGTCGCGCTGGACGACCAGCACGGCCTCCGTTCCCAGCGCCGCCGCCATCGCGGGCAGGTCGCGGGCGAACCACAGGCCGGTGGCCGCGTCGGGTTCGGGGGTGAAACTGTCCACCTCGTCGGGCCAGTGCAGGTTGCCGGTGATCGCGGTCCCGCCCTCGGGCCGGGCGGCGCCGCGCGCGGCCTCGGGCAGGAACCCCCGGTCGATCAGGATGCGGCGGCCGCCGCCGGCTTCCGGGCCGGTCTCCAGCACCGCGATCACCCGGTAACCGGGGCCGATGCGCTTGCGGCTGACCAGAACCTCCAGCCCCTCGCCGGTCAGGCGGCCCTCGACCGCTACGGAGAGGTAGCGGTCGGCCGCGGGGTCCGGCGCCGCGGGCAGCGCGACCGGCGCATCAAGGATGCGCGCCCCGATCTCGGCCAGCACGCCCTGTTTCCACGCCAGCCGCTGCACCTGCCAGGTGCCCAGCCCGATCAGGATCGCCGCGCCCGCAAGCCCGAAGATCAAGGGCAGCACGATCCGCCCCCAGCCAGACGCCCGCCGGTTCACGACCGAATCCCCCTGAACTTCATCTTGCCCCAAATACTCGATTCCGCACCCTCCGCCCGCGCCGCCGCCGGGGCGGAAAGCGAAAGCGCGGACCATCCGGCCCGCGCCCTCCCTTAGCCTCATGCCGTCCCGGCCCGCAAGGGCCGGCCCGCCCGGATCAGCGGCCCCAGACGTAGATCGCGAAGAACAGGAACAGCCAGACCACATCGACGAAGTGCCAGTACCAGGCCGCCGCCTCCAGCCCCACATGCTGCTGCTGGGTGAAATGGCCCTTGATCGCGCGCACCAGACAGACCGTCAGGAAGATCGTGCCGATGACGATATGGAACCCGTGGAACCCGGTGGCCATGAAGAAGTTGGCGCCGTAGATGTTGCCGGCGAAACCGAAGCCCGCATGGCTGTATTCATAAGCCTGAAAGAGCGTGAACAGCACCCCCAGCGCGATCGCCAGCGCCAGCCCGGTCACCAGATCGCGGCGATTGTTCTCATGCGCCAGCGCATGATGCGCCCAGGTCGCCGCCGCGCCCGAGCACAGCAGGATCAGCGTGTTGATCAGCGGCAGGTGCCAGGGGTCGAAGGTCTCGATCCCCGCCGGCGGCCATGGGCCATCGACCATCGGCGAGATCCCGTCGGGATGGATCGGATAAAGCGCGTGTTTGAAGAAGCTCCAGAACCAGGCCGTGAAGAACATCACCTCGGAGATGATGAACAGGATGAAGCCATAGCGCAGCCCCACCTGGACCACCGGGGTATGATCGCCGGTCTGGCCTTCGTGCGCCACCTCGGACCACCAGCCGAACATGGTGTAAAGCACCGCGGCCAGCCCGATGAAGAACATCCATGGCGTGATGTCCTTCATCCACATCACCGCCCCGAACAGCATGACAAAGGCACTCACCCCGCCAAGCAGCGGCCAGAGCGACGGCGGCAGGATATGGTAGTCGTGGTTCTTGGAATGCGCCATGATCGCGGTCCCTCGCTGGATCTTCTAGTTCGCCACCGCCCGCGGCCCCTGCGGCGCAAGGGCCGCAGTGTCCTCGGGGATGTCGGTCTTGTGGAATGTGTAGGACAGGGTGATCTGCCGGAGATACTTCGCCTCGCGGTGATCGACGATTTCCGGGTCGATGTAGAAGGTCACCGGCATCATCATCCGTTCGCCGGGTTGCAGCACCTGCATCTCGAAGCAGAAACAGTCGATCTTGGCGAAATAGCCCCCGGCCGAGAACGGGGCGACGTTGTAGCTCGCCGTTCCGGCAATGGGCTTGTCGGTGGGGTTGTAGGCTTCGTAGAAGGCCAGCCCGACCTCGCCGATGCGGATCTCCATCTCGCGCTGCGCCGGGCGGAACTCCCAGGGCATGTCGCGATCCTTCGATGCGTCGAAGCGCACCCGCATGGTGCGGTCGAGCACCGCGCCGGGCGCCGCGACCGACACGCCGGTGGTGCCGCCGAAGCCGGTGACGCGACAGAACCAGTCGTAGAACGGCACCGCGGCGAACGACAGCGACGCCATCAGCACGGCAACGCCGGTCAGCCGCAGCGCGGTCGCCTGTTGCGAGGAAAGTTTCGGCCCGGCCATCACTGCGCCTCCTGAGGTGACACCAGCCCCGGGCGCAGCGTATGGTCGAAGCCTTCCAGCGCCTCGGGCCCGGTCAGCGAAACCTTGACGATGGTAAGCCCGAACACCAGCGCCACGAATGCCGCCAGCACCAGCCCCAACCCGAGGTTGCGGCCGAAGCGGCGGCGGTGAATCTCGTGATCCGGACGGAAGGCCATCACCATCCCCCGAACCCGAAGGGACGCAGCGCGGCCTCGGCCAGAAGCGCCCCGAAATGCAGGAACAGATACAGCAGCGAGAAGGCGAAGAACCGCTTTTCCGCCGCGTAGCGGTCGGCCCCGGCCGCCGCCTCGTCGCGGCGCCAGATCCGCCAGGCCCCGGTGACGAAGATCGCGTTCAGGACCAGCGCGGTGGCCAGATAGACCGGCCCGCCGATCCCGGTGAAGGCGGTGCCGATCGCGAAGGGCACCAGCGCCAGCGTATAGACCAGCACATGGTTGCGCGTCACCCGCCGCCCGTGGGTCACGGTCAGCATCGGCACGCCCGCCTTCTCGTAATCCGAGTTCATGAACAGCGCCAGCGCCCAGAAATGCGGCGGCGTCCACATGAAGATCAGAAGGAACATCATCACGCTTTCCAGCGACACGCCCCCGGTGGCCACCGCCCAGCCGATCATCGGCGGGAAGGCCCCGGCGGCGCCGCCGATCACGATGTTCTGCGGTGTCAGCCGCTTGAGCCAGATGGTATAGATCACCGCATAGAAGAATATGGTGAAGGCCAGCAGCCCGGCCGCCAGCCAGTTGGCCGCAAGCCCCAGCATCACCACCGCGATTCCCGAAAGCGCAAGGCCAAGCCCCAGCGCCTCGCCCGCGTCCACCCGCCCGGCGGGCACGGGGCGCGACCGGGTGCGCTTCATCACCACGTCGATATCGGCATCCCACCACATGTTGAGCGCGCCCGAAGCCCCCGCGCCCAGCGCGATGAACAGGATCGAGGCCAGCGCGATGAACGGATGCACCCCGCCCGGCGCGACCAGCAGGCCCACCAGCGCGGTGAACACCACCAGCGACATCACCCGCGGCTTCAGAAGCGCGAGGTAATCGCCGAATCCGGCCTCACCCGCCCGTTCGGGGGCGGCCCCGGCGGGGCGGCCCATCATGCCGGTCATGTCATCGGCGCGCATGTCACTCATTTCCGGTCGTCTCCCGATGGGGGCTTGTCACCCCCCCTGCCGGGGTGCGGCCCTTGCGCGGCCGCGCCCCTGCCTTGCTGCTGGTTTCGCGGTTTTTCCCGCATCCCGCCCCTTGCTCAGTTCGCCGCGGCCAGGTCGGTGTTGCGCGGGATGCCGCCGTATTCCTCGATCGTGGCGTCGAGCCATTCCTCATAGGCCGCTTCGCTGACGACCTTGACGGTGATCGGCATATAGGCGTGGGCGATGCCGCACAGTTCCGAACACTGGCCGAAATAGACGCCCTCTTCCTCGGCGTTGAACCACAGCTCGGCCAGCCGCCCCGGCACGCCGTCCTGCTTTACCCCGAAGGCCGGGACGGTCCAGGAATGGATGACGTCGGCGCCGGTCACCTGCACCACCACGTTCTTGCCCACCGGCACCACCATGGCCGTGTCGGTCGCCAGCAGGAATTCGTCGCGCGAATAGCCCGCCGCCACCAGGTCGGCCTCGACCTCGGGGGTCAGGCGGTAGTCGCCGCCGGTCGCCGGGGCGCCGATCATGTAGCTGTCGAATTCCATCTCATGGTCGGGGTATTCGTAGGTCCAGAACCATTGCTTGCCGGTGACCTTGACGGTCACGTCGGCTTCCGGAATTTCCATCTGCTTGAACAGCACCGGCAGCGAGAAGGCGCCGATGAACACCAGGATCAGCACCGGGACCAGCGTCCAGCCGATTTCCAGCGTCGTGTTGTGGGTAAAGCGCGCGGGCGTCGGGTTTACCCTTCTGTTGTGGCGCACCGCCACGATCAGCAGCAGCCCGGTCACCAGGACGGTCACCCCGGTGATGATCCACAGGATCATCCCGTCGAGCCACTGGAGATCGCGGGCAAGTTCGGTCGCGGCGGGCTGGAACCCGATGCCGCGGGGCTGGGGTACGCCGATGACCGCAAGCCCCTCCTGCGCGAGCGCGGCGGGGGCGGCTGCAAGGGCGGCTGCGGCGGCGCCGAAGCCCGCGAATGAGGTCCAAAATCGCATGTTCAGTTCCCGTGTGTTCCCGTGCATGGCGCGGCCTTGTCACCGCATCTTTCAGGATCTTTCTGGCATCTCCCCGGCACGCCGGGCAGAATCCCGTTGTTCCCATGTCTTGGTGAAACCATATTGTGCGCGTAGGGACAAGCTAATCATTGCGACAATCCGTCCCTGCATGACCTAGATCAAGGACAGCCATGGTTGACGACCCTTTCCGCCCGTTCGAAACCCTGATCGACGAGGGCGCGGCTCTGCGGCTTTTGCGCGACGCGCTTGCGGGGGCCGAGGATGGCGAACTGTTCCTGGAGCGCCGCCGCTCCGAAGCACTGGTGCTTGACGACGGGCGCATCCGCTCGGCCAGCTATGACGCGTCCGAGGGTTTCGGGCTGCGCGCGGTCAGCGGAGAGGTCGCCGGATACGCCCATTCCACCGAGATTTCCGAAGCAGCGTTGCGCCGCGCCACCGCCACCGCACGGCTTGCGGTGGGCAGCGGCGGCGGGGTGATGGCACCGCCGCCCGCCGGTACCAACCGCCGCCTTTACAGCGACGCCGACCCGCTGGCGGGCAGTGTCTTCGCCGCGCGAATCGATCTGCTGCGCGAAATCGACGCCTTCGCCCGCGCGCTCGATCCGCGGGTGGTGCAGGTCACGGCCAGCCTTTCCGCCAGCTTCCAGGAGGTGGAAATCCTGCGCCCCGAGGGGCTGCGCCTGGCCGATACGCGGCCCATGGCGCGGCTTAATGTCGCAGTCATCGTCGATGAGGGCGGGCGGCGCGAACAGGGCAGCGCCGGGGGGGGCGGCCGTCACGGGCTGGCGCCGCTGATGGAGTCCGGCCGCTGGCGGGACACGGTGCGCGAGGCGCTGCGCATCGCGCTGGTGAACCTCGGCGCGGTGGATGCGCCCGCGGGGGTGATGGATGTGCTGCTCGGCCCCGGCTGGCCGGGCATCCTGCTGCACGAGGCGGTGGGCCACGGGCTCGAGGGCGATTTCAACCGCAAGGGCACCTCGGCCTTTGCCGGGCTGATGGGGCAGCGGGTGGCGGCGCCGGGGGTGACGGTGCTCGACGACGGCACGCTGCCGGACCGGCGCGGCTCGATCTCGATCGACGACGAGGGCACGCCCTCGGGCCGCACCGTGCTGATCGAGGACGGCATCCTGACCGGCTACATGCAGGACCGCCAGAACGCCCGGCTGATGGGGGTGGCGCCCACCGGCAACGGGCGGCGCGAAAGCCACGCCCATATCCCGATGCCGCGCATGACCAACACCTACATGCTGTCGGGCGTTTCCGACCCGGCGGCGATGCTTGCCGATCTGAAGGACGGCATCTACGCGGTCGGCTTCGGCGGCGGGCAGGTCGATATCACCAACGGCAAGTTCGTGTTCTCCTGCACCGAGGCGTACCGGGTGAAGAACGGCGTGATCGGCGCCCCGGTCAAGGGCGCGACACTGATCGGCGACGGCCCGACCGCGCTGCGCATGGTGCGCGGGATCGGCAACGACATGGCGCTGGACCCGGGGATCGGCAACTGCGGCAAGCAGGGGCAATGGGTGCCGGTGGGGGTGGGGCAGCCCTCGCTGCTGATCGGCGGGCTGACGGTCGGCGGCGCGGCGACCTGAGAGAACATTGCGCGCGGCGGTTCCCCCCGGCGCGCGAATCCCCTATTGCTGCCCGTACAACCACGGATGAGGCAGACATGCGCCGCAAGCTGGCCGCCGGAAACTGGAAGATGCATGGCACCGCCGCCGATCTGGCCGAGGTGACGGCGCTGATCGCCGCGCTGCCCCCCGCCCTGCCTGCCGGCCGGCCCGGCTGCGATGTCCTGATCTGCCCGCCCGCGACGCTGCTGCACCGGATGGCCGGGGTCGCGGCGGGCCGGATCGCGCTGGGCGGGCAGGATTGCCACCCGGCGGCGGCGGGGGCGCATACCGGCGACATCTCCGCCGCGATGCTGCGCGATGCCGGGGCATCCCATGTGATTCTCGGCCATTCCGAACGCCGCACCGATCATGGCGAAAGCGACGCGCTGGTCGCCGCCAAGGCCGGGGCCGCCATCGCCGGGGGGCTGATCCCGGTGATCTGCCTTGGCGAGACCGAGGCCGAGCGCGATGCGGGCCGGACGCTCGACATGCTCGGGGCACAGCTTGCCGGATCGCTGCCCGGCACGGCCGACCCGGCGGCGCTGGTGATCGCCTACGAGCCGGTCTGGGCCATCGGCACCGGCCGCACCCCCGCCCCTGACGAGATCGCCGCCGCCCACGGTTTCCTGCGCGAACGCCTGACCGCGCGGTTCGGCCCGGCGGCGGGGGTAGTGCCGATCCTTTACGGCGGGTCGGTCAAGCCCGGCAATGCCGCCGCGATCTTCGCGCTGCCGGAGGTCGATGGCGCGCTGGTCGGCGGGGCCTCGCTGAAGGCCGCCGGTTTCAGCCCCGTCGTCGCCGCGCTTTCCGCCACCACCCACGGTTGAACTGGCCCGATTCGCGCTGCCCGCCGATGATTTGCCTTGATTTCGGGCGGGCCGCTCTGCTTTGCTGCGGAAAGGCATGTGGGCGGCGCGCGGCCCGGAACATCCCCGACAGCCGCGCGAAACGATCCGCAGCAGAAAGAAAACGACAGGAGGTATCCGGTGTTTCAACGCTTTATCGCCCCGCTGGCCGCGGGCCTTGCCCTGACCGGCGCCGCCGCCGCCCAGACCCCGATCAACTTCGCGCTCGACTGGCGGTTCGAGGGACCGGCCGCACCCTATTTCGCCGCCATCGACAACGGCCATTACGCCGCCGAGGGCATGACGGTCGAGATCCAGGCCGGACAGGGCTCGCTCGACGCGATTCCCAAGGTGGCGACCGGCGCCTTTCCCTTCGGCTTCGCCGACATGAACTCGATCGCGCGGTTTCTTGACCAGAACCCCGGCGCGCCCGTGACCGCGGTGATGATGGTCTATGACAAGCCCGCCGCCTCGATGGTCGGGCGCAAGTCGCGGGGGATCGAGACGCTGCACGACATCCACGGCCGGGTGCTGGGCGCGCCGCCGCCCGACGGGGCCTGGTCGCAGTTCCCCGCCTTCGCCCGCGCCAACGATCTGGACATGGACCGGATCACGGTGGAGCCGGTGGGTTTCCCCACGCGCGAGCCGATGCTGGCCGAAGGGCAGGTCGATGCGGTGACGGGGTTTTCCTTCTCGGTGTTCCTCGGGCTCTCGCGACTCGGCGTGCCCGAGGATGATATCTCGGTCTTCCTGATGGCCGATTACGGGGTGGAATATTACGGCAACGCGGTGATCGTGAACACCGACTTCGCAAGCGCGAACCCGGAGTTGGTCACCGGCTTCATCCGCGCCACCGCGAAGGGCTGGCAGGATGCGATAGACGACCCGGCGGCGGCGGTGGCGCAGATGATCCCGCGCACCCCCGCTTCGGATCTGGAACTGGAGACCCGGCGGCTGCAACTGGCGCTCGATGCCAATGTGCTGACCGACTGGGTGCGGGAAAACGGCATGGGCGGGATCGATCCGGACCGCTATGCCCGCTCGATCGAACAGTTGAAGGAAATCTACGAGTTCGAGAACGATCCGACGCCCGATCTCTACTATACCGACGCCTATCTGCCCGATGACGGCAGCCTGGCCCTGTCGGACTGATCCGGCCCGGGGGCGCGCGGCCCGCGCCCCCCCCTTTTCCTTCCCGAACCTGTCAGGAGGCCGCGCCGCCGCCATGTCCGATCTTGTCGAAATCCGCGGCGTGACCCACGCCTATCATACCGCAGCCGGCCCGCTTCCGGTACTCGACGATCTTGCGCTGTCGATCCCGGAGGGCGCGTTCTGCGCCGTGGTCGGCCCCTCGGGCTGCGGCAAGTCCACGCTCACGCGGCTGATCGCCGGGCTGATGAAGCCCGATACGGGCGAGGTCTGGCTGCACGGCGAGCGGGTGAAATCGCCGCGCAAGACCGTGGGCATGGCGTTCCAGAACCCGGTGCTGCTGGAGTGGCGCACCATCCTGCAAAACGTGATCCTGCCGCTGGAGATCGTCGCACCGGGGATGCCGAAGGCGAAGAAGGAGGCGCGGGCGCGGGAGTTGCTGGCGCTGGTGGGCCTTGCCGGGTTCGAGGACAAGCGGCCCTCGGAACTGTCGGGCGGGATGCGGCAGCGGGCCTCGCTCTGCCGCTCCATCGTTCACAAGCCCGAGGTACTGATCATGGACGAACCCTTCGGCGCGCTCGACGCCTTCACCCGCGAGGATCTGTGGCAGCTCATGCACCGGCTGCGGGCCGAAGAGCCGTTCACCGCGCTGCTGATCACCCATGACCTGCGCGAAAGCGTCTATCTGGCCGACGAGGTCATCGTGCTGTCCGACCGCCCGGCAAGGGTGCAATACCGGATGAAGGTCGAACAGCCCGCGCCCCGGCCCATTTCCATGCTGTATGAACCCGAGGCGGTCGCCATGCTGGCCACGCTGCGCGACCAGATCGAGATCGCGCAGGGCCGCCAGCCGGTCACGGAGGCCCGCTGATGGAGACCCTGCGCAAGATCGCCCCGCCCCTGATCGCCATCGCCGTGCTGCTGGCCGCCTGGGAATGGCTGGTATGGTATCGCGGCTGGCCGACCTATGTCATGGCCGCGCCCTCGGACCTCTGGCCCGCGTTCTGGCGGTTCCGCCACCTGTTCCTGTCGCAGGGCTGGGAAACCCTGTGGCGCACCGTGGTGGGGCTGTTGCTGGCGGTCGCCTTCGGCACCGCGCTGGGCATGGTGATGGGGTTCTCGAAATACATGCGCGACGCGCTTTATCCGCTTCTGGTCGGGTTCAACGCGGTGCCCAAGGCCACGGTGGTTCCGGTGATCGCGCTGCTGTTCGTCGGCCAGCACGATTTCAACACGGTGCTGATCGCCTTCATGATCTCGTTCTTTCCGATCGCGGTTTCGGTCTCGATCGGGCTTTCGACGCTGGAGCCCGAGTATCGCGACATCCTGCGGGCGCTGGGGGCGTCGAAGCTGACGATCTTCTGGAAGATCGCCCTGCCCAAGACCCTGCCCGAGTTCTTCGGCGCGCTGAAGGTGGCGGTGACGCTGGCGTTCATCGGCACCAACCTGATGGAGATCGTCGAACCCCATGGCCGCGGCCTCGGGGCGCTGTTCGATTCGGGCAAGATCAACGCCAATTATCCGCTGATGTTCGCGGTGCTGATCGCGCTGGCCTTCCTCGGGATCTTCCTGTTCTACATCGTGGTGATCCTGGAAAAGATCTTCGCGGGCTGGGCCGAACGCTCGGCGGGCTGAACCGGCGGGCGGGGGCGGGGGGCTTTCGTGTTTGGCAGTGTCTGTCTTGCGTGTTGGCAGTATAGCTTCCCGAGGCAAATGTGTTGCACAACAGAGGGCAGCGGCCGACCGCGGGGGGCCGCTGCAACGCTAGTGGTCTGGCAGTTTATGGTGCCGAATACCCCGACGTATGTGCATGTTGATACGTTGCAATAGCGGCCGCCCGTCCGGGCGGTCGGCCGCTGCCCGGGCCGCTGACGCGGCTGTTCCGGGCTGGCGTTTCGGGCAAAAGTTGCGCTCCTGACTGCCCAACCTCCCGACACGGTTTGCAGACACCGCCTTTGCGAACCCGAAAAGCGATGTCCACCTTGCCCGGAACCCCTCTACGGTTTCAGCCGGTAGCCCCGGCGGAACCAGTGCCAGCCCAGCCCGGCCAGCGCCATCACCGTGGCGATGCAGATCAGCAGCCCGTGCAGCGGCAGGGCGTCCGACACCCCGGTCATGCCATGGCGCACCCCGTCGATCAGGTAGAACACCGGGTTGAACCGGGTGACCAGTTGCAGCGCTTGCGGCAGGCTGTCCACCGAATAGAAGGTGCCCGACAGGAACGAAAGCGGCACCACCACGAAATTCGTCAGCGCCGCCATCTGGTCGAAGCGCCCGGCCCAGATCCCCGCGACGATCCCCGCCGCCCCCAGCATCAGCGCCCCCAGCACGATGAAGGCCAGCGTCCACCCCGGCGAGACCGGCACGATCCGGAGGCCCAGCCACAACCCCGCCACCACCAGCCCGCCGATTGCCAGCCCGCGCGCCAGCGCGCCGACCAGATAGCCGACCATCAGTTCGGCGGGCGACAGGGGCGGCATCAACGTATCGACGATATTTCCCTGCACCTTGGAGATGAGCAGCGACGACGAGGTATTGGCAAAGGCGTTCTGGATCACCGTCATCATCAGGATGCCGGGCGCGAGAAAGTCGAGGAACGGCACCCCCCGCACATCGCCCCGTGCCGGGCCGATCGCCAGCGCGAAGACCGCAAGGAACAGCGCCGCCGTCACCAGGGGCGCCAGCAGGGTCTGGGTCCAGACCACGAGGAACCGCAGCACCTCGCGCTCGATCAGCGTCAGCAGCCCAAGCCGGTTGATCCGCCCGAAACGGCGCTGCCCGTGGCTGTCCTGCCCATGGCCGTCGGGGGGCATCGCAGAGGGGGGCATCGCGGGCGGGATATCGGGTCGGATGGCGTTGGTCATGGACTCCCCCGGGGCTGGACGCTTGCGCCCTTCTACCCCGGCGGCGCCTCGGGCGACAGGGGGCGGCGGGGGGTTATGCCCCCGGGCGGTCGGCCGCCGGACTGTTTCACACCTTGTTCCGGGCAAAACCGTGCCCCCGCCCGGCTCTTCCGCCCCCTTTCCGACGGAACCGCGACGTCCACGCCGCTTGCATCCGCGCCCGCCGCCTTGTATCTGGTCCCGTCCCGGCTACAATCCGCCGGAAATCCCTACCCCCGCCCCGGACCGCCGCCGGGGCCGGACGTATCGCCCGATCCGTCCGCCAGAGCCGGAGGCCACCGATGTCCTGGACCGATGAGCGCGTCGAGACGCTCAAGAAAATGTGGGCCGAGGGCCAGAGCGCGAGTCAGATCGCCAAGGAACTCGGCGGCGTCACCCGCAATGCGGTGATCGGCAAGGTGCACCGGCTCGGCCTGTCGAACCGCGCTCCGGCCGCCGCCCCGCGCGAGGAGCCGCAGGCCGAGGCCCCGCCCCGGCCCGCCGAAGCCGCGCCCGCCGAAGCCGCCCCCTGCGGCCAGCCCCCCGCACAATCCGACGCGCAGCCCGACCCCGCGCCCGCCCCCCCGGCCCCCCAGCCGGTGTTGCGCAAGCTGGTGGTGCCCGCGGGCCAGCCGCTGCCGCCCCAGCCCGCCGCGAACGAGATCAGCCCCGAGGCGCTGGCCTCGGTGCGCGAGGTCGAGAAACGCGCCCGCAAGCTCTCGCTGATGGAACTGACCGAACGCACCTGCAAATGGCCGATCGGCGATCCGGCGACCGAGGAATTCTGGTTCTGCGGCCTGCCCGCCCAGCCGGGCAAGCCCTATTGCGAGGCCCATGTCGGCGTCGCCTTCCAACCGATGAGCGCCCGGCGCGACCGCCGCCGCTGAGCGTCGCTGGGCAGCGGCCGTTGCGTGATGCCGGGCCGGGGATGGTGCGCTGAAGCGCACCCTGCACCGCCCTGCGTGTTTTGTTCCGTCAGATTGACTTTCTTCGGTCGGGGTTGTTCGTGGCATGGTGTTGCTGCGGCAGCTTGGAGTGATCTGATGGAACGTCGTCTTCATGCGAATGCGACGGGCCCCCGCGGACGCGGGCTTATATCCAGGCGAGCGGGAAGCCGGTGGCGGAACCGGCCCGCGAGTTGGGGGTGTCGCAGACGACGATCCGGCGCTGGCGCGGACGGGCCAGCCAGACGGACCGCAGCCATGCGCGCCACAATCTCGGCGCCTCGACCTCGCCCGAGCAGGAGGAGATCATCCTCGTGCCGCGCCGCGTGGCGCGGCTGAGCCTCGACGACATCACCGAGGTCATGGGGCGCTGGCGGCGGTGGTGAACCGGGCCCGTGGCGGGGCCAAGGGGCTCCCGCCCCCTTGTGGCGCGCTTGCGCGCGCGACAAGGCGTTGGGCCGGGCGCCGCGCTGACGCGCGCGATCCGGGGCGCCCACGGGGCACCCGTTCGCGGCTGAAACGTGCCACTGGCACGTTTCCGAGACGCCGCTCACCCTCCGGCGGGAGTATTTTCGGCAAGATGAAGTCGGAGCAAAAGCATGGATGCAAGCGATGCATTGATAGAAAATAACGATTTTACGGATATCTCGCCCCGGTCCAATCTGCGCCCGGAACCGTGGCCCGGCCACGATGCGACTCGCCGCATCCGCCCGGAGGGAGTGCCGGGCTTCGGCTTCGTCATCGCCCGCAAGACCGCGCTGGAGGCGGCGAAGGGGGTCGGCCATTCGCTCAGCCTCGACGTCCACGCGCAATGGGCGGCGATGGAGAAGACCGGCCAGTGGCGCTTCACCCCGCCCACCCATGTCGTCGCCGCCTTCATCGAGGCGCTGAAGGCGCACCGGGCCGAGGGCGGCGTCACGGGCCGCGGCGCCCGGTCCACCATCCCGGACGGCAGGGCGCGCTCCTGCCCCCCATCGTGGTGGACCGGGTGCCGCACGGCTCGGAACTGGTGATGGAGGAGACCTTCGGCCCGGTGATCCCCATCGTCCGGGGTCTGCACCAACGACTTCCGCCGGATGCAGCACTACATCAAGGGGCTGAAGGTCGGCACCGTCAACATCTGGGAAGTCCCCGGCTACCGGATCGAGATGTCCCCCTTCGGCGGCATCAAGGACAGCGGCAACGGCACCAAGGAAGGCGTCATCGAGGCCATGAAAGCCCATACCAACGTCAAGACGTTCTCGCTGCCATGGCCGTAAGACGGCCCTGCGACGGCCCGACCCGGACCCCCGGGAAGGGCAGAAGAAGGGACGTCTTCAATATTCTTTCGCCTTGAAGGAAATATCCTCGGGGGGTGAATTGGGCGGCGCAGCCGACCAAGAGGGGGCAGACGGCCCCCTGCCCGGCCAGCCGATATTCCGGCGCTTCTTTCCGGCCCTCCCCCTTGTGCGGCCCGCGCATCCGCCTTACCTCTGTCCGGCGGGTTCTGCCCCTCTCGTGCGAGGCCCTTTTCCAGTGGCCGATAAGCAAGTCCGAGGGAGCTGGCTCTGCCGGGACCGTGGTCCCGGTATCTGGCGCCCACCTGATTCGTCAGGCTCTCGGGAAATCACAGCCTCCACGGTTCCGGCGGTTCCCGCGCCTTTTCCGCCCCCTAGCGCCCGGCGCCCCGCTTTCAGCGCCCGATCCGGCCGGACACCTGCTTCGGCCCGCGCGCAGCGGTCGGCACCGCGACCGGCCGCGCGCCCCACCAGCGCGATGGCGCGCGGTTGCCGCCCTTCGGGGCCCCGGGCTTTTCGGCAAGCCGCATCACCGCGATGGCGAACTGCACCCCGGCGAAGACCACCCAGCTTGAGATCAGGATCATTACCCCGCCGATCCAGCCGCCGCGGGTCTCAAGCACCAGATGCCGCAGCCCGGCCACATCGGCCACAAGCAGCATCGCCACGAAGGCCACGGCGATGCCGAAGCCGATGGCGACATGGGTGATGTAGAGACGCACGAGTTTTGGCAAGGATTTCCACACGACAAGGGCCCCCGGAAACGGAATCACCCGAACAGGATATCACACCGGCGCGGGCGGGAAAACGGCGGCCTGCCGCAACGGCGGCGGATGCCCGCTTGACTTGCGCCGGGGCGCTGCTACCGTCGTTTTCGGACCCTGATCGTCCGGCCGATGCGCCGTGTGCGCTCCTGACGGCCGGGCCTCGGCAGCAAAGCGCGCAACATCGGGATGCGGATGCGTCCCCCTGCGTGGCGGGCCGCGGCGGCGGGCGGGCGGCGGTGCCGCCCCGGCGGATGGCATGGGTCCGGGCCAGATCAAACCCCAACGGGAGAAACGACATGCATCGCCTTTTTGGCGGCGCGGTCGCTGCGGTCGGCCTTGTGCTCGGCATCGCGGCGGCGGGCGCCCAGACACCCACGCTTTATTTCTCGGCCATCCCCGACGACGACGAGACCCGGCTGATGGAACGGTTCGGCAATGTCGCCGCCTACCTTCAGGAGGAACTGGGGGTGCCGGTGCAATACGTGCCGGTCAAGGACTACGCCGCCTCGGTGGTCGCCTTCCGCAACGACCAGATCCAGCTGGCGTGGTTCGGCGGGCTTTCCGGCGTGCAGGCGCGGCTGGCCGTGCCCGGATCGCAGGCGCTGGCGCAGGGCGACGAGGACATGAACTTCATCTCCTATTTCATCGCCCATGACAGCACCGGGCTGGAACGCTCGGACGACTTCCCCGCCGGGGCCGAGGGGATGAGCTTCACCTTCGGCGCCCAGACCTCGACCTCGGGGCGGCTGTTCCCCGAATTCTACATCCGCGAGAATACGGGCCAGGCGCCGGACGAATTCTTCTCGCAGGTGGGTTTTTCGGGCGACCACGGCCAGACACTGCGGCTGGTCTCGACCGGCGCCTTCCAGATCGGCGCGCTCAACTACACGGTCTACGACACCGCCGAGGCCGAGGGCGCGCCCGAGGTGGAGACCACGCGGGTGATCTGGCAGACGCCGCCCTATCCCGATTACAACTGGACGATCCGGGGCGACGCCGACGCCCGCTGGGGCGAGGGCTTTACCGAACGGGTCAAGGCGGCGCTGATCGGCATGGACGACCCGGACCTGCTGGCCTCCTTCCCGCGCGCCGCCTTCGTCGAGGCCACCAACGACGACTACGGTCCCATCCTCGATACCGGCCGCGCGCTCGGCATCCTCGACTGACGGGGCGGGCGATGCTGCGTTTCGCGGGCGAGACCTTTTCCTACGGTCGCACCACGGTGCTTGCCGATGTCGATTTCGCGCTGGAACCGGGCGAGCGGGTGGTGCTGCTCGGCCGTTCCGGCGCGGGGAAAAGCACGCTGCTGAACGCGGCATGGCGGCGGATGAACGAGGGCGGCACCGGCGCGGGCATCGCGCTGGTGCCGCAGGAACACGGGCTGGTGCCGCAGCTTTCCGTGTTCCACAACGTCTATATGGGGCGGCTCGATGAACGCGGCGCGCTTTACAACCTTGCCAACCTGGTCCGGCCCTTCCCGTCACAGCGCCGCCGGGTGGGCGAGGTGCTGTCGGTCGTCGGGCTGGAAGGGCTGGAGCGCAAACCGGTGGAATCGCTCTCGGGCGGGCAGAAGCAACGCACCGCGCTGGCCCGCGCCATCCATCGCGGCGGGCATGTGCTGATCGCCGACGAGCCGGTCTCGTCGGTCGATGAACGTCAGGCCGCGGCGCTGGTGGCCGGGATCGCGGCGCGCTTCCCCACGCTGCTGCTCGCGCTGCACGATGTCGATCTGGCGCGCTCGGTCGCCACGCGGATCGTCGGCATCAAGGGCGGGGGCATCAAGGGCGGGCGGATCGTCTTCGACCGTCCGGCGGATGCGGTCACGGACGAGGAACTTCATGTCCTATACCGCCACTGACCCCAAGCGGGCCGATCCCAAGGGGCTGCGGCTAGGCCGGGTCGGCACCGCGGCCGCCTTCGTCGCGCTGGCGATCGCGCTTCTGCCGGTGGCCGACTTCCGGCTGGCCGGGCACGACCCATGGGCCGAGCTTGGCCGGATGGGCGCCGGGCTGCTGTCGCCGGATTTCTCGGCGCTGGGCAGCCTGAGCCATGCGGCGGTGCTGACCGTGGCCTTCGCGGTCTGCGGCGTGGCGGCGGGGGCGGTCTCGGGCTTCCTGCTGGCACCGCTTTATCGTTTCGGGCCGATCCGGCTGTTCTGCATCGCCATCCGCTCGATCCACGAACTGTTCTGGGCGATCCTGCTGTTGCAGGTCACCGGCCTGTCGGCGACCACCGGGGTTCTGGCGATCGCCATTCCCTATGCCGGCATCTTCGCCAAGGTGTTCTCGGAATACCTCGACGAGGCCGACCCCCGCCCCGCCGCCGTGCTGCCGCCGGGGGCGGATTTCGTCTCGGTGCATTTCTTCGCCCGCCTGCCGCTGGCGCTGCGCGAGATCGGCATCTACGTGCTTTACCGGCTGGAATGCGGCCTGCGGTCGAGCGCGGTTCTGGGTTTCGTCGGCCTGCCGACGCTGGGGTTCCAGCTGGACACCTTCTTCAAGATGGGCATGCATGGCGCGGTCGCGGCGGTGCTGATCGTCTATTACGTGATGATCGCCACCATCCGGCTGTGGATGCGCTGGCCCTTGGCGCCCTTGTATGTGGTCGGCTCGGCAGGTTTCCTCGCCGCGCTGCACACACCACCCATGGCCCCGGGCGCGCTGATCCGGTTCCTGACCAGCGACATCGTGCCCGCACCCTTGCGCAACGGCGATCTGTCCGACGCGGCGACATGGGATCGCTTCGGGTCGTGGCTTTACAACCTGCTGGTCAATCAGGCGCTGCCGGGGCTGACCGCGACCATGATCGTCGCCCAGATCGCGCTGGTGCTGGCCGGGCTGGTGGCGCTGGTGGGCTTTCCGCTGATCGTGCGGCCGCTGGTCGGCCGGTTCGGCGCCTTCTTCGGCCATATCGGGCTGGTGGTGGGCCGTTCGACCCCGGAATACATGCTGGCCTATATCCTGCTACAGGTCTTCGGCCCGTCGATGCTGCCCGCCGTCATCGCGCTCGGCCTGCACAACGGGGCCATCATCGCGCATCTGCTGGGCCGCCAGTCCGAGGGCATCCACGAGGGCCTGCGCCACGACGCGCCGCGCGGGCTGAACCTCTACGCTTACGAGCTTTTGCCGCGGATCTACGGCTCCTTCCTCGCGCTGTGTTTCTACCGCTGGGAGATCATCGTCCGCGAATCCGCCATCGTCGGGCTGCTGGGGATCATGACGCTGGGGTTCTATGTCGGCACGGCGATACAGGAGATCCGGGTGGACCGGGCCATCGTGCTGCTGCTGGTCACCATGCTGGCGACGGTGGCCATCGACATGATCTCCCGCCGGATGCGCGCCGCGCTGGGGATCGAGTCACTCGCCGCCAAGGCCACGCCGGGGCGGGAGTGTTGAGATGGGAGCCCGAGACCGGACCGCAACACAGGGCAGCGGCCGGCTGCGGGTGGCCGCTGCTACGGTGGTGGTTGGCAGTTTATGGTGCCGAACACCCCCCGCTCAGAGCGTGCCACGACGTTGCAGGAGCGGCCGCCCGTCCGGGCGGTCGGCCGCTGCCCGGGCCGCTGGCGCGGCTGTTCCGGGCATGGGGGCGCCCGCATCCAGCCTCCCGCCCCATATCACCCGCCGCATTGACAGGACCCCCGCCCCATGCACAGCATGAACGCCATGCAGGACATCCATCTCGACCATAACGCGACCACCCCGGTCGCCCCCGAGGTGCTCGACGCGATGCTGCCGTTCCTCGGCCCGCGCTTCGGCAACCCGTCCTCGGAACACCCGAAGGGCCGCGAGGCACGGGCGGCGGTCGAGGCGGCGCGGGCCGAGGTGGCGGCGCTGATCGGGGCCGACCCGGAGGAGATCGTCTTCACCGGCGGCGGCACCGAGGCAAGCAACCTCGCGATCCGCGGCACCCTGCCCGCCAGCCGCCCCGGCATCGTCACCAGCATGATCGAACACCCGGCCACCGAAGCCTGCTGCGCGCTGCTCGAATCCCGGGGCCACCCGGTCACCCGCATCCGCCCCGGCCCGGAGGGCATCGTGGACCCGGCCGGTTTCGCGGCAGCGATCGGCCCGCAGACCGGCCTTGTCACCCTGATCCATTCGCAGAACGAGACCGGCGCCTTGCAACCGGTGACCGAGGTCGCGGCCATCACCCGGGCAGCGGGCGCGCTGATGCACGCCGACGTGGCGCAGTCGCTGGGCAAGGTTCCGGTGGATGTCGCGGCGCTCGGCGTCGATCTGCTGTCCATCGCCGGGCACAAGCTTTACGCGCCGAAGGGGATCGGGGCGCTTTATATCCGCCGGGGCACCGCGCTGCGCCCTGTCCTCGTGGGCGCCGGGCAGGAGCGCGGGCAGCGGCCCGGGACCGAGAACGTACCCTATATCGTCGCGCTCGGCGCCGCCTGCGCGCTGGCCCGGCGCGAACAGGCGGATTTCGCCCGGCGGGCGGCGGAACTGTCGGCGCGGCTGCTGGCGCAGCTGCGCGAGCAGGTGCCGGGGCTGATCCTGACCTGCCACCCGGAACAGCGCCTTCCCAACACGCTCAATCTGCTGTTCCCCGGCGTCTCGGGCCGCGCCCTGCTGGCGCGCTGCCAGCGCGTCATGGCCTCGACCGGCTCGGCCTGCCACGCCGCCAGCGAAGAACCCTCGGCCACCCTGACCGCCATGGGCATCGCCCGTGGCGCGGCGCTGGGCGCGGTGCGGCTGTCGCTCGGCCGCGCCACCACGCAAAGCGAGATCGAGGCCGCAAGCGCCGATCTGATCCAGGCCTGGCGCGCGCTTGCCGCCACCCCTACAGGAGTCCAGCCATGAACACCCTGCCCTCCAACACCCTGCCCTCCGGTGAACCCCTGCGCCTCACGGACCTTGCCCATGGCGGCGGCTGCGGCTGCAAGCTGGCGCCTTCGGTGTTGCAGGACCTGCTGGCGGGCCAGCCCGCCGCGCAGCCTTTCGCGCAACTGCTGGTCGGGACGGAATCGGCCGACGACGCGGCGGTCTGGCAGGTCGATGACGACACCTGCATCATCGCCACCACCGATTTCTTCATGCCGATGGTCGATGATCCGCACGACTTCGGCCGCATCGCCGCCACCAACGCGATTTCCGACGTCTATGCCATGGGCGGCAAGCCGGTGATGGCGCTGGCGATCCTGGGGATGCCGCTCGACAAGCTGCCGGTCGAGGCAGTGCGCGAGATCCTCGCCGGAGGCCGCGCGGTCTGCGAGGCGGCGGGCATCCCGGTGGCGGGCGGCCATTCCATCGACGCGCCGGAACCGATCTACGGGCTTGCCGTGATCGGCCTGTGCCGCCCCGAACAGGTCCGCCGCAACCGCGAGGCGCGGGCGGGCGACGTGCTGATCCTGACCAAGGGGATCGGCGTCGGCATCTATTCCGCCGCCTTCAAGAAGCGCGCACTGGACGCGGCCGGGTATGACGAGATGGTGGGGTCGATGACGCTGCTGAACCGGATCGGGCCGGAATTGTCGCAGCGGCCGGAGGTCCATGCGATCACCGATGTGACCGGCTTCGGCCTTCTGGGCCACGGGCTGGAGATGGCGCGGGGCGCGGGGCTCACCGTGGCGATCGAGGCGGGCGCGGTGCCGGTGCTGAAACAGGCGGCGGCGCTGGCGCAGGCCGGGTTCGTCACCGGCGCCTCGCACCGCAACTGGGCCAGCTACGGCGAGGCGGTCGCCCTGCCCACCGACATGCCCGACTGGCAAAGGCACCTGCTGAGCGACCCGCAGACCTCGGGCGGGCTTCTGGTCGCCTGCGCGGCGGAGGCCGCCGACGGAATCGCGCGCGAGATCGCCGCCGCGGGCTATCCGCTGGCGCGGAGAATCGGCCGGATCGAGGAAGGCCCGGCCATGCTGCGGGCCGATTCCTGATCCGGTGCGACGGCAACCGGATTACGATACGTTCTAATATCCATAACGAAAGCCGGCCAATTCCGGCCCCGTCGCGAAACAATATTACCATGCTGCATTGCGGCAATGCCCGGCACCGGGTTCAGCATAATAGAAAGGCCGCATTTTCGATATGTTTCAGATTCCACAACGATTGGATCACCCCAAACATGACTGTTTTAATCGGAATAGCAGGGTTAACCCGGACAGCATTGAATTGACAAACATCAACCAATCAACCACCTGAAATACTTATAGATTCGATTATATATAATAGATGGAATATGATCATACCAATTTCTGACTATTACAGTATGACTTATGCGGGTCATCCAAAGCTAAAACCGATACCCCAGCCACATCAAATATCACGGCGCGTATACAGAAAGGGTTTGGCAAAACCGCCGGGCTGTTGTTATCGTATGACATCACCAGATCAAAACCGTGCCCCGGCGGGGTCGCAAAGTGGAGGAGCAAATGAATATGTCTCTCTCTCGGCGCACCTTCTTGAAGGGCGCCGGCGTGGGTGTGGCGGGGACGGCGCTGGGTGCGCTGGGCTTCGGCGGGCAGGAGGCGGCCCATGCCGCGACCGTGCGCCCGTTCCGCCTGATCCAGACAAACGAGACCCGCAGTTCCTGCCCATATTGCGCAGTCTGCTGCGGGATGATGGTCTTTTCCCGCGAAAGCCGGACCGAGGCGGGCAGGATGGAAGTCGTCCATATCGAGGGCGACAGCGACCATCCGGTGAACCGCGGCACGCTTTGCCCGAAGGGCGCGGCGGCGATCGACTATATCCGCTCGCCCAAGCGCGTGAAGGTGCCGATGTATCGCCGCCCCGGCGCTTCGGACTTTGAAGAGGTCACCTGGGACTTCGCGATGGACCGTATCGTGCGGCTCATGAAGGAAGACCGGGACGCGAACTTCATCGAGACCAACAACGACGGAATCACGGTGAACCGCTGGGATACCATGGGCTTCCTTTCGGGAAGTTCATGCACCAACGAAACCGGCTGGATGACGTGGAAGGTCGCGCGCGGTCTCGGGATACTCCAGCTCGAAAACCAGGCGAGGATTTGACACGGACCGACGGTGTCCAGTTTGGGCCCAACATTCGGTCGCGGTGCCATGACCAACTCCTGGACCGACATCGGTAATACCGATCTCGTCTGGATCATGGGCGGCAATGCCGCCGAGGCGCATCCCTGCGGCTTCAAATGGGTGACCGAGGCGAAAGCCAACCGGGGCGCCCGGCTTATGGTCGTCGATCCGCGCTTCACGCGTTCGGCCGCCGTGGCGGACCATTACGCGCCGATCCGCGCCGGAAGTGACATCGCCTTCCTTTCCGGGGTGGTCAACTACCTGCTTTCGAACGACGCGATCCACCACGAATATGTGCGCAACTACACCAACGCCGCATATATCGTGCGCGAGGATTTCGACTTCAACGAGGGGCTGTTCTCGGGCTACAACGAGGAAACCCGCGGCTACAACCGCGAAAGCTGGGAATACGAGATGGGCGACGACGGGTTCGCCCGGCGCGACATGTCGCTTCGGCATCCACGCTGCGTCTTCAACCTGATGAAGGCCCATTTCGCCCCCTACACGCCCGAGATGGTGCAGCGCGTCAGCGGCACGCCCGAGGACAAGTTCCTCAAGGTCTGCGAATGGGTTGCCAGCAGCGCCAACGGCGAAAAGGCGATGACCATCATGTATGCGCTGGGCTGGACCCAGCACAGCCATGGGGCGCAGAACATCCGCACCGCGGCGATGATCCAGCTCCTGTGCGGCAACATCGGTGTGCCGGGCGGAGGCGTGAACGCGCTGCGCGGGCACTCGAACGTGCAGGGCATCACCGACATCGGTACGCTGACCGGCTCGCTTCCGGGCTATCTGGCGATGCCGACCGATGCGGAACCCACGCTTGAATCGCATCTGGCAAGCCGGCACTTCACCCCCTTGCAGGAGAACCAGACCAGCTACTGGCAGAACTACCGCAAATTCTATGTCAGCTTCCTCAAGAGTCTCTACGGTGACCGGGCCACGCCCGAAAACGAGTTCGGCTACAACTGGATGCCCAAGCTCGACACCACCTATGACGCCCTGAAGATGTTCGACGTGATGCACAAGGGCCAGACCACCGGCCTGATCTGCCAGGGCTTCAACCCGATGATGTCGATCGCCCATGCGAACAAGTCGATCGCAGCGCTGTCGAAGCTGAAGTTCCTGGTCAGTCTCGACCCGATCGAGACCGACACGGTGCGGTTCTGGGAAAACCACGGTGAATACAACGACGTCGATACCGCCAGCATCCAGACCGAGGTCTTCATGCTGCCGGTGGCGACCTTCGTCGAGGACGAGGGATCGTTCACCAACTCCAGCCGCGTGGTGCAATGGAAGTGGGCGGCGATGGCGCCATCCTACGACTCGCGCACCGATATCGACATCCTCGCGGATCTGTTCCTGCGCATCCGCGCGCTTTACGAGGACGAGGGCGGCACGGCACCGGAACCGCTGATGGCGGTCGACTGGAACTATGCCGATCCGCTGGCACCCACGCCGGAAGAGCTGCTCATGGAGCTCAACGGCAAGGCGCTGGTGGACCTGCGCGATGCGGAGGGCAATATCACCCGGCGGCGGGGCGAGCAGCTTGCAAGCTTCGGCGAGATGCGCGACGACGGCAGCACCGACGGCGTGCAGTGGATCTATACCGGCGTCTACGGACCGGGCGGCAACTTTGCCCAGCGCCGGGAAAACGACGATCCATCGGGCCTCGGCGTCTATGGCAACTGGGGCTTCAGCTGGCCGGCCAACCGCCGGATCCTCTACAACCGGGCCTCCGCCGATCCCTCCGGCAAACCCTGGAGCGAGGAAAAGGCCTATGTCTACTGGGACGGCAGCCGCTGGACCGGGGCCGACGTGCCGGACTTCGTGGCAACGAGCGCGCCGGAAAACGGAACCGGGCCGTTCATCATGAACCCCGAAGGAGTCTCGCGGCTCTGGGCAAGGCGCATGATGGCGGAAGGGCCGTTCCCGGTGCATTACGAACCCTTCGAATCGCCGGTTCCCAACCCGATCTTCCCGAACGTCCGGGGCAACCCGGCGGCGCGGGTGTTCGACGGCGACTTCGAGGTCTTCGGCGATGCCGCCGAATTCCCCATCGTGGCGACCACCTACCGGCTGGTCGAGCATTTCCACTACTGGACCAAGAACGTCCATATGAACGCGGTCATCCAGCCGCAGTTCTTCGTGGAGATGTCCGAACAGCTTGCCGCCGAAAAGGGTATCGAGCCCGGCGGCTGGGTGCGGGTCAGTTCGCACCGGGGATCGGTTCTGGGCAAGGCGATGGTCACCAAGCGGATCAAGCCGCTTCAGATCGACGGGCGAACGGTGCATTCGGTGGGGCTTCCGCTGAATTTCGGCCCGATCGGTCTGACCAGGAAGGCCTCGCCGATCAACGTGCTGACCCCGCCGGTGGCCGACGCCAACGCGCAAACGCCCGAGTTCAAGGCGTTTCTCGTGGATGTCGAGCCCTCGGACGGGCCGGCGACAGCTTGAGGGAGGAGGAGCCATGTTTCCCGTGATTCCGAACCCGACGACCGAGCCGGTGCAGCCGTCCTTCGGCGAGGCCGACCTGCTGCGCCGCTCGGCGTCGAACATAACCCCGCCGGCGACCCGGCAGACCGAAGTGGCCAAGCTGATCGACGTGTCGAAATGCATCGGCTGCAAGGCTTGCCAGACCGCCTGCCTTGAGTGGAACGACCTGACCGAGGAAATCGGCGACAACGTGGGGATCTATGAAAACCCCCTCGACCTGACGCCCGATACCTGGACGCTCATGCGTTACACCGAATACGAGAACGAACAGGGCAACCTCGAATGGCTGATCCGCAAGGACGGCTGCATGCACTGCGAAGACCCGGGCTGTCTCAAGGCTTGCCCCGCACCCGGGGCCATCGTGCAGTATACTAACGGAATCGTCGATTTCGTGAAGGACAACTGCATCGGCTGCGGCTATTGCGTGAAGGGCTGCCCGTTCAACATTCCGCGCATCTCCAAGGTCGACAACAAGGCGTATAAATGCACGCTCTGCGTCGACCGGGTGGCGGTCGGCCAGGGCCCGGCCTGCCAGAAGGCATGTCCGACCCAGGCCATCGTCTTCGGCACCAAGGCCGAGATGACGGAATACGCCCAGACCCGGATCGAGGATCTGAAGTCGCGCGGCTACGCGAACGCGGGGCTTTACGATCCGCCCGGTGTGGACGGCACCCATGTGATGTATGTGCTGCAACACAACGACCGGCCCTCGCTTTACGCCGGGCTGGCCGACAACCCGCGCATCAGCCCGCTGGTCGAGACCTGGAAGGGCCTGTCCAGATACACCGGGCTGACCGCGATCGGGGCCTTTGCCGCGATCGGCTTCCTGCATCACCTCGTATCGGGGCCGAACGAGGTCTCGGCCGAGGACGAGGAGGCGGCCCAAAAGCTTGCCGGGGGAGGGCGTGACACATGAGCGCGGAACCAAACATCCCGGGCAAGGCGGTCCATCCCGGCAATCCGGTCACGGTGGACCGTTATTCGACGGCGGCGCGGATCAACCACTGGATCACCGCACTCACGCTGATCCTGCTGGCGCTTTCGGGCATGGCGCTGTTCCACCCGAGCCTCTATTTCCTGACCGCGCTGTTCGGCGGCGGAGAGTTGACGCGGGTCATCCATCCCTGGCTCGGGGTGGTGCTTCTCATCAGCTTTTCCGGGCTGTTCCTGCGGTTCTGGCGGCTGAACCTGTGGAAGCGGACCGACTCGGTCTGGCTGTCACGGCTTCGGGACGTGCTGACCGCGCACGACGAGAACCTGCCCGAGGTCGGCAAATACAATGCCGGGCAAAAGCTGGTGTTCTGGCTGATGACGGTGCTGATCCTGGTGCTGTTCGGCTCGGGGCTGGTGATCTGGCAGGAATACTTCCGCCAGTATGTGACCATCGAGCAGATGCGCATCGGCGTGCTGGTGCATTCCATGGCGGCGGTCGCCATCATCTGCGTCTGGATCGTCCACGCCTATGCGGCGATCTGGGTGCGCGGCACGATCAGCGGCATGACGCGGGGCCGCGTCACCGGCGGCTGGGCATGGCGGCACCATCGCAAATGGTTGCGTGACATGGTGTCGGGCAAGTCCGGCAACGGGAAGTAAGGCTGTACCATTGCGGGTGGCGCCGGGGGCGACCCCGGCGCCACCCGCACGGAAAGGAAAGACGCAGAAGAAACGTGTGCCAAGCCATTTCCCTTCCCCCCCCGCCCGGAACAGCCGCGCCAGCGGCCCGGGGGCGGTGCGCTGAAGCGCACCCTACCGAGGCGCACCGGGCCGGTCATGGCCTTGCCGTAGGGTGCGCTTCAGCGCACCCCCTTGCCCGGAACAGCCGCGCCAGCAGCCCGGGCAGCGGCCGACCGCCCCCCGGGCGGCCGCTATTGCAACGTCCCAACATGCACATGCAGCAGGGTATCCGGCACCATAAACTGCCAGACGACAGTTGTTTCAGCGACCCCCCGCGGTCGGCCGCTGCCCTCTGTTGCGCAAGCCATCCGCCCCGTCCGGCGAAGCCGAAAACACGACTCTCCGACATCAGGAAAAACAACACGAACCAAACACCGGCCTGCCCGGACACGTGATCCGTGCGATTCGTGAGGAAAGACATGACCCAGAAGACCCGGGCCCCCCAACCCGATCCGACTTCCATCGGCAATATCGCCAAGCCCCCCTTCACGCGGCTTCCCGACCCCGCAACGATCTTTGCCAACCGCGCGGCGCGGCTGCGCGCGCTGGCCGAGGGGTCCGACCTGGGCGATTACCTCGATTTCCTCGCCTCCCTTGCCGGGCTTCAGGCCGAGGCACTGGCCGACACCCCGGCCCCGGCCCTGCCCGGCGCGGAAGTGCTGGCCCGCGCGGCGCAGCATGAAATGCCGCCGCTCGATCGTGCCGCCTTCACCGGCGAGAACGACCCCGCCTTCGACGCGCTGTTCGACCGGATGCTGGACGGCGCCGGGGCGCTTGCCATGCCCGAAGCGGCGCGCGAGGCGCTGGCGCGGTTGAAAGACGCGGGGCCGCTGGCCCGCGCCGGGGCGGTGGCGAACGTCATGGCCGACGCGATCCCGGCCGAGGAGGTGGCGGAACACGCCCTGCTTGCCGCCGTGTTGCAGGTGCATTTCGCCCGGCTCGCCGCCGGGCTCGATCCCGAAAGCCTCAAGCCGGTGGGCGATGGCGTCTGCCCGGCCTGCGGCGGCGCGCCGGTCTCCAGCCTTGTCGTCGGCTGGAAGGGGGCCGAGGGGACGCGGTTCTGTTCCTGCTCGCTTTGCGGCACACTGTGGAACTATGTCCGGTCCAGATGCACGCTGTGCGGCTCGACCAGGGACATCAGCTTCCGCGAGGTCGAGACCGGGGGCGACACCGACAAAACCACCGTCAAGGCCGAATGCTGCG
>JBAYSY010000003.1:0-119457 GCA_041675885.1 Gemmobacter sp. | reverse complement strand
CGCCGGGGGCCGGGGGCCGCTGCCCGGCGGCGCGTGCCGCGCCTTGATTCCGGGCGGAGAACACTGGTTGTGTGTCCTCCGCCCGGAAACGAACCCGGCACAGGCCCCCCGGAAACCCGCCCGGAAAACATATTCGTCAAAATAGGTGTAACCGGGCGGGATTCGCTTGAAATTCCGGCCGCTCTTCACGATATTCCCCCGCATGGGCGCCTGCCACGCGGTGGGCGGCTTTCGCCAGAAACTGACGGAGGCTATCAAATGGCAGAACATCAGACGATCCGCACGGCAGGCGTCGGGGCACGCGCCGCGCAGATCGACGAGGGCCTTCGCGCCCATATGAACAAGGTCTACGGCCTGATGTCGGTCGGCATGCTGCTGACCGCGGGCGTATCCTGGGCGGTGGGCACCACGCCCGAACTGCTCGCGATCTTCCGCGATCCGGTCACGCTCAGCCCGAATCTGCTGGGCTGGGTGGTGATGTTCGCGCCCTTGATCATGGTCTTCGCCTTCGGCGGGCTGATCAACCGCATCTCGGTCGCGGGGGCGCAGCTGTTCTTCTACGCCTTCGCGGCGGTCATGGGCCTGTCACTCTCGTGGATCTTCGCGGTGTTCACCGGGATCTCGATCGCGCAGACCTTCCTCGTCACCGCCATCGCCTTCGCGGGGCTGTCGCTTTACGGCTATACGACGAAGAAAGACCTGTCGGGCTGGGGCACCTTCCTGATGATGGGGGTGATCGGTCTTATCGTGGCGATGGTCATCAACATCTTCCTGCAATCGCCCGCGATCATGTTCGCGGTGTCGATCCTGGGCGTGCTGATCTTCGCCGGGCTGACCGCCTATGACACCCAGTCGATCAAGAACGAATACCTGCATCACACCATGCACGGCGACCAGGAATGGCTGGGCAAGTCGGCGATCATGGGCGCGCTGCGGCTCTACCTCGACTTCATCAACATGTTCATGTTCCTGCTGCAATTCATGGGCAGCCGGGAATAGCCCCGCAGGATACGGAAAACACGCGAAGGGCCGGGGTTTCCCGGCCCTTTTTCATTGGCCCTTTTTCGGTGCCCGGGCGGGTGGTCCGCCCCCCCCGCCCCGCAACGAAAAAGGCCGCCCAAGGGGCGGCCCGCTTCCGGTCCGGCAAGGCGATCCTACTTGATCTTGCCTTCCTTGTATTCGACATGCTGGCGCACCACCGGGTCGTATTTGCGCACGGTCATCTTCTCGGTCATGGTACGGGCGTTCTTCTTGGTCACGTAGAAGTGCCCGGTGCCCGCCGAGGAGTTCAGACGGATCTTGATCGTCGTCGGCTTCGCCATAGTCGTGTCTCCTGCATCGGGCGCCCGCGCGCCCGCGAAATCCTTGAAGCCCGCCTTTTAACCGCGGGCGGGGCGGAGTCAACTGCAAATGAGGCACGGGCGGCGGGCCGGGCTGGAAAAATGGGCAATATCCCGGCGCAACGAGACCGTGCTTCCCCCCCCTCCCCCGCACGCCGGCCGGTGCCCTCTGTTGCGACGGGATCGGAAGGTTCCGCCGCAGCAGGGCACCCCTGCCCTCAGCGCGGGCGTTTCGGGCCGGTGCGGGGGGCGGGTTTCGATATCTGCCGGGCTCCGGTTTTTGCGCCGGTTGGCCGCACTCCGGGTTTCGGCGCCGGTTTCGCCCCCGGCCTCGTCCCCGTGGCCGGGGGCCTGGCGCCGAGCCGGGTGGGCTGTTCCTGCGCGGGCGTCTCCGCCAGGCCCAACTGGTCGCGCAGCACCCTCGGCCGCACCTCCTCGACCGCGCCGGGGGCAAGTTCGCCCAGCCGGAACGGCCCGTAGCCGATGCGGATCAGCCGGTTGACCACCAGGCCCACCGCCTCCATCGTCCGGCGGATCTCGCGGTTCCTGCCCTCGCGCAGGCCGACGGTGAGCCAGGCGTTCGCGCCCTGCTGGCGGTCGAGCGTGACGGTCATCGGCTGGAACGTCTCGCCCTCGATCACGATTCCCTTGCGCAGGGGCGCAAGCTGGCTGTCGTCCGGCGTGCCCTTGACCCGCACCCGGTACTTGCGCAGCCAGCCGGTCGCGGGCAGTTCCAGCCGCCGCTTCAACCCGCCGTCGTTGGTCAGCAGCAGAAGCCCCTCGGAATTGAGGTCGAGCCGTCCGACCGGCATCACCCGCGGCAGCCCCTCGGGCAGGGAGTCGAACACCGTCGCCCGCCCCTTCTCGTCGCGGGCCGAGGTCACCAGCCCGGCGGGCTTGTGGTAGAGCCACAGCCGCGGCGGCTCGGCCGGGCCCACCGGCTGGCCATCGACCGTCACCCGGTCCTTCGGCCCCACGTTCAGCGCCGGGCTGTCGATCACGCGGCCGTTCACCGCGACGCGGCCCTCGGCGATCATCCGTTCGGCCTCGCGCCGCGAGGCGATCCCGGCGCGCGAGAGGGTCTTGGCGATGCGTTCGCCGGTCGGGGTGTCGGGCATGATTTCGGTCCGGGGAAGGGCGGCGAGCGCCGGGGGGCTGTCTGCCCCCCGGACCCCCCGAGAGTATTTCTAGCAAGATGAAGAGGATATTTGTATCGAGGCGAAAGGGCAAGCCGAGCTTGCGCGGGGCAAGAGGGGGCGATGGCGGGGTTTCGCACATATATGGATGCGGCGCTTTCCGAGGCGCGGGCGGCGGCGGCGCGCGGCGAGGTGCCGGTGGGCGCGGTGGTGGTGGCGCCGGGCGGGGAGGTCGTCGCGCGGGCCGGGAACCGGGTGCGCGAGCTTGCGGACCCTTCCGCCCATGCCGAGGTGCTGGCGATCCGCGCCGCCTGTGCCGTGGCCGGGTCGGAGCGGCTGGCGGGCCACGACCTTTACGTGACGCTGGAGCCCTGCGCCATGTGCGCGGCGCTGATCGGCCAGGCGCGGATCGCCCGGCTCTATTACGGCGCGGCCGATCCGAAGTCGGGCGGGGTGGCGCAGGGGGCGCGGGTCTTCGCCCATCCGCAGGCGCATCATGTGCCCGAGGTCTATGACGGCATCGGCGCCGAAGCGGCGGCGGCGCTGCTGCGGGAGTTCTTCGCCGCCCGGCGGTGATGGCGGGCGGAGTCGTCGGCGAAGAGGTGCGCTGAAGCGCACCCTACGGCCGCCCCGGCAGGGTGAGCGATTCCGCCCGCCATGCGGGCCGCGTCACAACTCGATCGCCGCCAGCACCTCGGGCTCGATCACATCGACGCCGGGCAGCGCGGCGACCATCGCCTCGGCCGACTGCTCCAGCAGCGGGAAGGTGCGGTAGTGGCAGGGGATCACCGTCTTGAAGCGGAAGAACTTCTTCGCCGCCCAGGCCGCGCGCTTCATGTCCATGGTGAAATGCCCCCCGGCGCAGAGGAGGCCGATCTCGGGCCGGTGCAGTTCCTCAAACAGCGCCATGTCGGCCATGACATCGGTGTCGCCCGAGAAATAGATCGTGCGCCCGTCGTGTTCGATCATGAAGCCCGCCTCGGCGCCCATGTAGACCGGCGCCCCGTCCGCCCCCGTCTGGGACGAGGAATGGGTGGCCGAGACCATGGTCACCGCCACATCCCCCAGCCGCACCGTGCCGCCGGTGTTGAAGCCCACGGTCTCCACCCCGTCGCGGGCGGCGAGGTAGCTGGTCAGGTCGTATTTGCCCACCACCGGCACGCCCGCCTCCCTGGCGATCCCGGCGGCGTCGCCCATGTGGTCGCCGTGGCCGTGGCTGACCAGCACCGCGGTGACGCCCGCCACCGCCTCGGCCCGGCGGTCCTCGGGGAACATCGGGTTGCCGGTCAGCCAGGGATCGACCAGCAGGCACTGGCCGCCGATCTCGATGCGAAAGCCGGAATGTCCCAGCCAGGTGATTTTCATCTGTTGCCTCCCCATGCCATGACTGGGAAAGTTGTATCACCCCGGACGAGGAAGGAAAACCGATGGGCTGGTTCGCCCCGATCAACGCCTATTGCGAACGCATCGGCCCCGGCTACTGGGACGAGCCTGTGAATGCCGTCACCAACGCCGCCTTCCTGATCGCAGCCTTCGTGATGTGGCTGCGGGTCCGGGGGCAGGGGCTGCCGCTGGCCATGGCGATGGTGGTGGTGCTGGCGGTGATCGGGGTGGGCTCCTACCTGTTCCACACCCATGCGAACCGGCTCACGGCGCTGATGGACACCACGCCGATCGCGCTGTTCATCCTGCTTTATGTCTTCGCCGCGACGCGCGACTATATCGGCCTGCCGTGGTGGGGGGCGGCACTGGTGACTCTGGGCTTCATTCCCTATTCCATGGCGCTGACGCCCGTCTTCCGGTCGCTGCCGTTCTTCGAGGTCTCGGCCTTCTACTGGCCGGTGCCGCTGCTCATTGCGATCTACGCCGCGATCCTGTGGCGCAGCGCGCCCGCCACCGCGCGCGGGCTGGCGCTGGGGGCGGCGATCCTGGCCGCGTCGCTGACGTTCCGCAGCATCGACCAGATCCTGTGCGACGTCTTTCCGCTGGGGACGCATTTCATGTGGCATGTCCTGAACGGCCTCATGCTGGGCTGGATGATCGAGGTTTACCGGCGACACATGCTGGCGGGATGAAGGGCGGGACAGGGGGCGGCAGCGGCCGTCATGCCGGAGGCACGTCTCCGGCATGACCGGGCACCCTTGCTGCTTGCGGCGCGGGCCGCGCCCGGCTAAACCGG
This sequence comes from Gemmobacter sp., assembly GCA_041675885.1. GTDB lineage: Bacteria > Pseudomonadota > Alphaproteobacteria > Rhodobacterales > Rhodobacteraceae > JBAYSY01. The sequence goes on along the minus strand of JBAYSY010000003.1, from coordinate 114,802 downwards.
CCCGCGACCCGCAGGACGGAGACCGAGATGGCGATCGACACCGAAACGGCGCGGATGGTGGCAAGGCTTGCCCGCATCCGGGTGGAGGAGGACGCGCTGCCCGCGCTGGCGGGTGAGCTTTCGGGCATCCTCGACTTCATGGAACAGTTGAACGAGGTCGATGTCGAGGGGGTGGAACCCATGGTCTCGGTCACGCCGATGCGGCTTGCCCGCCGCGAAGACGTGGTGACCGACGGCGACATCCAGGACAGTATCCTGAAGAACGCGCCCGACGCGCGCGAGGGGTTCTTTGCCGTGCCGAAGGTGGTGGAATGACGCTGAATTCGCTGACGATCGCCGAGGCGCGCGACCTGCTGCGCAAGCGCGAGATCACCGCCGTCGATCTGACGATGGCCTGTATGACGGCGATGGACGCGGCGGGGGAACTCAACGCCTTCGTCCATGCCACGCCCGAGATCGCGCTGGCACAGGCCCGGGCCGCCGACACAAGGCTGGCGGCGGGGGATGCCCCCGCCATGTGCGGCATCCCGCTGGGGATCAAGGATCTGTTCTGCACCAAGGGGGTGCCGTCGCAGGCGGCGTCGAACATCCTGCGGGGCTTCCGGCCGGAATACGAATCCACCGTGACCGGAAAGCTGTTCGACGCGGGCGCGGTGATGCTGGGCAAGCTGAACATGGACGAATTCGCCATGGGCTCCAGCAACGAGACCTCGTGCTACGGCAATGCGGTGAACCCGTGGCGGCGCGACGGGGACGAAACCCGGCTGACGCCCGGCGGGTCGTCGGGGGGGTCGGCCTCTGCGGTGGCGGCGGACCTGTGCCTTGGCGCGACCGCGACCGATACCGGCGGCTCGATCCGCCAGCCCGCGGCCTTCACCGGCACGGTGGGGATCAAGCCGACCTATGGCCGCGTCAGCCGCTGGGGGATCGTCGCCTTCGCCTCCTCGCTGGATCAGGCCGGGCCGCTGACCCGCTCGGTGCGCGACGGGGCGATCATGCTTCAGGCGATGGCCGGGCATGACCCCAGGGATTCCACCAGCGCCGACCTGCCGGTGCCGGATTTCGAGGCGGCGCTGACCGGCGATATCCGCGGCAGGAAGATCGGTATTCCGCGCGAATACCGCATGGAGGGGATGCCGGCCGAGATCGAAAGGCTCTGGTCCGACGGTATCGGGATGATGCGCGACGCGGGGGCCGTGATCGTCGATATCAGCCTGCCGCATACGAAATACGCGCTGCCGGTCTATTACGTGATCGGCCCGGCCGAGGCGTCCAGCAACCTCGCGCGTTACGACGGGGTGCGCTATGGCCACCGCGCCGTGCTGGCGCAGGGCGATGGCGTGACCGAACTCTATGAAAAGACCCGGGCCGAGGGTTTCGGCCCCGAGGTGCAGCGACGGGTGATGATCGGCACCTATGTGCTTTCGGCCGGGTTCTACGACGCCTATTACAACCGCGCCCGCAAGGTGCGCAGCCTGATCAAGCGCGACTTCGAGGCGGTGTTTGCCGAGGGCATCGACGCGATCCTGACCCCCGCCACCCCTTCGGCCGCCTTCGGGCTGGGCGAGATGGCGGATGCCGATCCGGTGAGGATGTATCTCAACGACGTGTTCACGGTGACGGTCAACCTTGCCGGCCTGCCGGGGGTCTCGGTGCCCGCGGGGCTCGACCGGCAGGGGCTGCCCCTGGGGCTGCAACTGATCGGCCGCCCGTGGGACGAGGCCGGGCTGCTGAATCACGCCCATGTGCTGGAACGTGCGGCGGGATTTGTTTCCAAACCGGCGAAATGGTGGTAATCGGCCCGCTGGAACAAGGACCGGGGATCGGACATGCGTCATGCACTGGTAGCGTTTTCGGCCACGGTGGCGCTGGCGGCCTGTGCGCCCGACCTGCCGGATTCCGGCGCGGGCGTGGGCTTTGGCAGCTACTCCGACTACCTGCGCGAGCATGAGCGCAACGCGATGCAGAACAATGCCCCCGCGCGGGCGAACCCGCCGATCAGTTCCGAACGTGTCGCCCCCGGTGCCACGTCTGCCATCACGTCTGCCGCCCCGGGCCGCGCCGACACCATGGCCGGGATCGCCCCGCAATCGGGCGAGTTGACCGGTTCGACCGGCGGCATCTCGGACGAGCAGGATTTCGACGCCGTGGCCTCGCGCGAGTCGATCGAAAGCGACCGGGAGCGGCTGGCACAGCAGCGCCAGCAATATGTGGTGATCGAACCCACCGCCCTGCCGCAGCGCAGCGGGGCGCAGGGCGCGAACATCGTCGAATTCGCGCTTTCGACCCGCCACGCCCCCGGCACGCAGATGTATCGCCGTTCGGGCATCCGCATCGGCTCGCCGGAACGGGCCTGCGGCCGCTACCCGTCCGCCGATCTGGCGCAGGAGGCGTTCCTCGACCGTGGCGGGCCGGATCGCGACCCGATGGGCCTCGACCCGGACGGCGACGGCTTTGCCTGCGGCTGGGATCCGCGCCCGTTCCGCACGGCGCTGCAATAGAGCATGTTGCAGAAAAATGGGAACCGGCTTTCTGCTTCTCGAACATGCGTCAACAATAGACTGGAACGTGTTGCGTGAATGCGAATGAAAGCGACACGCTCCAAAGTGCTGACCGACCCCTCACCCAATTTCGGCCCCCGCCGGGACGGGCTGCGGCCGGAACTGGTGGTGATCCACTACACCGCGATGAAAAGCTGCGCCGCCGCGCGTGACCGGCTGTGCGACCCGGCGGCCGAGGTCTCGGCCCATTACCTGATTTCCGAGGCAGGCGAGGTGCTGTCGCTGGTGCCCGAGGAAATGCGCGCCTGGCACGCGGGCGCGGGCGAATGGCGCGGGCGGGGCGACGTCAATTCCCGCTCGATCGGGATCGAACTGGCGAACAGCGGCGCGCATCCGTTCCCCGAGCCGCAGATGGCGGCGCTGGAGGCGCTGCTGGCCGGGGTCATGGCCCGCTGGGGGATCGCGCCCGCAGCGGTGATCGGCCATTCCGACATGGCGCCGGGGCGCAAGTCCGACCCCGGCCCGCGTTTCGACTGGCGCAGGCTGGCCCGCGCCGGGCTTGCGGTCTGGCCCGAGGCGGGCGCGGGCGATCCGGCGTGGTTTGCGGCCTGCGCCCGCACCTTCGGTTACCCGGATGCCGCGCCCGATACGCTGCTTGCGGCCTTCCGGCTGCGGTTCCGCCCTTGGGCGCGGGGGCCGCTGGATGCCACCGACGCCGGGCTTGCCGCCGATCTGGCCGGGCGTTTTCCGGCGGGTCAGGGGGTCTGACGGCTGCGGGCCTCCACCGCGCCGATCAGATCGGTCATCGACATTTCCAGCCCCTCGCTCAGCCCCCGGATCGTCGCCAGCGTGGGCTGGTGCTTGCAGGTCTCCAGCAGCGAGACGTAGCGCATCGACAGGCCCGCACGATGCGCGAGTTCCTCCTGCGTCAGGCCCAGTGCCCGGCGCCGTTCGCGCACCACCTGCGCGAGGGTTGTCAGCAGCGGATCCGCGTTCCCGTCCATACCACCGGCATTTCCGGGCTTTATGTATCCGTCTATGAAGGATACTATGAATTTGTGGCGGGGCCGCGAATTAACCAGTCTGCGGGCGGCGACCGTTCGCCTTTGCCATTGACGCGCGCCCCGCCCGTGCCTAGGTGCTGTCGGGCGCGGATGGCCGGATGGCCGCGTGGGGGGCGACCCCCGCGAGGAAAGTCCGGACTCCATGAGGCAAGGGTGCCGGGTAACGCCCGGCCGGGGCAACCCGAGGGAAAGCGCCGCAGAGAACAGACCGCCCGCGATTCGCGGGTAAGGGTGAAACGGTGGGGTAAGAGCCCACCGCGGGACGGGCAACCGGACCGGCACGGCAAGCCCCACCCGGAGCAATGCCGAATAGGGGCCTCGCGCGGGGCAGGTCGGGCGACCGATACCGCCGCAGGGACGTCTCAGCCCGAGAGGCCCGGGTTGGCAGCTTGACCCCTCCGGCAACGGCGGGGCCAGAGGAATGGCCGTCGAAGGGGCGCTTGCGCGTCCCGGAACAGAATCCGGCTTACAGGCCGTCCGCGCAGCCCGGGGCCGGTTGGTCCGGATCCGGCCCGGATCCCCCGCACAAGGCGAAACAGAGGGCGGGGGGCCCCACCATCCGCCCCTTCCGATGCTGCTGGCGCGGCGAAACGGCATCGCTTATAGTCGCCGCATTGGACCCTGCGCAGCCGGATGCGCGTCGGGGCAAGTGATGGAGACGGGTAATGGGTCGGGGCGGACTGCGGCATGTCGCGTTTCTGCTGCTGCTCGCGGTCATGGTCTATGCCGCCGTGACGGGGACAGCCTGATGGCGCAGCGATTCGGCGGCAAATACAGCCCTGCGGGCCCGGCCTCGGCCGGACGGCCCGCGGCGCCGCGCCCGTCGCGGGCCGGAGCGCGCGTGAACCTGCTGTTCGTCGTGCCCTTCGTCTTCGCCGTCACCGCCTTCTTTCAGGGCCCTGCCGGATTCGTGCCCGACCTTGCCGCCTTCGGCCTGCTGATCGGCGCCGCCTGGTTCACCCGCGAGGGCGAACGCGCGCATGAAGCCTATGACGCCCGCACCGTCGCCCGGCGCCCGGCGCTGCCGCGCAAGGGGATCGCCGGGGTGCTGACCGCCATCGGGATCGGCACCGGCGCATGGGCGGGCGACCCCTGGGCGGCCATCACGCTGGGCCTGATCGGAGGGGCGCTGCATTTCGCCGCCTTCGGCCCCGACCCGATGCGCGACAAGGGGATGGAGGGGGTGGACCGCTTCCAGACCGACCGGGTGGCCCGCGCGGTCGAGGAGGCCGAGCGCCATATCAAGGGAATGCGCGAGGCCATCGCCCGCACCCGCGACCGCGACCTTGCCGCAAGGGTCGATCGTTTCGCCGAGACCGCCCGCACCATGTTCCGCACCGTCGAAAGCGACCCGCGCGACCTGACGGCGGCGCGGCGCTACCTGTCGGTCTATCTTCAGGGCGCGCGCGATGCCACCACGCGCTTTGCCGAACTGCACGAGCGCGGCGCGAACGGACCCGAAGCCCGGGCCGAATATGCCGCGCTGCTCGACGACCTTGACAGCCGCTTCGCCCAGCGCACCGAGGTGCTTCTGGGCAACGACCGCACCGCGCTTGAGGTCGAGATCGAGGTGCTGCGCGACCGGCTGGTGCGCGATGCCCCCCGCGACACCCCCAAGAACACCGACTGACCCGCTCCAAAAGCCCCAAACCCGACCGAGGAGACCGAGACATGAGCGAAAGCACCCGCAGCGAGGCCATCGAGGCCCAGGCCGAGGTCGAGGAAGTGGCGGCCGTGGTCCTGCCCGAGCCTTCGGCCGACCTTCCCGCGCTGGCCGAAGCCCCGGCACCGCAGGCCGAGGCGATCCGCAGCCGCATGGCCGAGATCGACATGGGCAACAGCCAGTCGATCATCGGCTTCGGTTCCTCGGCCCAGTCGGAGTTGCAGGTCATCAGCCAGGAAATGCTGAGCGACGTACGCAACAAGGACACGGGCCCCGCGGGCGACGCGCTGGCGGGGATGGTCACGGCGATCCGCGGCTTTTCGGTCAGCGAACTCGACGTGCGCCGCAAGGCGAACCTGTGGGAACGGCTGACCGGCCGCGCCGCCCCCTTCGCCCGCTTCGTGGCGCGTTACGAGACCGTGCAGGGCCAGATCGACGGCATCACCCAGACGCTGCTGAACCACGAGCACCGGCTCTTGAAGGATATCGTCTCGCTCGACAAGCTTTACGGCAAGACGCTGGATTTCTACGACGAACTGGCGCTTTACATCGCGGCGGGGGATGCGAAGCTCGCCGATCTCGACGCCAGCGACATCCCCGCCAAGGAGGCCGAGGTCGCCGCCGCCCCCGAGGATCAGCAGGTCATCAAGGCGCAGGAGTTGCGCGACCTGCGCGCCGCGCGCGACGATCTGGAACGCCGGGTGCACGACCTGCGGCTGACCCGGCAGGTCACCATGCAGTCGCTGCCCTCAATCCGGCTGGTGCAGGAAAACGACAAGTCGCTGGTCACCAAGATCAACTCGACGCTGGTCAACACCGTGCCGCTGTGGGAAACCCAGCTTGCTCAGGCCGTGACCATCCAGCGGTCGCGCGAGGCCGCCGAGGCGGTGAAGAAGGCCAGCGACCTGACCAACGAGCTGCTGACCGCCAATGCCGAGAACCTGCAACAGGCCAACCGCGTGGTGCGGCAGGAGATGGAGCGCGGCGTCTTCGACATCGAGGCGGTGAAGAAGGCAAACGACTCGCTGATCGCCACCATCGAGGAAAGCCTTGCCATTGCCGACGAGGGCAAGGCCCGCCGCGCCAGCGCCGAGGCGGAGTTGCAGAAGATGGAAGCCGAGTTGCGCGACACGCTGGCCTCCGCGCGGGCGCGCGGCACCGGCACCGGCACGGCCTGACGGGGGCACGGGTGCGCGCCGCCCTCCTTCCCGCCTGGATCGCGGCGCTGGCCGCGGCGCTCGTGCTGGCGGGCTGCGAGATGGCGCCCCCGCCCGACGAACCCGCAGTGCGGCGGCCGCAACCCCGCGCCGCCCTGCCCGAACCGTCCTCGGAACAAAGCGAGGCGGTGCGGCGCCACTTCGCCCGGGTCGAGGCCGATCTGCGCGGGCGCGGGCTGCTGCGCACCGACGGCGGCGGGCCGGACACGCCGTTCAACGCCCGGCAACTGACCGAAGCCTTCGTCCGCGTCGCGCTCTACGACGAATACACCTCGGTCGGCGGGCGGCTGGTGGCGCGGCAGACCCCTTCACATCTGCGGCGCTGGGAACAGCCGGTGCGGGTGGCGCTGCGCTTCGGCGCCTCGGTCCCGCCCGCACAGCGCAGCCGCGACCGGGCCACCGTGGCGGGCTATCTCGCCCGGCTGTCGCGGGTCTCGGGCCATCCGGTCCGGCTGAGCGAGGCCAGCCCGAATTACTGGCTCTATATCGTGTCCGAGGACGAACGCCCTCGGCTCGGCGCCGAATGGGCGGCGCTGTTCCCCGGGCTCGACGAACAGGATCTCGCGCCGGTCACGGGCATGGGCATGTCCACCTTCTGCATGGTGCTGGCGATCTCGGACGGGGAAAGCCCGGTCTATACCGGCGCGCTGGCCGTGGTGCGGGCGGAACTGCCGGACCTGTTGCGGCTTTCCTGCCTGCACGAGGAACTGGCGCAGGGGCTGGGGCTTGCGAACGACCACCCCTCGGCCCGGCCCTCGATCTTCAACGACGACGAGGAATTCGCCCTGCTGACCCGGCATGACGAGTTCTTGCTGAAAATTCTCTACGATACCCGCCTGCCCCCCGGCATCCGCGAGACCGAGGCCCGCCCCATCGTGCGCGGCATCGTCGCGGAGCTGATGGGCGGCGAAAGCTGAACCGACACGATTGCGGCGAAGGAGACCGACATGGTGCTGAATTTCATCCGCGGACAGTTCATCGACGTCATCCACTGGGTGGACGACACCCGCGACACGATGGTCTGGCGGTTCGAGCGTCACGGCCACAACATCATGTATGGCGCCAAGCTGACGGTGCGCGAGGGGCAGGCGGCGGTCTTCGTCCACGAAGGCCAGCTTGCCGACGTGTTCGGCCCCGGCCTCTACCTGCTGGAAACCAACAACATGCCGGTGATGACCGCGCTCCAGCACTGGGATCACGGCTTTTCCTCGCCCTTCAAGTCCGAGGTCTATTTCGTCAACACCACCCGCTTCACCGGCCAGAAATGGGGCACCCGCAACCCGATCATCTGCCGCGACCCCGAATTCGGCGCGGTGCGGCTGCGGGCCTTCGGCACCTATACCATGCGGGTCGCGGACCCCGGCCGGTTCATGACCGAGATCGTCGGCACCGACGGCGAGTTCACCACGGGTGAGATCAACGACCAGATCCGCAACATCATCGTGCAGGAGTTCTCGCGCACCGTGGCGGGATCGGGCATCGCCGTGCTGGACATGGCGGCGAACACCGATGACCTGGGGCGGCTGGTGGCGCAGGCCATTGCCCCGGTGCTGGAAGGCTACGGGCTGTCGCTGCCCGAATTCTATATCGAGAACATCTCGATGCCCGAGGACGTGGAGGCCGCGCTCGACAAGCGGACCTCGATGGGGATCGTCGGCGACCTGAGCCGCTACACCCAGTTCGCCGCCGCCGAGGCGATGGGCAAGGCCGCGGGCGCGGGCGACAGCGGCATGGGGGCCGGGCTGGGCATGGGGATGGGCATGGCGATGGCGCAGCAGATGGCGGGCGCGATGAACCCCGCCGCGGGCGCCGCCCCTGCCCCGGCCGCTGTTGCAGCCGCGCCGCCCCCGCCGCCGCCTGCGGAGACGCAATGGCACATCGCCGAGGGGGGCGAGACGAAAGGGCCGTTCGGGCAGGCGCAGCTTGGCGCGATGGTGACTGCCGGGGCGCTCACGCGCGCCACGATGGTCTGGACCGCCGGGCAGGAGGGCTGGAAGCCCGCGGGCGAGATCCCGGCGCTTTCGGCCCTGTTCGCCGCCATTCCGCCGCCGCCGCCGCCCGCCTGAGCCCATGTCCACCCCCGAGCAGCACCACTGGCCTTGCGAGGCTTGCGGCGCCGATCTGGCCTTTTCCCCCGGCCAGCGGCACCTGACCTGCGGCCATTGCGGCCACGAACAGGACATCCCCGAGGCGCCCCGGCCCGACAAGGCCCGCGCGCTTCAGGAACTCGACCTGCACGCCGCGCTCGCGGATGCGCTGCCCGCCTCGGACACCGAGGAGGTGCGGCTGGTGCGCTGCCCCTCCTGCGGGGCCGAGACCGAATTCGACGGCGTGACCCATGCCGCAAGCTGCCCGTTCTGCGCCTCTCCGGTCGTGACCGACACCGGGACCGAACGGCATTTCAAGCCGCAGGCCCTGATCCCGTTCCAACTGGCCGAATCCGAGGCACGGGCGGCAATGGGAAGATGGCTCAAGGGCCTGTGGTTCGCCCCCTCGGGGTTGAAGCAATACGCCCGGCAGGAACGGGGGATGGACGGCATCTACGTGCCGTGGTGGACCTTCGACGCCGCCACCCGCTCGCGCTACAGCGGCCAGCGCGGGACGTATTACTACGAGACCCGGACCCGCACGGTCACCGTGAACGGCAAGCGGCAGACCCGCAACGAACAGGTGCGCAAGGTGCGCTGGACGCCGGTTTCCGGGCGGGTGGCGCGGTTCTTCGACGACGTGCTGGTGCTGGCGTCGCGCAGCCTGCCCCGGCGCTATACCGACGCGCTCGCCCCGTGGGGGCTGGAGGCCCTGACCCCCTACCGGCCCGACTTCCTTTCGGGGTTCCGGGCCGAGGGCTATACCGTACCGCTGGACGAGGGCCACGGGCTTGCCCGGCAGCAGATGGAAACCATGATCCACGCCGACGTGCGCCGGGCGATCGGCGGCGACGAACAGCGGATCGGCTCGGTCCACACGATCTACAGCGACGAGACCTTCAAGCACATCCTGTTGCCGGTCTGGATGGCCGCCTACCGCTACCGGGGCAAAAGCTACCGCTTTGTGGTCAACGGCCAGTCGGGCAAGGTGCGGGGCGAACGACCGTGGTCGGTGTGGAAGATCGGTTTCGCGGTGCTGGTTGCCGCCGCGCTGGCCGTGGCTGTCGTGGCGCTGACCGAGGGCTGAGGGGCGAAAGCATACTGCGCAACAAAGGGCAGCGTTCGGCCGCTGCCCGGCGGCGCGTGCCGCGCCTTGGGTCCGGGCAAGGGTTGCGCTTCAGCCCTCGACCCATTCGCCCTTGCGGAACACCGGCACCCGGCTGCCGTCGGCGCGGATGCCGTCGATATCGGTCTGGCCCGAACCGATCATCCAGTCGATATGGATCAGGCTGCTGTTGCCGCCCTGCGCCGCGATCTGCTCGGGCGTCAGATCCGCGCCGCCGAGGAAGCATTTCGAATAGCACTGGCCCAGCGCGATATGGCAGGCGGCGTTCTCGTCGAACAGGGTGTTGTAGAACAGCAGCCCCGATTGCGAGATCGGCGAGGAATGCGGCACCAGCGCCACCTCGCCCAGCCGCCGCGCGCCCTCGTCGGTGTCGAGCACCTTCAGCAACACCTCTTCGCCCCGGTCGGCCTTCGCCTCGGTGATCCGGCCCTGCTCGAACCGCACCCGGATGCCGTCGATCAGCGTCCCCTGATGCGACAGCGGCTTGCTGGCTGCCACATGGCCTTCCACCCGCAGCGCGTGGGGGGTGGTGAAGACCTCCTCGGTCGGGATGTTGGGGTTGCAGATGATGCCGTTCTTCGCCTCCGAGGCGCCGCCGTGCCATTCGTGGCCGTCCGCCAGCCCGACGGTCAGGTCGGTGTCGGGGCCGGTGAAATGCAGCGCCGCGAACCGCTGGCCGTTCAGCCAGCCCGAGCGCGCGGCCAGCGCCGCGTTATGCGCCTGCCAGGCCGCGACCGGATCGGGGTCATCGACACGCGAGGCGGCGAAGATCGCCTCCGCCAGCCGCGCCACCGCCTCATCCTCGGGCAGGTCGGGGAACACCTGCCGCGCCCAGGACGGGTTCGGGTAGGAGACGATGTTCCAGTTGATGTCGAAATTCGCGATCTTTTCCAGCGCGGGCCGATAGGCGGCGGAATTGGCCTTGTTGGCCCGCGCGACCCTGCCCGGATCCTGTTCCGCCAGTAGCATCGGGTTGTCGCCCGCTATGGCCAGCCGCGCGGTATTGTCGTCGAAGGCCGCCGCCATGCCCGCGTAAAGCCAGCCCGCCGCACGGTCGAAACTTTCATCCCGCGCGTGGCGATAGCGGGCCAGCGCGATTTCCTCGTCGGCGAGAAACGGCGTCACCAGCCCGGCCCCGGCGGCATAGGCGTGAACCGCGATCCGCCGCACCAGCGGCAGCGCCGCCACCGGCGCGGTCACCAGCAGGTCCTGCCCCGGTTCCAGCCGCAGCCCGACCTTGACGGCGACCTCGGCCAGACGGTCGAGCTTTGCGGGGTCGATGGGGGCGGGATCGGTCATGGTCGCTCTCGTCTTTTGGGTCCGGCCCGACCATAGCCGCCACGTCGGCGGGGTCAACGGCGGGCGGTGGCGGGTGCCCGCAGCAGAAGGCAGCGCCCGGCCGCGGATGGGCGCCGCGACGATTGTGGTTGGCAGTTTATGGTGCCGCGTCATCGAACGCCGGTGCACGCCGCAACGTCGAAGAAGCGCCCGCCCGAGCGGGCGGACGGGCGCTGCCCGGGCCGCATCCGGCCGGTCATGGCTTTGCCGCAGGGTGCACTTCAGCGCACCACCCTCGCCCGCACAAAAAAGCCCGGTCCCCGCGCGGGGACCGGGCCATATCGCGCAACCGAAGCGCCGCCTATTCGCCGCCGCCAAGCCCGTGGACATAGACCGCAACGGCGCGGACGTCGGCTTCGCTCAGCCGGGCGCCCCAGTTCGGCATCACGCCGAAGCGCGAGAAACGCACCGTGTGGGTCAGCGACTCCACGTCGCCGCCATAGAGCCAGATCGCATCGGTCAGGTCCGGCGCGCCCTGGAAACGGTCGCCGGTGCCGTCCTCGGCGTGGCAGACGGCGCATTGGTCCACGAAGACCTCCTCGCCCGCCGCCGCGAGTTCGGCATCATGCCCCTGCCCCGAAATCTGCCGCACATATTGCACCACCGAGTCGATTTCATCACGCTCCAGGAACTCGCCGAAGGCGGGCATTTCCGACCAGCGGGTGTCGGGGTCGGCCTCGAACCGGATCCCGTGGGCGACGGTGTGGTGGATATCCTCGATCTCACCGCCCCAGAGCCAGTCATCGTCCAGCAGGTTCGGATAGCCCGAAGCCTGCACCCCGGCCGCGCCGGCGCCGTGGCACTGGGCACACCAGGTGCGGAACACCGCCGCGCCCGCCTGGTTGGCGAATTGCAGCAGGTCGGGCTCATCCGCGATCGCGGTCAGATCGACCACCTCCAGCCGGGCGCGCATCGGCGCGTTGGCCGCGTCGAAACGCTCGATCTCGGTCGCCACCTCGGCGCGGGTCGAATAGCCCAGCAGGCCGGGCGTCGCGCTGGAGACGAGCGGCCAGGCCGGATAGGCGATGCTGTAAAGCAGCGCCCAGATGATCGTGGCGTAGAAGGTCCAGAGCCACCAGCGCGGCATCGGGTTGTCGTATTCCTCGATCCCGTCCCAGGTATGGCCGGTGGTCTGCACCTCGCCCGGAACCTTCTTGTCCAGCACCGCCTTCGGGTCGGGATACTGCCTCTCGGGCGGCACCACCTTGTTTTCGGGCACCCGGTCCTTTTCATCCACCATTGGAATCTCTCCCCGTTTCGGGCTGGAACCGCCCCTCGGCGCCCGTGGCCGGGCGGGTGTCGTTGCGGAAGATCATGCCCGCGGCCTCGTCATGCAGCTTGCGGCTGCCGGGGCGGAAGGCCCAGATCACGACACCGATGAACACCAGCGTCATGAACAGCAGCATCCAGCTGTCGGCAAAGGCGCGAAGCCAGGTGTAGGTTTCCATCCTGCTGCCCCCTCCTTACCGGCTGGCATCGGGGATGAAGGTCGAGAAATCGACCAGCGTCCCGAGCATCTGCATATAGGCGATGATCGCATCCATCTCGGTCAGTTGCGGCTGGCCGTCGAAGTTGCGGGTCTGCGCCCCCGGATAGCGTTCGAGCAGCCCGGAATGATCCGCGTCCGGGTCGGCCTGGGCAAGGAAGTCGGCCCGGGCGTTCTCGATCATCTCGTCGCTGTAGGGCACGCCGATGAAACGGTGGGTGCGCAACAGGTCGTCGATATAGCGGCCGTCGATATTGGTCCGCGCCAGGAAGGCATAGGGCGGCATCAGCGATTCCGGTACCACCGACTTGGGCGAGATCAGGTGATCCACATGCCATTCGTCGGAATAGCGCCCGCCCACCCGGGCAAGGTCCGGCCCGGTCCGCTTCGACCCCCACTGGAACGGATGGTCATACATCGACTCCGCCGCCAGCGAGTAATGGCCGTAGCGTTCCACCTCGTCGCGCATCGGCCGGATCATCTGGCTGTGGCAGGTATAACAGCCCTCGCGCACATAGATGTCACGCCCCGTAAGCTCCAGCGGGCTGTAGGGCCGCACGCCCTCGACCTTTTCGATGGTGTTCTCCAGGTAGAACAGCGGCACGATCTGCACCAGCCCGCCGATGGTCACCACAAGAAAGCTGAGGACCAGCAGCAACGTGGCGTGGGTTTCGATCTTCTTGTGTCTGTCAAGGATGCTCATGATATCCCTCCGTCACTCGGCCGGGATCGCGGCACGGGCGACGGGAGAGCGTTCCCCCACCGACGTGACGGTCTTCCAGAGGTTGTAGCACATGATGATGCCGCCCAGCAGGAACAGCCCGCCGCCCAGCGCCCGCACCACGTACATCGGGAACTTGGCGGATACCGTGTCGGCGAAGGCGTTGACGAGGAAGCCGTTCGCATCGACCTCGCGCCACATCAGCCCTTCCATGATCCCCGTCACCCACAGCGAAGCCGCATAGAGCACGATGCCGATGGTCGCGAGCCAGAAATGCCAGTTGACCAGCGACAGCGAATAGAGCCGCTCGCGGTTCCACAGCCGGGGCACAAGGAAGTAAAGCGCGCCGAAGGTGATCATCCCGTTCCAGCCCAGCGCGCCGGAATGGACGTGGCCGATGGTCCAGTCGGTATAGTGCGACAGCGCGTTCACGGCCTTGATCGACATCACCGGCCCCTCGAAGGTGGCCATGCCGTAAAAGCCGATCGCCACCACCATCATCCGGATCACCGGGTCGGTGCGCAGCTTGTCCCAGGCGCCCGAAAGCGTCATCAGCCCGTTGATCATGCCGCCCCAGCTGGGCATCCACAGCATGATCGAGAACACCATGCCCAGCGTCTGCGCCCAGTCGGGCAGCGCCGTATAGTGCAGGTGGTGCGGACCGGCCCAGATATAAAGGAAGATCAGCGCCCAGAAGTGGATGATCGACAGCTTGTAGCTGTAGACCGGCCGTTCCGCCTGTTTCGGCACGAAGTAATACATCATCCCGAGGAAACCGGCGGTCAGGAAAAAGCCCACCGCGTTGTGGCCGTACCACCACTGCACCATGGCATCCTGCACGCCCGAGAACACCTGCACCGATTTCGAACCCAGGAACGAGACCGGAACCGACAGGTTGTTCACCACATGCAGCATCGCCACCGTGACGATGAACGACAGGTAGAACCAGTTGGCCACGTAGATATGCGGCTCTTTCCGGCGCATGATGGTACCGAGGAACACGATCAGGTAGGTGACCCAGACCACGGTCAGCAGCCAGTCCACATACCATTCCGGCTCGGCGTATTCCTTGGACTGGGTGGCGCCCAGCACATAGCCGGTCGCGGCAAGCACGATGAAAAGCTGATAGCCCCAGAACACGAACCACCCGGCATTGCCGCCCCAGAGCCGCGCCGCCGAAGTCCGCTGCACCACGTAGAACGAGGTCGCGATCAGTGCGTTGCCGCCGAAGGCAAAGATCACCGCCGAGGTGTGCAGCGGCCGCAGCCGGCCGAAGTTCAGATAGGGCTGGGCCCAGTCGAAGTTCAGTTGCGGCCAGGCCAGTTGCAGCGCGATGACCAGACCGACCAGAAAGCCGACCACCCCCCAGAAGGCGGTGGCGATCACCCCGGCGCGCACCACGCCGTCCATGTATTCGTTCCGCGATACGGGGGCCTTCACCTCCCCCATCCCGCGCAGAACCCATACGAACATGACGCCCGCGACCAGCATCACGGTGAATGCGTTGACCTGATAAGCAAGGTCGCGTCCGAAATTCGTGGCCATCGCGGCGAAAAGCGCGATCAGGCCGAGCACGACCAGCTTGACGTAATCCAACATTGACTGTCCCCCGTCCATTCCAGGCGGTTGCACCCGGTCATCACCAGACCGTGTGCTTCTTGCCGTAAGAATTACCCATTGCCTTGATCCATGTCAAAATGCCCCGGGCACGGCGGTCTCGAATCAGGTTCCGCCCTCTCTGCCTTGTCCAATTCGGTTTGATCGAGGTCAATGCGCATTGCACTACGATGCGAAAGGCTGCGATGATCCCGGACCGAAGGAGCGCGAGGAGTTTCCCCATGGCCTACAAAAGCCTGATGACGATCGTCACCGTGACCGGCGACGCCGACCGACGCAACCGCCTGCTCGACGCCGCCGTGGCGCTGGCACGGCGCGAGGATGCGCATCTCGAAGTTCTGGCGATGGGCATCGACCGCACCCAGATCGGCTATTTCTACGCGGGCGCCAGCGCGCTGATCTATCAGGAGACGCTGGAACGCGCCCAGGCCGAGGCGGCGGAACTTGAGGCCGAAATCCGCGACCGGCTCGGGCGGCAGGATATCCGCTGGTCGGTCGAGACCGTGGTGGCGCAGCTTGGCGGCATGTCGGCGCTGGTGGCGCAGCGGGCATGGTTCGCCGATCTGGTGGTGCTCGCCCGCCCCTATGGCGAGGGCTGCGGCCCCGAGGACGAGGCGGTGATCGAAGCCGCGATGTTCGACGGCCAGGCCCCGGTGCTCGTGCTGCCCCACGACGTGCCCGACGTGGCGCTGCGCGGCACGCGGGTCGTGGTGGCGTGGAACCAGTCGTCGGAATCGCTTTCGGCGATCCGCAAGGCGCTGCCGATCCTGGCCCGGGCCGATCTGGTCAACATCTGCATCGTCGATCCGCCGCAGCACGGCGCGGAACGCTCGGACCCCGGCGGCACGCTGTCGCAATGGCTGTCGCGCCACGGGATCCGCAGCGAGGTGTCGGTGCTGGCCAAGACCCTGCCGCGGCTCTCGGACGTGCTGGCCCGACACATGCGCGACCAGAACGCCGACCTGCTGGTGATGGGCGCCTACGGCCATTCGCGCTTCCGCGAGGCGATCCTCGGCGGCACCACGCGCAACACGCTGGAACAGACCGAAGTGCCGGTCTTCATGGCGCATTGACGGGGGGCGGGGCGCACAGGCGCCCTGCCCTTCTGGAAAAGAGGTGATTCCTGTCGTCCGTGCCGGTCGGGCTTCGCAACAAAGGGCAGCGGCCGGCCGCGGGTGGCCGCTGCAACGACTGTGATCTGGCAGTTTATGGTGCCGGATAGCCCGACATATGCGCATGTCGAAACGTTGCAGGAGCGGCGGCGCGTGCCGCGCCTTGCTTCCGGGCGGGGCATTCGGGGCAAAAGTCACGCCCTGACCGCCCTGCCCTACCGACAAGGATCAGATGAGAAACCCGCCGTCGCTGTCGTCGCCCGCTTCCTCGACCAGCCGGCCGAAATCGGGCACCGTCACCCGGCGCTTGCCGTCCAGCACGATCACCCCGTCGCGGCGCAGGGCCGAAATCTGGCGGCTCACGGTTTCCAGCGTCAGCCCGAGATAGTCGGCCATCGCCTCGCGCGTCAGCGGCAGGTCGAACACCATCGGCCCGCTGCCGTTGCCCAGTTTCAGCGTGACATCGCGCCGGGCGATGATGCCCAGCAGGCTGGCGATCTTTTCCCGCGCGGTCTTGCGGCCAAGCAGCAACATCCACTCCCGCGCGGCGTCAAGCTCGTCCAGCGTCATCTCCAGAAGCCGCTGGGCGATACGCGGGGTCGAGAGCATCAGCTCCTCGAACGGCTTCCTGCGAAAGCAGCACATCACCAGATCGCTGGTGGCGGTCACGTCATAGGCCGCCGAATCACGCCCCGGACGCCCGACGAAATCCGACGGCAGCAGCAGGCCGACCACCTGGCGGCGCCCGTCCTCCATCGTCTGGGTCAGCGTGGCGATGCCCGAAACCACCGAACCCACGAAGTCCATCCGGTCGCCCGACCAGACCACCGTCTGCCCGGCCTGAAAGCTGCGATAATATTTGACCTTTTCCAGAACGGCCAGTTCGTCCACCTCGCACCGGGCGCAGACCGCGCGATGTCGGATCGGGCAGTTGCCACATTCGGGCACAACTGGAGCAGTGGAATTTTTCACGAGCATCCGGCTTGTTACACTTGATCTGCGTCAAGGCCAACGCCTGTCGCTACGGCGATATTACCGGAATGGACACGGAATCGCAATTCGCCCGGCTCGGACTCTTTGACGCGCGCGTACCGCGTTATACGAGCTACCCCACCGCACCGCATTTCGGCGCTTCGGTGGATCCCGCCCGATTCGAAGGCTGGCTGTCGGAGATCCCGGCCGGTTCGACGATATCGCTTTATCTTCATGTGCCGTTCTGCCGTCGGCTGTGCTGGTTCTGCGCCTGCCGGACGCAGGGCACCAGTTCCGACGCGCCGGTGCGCGCCTATGTCGAGACGCTGAAGGCCGAACTCGGTCTCCTGCGTTCCCGGCTCGCGCCCGGGGTGCGGCTGTCGCGGCTGCACTGGGGCGGCGGCACGCCGACGCTGCTGGCCCCCGACATGATCCGCGACCTCGCGGATACGGTGTTCGAGACCGTGCCGCTTGATGACGCGGGCGAGTTCTCGGTCGAGATCGACCCGAACGAGATCGACGGACCCCGGCTCGACGCGCTTGCCGCGGCGGGAATGACCCGCGCCTCGATCGGGGTGCAGGATTTCGACCCGATGATCCAGAAATGCATCGGCCGCGAACAGAGCTACGAGGAAACGAAGGCCGCCGCCGACGCGATCCGCGAACGCGGGGTGGAAAGCCTGAACGCCGATATCCTCTACGGCCTGCCGCACCAGACACAGGAACGCATCGTGCAGTCGGTGCAGAAGCTCTTGACGCTGAACCCCGACCGGGTGGCGCTTTACGGCTACGCGCATGTGCCCTGGATGTCACGGCGCCAGCAGCTGATCCCCTCGGACGCGATCCCCAGCCCCGAGGAACGGCTGAAACTGTTCGACACCGCCCGGCGGCTGTTCGTCTGGGACGGCTACGAGGAAATCGGCATCGACCACTTCGCCCGGCCCGAAGACGGTCTGGCCCGGGCCCGGCGCGGCGGCGTGCTGCGGCGCAACTTCCAGGGCTATACCGACGATCAGGCCCCGGTGCTGGTCGGGCTCGGCGCCTCGTCGATCTCGCGCTTTCCGCAGGGCTATGCCCAGAACGCCCCCGGCACCGCCGATTACACCCGCGCGGTGCGCGAAGGCCGCTTCGCCACCGTACGCGGCCATGTCTTCGGCGGCGAAGACCTGCTCAGGGCGCGGATCATCGAGGCGCTGATGTGCGACTTCCGGGTAAGCCGGGGCGAACTGCTGGAACGCTTCGCGGTAAGCGAGGCGCGGCTCGATGAGATGTTCGCCGTGGCGACCGGCCGCTTCCCCGGCATGACGGTCCCCGGCCCCGAAGGGCTGGCGATTCCGCCCCGGGCCCGGCCGCTGACCCGCATGATCGCCCGCGCCTTCGACGCCTACGACCTGTCGAAGGCGGGCCACAGCAGCGCGGTCTGACCCCCGGCGGGCAGCACGGGCGGAGAGAGGGAGAAAGGGGGGCTGTCTGCCCCCTCTTGCTTCGCAATTCACCCCCCGAGAGTATTTCCGGCAAGATGAAGATCATCAGGAGTTTTGATCTTCTTCTGTCCGAAAATATCCCCGCCGGAGGCAGCGTCCCGGGAACGTGCCGACGGAAGGTTCCAGCCGCCCCGGATCGCCGCGCGCAAGCGCGGCGCCGGGCCCAACGCCTTGTCGCGCGGCGAGCCGCGCCATAAGGGGGTGGGAGGCTCCCCGCCGGGGCTCAGCGGCCCGAAGCGCCGAGGCGTTCGACGAATTCGACCAGTCGCGGCAGGCAGACGGTGCGCTGGTCGTATTGCCCGACCGCGGTTTCCCGCGCAGCCCGGCGCAGCGGGTCGAAGCGGGCGGAGTCGGCCAGCGCCGCGATCAGTGCCGCCGACCAGCCCGGCACGTCGAAGAAATCCACCAGCGTCCCGTTTTCGCCGTCGCGGATCACCTCATCGACCGGGGCGGTGCGCGAGGCGACCACATGGGCGCCCGCCGCCATCGCCTCGATCATCGACCACGACAGCACGAAGGGATAGGTCAGGTAGGCGTGGACCCGCGTCACCTGTAGCAGCCGCACGAAATCCGCATAGGGCAGGCGGCCGGTGAAATGCACGCGGGCCGGGTCGATCCGGTCCTTCACCTCGTCGAGGATGCGCTGCTTCCAGCTCTGCCCGCCCGGGGGCGCGGTGCCGTAGCTCACCTCGTCGCCGCCGACGATCACCACCTGCGCCTCGGGCCGGGCGGCCAGCACTTCGGGCAGCGCGCGCATGAAGATGTGGTAGCCACGGTAAGGTTCGAGGTTGCGGTTGACGAAGCTCAGCACCTCCTCGCCCGCCCGCAGCACCCGGCCGCCGGGCAGGGTCAGCGTGGCCGCCGGGTCGGGGGCCAGGAGGCCGGTGTCCACCCCGTCGTGGATCACCTCGATCATCGGTTGCAGCGCGGCGGGAAAGGTGCCTGCCTGCCAGCGGGTCGGGGCCAGCGCCGCATCGGCCTGCAACATCGCCAGCCCCAGATGCCCGGTGCGGGTCACGGTCAGCATTGCCTGATCGAGCGTGGGGGTGCTGAACTCGGGGTCGAAGCCGGTGTCACGGCCCCGCGCGCCGTAGTAGAATTCGGCATAGATGATCTGCCGCGCCTCGGGCCAGACCTCGCGCAGGAACAGCGTCTCGCCCCAGCCGGAATGGCCGAAGATCACGTCGGGCACGAACCCGTGCCGGTCGCGCAGCACCGCCGCGGCACGGGCCACGCTGATGCCGCGGTCGGTCATCTCGACATATGTCCGGCCCTGACGGCAGGCCGCCGAGTCGGGGGACGGGGCGTCGTGACGGTAACGCAGGGTCCGGACGGTGGAGCCGCGCCGGTTGCCCTCGGCCGTGAGCGCGAGACATTCATGGCCGCGCCGGGCAAGCTCGGGGGCGAGGTGCAGGAACTGGCCGGGGAAATTCTGGTGGACGAACAATATCTTCATGCAATCCCCCCGCCCGGGCCGGTCAGCCTGTTCCCGTGCGTTTCTCGAAGGCGGCGGCCATCAACTCGCGGGTGTAGTCGGTCGCCGGGGCGTCGAACACCTGTTCGGCCGGGCCCTGCTCCACCACATCGCCCGCCTTCATCACGATCACCTTGTGCGCCAGCGCCCGCACCACCCGCAGATCGTGGCTGATGAACAGATAGGCCAGCCCCCATTTGCGCTGAAGCTCGCGCAACAGATCGACGATCTGCACCTGCACCGTCATGTCGAGCGCCGAAGTGGGCTCATCGAGCACCAAGAGCCGCGGCCGCAGGATCATCGCCCTTGCAATCGCGATCCGCTGGCGCTGGCCGCCCGAGAACTCATGCGGGTAGCGGCCCATCATGGCCGGGTCGAGGCCCACTTCGGTCATGATCCCGGCCACCATCTCGCGCGGCTTGCGGCCGGGTTCCGTACCATGGACCCAGAGCCCCTCGCTGATGATCTGCTCGATGGTCATGCGGGGGCTGAGGCTGCCGTAGGGATCCTGGAACACGATCTGCATCTCGCGCCGCAGCCCGCGCAACTGGCGCGAGGACCAGCCCTGCACGTTCCGGCCCATGAACACCACCGGCCCTTCGGAGGAGATCAGCCGCATGATCCCCAGCGCGAGCGTGGTCTTGCCCGACCCGCTTTCGCCGACGATCCCCATGGTCTCGCCCGCCCGGACCGAGACGGTGGCGGCGTTCACCGCCTTGACGTGCCCCACGGTGCGGCGCAGGAAGCCCCGGGTGATCGGGAACCAGACGCGCAGCGCATCGGTGCGCACCACCTCCTCGGCGCCCTTGGGCACCGGGTCGGGGGTGCCCTTCGGTTCGGCCGCCAGCAGTTTGCGGGTGTAGGGGTTCTGCGGGTCCGCGAACACCTGCGCGGTCGGACCCTGCTCGACGATCCTTCCGCCCTGCATGACGCAAACCCGATCCGCGATCCGCCGCACGATGCCCAGGTCGTGGGTGATGAACAGCAGGCTCAGCCCCTCGCGCCGCTTGAGGTCCGCGAGCAGGTCGAGGATCTGCGCCTGAATGGTCACATCGAGCGCGGTGGTGGGCTCGTCCGCAATCAGCAGGTCGGGGTCGTTCGCCAGCGCCATGGCGATCATCACCCGCTGGCGCTGGCCGCCGGAAAGCTGGTGCGGATAGGCGCCGAGCCGGCTTTCGGCCTCGCGGATGCCGACCTTCTCCAAGAGTTCCAGTATCCGCCCCCGCGCCTTCTCGCCCGCGATCCCCTGATGCAGCGCGAGACTTTCACCGATCTGCTTCTCGATGGTGTGCAAGGGGTTGAGCGAGGTCATCGGCTCCTGAAAGATGAAGCTGATGTCGTTGCCGCGCATCCTGCGCAGGGTCGCGGGGCTTGCCCCCACCATCTCCTGCCCCAGATAGCGCACCGATCCGGTGACCTCGGCGCTGTCGGGCAGAAGGCCCACGGTGGAAAGTGCCGTGACCGACTTGCCCGAGCCG
Organism: Gemmobacter sp.; assembly: GCA_041675885.1. Taxonomy (GTDB): domain Bacteria; phylum Pseudomonadota; class Alphaproteobacteria; order Rhodobacterales; family Rhodobacteraceae; genus JBAYSY01. Next base: position 93,462 of record JBAYSY010000003.1, on the reverse strand, counting down.
GATTCGCCGACCAGCGCCACCGTCTCGCCCTTGGCGACATGGAACGAGGCCGCCGCGACCGCCTCGGTCACGCGGCCGTCCTGACGGAAGCGGACCGTCAGGTCCTGAACCTCAAGCACCCTCACCGGAAGGTCTTTCGCGGGTCGAAGGCATCGCGCACGCCCTCGAAGATGAACACCAGGAGCGACAGCATGATCGCGAAGGTGAAGAAGGCGGTGAAACCCAGCCACGGCGCCTGAAGGTTCTGCTTGGCCTGCAAGGTAAGCTCCCCGAGCGAGGGCGACGAGGACTGGAGCCCGAAGCCGAGGAAGTCGAGCGCGGCCAGCCCGGCGATGGTGCCGGTGATGATGAACGGCAGCATCGTGAGCGTCGCGACCATGGCGTTCGGGAGCACATGGCGGAACATGATCACCGGGTTCGACACGCCCAAGGCGCGGGCGGCGCGGACGTATTCGAAATTCCGCGCCCGCAGGAATTCGGCCCTGACCACGCCGACAAGCGCGGTCCAGCCGAATATCGTCATCAGTACGACCAATAGCCAGAAATCCATCTGCCAGATCGCAGCGACGATGATGATCACGTAGAGCGTGGGCGTCGATCCCCACAGTTCGATCACCCGCTGGAACAGCAGGTCCAGAAGCCCGCCGAAATAGCCCTGCACCGCGCCCGCCGCGATGCCGATCACCGAGGTGGTGACGGTCACGATCAGCGCGAAGGCCACCGACAGCCGGAAACCGTAGATCACCCGGGCCAGCACGTCGCGCGCGGTGTCGTCGGTGCCCAGCCAGTGCCGCGCGTCGGGGGCCGAGGGCGCGGCGGTGCCGATGTCGTTCACCGTGCGGTAGGAATAGGGAATCAGCGGCCAGACCATCCAGCCCGGCTCCACTGCCTGCCCGGCGACCATGCCGGTTTCCTCCAGTTCCGCGAACACGCCCTCGGGGTCGTCGAGGCAGTCCTCGATGCCGCCCGAGCGGATCAGGCATTGCACCTCGGGGTCGCGGTAGACGGCCTCGGTCTGGAAGTCGCCGCCGAAGGCGGTTTCGGGGTAGAAGCTCAGGATCGGAGTGTAGTATTCGCCCTGGTATTTCACCAGCAGCGGCCGGTCGTTGGCGATGAACTCGGCGAACAGCGACAGGCCGAACAGCACTGAGAAGATGATCAGCGACCAGAAGGCCCGGCGGTTGGCCTTGAAGTTGCGCCAGCGGCGCTGGTTGAGCGGGGAGAGCGCCATCAGGGTCAGGTCTCCCGTGTCTCGAAGTCGATCCTCGGGTCGATCCAGACATACATCAGGTCCGACAGGATGCCGACGATCAGCCCCATCAGCCCGAAGACGTAAAGCGTGCCGAAGATCACCGGATAATCGCGCGCCACCGCCGCCTCGAACCCCAGCCGCCCGAGCCCGTCGAGCGAGAAGATGGTCTCGATGATCAGTGAGCCGCCGAAGAACACGCTCACGAACACCGCGGGGAACCCGGCGACGACGATCAGCATGGCGTTGCGGAACACATGGCCGTAAAGGACGCGGTTCTCGGCCAGCCCCTTGGCGCGGGCGGTCATCACGTATTGCTTGCGGATCTCGTCGAGAAAGCTGTTCTTGGTCAAGAGCGTCAGCGTGGCGAAGGCCGAGATGGTCGAGGCCAGCACCGGCAGGGTGATGTGCCACAGGTAATCGAGGATCTTCCCCATCAGCGACAGGTCGGCGAAATTGTCGGATGTCAGCCCCCGCAGCGGGAATATCCGCCAGTATGACCCCCCGGCGAACAGCACCAGAAGCAGGATCGCAAACAGGAAGCCTGGGATCGCATAGCCGACGATCACCGCCCCCGATGTCCATGTGTCGAAGGGCGTGCCGTCCTTCACCGCCTTGCGGATGCCGAGCGGGATCGACACCAGATAGGCGATCAGCGTGGACCACAGCCCGAGCGTGATCGACACCGGCATCTTCTCGATCACGAGGTCGATCACCGAGATCGAGCGGAAATAGCTTTCGCCGAAGTCGAAGCGGGCATAGTTCCACAGCATCGTCAGGAACCGTTCCAGCGGCGGCTTGTCGAAACCGAACTGGCGTTCCAGCTCCTCGATGAACTCGGCCGGCAGGCCCCGGCCGCCGAGGTAGCGGTCGTCGCCCATCGCCTGCATCCCGGCATCGCCGCCGCCGGCGATGTTCTGGAACACGTCACCCGCGCCTTCCATCCGGGCGATGATCTGTTCGACCGGGCCGCCGGGCACAAACTGGGTCAGGGTGAAATTGATGACCATGATCCCGATCAGCGTCGGAACGATCAGCAACAACCGGCGGAGGATATAGGCAGTCATGCGGCGGTTCCGCCCCCATCATCCATCATGCTATCGCAACGCGCCCGCGGCCCTCAGCGCCGCGCCCTTTTCGGCGTTATACCACCAGAAATCAAGCTCTCCACGGGCATAGGGGGGCAGCGGGTCGGGATATTCGTACATGTCGTAATAGGCGACGGTATGGGTGGCCTTGAACCATTGCGGCACGCGGAAATGATAGGCGCGCAGCACCCGGTCGAGTGCGCGGGTGGCGTGGGTCATCTCTTCGCGGGTTTCGGCGGCCAGCACGATCTCGATCAGCCGGTCCACCGCCTCGGAGCGCAGCCCCATCAGGTTGCGGGTCGAGATATCGGCGGTTTCCGAGCCGAAGAACTGCATCAGCGCCGACCCCGGCAGGAAGGACATCGGCAGTTGCGCCGTGGTGATGTCGAAATCATAGGCGCGTTCGCGGTTCACCGACTGGGCATGATCGACGCGGGTGTGGATCGCGTCGATGCCCGCGCGGCGCAGGTTCTCGACATAGGGGTTGATCACCCGGTCGAAGGTCTGGCTGTCGTTGAGGAATTCGAGCCGCAGCGTCTGCCCGGCGGCGTTGCGCCGCAGCCCGTCGCCGCCCACCGGCCAGCCCGCCTCGTCCAGCAGCGCCGAGGCCCGGCGCAGGTTGCCGCGGTCGAGCTGGCGCGTGGCCGATGATTCGGAGGCCCCGACCGCCGGTTCGTCCAGCACGCCCGGCGGCAGCAGCCCGGCCAGCGGCTCCAGGATCGCCAGTTCCTCGGGCGTGGGCAGGCCGGTTGCCGCCAACTCGCTGTTTTCCCAAAGCGAGGTGGTGCGGGCGTAAAGCCCGTAGAACAGGGTTTCGTTCGACCATTCGAAGTTGAACATCAGCCCGATCGCCTCGCGCACGCGCGGATCCTGCAACTGCGGGCGGCGCAGGTTCAGCACGAAGGCCTGGCCGGTGGCAAGGTTGCCGTTCGGCAGTTCGGCACGCACCACATGGCCCTCGGTCACGGCGGGAAAGTCGTAGCCCGTCGCCCAGATGATCGACGACGCCTCGTCGCGAAAGGTGTAGCTGCCTCCCTTGAAGCCTTCGAAGGCGGCGTTGTAATCGGCGTAGTATTCCACCCGGATCGCGTCGAAATTCGCCCGCCCCTGCATGATTGGCAGGTGCCAGCCCCAATAGTCGGGGTTGCGCCAGTAGACCAGCGTCTGCCCGACATTGGCCCGTCCCAGGATATAGGGGCCTGAACCGAGGAAGGGCTGCATCGACCCTTCTTCCAGATCGCGCCCGTTCTCCTCGTAATGCGCCTTCGAGAACACCGGCAGCCCGCCGATCATGGCGGGCAGATCGCGGGTCGGCCAGCCTTCCTTGAAGGTGAAGCGCACCCGGAGTTCGTCCAGAACCTCGGCGCTTTCGACCTGCTGGCCCAGCACGGCGCGGAAGTCGGGCAGGCCCTTGTCGCGGAAGGTCTCGTAGGTGAAGACGACATCCTCGGCGGTCAGCGGGCTTCCGTCGGAAAACCGCGCCTCGGGCCGAAGGTTGAAGATCACCCAGGAACGGTCCTCGGGGTATTCCATGCTTTCGCACAGCAGGCAGTAGGCGGCGCCCTGTTCGTCGGCGGTGCCGTCAAGGATGGATTCGTAGAAGATCGACGCCAGCGCGCCCGCCCGGCCCCGGATCGTGTAGGGGTTCATCGAATCGAAGCCGCCGAAGGTCCAGACCGAAATCTCGCCGCCCTTGGGGGCCTCGGGGTTCACATAGGCCAGATGCGGGAAATCGGCCGGGTATTCCAGATCGCCGAAGGTGGAAATGCCGTGGGCACGGATGGTGTTTGCGCCCTCGCCCTCTCCCGCCCCCCATGCCGCCGCGGCCCCGAACGCAAGGGCAAGCACGGCCCCCATGGCTCCCGTCAAGGCTCCAGCCATGACCGCCGGGGCCGGTCCCTGCCGCCGCGCATCCGCCGCGATCGCCCTTGCGCCTGTGCCTGCGGCTTTCCTGTGCATCCGGCCCGTCCTCCTGTCGTCTCCGCCCGCGTGCGGGGTTTGCGTTCATCGGGCGCTTGCCCCCGGGCCGGGCGCGCCTGCCCGCCACCGCCCGGCGACTATATGCTAGTTTCCCGACCTCCGGACCCGCAAGTTGCGATTGCGTGAGGAAAATCCGCCGCAGCCGCGCCCGCCCGGCCCGCAGGCATGAAAAAGCCGCCCGAAAGGGCGGCTTCCGGCGGGTGCCACGCACCCGCCCCTGCCCTTGCGCAGCCGGATCAGTCGCCGTGGGTGGCAAGATAGGCGATCAGGTTGGCCCGGTCTTCGGCATCGCGCATCCCGGCATAGGCCATGCTGGTGCCCGGCGCATAACCGCGCGGGTTCTCGATGAAGGCCGACAGGTTCTCGGGGGTCCAGATCTCGTCGCTGCCGCTCATCACCGCGGAATAGCGGAAACCTTCGGACTGGGCCTTCTGCCTGCCGACGACACCGTAAAGCGACGGGCCCGCGCCGTTGCGGCCTTCTTCCAGCGAGTGGCAGGCGGCGCAGACGCGGAAACCGCGCTGGCCCTGATCGGGATCGGCGGCGGCAAGCAGTGCGGCGAAGTCATCTTCCCCGGCGGCCTCGTCTTCGTCCCCGGCCGCCTCGATATCATCATCCGCGCCGGTGTCGATGATATAGGCCTGCTGGTCGCCATATCCCGAGGTGGAATAGATTTCCTCGGCGGCCCATTTGCCCAGAAGGAAGATCAGCAGCGCGCCGCAGCCCGCGCCCACCACCTTGGTCATCGTCATCGTGTCGAACATGTCGCGTCCTACCCTGGCATCTCGCTTGCGGCTTTCTATCCGCTTCCCCCGGCAGGTTTCAAGGTGTAGTAGCGCGACTAATCGCCCGAACGGGGCGAATTCAGCACGGAGCCAGCCGGAATGAACGCTCGCATCGCCTTTCAGGGGGAACCCGGGGCCTATTCGCATCAGGCATGCCGCGAAACCTACCCCGGAATGGAGGCCGTGCCCTGCCGCACCTTCGAGGACGCGATGGAGATGGTGCGCGCGGGCGAGGCCGGGCTTGCGATGCTGCCGGTCGAGAACTCGACCTACGGCCGGGTGGCCGACATGCACACGCTGCTGCCGGACAGCGGGCTTTACATCGTGGACGAAGCCTTCGTGCGGGTTCACATCAACCTGCTCGGGGTGCCGGGCACGCCCTTGCCGCGCATCGAGGCGGCGATGAGCCATACGGTCCTGCTGGGCCAGTGCCGGGCCTTCCTGCGCGAACACGGCATCCGCCCGGTCACCGGCGCCGACACCGCCGGATCGGCGCGCCATGTCGCCGAACAGGGCGATCCGGCGCTGGCGGCGCTGGCGTCCGAGCTGGCGGGCGAGATCTACGGGCTCGACGTGCTGGCACGGCATATCGAGGACCAGTCGAACAACACCACCCGCTTCGTCGCCATGTCGCGCGACCTCGACACGAGCCGCCGGGGCGACAGGCCGATGAAGACCGCCTTCACCTTCCGGGTGCGCAACATCCCGGCGGCGCTCTACAAGGCGATGGGCGGGTTCGCGACCAACGGCGTCAACATGACCAAGCTGGAAAGCTACATGGTCGGCGGCTCGTTCACCGCCACCCAGTTCCTGGCCGAGATCGACGGCCACCCCGACGACCGCAACGTGCAGCTTGCGATGGAGGAACTGCGCTATTTCACCTCGACCATGGCGCTGCTCGGGGTCTATCCGGCGGCACGGGTCGGGGAATAGCCGGGCCTGTCAGGCGAAGGGATCGGCGGGATAATCGACCCCGCACAGGTAAAGCCCCTGCGGCGGGCAGACCGGGCCGCAGGCGGCGCGGTCGCGGGCCTCCAGCGCCCTGCGCACATCCCCGGGGGCCCAAGCCCCTGCCCCCACCCGCTCCAGCGTGCCGACGATGGAACGCACCTGATTGTGCAGGAAGCTGCGCGCGCGAAGCGCGAAGCGGTATTCGGTGCCGTGCGGCACTGCGACGGCCTCGATCCCGATCACATCCAGCGTCTTGACCGGCGAGGCCGCCTGGCAGATCGACGACCGGAAGGTGGTGAAGTCATGATGCCCGACCAGATGCGCCGCCCCCGCCCGCATCGCCTCAAGGTCGAGCGGATGGCGCACCTGCCAGACCCGGCCCCGGTCATGGGTCGCGGGCGCGCGGCGCGACAGCAGCCGGAACAGGTAGTGCCTGCGGATCGCCGAGAACCGGGCGTGGAAATCGTCCGGCACCACGGCGGCCGCAAGCACCGCGACCGGCGCGGGCCGCAGATGGTGGTTGAGCGCCTCCATCAGCCGGAACGGCGCCCACTCGCGGGCAAGGTCGCAATGGGCGACCTGCGCGGCGGCATGGACCCCGGCATCGGTGCGGCCCGCAGCAGCAATGCCGGGCGCGTCGGGCTCCAGCCTGCGCAGGGCCGCTTCGACCGCCGCCTGAACCGAAGGCTGGCCCGCCGCCTGCCGCTGCCAGCCATGGAACGGGGTGCCGTCGTATTCGATCTTCAGCGCGTAGCGGGGCATATGCGGCCGGGGTGTGTTGCCCGGCGGAGTCGCCGGTTGCAAGGACGGAGCCTCCGGCGGGAGTATTTGGGGCAAGATGAAGCCGGGGCGGTTTTCCGGGGCTGTAGCCCGGCGCGGCCCGCGGGGCAAGGGGCACTACCATTCGCGGAGCGGCGCGTCTATCTTGACCCGGAACCGCCCGGAACCGGGAAAGTGGAGCATCGCCTTGCGGCTGGCCGATATCGCCGACGACCTGACGCGCAGCGCCGAGGCACGCCTCGACGCCGCCCGTTCGGCGCTGTTCGAACCGGTGATCCGCCTTGGCGTCACCGGACTGGCGCGGGCGGGCAAGACGGTATTCATCACCTCACTGGTGTCGAACCTGACCGACCGGGGCCGGATGCCGGGGCTGCGGGCCGAGGCCGGGGGCCGGATCGAGGCGGTCTGGCTGCGGCCCCAGCCCGACATGACCGTGCCGCGTTTCGACTATGAAACGCACCGGGCCGCCCTGACCGCCGACGACCCGCACTGGCCCGGCTCCACCCGCTCGGTCTCGGAACTGCGGCTGTCGTTCCGGCTGCGCCCCGGCGGACTGCGGGGGCTGACGGGGGCGCGGCGGCTGCATCTGGATATCGTCGATTACCCGGGCGAGTGGCTCCTGGACCTCGGGCTGATGGGCCGCAGCTACCGCAACTGGGCCGAAGAGACGCTGGCCCGGATCGGGGCGATGGCGGGGGACGCGGCGGCCGGGGCCTTCCTCACGGCGGCGCGCGAAACCGACCCCGCCGCACCGCTGGACGAGTCACGGGCGCAGGCGCTTGCCGCCGCCTATACCGAATGGCTGGCCGAAGCGCGGGCGGCCGGGGTCTCGCGGCTCACGCCGGGGCGGTTCCTGCTGCCGGGCGATCTCGCGGGCTCGCCGGTGCTGACCTTCGCGCCGCTGCCGCGCCCCGGGGCCACCCCGCGCGGCAGCCTGTGGCGCGAGATGGAACGCCGCTACGACGCCTACCGGGCCGAGGTCGTGCGCCCGTTCTTCCGCGACCATTTCGCGCGGATCGACCGGCAGGTGGTGCTGGTCGATGTGCTGGGGGCGCTGGAACGCGGGCCGCAGGCGTTCGAGGACATGCGCGCCACGCTGGCCGATCTGCTGACGGCGTTCCGGCCCGGGCGCGGCGGGCCGCTGGCGGCGCTGCTGGGCGGGCGGCGGGTCGGGCGCATCCTGTTCGCCGCCACCCGCGCCGACCACCTGCACCACAGCCAGCATCCGCGGCTGGCGGCGCTGCTCGCGGCGCTCTTGCGCGAGGCGAAGGACCGCGCCGATTACGCCGGCGCGGGCACCGCCGCCATGGCCATCGCCAGCCTGCGCGCCACCACCGAGGCGCAGGCCAACGTCGGCGGGCAGGAGATGGGCGCGGTGCGCGGGCGGCTGACGGACGGGCGGCAGGTGGTCAGCCACCCCGGCGAACTGCCAGCCGACCCGGCCCGGCTGCTCGGCGCGGCGCGCGCGGGTGCCGCCGACTGGCCCGGCGGCGCTTTCGCCGCGGTGGATTTCGCCCCGGCCCGGATCACGCTGCGCCCGGGCGAGGGGCTGCCGCATATCGGCCTCGACCGCGCGGCGGAATTCCTGATCGGGGACCGGCTATGAACGAGCGAAGGACAGGCCCGGTGATGATCGAGGTCGAGGGCGAAACCCCCTCTCCCGCCGAGGCGCCGCCCCTGCCCGAGGCCGGGGCGCCCCCGGCGATGGAGCGGGCGATCCGGGCGCAGGCCGCGACGGGCGCGGGCACGGGTACGGGCGCGGGGGGCTGGGCGCTGCGGGCGCTGGGCGCGCTGCTGACGCTGGCGCTTTCGGTCGCGGCCTGGGATTTCGTCACCGGGCTGCTGGCCCGCAACGCCGTGCTCGGCGGGCTCGCCGCCGGGCTCGCGGGGGTCGCGCTGCTGGCCCTGCTGGTCTTCGCCCTGCGCGAGATCGGCGCGATCCGCAGGCTGACGCGGGTCGAGGGGCTGCGCGACGGGGCCGGGGCGGCGCGGACCACCGGCGATGCCGGGGCGGCGCGGGCGGTGGTGGCGCGGCTTCGCAGTCTCTACGCCGGGCGGGCGGACATGGACTGGGCGCTGGCGCGGATGCGGGAACGGGCCGCCGACACGGCGGATGCCGAAGGGCTGCTGGCCATGGCCGAGACCGAACTGATGCCCGCGCTCGACCGCGCCGCCACGGCCGAGGTCGAGGCCGCGGCCCGGCAGGTGGCGGCGGTCACGGCGCTGATGCCGCTGGCGCTCGCGGATGTGGCGGTGGCGCTGGCGGCGAACCTGCGGATGATCCGCCGCGTCGCCACGATCTACGGCGGGCGCACCGGCGGCTACGGCAGCCTGCGGCTGATGCGCCGGGTGTTCGCGCATCTGATCGCCACCGGGGCGGTGGCGGTGGGCGACGACATGATCGGCTCGGTCGCGGGCGGCGGACTGATGTCGAAACTCTCGCGCCGCTTCGGCGAAGGGGTGGTGAACGGCGCGCTGACCGCACGGGTCGGCGTGGCCGCGATCGAGGTCTGCCGCCCGCTGCCGTTCCACGCCCTGCCGCGCCCCCGGGTCCACACCCTGCTGAGCGGCGCGGTCACCGGCCTGTTCTCCGCCCGGCCGGGCGGGTAAGGGGACGCCCCCGGCGTTGCGTTGCGTCACGTTGGGGAGCCTCCGGCGGGAGTATTTTTGGCAAGATGAAGGGCAAGAGGTGCGGTCAATGATCTTCGCCTTGCCCCAAATACCCCCGCGCGGCGCGCACCCGCATGAAGCGCGCAGCGCGGAATGCCAGAGGGAATGCGCCGCAGGCGCTCCGCATGAAAACCGCCCGCCACGGGCAACCCCGCCGGGGCCTCTGGACCGTCCCCCTCCACGCGCCTATAAGGCGGGCCATGACCTGTTCCGCGCGACCCCGGCGAATTACCGGCCCGGCGCTCTGAGCCCCAGAGCCGCCGGGAACATGCCTTTGCGGCACCCGTGCCGCCCGCCCCGTTCTGCTCCCTCTCCCGCGACCACCGACCTGACCCGAGGACCGCCAGCGATGTGCGCCGATACGCCCGACTACAAGGACACGCTGTTCCTGCCCGAGACCGAATTTCCCATGCGCGCGGGCCTGCCCGGCCGCGAACCCGGCTGGCTGGAGCACTGGGCGCGGATCGGCGTCTACGACCGGCTGCGCGACAAGGCCACGGCGGTCGCCGCCGCAGGCACCCCGCGCCCGCCCTTCACCCTGCATGACGGCCCGCCCTATGCCAACGGCCACCTGCACATCGGCCATGCGCTGAACAAGATCCTCAAGGACATGGTGGTGCGCAGCCAGCAGGGCATGGGCCGCGATGCCCGCTACGTGCCGGGCTGGGACTGCCACGGGTTGCCGATCGAATGGAAGATCGAGGAACAATACCGGGCCAAGGGCCTCGACAAGGACGCGGTCGATACCGTCGCCTTCCGCCAGGAATGCCGCCGCTTCGCCGAACACTGGGTCGATATCCAGCGCGAAGAATTCAAGCGTCTCGGCATCACCGGCAACTGGCCCGACCCCTACCTGACCATGGACTACCACGCCGAGGCGGTGATCGCGGCCGAGTTCATGAAGTTCCTGATGAACGGCACGCTCTACCAGGGCTCGAAACCCGTCATGTGGTCGCCGGTCGAAAAGACCGCGCTGGCCGAGGCCGAGGTCGAATACCACGACCACACCTCGCATCAGGTCTGGGTGCGGTTCCCGGTCGCGGAACTCACGGGCGACGCCGCGATGGGGCCCAAGGCGATGCTGGAACTGGCCGAAGCCTTCGCCGATATCTCGGTGCTGATCTGGACCACGACCCCCTGGACCCTGCCGCAGAACCGGGCGGTCGCCTTCAACCCCGAAATCGCCTACGGCCTCTACGAGGTGACGGCGGTGGCCGAGGGCGGCCAGGCGAAGCCGGGCGAGCGGCTCCTGCTGGCCGACAACCTGGCCGAGGAAGTGTTCCGCGCCGCGAAGGTCGAGGGGTTCGAGAAACGCCGGACGGTGACGGCGGCGGAACTCGGCGGGCTGGTGCTGGCGCATCCGTTCCGGGGCGTCGAGGGCGCCAATGGCGAATGGGACCACGACGTGCCGATGCTGCCGGGCGATCACGTCACCGACGAGGCGGGCACGGGCTTTGTCCATACCGCGCCCAGCCATGGCGACGACGACTATCAGCTGGCCCTGAAACACGGCCTTGCGATGACGTATAACGTGCTGGAGGACGGCAGCTACCGCCCCGACCTGCCGCTGTTCGGCGGCCAGGCGATCCTGACGCCCGAGGGCAAGGAAGGCCCGGCCAACGTCAGCGTCATCAAGCAACTGGCTTATGCGGGGGCGCTGTTCGCCAAGGGCAGGCTGCGGCACAGCTACCCGCACAGCTGGCGCTCGAAGGCGCCCTTGATCTACCGCAACACGCCGCAATGGTTCGTGGCGATCGACAAGCCCCTGGACGACGGCATGGGCACGCATGGCGACACCATCCGCGCCCGCGCGCTGAAATCCATCGACAGCCTGGTGCAATGGACCCCGCCTTCCGGGCGCAACCGGCTTCATTCGATGATCGAGGCCCGGCCCGACTGGGTGCTGTCGCGGCAACGCGCCTGGGGGGTGCCGCTGACCTGCTTCGTGAAAAAGGGCGCGAAACCCGACGACCCCGATTTCCTGCTGAAGAACCCCGAGGTCAACGCCCGCATCGTGGCCGCCTTCGAGGCCGAAGGCGCGGATGTCTGGTATGTGCAAGGATTCAAGGAAAAAACCCTCGCCGGGATTGCCGATCCGTCGGATTATGAACAGGTGTTCGACGTGCTCGACGTGTGGTTCGACTCGGGCTCGACCCATGCCTTCGTGCTGCGCGACCGGCCGGACGGCACCGCGGACGGGATCGCCGATCTCTATCTGGAGGGCACCGACCAGCACCGGGGCTGGTTCCATTCCTCGATGCTGCAAGCCTGTGCGACCCTGGGCCGCGCGCCTTACCGGGGCGTGCTGACCCACGGCTTCACCCTCGACGAGAAGGGCATGAAGATGTCCAAGTCGCTGGGCAACACCGTCGCGCCGCAGGAGGTGACCGCCGAATACGGCGCCGATATCCTGCGGCTCTGGGTGGCGCAGTCGGACTATACCGCCGACCTGCGGATCGGGAAGGAAATCCTCAAGGGCGTGGCCGACAGCTACCGGCGGCTGCGCAACACCATGCGCTTCCTGCTGGGGAACCTCGCCGGGTTCGACGACTCCGAACGGGTGGCCCCGGCGGACATGCCGGAGCTGGAACAATGGGTGCTGCACCGGCTGGCGGAACTGGATACGCAGGTGCGCAAGGGCTATGCCGCCTACGACTTCCAGGGGGTGTTCCAGAAACTGTTCACCTTCTGCACCTCGGACCTCTCGGCCTTCTACTTCGACATCCGCAAGGACGCGCTTTACTGCGACGCGGCGGACAGTACGCGGCGGCGGGCGGCGCGGACCGTGCTCGACATCCTGTTCCACCGGCTGACGACCTGGCTGGCGCCGATCCTCGTCTTCACCATGGAGGACGTCTGGCTGGCGCGCTTCCCCGGCGCGGAGTCCTCGGTTCACCTCCGGGACATGCCCGGGACGCCCGCCGACTGGCTCAACGAGCCGCTGGCGGCGAAATGGGCGGGTATGCGGCAGGTGCGCCGGGTGGTGACGGCGGCGCTTGAGGTGCAGCGCACCGCCAAGGTGATCGGGGCAAGCCTGGAGGCCGCGCCGGTCGTCCATGTGCGCGACGCCGAGGTGCTCAAGGCGCTGAAATCGGCCGGGTTCGCCGATCTCTGCATCACCTCCGACATGGTGCTGACCGGCGATCCGGTCCCGGCCGAAGCATTCCGCCTGCCCGAAGTGCCCGGCGTCGGCGTGGTGTTCGAACCGGCCGAGGGCAGGAAATGCGGCCGCTGCTGGAAGATCCTGCCCGATGTCGGCAGCCACCCCCACCCCGACACCTGCGCCCGCTGCAACGACGCGCTGGGGTAAGCGGCGGGCGGCCCCCTGCGGGGCCGCCGGTCCGCGTCTAGCGGTGGAAGGTTTCCATCTGCAACGTCGCCCGGCAGGTCGAGGGCCCGTAGGTGCCGACCCAGACATCCAGCCATCCGTCCGAGGGCCGGGTCAGCGTGATCTTCGGGTCCAGGTCGCCACCGTCGTCATCGTCGTAATACCAGTTGGCCTGGCTGGTGTTGACCAGAAGCACGGTGTCGCAATCGCTGCGGGCGCTGATCTCCAGCCGGTATGACCCCATCCTGCTCAGCGAGAAGGTGAAGTCAGGCGTCTGCGCCACATAGCCGTCGCCGCGGTCGGTCTGTAGCGGGATATGGCAGCGCTCGATACTGTGGTTCCCGCCGGCGATGACGTCGAAGCTGTGCGGTGCGTAGAGATCGGTGCCGGAGAGGTGATAGGTCTCGCCGCTCTGCCGGTAGTCGGGGCAGGCCATGGCCGCCGTCGAAAAACCTGCGATGCCGAGGGCGATCGCCACGGCCTGGATCATGGTATTCACATTGGGTCTCCCCGACTCGATTGCGTTCCGGCCGAGAGGAGGCCAGACGCCGGGGAAAAACAAGCGGGAATCTGCCGATCCCGGAGGCGCGGGCGCGGAAACCACCCGGCCCCCTCAACCCTGAAGCGTGCGCACGCCGATTTCGCCTTCCTCGCGGGCCTTCATCGCGGCGACGGCGGCGATGCTGGCGCTCGCGGTGGTGAAATAGGGAATGCGGTCGTAAAGCGCCACGGCGCGGATGTCGCGGCTGTCGGAGATCGCCTGCGTGCCCTCGGTGGTGTTGAACACCAGCCCGATCTCGCCGTTCTTAAGCCGGTCGACGATGTTCGGGCGGCCCTCATAGACCTTGAGAACCGGATCGCAGGCCACACCCGCCTCTTTCAGGAAACCCGCCGTGCCGCTGGTCGCCACCAGGTCGAAGCCCATCGCCACCAGATCGCGCGCGGCCCCGGCCATGGCCGGGGTCTTGTCGGCGTCGCGGATCGAGACGAACACCCGTCCGGCGGTGGGCAGCATGTTCCCCGCCCCCATCTGCGCCTTGAGGAACGCCAGCGCGAAGGTGCGGTCCCAGCCCATCACCTCGCCGGTCGAGCGCATCTCGGGGCCCAAGAGCGTATCGACCCCGGGGAAGCGGGCGAAGGGCAGCACCGCCTCCTTGACCGAGAACCACGGCGTCATCGGGTCTGCCAGCGTCAGCGGATCGGCCAGCGGCAGCGGCGTGTCGGGATCGACCCCCTGCGCATAGGGCGGGCGCATCGGGAAGGCCGACAGCTTCTCGCCCGCCATCAGCCGGGCGGCGATGCTGGCGATGGCCGAATCGGTCGCCTTGGCGACGAAGGGCACGGTGCGGCTGGCACGGGGGTTCACCTCCAGCACGAAGATATCGCCGTCCTTGATCGCGAACTGCACGTTCATCAGCCCGACCACGCCCAGCGCCCGCGCCATTGCCGCGGTCTGGCGGTTCAACTCCTCGACCGTGGCGGCGGTCAGCGAATGCGGCGGCAGGCAGCAGGCAGAATCGCCCGAATGGACCCCGGCCTCCTCGATATGCTCCATGATCCCGGCGACATGCACCGCCTCGCCGTCGCTCAGCGCGTCCACGTCCACCTCGATCGCGCCCGAAAGATAGCTGTCGAGCAGCACCGGGCTGTCGCCCGAGACATGCACCGCCTCGCGGATGTAGCGTTCAAGCTGGGCGTCGTCGCGCACGATCTCCATCGCCCGGCCGCCCAGCACGTAGGAGGGCCGGATCACCAGCGGATAGCCCACCCGCGCGGCGATCTCGAACGCCTCGTCGCGGCTGGCGGCGATGCCGTTGACCGGCTGCTTCAGCCCGAGTTCGTGCAGCAGCTTCTGGAACCGCTCGCGGTCCTCGGCAAGGTCGATGGCATCGGGGGTGGTGCCGAGGATCGGGATCCCCTCGTCCTTCAGCGCCTGCGCCAGCTTCAAGGGCGTCTGGCCGCCGAACTGCACGATCACCCCGTGCAGGGTGCCGTTCTCCTGCTCGACCCGCAGGATCTCCAGCACATGTTCCAGCGTCAGCGGTTCGAAATAAAGCCGGTCCGAGGTGTCGTAGTCGGTCGAGACCGTCTCGGGGTTGCAGTTGACCATGATGGTCTCGTAGCCTGCGTCGGTCAGCGCGAAACAGGCGTGGCAGCAGCAGTAATCGAACTCGATCCCCTGCCCGATCCGGTTCGGCCCGCCGCCGAGGATCACGACCTTCTTGCGGTCCGTGGGCCGGGCCTCGCATTCCACCTCGCCCATGACGGGGTGTTCGTAGGTGGAATACATGTAGGGGGTCTGCGCCTCGAACTCGGCCGCGCAGGTGTCGATACGCTTGAACACCGCCGTGACGCCGAGGTTGCGGCGCGCGCGCCGGACCTGCGCCTCGTCGCGGCCGGTCAGTTTCGCCAGCCGCGCGTCGGAAAACCCGAGCATCTTGAGCCGCCGCAGCCCCGCTTCGGTCACCGGCAGGCCGTCGCGACGGATTTCGGCCTCATGTTCGATAATCTCTCGAATCCGGGCCAGAAACCACGGGTCGAAGGCGGTTGCATGTCGGATTTCGTCATCCGTAAGCCCGTGGCGCATCGCCTGGGCGATCAGTTGCATCCGGTCGGGGGTCCGGGCCGAGATCGCCTTGACGATCGCGGCCTTGTCGGGCGCGCCGGGGATCTCGATCTCGTCGAAGCCGGTCAGGCCGGTCTCCATCGAGGCAAGCGCCTTCTGCACCGATTCATGGAAACTGCGGCCGATGGCCATGACCTCGCCCACCGATTTCATCGCGGTGGTAAGCTCGGGTTTCGAGCCGGGGAACTTCTCGAAGGCGAAGCGGGGGATTTTCGTCACCACATAGTCGATGGCCGGTTCGAACGACGCGGGGGTGACGCGGGTGATGTCGTTGTCCAGCTCATCCAGCGTGTAGCCCACCGCCAGCTTGGCGGCGATCTTGGCGATGGGAAAGCCGGTGGCCTTGGACGCCAGCGCCGAAGACCGCGACACCCGCGGGTTCATCTCGATCACCACCATTCGGCCGTCCGCCGGGTTGACCGCCCATTGCACGTTCGAGCCCCCGGTCTCCACCCCGATCTCGCGCAGGACCGCGATCGAGGCGGACCGCATCCGCTGGTATTCCTTGTCGGTCAGCGTAAGCGCGGGCGCGACGGTGATCGAATCGCCGGTATGCACCCCCATCGGATCGACGTTCTCGATGGAACAGACGATGATGGCGTTGTCGGCGCGGTCGCGCACCACCTCCATCTCGTATTCCTTCCAGCCGAGCAGCGACTCGTCGATCAGCACCTGCGCCATGGGCGAGGCGTCGAGGCCCGAGCGCACGATCCGCTCGAACGCCTCGCGGTTGTAGGCGACCCCGCCGCCGGTGCCGCCAAGCGTGAAGGCCGGGCGGATGATCGCCGGAAGGCCCACCTCGTCCAGCACCCCGAGTGCCTCGGCCACCCCGGCGTTGATGTCGTAGCGCCCGTCCGCGCGTTTCGGCGCGGCGATGATGGCGGCTTTCGGGTTTTCCAGCCCGATCCGGTCCATCGCCTCGCGGAACAGCTTGCGGTCCTCGGCCTTCTCGATGGCCGCGCGATTGGCGCCGATCAGTTCGACCCGGAACCGGTCCAGCACCCCCATATCGGCCAGCGCCAGCGCGGTGTTCAGCCCGGTCTGCCCGCCCATGGTCGGCAAAAGCGCGTCGGGCCGCTCGACCTCGATGATCTTCGCCACCACTTCGGGGGTGATCGGCTCGATATAGGTGGCGTCGGCAAGCTCCGGGTCGGTCATGATCGTCGCCGGGTTCGAGTTGACCAGGATGACCCGGTAACCCTCTTCCCGCAGCGCCTTGCAGGCTTGCGCCCCGGAGTAGTCGAACTCGCAGGCTTGACCGATGACGATAGGCCCGGCACCGATGATCATGATCGACTGGATATCGGTTCTCTTCGGCATCGCCCGGACCTCGCATGCGCAAATTCCCCGGGGTTATAGCCGGGGCGCGCGGAGGCGCAACCCCCGAAGGCGGGGGCGGGGCACGGCAAGGCCCGCCGTGCTTCGCTTTCGGGTGCGGAGAGGGCGCGCGACCAAGGGCAGCGGCCGATCGCGGGGGGCATTCGCGGCTGTTCGGGGCAAGGGGGAAAGGATGACCCGGTTCGGCACCCGCCCCTATGCAGAAGACTGAATCCTGCCCGGCCATCTCCCCCGCTTCGCCGGGCAAACCGGCACAACCCCGCCTGCTCACATCCCTGTCATCGGCTTCCCCGGCGGAAGGGGCTGGGATCGGCCCGGCCCGGCCCCATATAACGCGGGTGCGCGGCATGGCAGGGGCGGCATGGCAGGAACGGCGGGCAGGATGAAGACGGCGGCGATCGGGCAGGACAGAACGCGCGCCCGGCTCTGGGCGGAGTTCGTGACGATCTTCGGGCTGGCGCCGGTGGCGGTGGCGGTGGCGCTGCCCGCCTCGGCGATGTTTCCGGCGCTGGCGGCGGTCACGGCGCTGGGGCTTTACCTGCTCTGGCGCACGCCGGGGTTCCGCTGGGCCGGGCTGCTGCGCGGGCGGGTGCGCTGGGGCGAGGTGGCGCTGTTCGCCGCGCTCTGCATGGCGGTGTCCTGGGCGGTGGTGCAGGCGACCGCGCCAAGGGCGCTGTTCGGCCTGATCCATTACGACACCATGCTCTGGCTCATGGTGATGGCCTTCTACCCGATCCTCTCGGCGCTGCCGCAGGAACTGGTGTTCCGGCCGCTGTTCTTCCGCCGCTACGGGCAGTTGCTGCCGGGGCAACGGGCGGCGGTGGTGCTGAACGCGGCGCTCTTCTCGCTCGCCCACCTGATGTACTGGAACTGGATCGTCGCGGTGATGACCTTCTTCGGCGGGCTCGCCTTCGCCCACGCCTACGAGGTGCGCCGGTCGTTCCCGCAGGCGGTGGTGATGCACGCGGTCGCGGGCTGGGTGCTGTTCAGCATCGGGCTGGGGATGTTCTTCTATACCGGCAACGTGACGCGCCCCTTCTAGACTTGACTTCACCCCCCCGGCGGGGTGTATCCGGCCCGTCACGCCGGAGCCGAGGGAACCCCATGTCGATCTATCGCAGCCACACCTGCGCGGAGCTGAACCGCGATCACGTCGGGCAGACCATCCGGCTTTCGGGCTGGGTCCACCGGGTGCGCGACCACGGCGGCGTGCTGTTCATCGACCTGCGCGACCATTACGGCATGACCCAGGTGCTGGCCGACGGCGACAGCCCGGCCTTCGCCGCGATGGAAGCGGTGCGGGCGGAATACTGCATCCGCATCGACGGCGTGGTGAAGGCCCGCCACGAAAGCCTGGTGAACCCGAAGATCCCCACCGGCGCGATCGAGGTCTATGTACAGGCGCTCACCGTGCTGGGCGCGGCGGGGGAACTGCCCTTGCCGGTGTTCGGCGAACCCGACTACCCCGAGGAAACCCGGCTGACCTACCGTTTCCTCGACCTGCGGCGCGAGACGCTGCACGGCAACATGATGCTGCGCTCGAACGTGGTGCGGTCCTTGCGCAACCGGATGTGGGACGCCGAATTCACCGAATTCCAGACCCCGATCATCACCGCATCCTCGCCCGAGGGCGCGCGCGACTTCCTCGTGCCGTCGCGGCTGCATCCGGGCAGGTTCTACGCCCTGCCGCAGGCGCCGCAGCAGTTCAAGCAGCTGATCATGGTCGCGGGCTTCGACAGGTATTTCCAGATTGCACCCTGCTTCCGCGACGAGGATCCGCGCGCCGACCGCTCGCCCACCGATTTCTACCAGCTGGACGTGGAGATGAGCTTCGTCGAGCAGGAAGAGGTGTTCGCCGCGATCCAGCCGGTGATTCAGGGCGTGTTCGAGGAATTCGGCGGCGGCAAGCCGGTGGATACGGTCTGGCCGCGCATCACCTTTGCCGAGGCGATGCTGAAATACGGCACCGACAAGCCCGACCTGCGCTGCCCGATCGAGATGCAGGTGGTCTCCGACCACTTCCGCGGCTCGGGCTTCGCGATCTTCGCGAAACTCTTGGAGAACGAGGGCACCGAGATCCGCGCGATCCCCGCGCCCACGGGCGGCTCGCGAAAGTTCTGCGACCGGATGAACGCCTTCGCCCAGGCGCAGGGACTGCCGGGGATGGGGTATATCTTCTGGCGCAAGGGCGGCGACGGGGCGATGGAGGCCGCCGGGCCGCTGGCCAAGAACATCGGCCCCGAGCGCACCGAGGCGATCCGGCAGCAACTGGGCCTGGGCGAAGGCGACGCGGCCTTCTTCCTCGGCGGCAGGCCCGAGACCTTCGAGGCGGTCGCGGCCAAGGCGCGGGTCGAGATCGGCCGGGAGCTGGGGCTTTCGGAGGAGGACAGCTTCCGCTTCGCCTGGATCGTCGATTTCCCGATGTATGAAAAGGACGACGAGGGCCGGATCGACTTCTCGCACAACCCGTTTTCCATGCCGCAGGGCGGGCTTGCCGCGCTCGACGGCGATCCGCTGGCGGTCAAGGGCTATCAATACGACCTCGCCTGCAACGGCTACGAACTGGTTTCGGGCGCGATCCGCAACCACGAGCCCGAGATCATGTTCCGCGCCTTCGAGCTGGCGGGCTACGGCCGCGACGAGGTGGAGCGCCGGTTCGGCGGCATGGTCAAGGCGTTCCGCTACGGCGCCCCCCCGCACGGCGGCTGCGCCGCGGGGATCGACCGGATCGTGATGCTGCTTGCCGGAACGACGAACATCCGCGAAGTCATCATGTTCCCGATGAACCAGCGCGGCGAAGACCTGATGATGGGCGCGCCGTCGGAGCCCTCGAACGAGCAGTTGCGCGAATTGCGCCTGCGGGTGTTGCCGAAGGAGCAGTGATGTTCAGCACGCTTCGGGATCGCGGCTTCGACATCGAGACCCGCAACCATGCCGAAGCCATCCTGTCGGTCGATTTTCCCGCCGAAACGGCGGAACTGGTTGCCGCGCTGCAATCCTTTTCCATCACCACGACCGAGATCATCGGCAGCGGCGGCGGCGAGGCGAAATCCACCCAGCGGCTGCGCCGCGTGCTGAGCGAGGCGGGCTGGGACAAGCACAACTTCCGCATCCAGACCACGGTGGACGGCCAGCCGCTGGGCAGCGGCACCAGCCACCAGATCGACCATGTGCGCCGTGGCGCCGCCGGGGTGCTCGCGCTTGAGATCGAGTGGAACAACAAGGATCCGTTCTTCGACCGGGATCTGGAGAATTTCCAGCGCCTGCATGCGCAGTCGGTCATCAGCCTCGGCATCGTCGTCACCCGAGGCCAGACCATGCAGGCGGCGCTCGGCGGGCTGGTCGAGGATTTCCTGCGCCTGCGCGGGATCGGCGACGAGGCGGCGCTGCGGGAGTTCGGCATGAAGGACCGCACCGAGCGGCAGCGCCGGTCGGTCGCGCGGGCGATGGGCGCGGGGCTCGGTTTCGCCGCCGCCTTCGCACGCCAGTTCACCGCCGACAAATACGGCATGGCGACGACGCATTGGAACAAACTGACCGAACGCACCGCGCGCGGCGTCGGCAACCCCTGCCCGTTGCTGCTGATCGGCCTGCCCCTGTCGGCGGTGGCCGCCGATTCTCCCGCCTATTCGGCCGCCAGCCCCGAGTTGTAGGCGTAGGTCTTCCAGTCGGGCTTGTAGTCTGCATCGGCCTGGTTGCCCCAGACCGTCCAGCCCTCACGCACGCCGCGGCCGAAGAGTTCGAGGTAAGGCCCCCAGGAGCAGGATTCGATGATCCCGTATTGCTCATCGGGTTTGCGGGAATGTTCGCGCTTGCGGGTCGAGAGGAAATTGACCTGCCGCCGCCCCGGCGCCAGGGTGCGGACATTGCGGCCGCGGGTGCCGAACAGGATGACCTCGGTCACGTTGCGGAAATAGAAGCCGACGCCGCGTCCGTCCGAACCGCCGTCCTTGCGCTCCTTGTGCCAGATCAGATTCGACTTGTAGTCGAAACCCCAGGCCGAGAGCACGGCAAGCCCGTCGGGCAGCAGCGCATTGGGCACCCAGAGGTAGCAATGTGCCCGTTCTTCCATGTGTTCGGCCACCGGCAGGGCGCAGATCTCGTCGAGCGTGAGCGTGGGATAACGCGACAGCCGCCGGTGTTCCGGCGCGACCTTGCCGGTGCGGTTGGTGAAGCGCCACGGCGGGTCGGCCAGCACGCAGCCAAAACGTGCGCCGTTCAGGAATTCGGACAGGTCTTGTGCGGCAGTACTGGACATGCGCAGCATATTGCGGCCTCCGGGCTGGAGTAGCAAGGGGGCTTCGGCTCCGACGGCAGAAAGATAACAGGGCGGGGGCTTCGGACCGGCAAGACGTTGCGACAGGCGGGCGGGCCGGTTGCCAGGGCCATCGGCCCCGCACGGAACAACCCCTTGCCGCCGCCGCACCTGCGGCTATCCTGCGCGGGACAGGGGTGCGGGAGGGCGCGGCATGGGCGCGGCGGACGGCGAACGGCTGGGGCTTCCGGTGCCGGGCTGGCGGCCCCCGCCCGCGCCGGGGCCGATGGTGCTGGAGGGGCGGCTGATCCGGCTGGAACCGCTGTCGGTGCGCCATACCGGGGACCTGCACGAGGCGACCCGGCACGACGACAGTCTCTGGGACTATATGGGCCACGGCCCCTTCGCCTCGGCCGAGGGGATGCGCGACTGGGTGCGGCAGGTCGAGGCCGGCCCGGACCCGCTGTTCTTCGCGCTCTGCGACCCGGCCAGCGGCCGGGCGCAGGGGGTGGCCTCCTACCTGCGGATCGCGCCCGGGGCGGGGTCGATCGAGGTCGGCTGGATCACCTTCGGCAGCGCCCTGCAACGCAGCCCGGCGGCGACCGAGGCCATGTTCCTGATGATGGGCTGGGCCTTCGGCGCGGGTTACCGGCGCTATGAGTGGAAATGCAACGCGCTCAACCTGCCGTCGCGGCGGGCGGCGGAGCGGCTGGGGCTGAGCTACGAGGGCACCTTCCGGCAGGCGCTGGTGGTCAAGGGCCGCAACCGCGATACCGCATGGTTCGCGGCCATCGACAAGGAATGGCCCCTGCTGGAAGCGGCGTTCCGCCGCTGGCTCGACCCCGGGAACTTCGACGCCGGGGGGCGGCAGCGCATACGGCTGTCCGACCTGACCCGGCCGGTGCTGGTGACGCGCGACCCGATGCTGGCGAAATGACATCTATCGCCCCGGCGGCGCGGCAAAGGGCGCGGGGGCGTGGCGCAGGCGCCGGGCCACCAGTGCCGCGGCCCGCTTGCGCGCCCCGGCCTCACCGGCGGCAAGCGCCCCGGCCGCACGTTCCAGCGGTGCGTCGCGGGCGCAGCGCGCCACCCCGCCGAGGAAACGGCCGAGCCAGAGCCGTTCTTCCCCCACCGGTTCCGCCGCCAGCACCCGCGCCGCCCGCATCAGGTCATCATGCAGCGCCAGCGGGTCCGGGCGCTGGGTGCCCGCCCCGGCCTCTCCCGCCGAAACGGGCGGCCCCGGCAGGTGCCGCAGCAGCAGCGACCGGAAGGCCGCCAGCCCGGCCACCGGCTTGGGCAGCCAGTCCGCCGCCCCCGCCGCCATCGCCTTTTCCCGCGCGCTGTCATCGCCCGACGAGGCGATCACCACCGGCCGCCCCGTCCCGGCCAGTTCGCCGATCAGCGCCAGCCCCGAACCATCCGGCAGACCGATATCCACGATCGCCACATCGGGCCGGTAAAGCGCAAGATGCCGTCGTGCCTCGGCCAGCGTCCCGGCCCGGCGCATCCGCGCACCCGAGCGGCGCACGAGCAGGCGCAGGGCATCGCAGGCATGACGGCTGTCCTCGACCGCAAGGATGGTCAGGCCATGCAGCGGCAGCACCTGACCGGCGGCAACCGGCGAATCGGGAACGGGCATCGGCACCTCCTGCGCTTTGTCCCATTCCACCCGCAAAAGGCTAAGGCCCGGTTAAGCCCGGCAGGCCAATGACCGGACCCGTGGCCTTCCGCATCTTGTGTCGCGCGTCCGGGCCGCGCATAAGGGCAGCCGCAACCAGGGAGGCCCCGATGATCGGTCGTCTTAATCATGTCGCCATCGCCGTTCCCGATCTTGAGGCGGCGGCGGAACAGTACCGCTCGACCCTCGGCGCGAAGGTCGGCGCCCCGCAGGATGAACCCGACCACGGTGTGACCGTGGTGTTCATCGAACTGCCGAACACCAAGATCGAACTGCTGTATCCGCTGGGCGGGAACTCTCCCATCGCCGGGTTTCTCGCCAAGAATCCGGCGGGCGGCATCCACCATATCTGCTACGAGGTCGAGGATATCCTTGCCGCCCGCGACCGGCTGAAGGCCGCGGGCGCGCGGGTGCTGGGCGACGGAGAGCCGAAGATCGGCGCGCATGGCAAGCCGGTGCTGTTCCTGCACCCCAAGGATTTCAACGGCTGCCTCGTGGAACTGGAGCAGGTCTGAGCCATGAGCATCTCCGCCGCCTTCGTCCTGTTCGCCATGACCTGGTTTCTGGTGCTGTTCGTGGTGCTGCCCCTGCGCATCACCACCCAGGATGAGGACGGCAAGGTGGTACCCGGCACGCCCCCCGGCGCGCCCGCGGGCTTTGTCATGCGCCGCAAGCTGCGCCAGACCACGGTGGCGGCGGTGATCGTCTGGGCGGTGCTGAGCGGGATCATCCTGTCGGGCGCGATCTCGGTACGCGACTTCGACTTCATGGGGCGGCTGCCGGAGCGGCCCGCGATCACCGGCCAGCCGGCGGAAATCACCGCACCTGCGCCTGCAACCGATGAAACAGATGGGTGAAGGTCGCGGCCCCGAGCGCCGGGATCACGAGGTTGACGAGCGGCACCGATAGCGGCCCCGCCATCGCCATGCCCGCCAGCCAGACCGTAACGCGATGCCGGCGCCGGAGCACCCGGGCGGCGTCGCGCCCCAGCCTGCGGCCGGCGATCAGGGTGAAATACTCGCGTCCCAGGAGGTAGCCGTTCAGCGCCCAGAAGATCAGCGGCGCGAACCAGCCCACCGCGGCATAGAGCAGCACCGCCAACAGGTTCACCAGCATCAGCACAGCCACGAAGTTCACGCTGTCCACCACCGACTGGTAGAGCGAGGGCCGCGGCAGCGCGGCTTGGGGGAGCCCGCCTGCGGCCTCCGCCGCCTCGGCCATGTCCTCGATGAACAGCCCGGCGAACAGCGCCGCGACCGGCATCATCAGGAACACCGAAAGGCCCAGCATGAACAGGATCGACATCGGTGAGAACAGCGCCCCGAGCCCGGTGATCGGCCCGGCGAAGGGGGCCTCGACCACCTCGGGCGCCCAGGTGTCGAACACCGCCAGAACCACGGCATAGACCGCGACCAGCAGCGCCAGCGCCAGCACGGTGCCAAGCCCCAGCGCCTTGCGGAACCGCCGGTCGCGCCCCGCCGCGAGCGCGCGGCCGAAACAGGAAAGGATCAGTCCGATATCCATGTGGTGATCGCCGCCACGTCGGGGCGCGGCCGGTCGGGCGGCGCGGTGGTGGCGGTGCCGATATGCACGATCCCGGCGACGAATTCGCCTTCGCCAAGGCCGAAGGCGGGTTCCGCGAAGGCGCGGTCGTGGGCGGGCCAGCCGGTCAGCCAGTTCGCCCCCCAGCCCGCCGCCAGCGCCGCGTTCAACAGCGACAGGCAGACCGCGCCCGCCGACAGCACCTGTTCGATCTGCGGCACCTTGTCCGATTCCTTCGGGCTTGCCACCACCACCACGGAAAGGGGAGAATGCTCATAGACCTCGCGCTCCTTCGCGGTGCGCTCGGGGGGGTCGCCAAGGAATTCGGCCCGCGCCGTGAGCTCGGCGGCCAGCCGCCGTAGTGCCGGGGCTTCGAGCACGACAAAGCGCCATGGCTCCAGCTTGCCGTGATCGGGGCTGCGGGCGGCGGCGGTCAGCAGCAGTTCCACCGCCGCCCGGTCGGGCGCGGGCTCATCGAGCAGCCGGAAAGGCCGTGAACGGCGGCTGAGCAGGAAATCGAGAACCGGATTGTCGGTCATGGCGGGGCCCTTTCGGAAAGCGCCGTGGCGTCGGGCGGGATGGTTGCGGGGTCAGGCGGGGGGCGCGGCGGGCGCGGCGGCGAACAGGGTGGCCAGCGCGTCGATCCGCGCGCTTACGAAAGCGTCGAAATCCGGGCCGGGCTGGCGCTTGCGCAGGGTCTCGGCCAGCGGGTCGGGGGCGTGACGGGCGCTGCCGGACATCTCTTCCAGCACCGCATGACCGCAGAACGGCACATGCATTTCCGAATAGCCGCCCTCATGCACCATTGCCAGCCGCCCGCCACACAGCCTGTCGGCCGCATCCATCACCCGGCGGGTCATCTCGCGGAAGGTTCCGGCGGTGGCGAGCATCCGCCCCAGCGGATCGACCGCCGAGGCGTCGTAGCCGCAGGCGATGACGATAGCGTCCGGCCGGTAGGTATCAAGCGCGGGCAGGATCAGCCGGTCCATCGCCTCCAAGTAGCCTTTGTGCCCCGTTCCCGGCGGCAGCGGGATGTTGATGTTGTGGCCGAGCCCTGCCCCCCGGCCCCGGTCCCCGGCCTCGCCCGTGTCCAGCGGATAGTTGCGTTCCTGATGCACCGAGATGGTCAGCACGTCGTCGCGGTCGTAATAGATCGCCTCGGTGCCATTGCCGTGATGCACGTCCCAGTCGATCACCGCGACCCGGCGGACCAGTCCGGCGGCGCGGGCGGCCTCGATCGCGATGGCGATATTCGCCAGCAGGCAGAAGCCGTTGGGAAAATCGGGCAGGCAGTGGTGCCCCGGCGGGCGCGACAGCGCATAGGCGTTGCGCGCGCGCCCCTCCAGCACCGCGAACAACGCCGCCCTGGCCAGCCCGGCCGAAAGCGCGGCGATCTCGAACCCGCCGGGACCGAAGGGGGTGCGCAGCCCCAGTTCGCCGCCGCTGCCGTCCGACAGGGTGCGGAACCCGGTCAGGTAGCTTTCGGGATGCACCCGGGCAAGGTCTTCCCATGTGGCCTCGGGGGCCGAGGCGACATCAAGATCCTGCACCAGCCCCGAAACCTCGATCAGGTTGCGCAGGCGCCGCTTGGTCTCCGGCCCCTCGGGCAGGCCCGCGGGCAGCGGCTGGACATGGCCGCCCACCGGCACGGTCAGCGCGTAATTGCCGCCGCCGTGCCAGAAACACCGCTCATCCGTGAAGAATGCCGTCGCCATGCCGCGCTCCATTGCCCTCGATGCAGAGCCTGCGCTAAGCGGGCAGCGGAGGCAACCCATGGCAGACCCGGAACTTGCCGCACTCGCGCGGCCCGGCGCGGAGATCGCGGTGCGCGTCACCCCGCGCGCGGGGCGCGCGGCCCTGCGCTACGAGGGCGGGGTGGTGCATGTCCGCGTGACTGCGCCGCCCGAGGACGGCAAGGCCAATGCGGCGGTGGTCAAGCTGCTGGCCAAGGCGCTGGGGGTGGCGAAAACCCGCCTGACGCTGGTGCGCGGCGCCACATCGCGCGACAAGCTGTTCCGGGTGGAGTGAGGCTCAGCCCCCCGCCTCGCCCTGCCGCACCCGGCGATAGACCCCTTCGGGCAGGTCGAGCGCGGCGGCAAGGTCGCGCAATTGCACAAGCGAGAGCGTGACGCGCTGCACCGTCTCGCTGCGCGGGTCGAGTTGCTCGACGGTGACGCATTCCTCGAAGGTCTGGATCACCACATCCTCCTCCAGATGCGGGCCGCCCTCATCGACGAGGGTGATGACCGTCGCATCGAATTCATGCTCGATCGAGAACATCGCGCGCCTCCGGGGTTGTTTGTCGGGCAGCATGGCACGGCGGCGGCGGAAGGCAAGGGGGGGTGCCCGTGGCATGGGCGGAACAGAGGGCAGCGGCCGCCTGTGCGGGCGGTCGGCCGCTGCCCGGGCCGCTGGCGCGGCTGTTCCGGACAAGGGGAAAGGATGTCCCGGTCCGGGCCCTGTAGGGTGCACTCACGCACACCGCCCCGGCCACCCGGTCAGTCCCCGCGCGGCCCGCCCAGCACCGCGAAATCGCCGCCGCTGGGGTTCTGGAACACCCGCAGGCCGAACTCGGGCAGTACCGCGTAAAGGTGGTCGAAGATATCGGCCTGCGTCCCCTCGTAGCCCACCCAGGCGGTGGTGCTGGTGAAGCAGTAAAGCTCCAGCGGCAGGCCGTCGGGCGTGGGGGCAAGCTGGCGCACCATCAGGATCATGCCCTGATGCACCCCGGGATGGTTGCGCAGGTAGTTGTTCACATAGGCGCGGAAAGTGCCGATATTGGTCATCTGCCGCCGGTTCGCCGCCACTTCGGCGCGGGGGCCAAGCTCGGCGTTCCACGCCTGCAACTCCTGCGCCTTCTCCTCCATGTAGCGTTCCAGCGGCGCGAAGCGGGCCAGCCGGTCGCGCTCCTCCTCGGTCAGGAAACGGATGCTGGTCTGGTCGAGATACAGGGACCGCTTGATCCGCCGCCCGCCCGATTCGAACATGCCGCGCCAGTTCTTCACCGGGTCCGACACCAGCCGCCGCGTGGGGATGGTGGTCACGGTGCGGTCCCAGTTCTGCACCTTGACGGTGTGCAGCGCGATCTCGATCACGTCGCCGTCGGCATTGAGCGCGGGCATCTCGATCCAGTCGCCGACCTTCACGATATCGGTCGAGGAGATCTGCACCGAAGCGACCAGCGACAGCAGCGTGTCCTGGAACACCAGGATCAGCACGGCGGTCAGCGCACCGAGGCCCGACAGCAGGATCAGGGGCGAGCGGTCGATGATCGCGGCGATCATCAGGATCGCGGCGATGCCGAAGACCGCGATCTTGACGATCTGGATATAGCCCTTGGCCGAACGCCCGGCCATCGTCGGTCTGCGGTGCCAGATCGTATCGAACAGGTTGAGCGCGGCCGAGATCGCCATGGCGATCACCAGGATGATCACCGCCGTGGCGACGTTGCGCACCACCAGCGCCACCGCTTCGGGCAGGCCGGGCACCAGCATGATCCCCGAGGAAATCACCATGGCCGGGAATGCGTTGGCAAGCCGCGCGATCACGCCCGAGCGGACGACCTCCGGCCCCTGAAGCGCGGCGATGCCGCCGATGATGCGGTTCAGCAGCCGCACCAGCACGACCTTGACCACGAAGTTGACAAAGCCCGCGACCAGCGCCAGCGCCAGAAGACCCAGCAGGGTCGCAATCCAGGGGTGGTCGGTCACCAGTTCCCGGTAGAATTCCATTGTCCCGTCCCCGTTCCTGTCCGGGTGCCGCCTATACAGGGTTTCGGGCAGGGATAAAACCGGCAGGGCGGGGTTTGGCTGCGGGGGCGGTGCGGTGCGCTGAAGCGCATCCTACGAGGCGCGCAGGGCACAAGGCCGGACCGGGGTGGCACGCAACAGCGGATGCGGGCACCCTTCGCCCGGAATCAAGGCGCGGCACGCGCCGCCGGGCAGCGGCCGACCGCCCGGACGGGCGGCCGCTCCTGCGACGTTTCGACATGCACAGAGGTCAGGGTATTCGGCACCATAAACTGCCAGACCACCACCGTTGCAGCGGCCACCCGCGGTCGGCCGCTGCCCTCTGTTTCGCAGGGTTTCAGCCGGGGGGCGGCAGGGGGGCGGTGCGCTGAAGCGCACCGCGCCTGCCGTAGGGTGCGCTTCAGCGCATCGCGCGCACCACCGTTGGGGGAGGCGGCACCATAAAACGCAGACCACAATCGTCTCAGCGCCCACCCGACGGCCGGGCGCCGCCCTCTGTTCCGCCTGTGCCAAGGACTGCGAGCCCCCCCGCAACGAGAACCCCCTCCCGGCGGGCCGGGAGGGGGCGGCGCCCTTCGGGCGCGAAGCCGCTGTGGCGGGGTTCAGTCGATCATGGGCAGGAGGCCGTCGAGCGACTTCTTGGCGTCGCCGTAGAACATCCGCGTGTTCTCCTTGTAGAACAGCGGGTTCTCGATGCCGGAATAGCCGGTGCCCTGGCCGCGCTTCGACACGAACACCTGTTTCGCCTTCCAGACCTCCAGCACCGGCATCCCGGCGATGGGGGAGTTCGGATCCTCCTGCGCCGCCGGGTTCACGATGTCGTTCGAGCCGATGACGATGGCCACATCGGTCTCGGGGAAGTCGTCGTTGATCTCGTCCATTTCCAGAACGATGTCATAGGGCACCTTGGCCTCGGCGAGCAGCACGTTCATGTGGCCGGGCAGCCGCCCCGCCACCGGATGGATCGCGAAACGCACGGTCTTGCCGCGCGCCCGCAGCTTGCGGGTGAGTTCGCTGACCGATTGCTGCGCCTGCGCCACCGCCATGCCGTAGCCGGGGATGATGACCACCGAATCGGCATCGTTCAGCGCCGCCGCCACGCCGTCGGCGTCGATGGCGATCTGCTCGCCCTCGATCGCCTGTGCTGGGCCGGTGGTGCCGCCGAAACCGCCGAGGATCACCGAGATGAACGAACGGTTCATCGCCTTGCACATGATGTAGCTGAGGATCGCGCCCGACGATCCCACCAGCGCGCCGGTGACGATCAGCAGGTCATTGCCGAGGCTGAAGCCGATCGCCGCCGCCGCCCAGCCCGAATAGGAGTTGAGCATCGAGACAACCACCGGCATGTCGGCCCCGCCGATGCCCATGATCAGGTGATAACCGATAAAGAGCGCCAGCGCGGTGAGCAGAAGAAGCGTCCAGATGCCCCAGCCCTGCAGATAGAGGATTGCCAGCAGGAGCGACAGGAGCGCCGCACCGGCATTGAGCATGTGCCCGCCCGGCAGCTTCCTGGCAATCGAATCGACCCGTCCCGCCAGCTTGCCATAGGCGATGACCGAGCCGGTGAAGGTCACCGCACCGATCCAGATGCCCAGAACCAGCTCGATCCGCAGGATACCGACCTCGACCGCCGTTTTCTTGCCCAGGAGTGCCGCGAAATTCGACAGC
This sequence comes from Gemmobacter sp., assembly GCA_041675885.1. Classification (GTDB taxonomy): domain Bacteria; phylum Pseudomonadota; class Alphaproteobacteria; order Rhodobacterales; family Rhodobacteraceae; genus JBAYSY01. The sequence continues at coordinate 63,772 of JBAYSY010000003.1, read as the reverse complement.
GTGCCCAGAAGCCCATAGGCGGCGGTGCTCAGGGGGCCGTCGGGCTGCGGGAAGGGCAGGCCGGCCTCGGTGAAGGTCTGCCCCACGCGCACCAGTTCGAGATGGGCGTTGAACCCCACGAACACCGCCGCAAGGCCGACAAGGCTGTGCATGATCGCCACAAGCTCGGGCATCTGCGTCATCTGCACCCGGGTGGCGAGTTGATACCCCACCAGCGCCCCCGCGGCGATCAGGACCAGCGACAGGCCCCACATCCCCGCGCCCGGTCCGATCAGCGTGGCGACAATTGCAATCGCCATGCCGACGATACCATACCAGACCGCCCGTTTTGCGCTTTCCTGCCCCGAGAGACCGCCCAGCGACAGGATGAAAAGCACGCCCGCGACCGCGTAAGCCGCAATGGTAAAACCGAAATCCATGTTTTCTACCTCTGCCCGCTTACGATTTCTGGAACATGGCGAGCATCCGCCGCGTCACCAGAAAACCGCCGAAGATGTTGATCGCCGCCATGAAGATGGCAAGGGCGGCAAGGATCGCGATCAGCCCCGAACCGGAGCCGATCTGTATCAGCGCGCCCAGAATGATAATCGACGAGATCGCGTTCGTGACGGCCATCAGCGGGGTGTGCAGCGCATGCGCCACGTTCCAGATGACCTGGAAGCCGATGAAGACCGACAGCACGAAAACGATGAAATGCTGCATGAAGCTGGCCGGTGCGATCAGCCCGGCCCCCAGCACCAGCGCCCCGCCGACGGCCAGAAGTGTGACCTGTCGTCTGGTCTGCGCACGGAACTCGGCCAGTTCCCTGGCGCGCTTCTCCTCGGGCGTCAGTTCCTTCGGCTTTTCCTTGGGTTTCGCGGCGGCGATGGCCTGCACCTTGGGCGGCGGCGGCGGGAAGGTGATGGCGCCGTCATGGGTGACGGTCGCGCCGCGGATCACGTCATCCTCCATGTCATGCACGACCTGGCCGTCCCTGGCCGGGGTGAGGTCGGCCATCATGTGGCGGATGTTGTTGGAATAAAGCGTCGAGGACTGCGCCGCCATACGGCTGGGGAAATCGGTGTAACCGACGATGGTCACGCCGTTCTCGGTGACGATCTTCTCGTCCGGCACCGTGAGGTCGCAGTTGCCGCCGCGCTCGGCCGCAAGATCGACGATCACCGATCCGGGCTTCATTGCCCGCACCATGTCCTCGGTCCAGAGCTTGGGCGCCGGGCGGCCGGGGATCAGCGCGGTGGTGATGACGATATCCATCTCGGGCGCCAGTTCGCGGAACTTGGCAAGCTGCTTTTCGCGGAACTCGGGCGACGACGGCGCGGCATAGCCGCCGGTGGCGGCGCCATCCTGCGCCTCCTCGAATTCGAGGAAGACGAACTCCGCCCCCATCGATTCGATCTGCTCGGCCACCTCGGGGCGGACGTCGAAGGCATGGGTGATCGCGCCGAGGCTGGTCGCGGTGCCGATGGCGGCAAGCCCGGCCACGCCCGCGCCCACGACCAGCACCTTGGCGGGCGGCACCTTGCCCGCCGCCGTCACCTGCCCGGTGAAGAAGCGGCCGAAGTTGTTCCCGGCCTCGATCACCGCGCGGTAACCGGCGATATTGGCCATGGACGACAGCGCATCCATCTTCTGCGCACGCGAGATCCGCGGCACCATGTCCATGGCGACGACCGTGGCGCCCCTGGCCCGGCAGGCTTCCAGCAGGTCGGCGTTCTGCGCGGGCCAGAAGAACGAGATCAGCGTCTGGCCCGGGCGCAGCCGCTCGGCCTCCCCGGGTTCGGGGCCGCGCACCTTGACCACGATGTCGGATGCGGCCCAGAGCGCATCGGCATCGGCCAGAACCTCGACCCCGGCGGCCGCGTAGGCATCGTCGGAAAAGCCCGCCTTCAGCCCCGCGCCAGACTGAATCGCGCAGTCATGGCCCAGCTTGCGAAGCTGCACCGCCGAGTCGGGCGTCATCGCCACCCGCGCCTCGCCCTCGAAAATCTCCGTCGGAGCACCGATCTTCACGCTTGCGTCCCCCTTTGTCGTTCTCTGCCGGCGGTCCGGGCCGGAATCCTTGCGGGATTGCATAGCATCACGCAAGAATATTTCACAAGCCCGCACCAAGGCATCCCGAGGTGCCGCCTTGCCACAGGTACAGCCCCCGAGACCACATCCCGGCCCGGGCGTCCGCCTTTATCCCATATCCGCCTTCTGCAACAGTGCGGAAAAACCGGGGGGACCGGCCCTGAAGGAGAACGCCGGTGTGCCGGGATCGTCGGGGCAGGTACGGGAACGGGCGATATCCGCAGGCCGTATCGGTCGGCAAGGGGCAAGGCGGCTGGGGCGCACCTTCGCCCCGGTCGGTCACTACCCTCTGCTGCGAAACCGGCCGGCACGATCGACAGGTACCGCCAAACCATGATTTCAGGCTTGAACCCCCTCACACCCCATGGTCTGTGATCACAAACCGGAGGAGGAGCCCATGCCGACCGATTTCGCCGCCACCCGCGCCCTGTTCCACCTGCCCGAAGGGATGATCTATCTCGACGGCAATTCGCTTGGCCCCCTGCCCCGGGCGGCGGCGGCGCGGCTTGCCCGCACGGTCGAACAGGAGTGGGGCGGGATGCTGATCACCGCCTGGAACCGCGCGGGCTGGATGGAGATGCCCGCGCGGGTGGGCGACCGGATCGGCCGACTGATCGGCGCGGCGCCGGGCACGGTGGTCACGGGCGACACGCTGTCGATCAAGGTCTATCAGGCGCTTGCCTCGGCTTTGGAACTGAACCCGGGCCGCAAGGTGATCCTGTCGGATACCGGCAACTTCCCCTCGGATCTCTACATGGCCGAGGGGCTGTGCCGCACGCTGGGCGATGGCTACCGGCTGAAGACCGTGGCACCGGAGGAGGTCGGGGACGCCATCGACGAGACCGTGGCGGTGCTGATGCTGACCGAAGTCGATTACCGCACCGGGCGGCTCCATGACATGGCCGCGCTCACTGCCCGCGCCCATGCGGCGGGGGCGCTCGCGGTCTGGGATCTTGCCCATTCCGCGGGCGCGCTGCCGGTCGATGTGGCCGGGGCGGATGCGGATTTCGCCGTGGGCTGCACCTACAAATACCTGAACTCCGGCCCCGGCGGCCCGGCCTTCATCTACATCGCCCCCCGCCATGCCGAGGCCGCGCGCCCGGCTCTGTCGGGCTGGCTCGGCCACGAATCGCCCTTTGCCTTCGACCTCGACTACCGCCCCGGTCGCGGGGTCGAACGGATGCGGGTCGGCACGCCGCCGATCCTGCAACTCGCCGCGCTGGAGGCCGCGCTCGACATCTGGGACATGGCCGACATGGCCGAGGTCCGGGCGCGGTCGATCGAACTGTCGGAGGCTTTCATCGCCGGGGTCGAATCCGCCTGCCCCGGCCTGACCCTCGCCTCGCCGCGCGATCCCTCGCGGCGCGGCAGCCAAGTCAGCTTTCGCCACCCCGAGGGCTACGCCATCATGCAGGCGCTGATCGACCGGGGCGTGGTGGGCGATTTCCGCGCCCCTGACATCCTGCGCTTCGGCTTCACCCCGCTCTATATCGGCCCCGGGGATGTCGCTGCCGCCGTGGCCATCCTGTCCGAGGTCATGCGCGACCGGCTGTGGGACCGGCCCGGATACAAGGCCCGCGCCCGGGTCACCTGAAACCGCCATGGCGGGAAAGGCCCCGCCCGGCCCTTACACCAGGGCGGCCCAGAAGCGGTAACGCCCCTGCCCGGTCACCTCGCGGATCAGGCCCCGGGCCTCGAACCAGGCCAGATTGCGCTGCACCGCCGCCCGGCTTGCCCCGGTGATTTCCCCGGCCATCGGTGCCGAAAGCAGGGGCCAGTCGGCCAGCGCGTCCAGCAGCAGGGGCGGGGTGCGGCCGGACAGCCCCGACGCCGCCGCCCCGGCACGGGCGCGCCAGCCCTCCACCGCCTCGATCTGGCGCAGGGCGGCAAGGGTCGCGGCCTCGGCCCCCGCATACCAGCGCCGCAGCCGCGCTTCGGGGTCGCCTGCCGCGCGCAGCCCCCCGCCGCCGCCGAGCCCGAGCGGCAGGAACACCGCCCCCGCGCCCTCTGCGGCTGCGATCCGCGCCGCCGTCACCGCCGCCTCAAGCTGCGCCCCGGGGCCGCGATCCAGCCCGGCCAGCGACCAGAGGTGAAACCCCAGCGCCGCGCGGGTGAACGGGTGCAGCGCCCCGGCCTGCGCCATCGCCCCGGCCCAGCCCCCGGCGCGGTCGGCTAACCCTTCCTCGCCCCCGGCCTCCTGCCGCCCGAGGAAGGCGGCCAGCCCCGCCTCGGGCCCCGGCCCGCCGGTGAGCCGCCGCACCGCCCAGGCCACCCGGCCCAGCGCCTGCGCATCGGCCTGCACGCCGCCCAGCCGCAGCGCCAGCCACAGCGCCAGCCGGTCGGCGCCGATCCGGTCCCCGGCAAGCCAGCCCAGTTCCGCCGCTTCCATCAGTGCAAGCCGCTGCCGCCACCCCGCGGGCCCCCGTGCCAGCCGGTCATCGAGCGCGCCGAACCGCTGCGCCAGCCGGGCCAGCGCCCGGGCATTCGCGGCCTCGGCCCGGGACCATCCGGCGACCACGCCGCCCTCCACTTCCGCACGGGGCAGGGGCGGGGCGTCGTCATCCTCGACCGGGCCGGGCAGGAACCACAGATCGGCCTCGTCGGGTCCGTCGGGATATGGAGAGGGCTTGCGGCTCATCCGCGCAGAATAGCCGGATTGCGCGCATTGCACAGCCGGACATGCGAAGGGCGCGGGCGATTCCCCGCCCGCGCCCGCAACCTAAACGGAAAAGGGGGTCAGATCACCCCTTCGATCCAGCTTTGCAGCGCCGCCTTGGGGGCCGCGCCGACCTTGTTCGACACCACTTCGCCGCCCTTGAACAGGAACAGCGCCGGAATCCCCCGCACCCCGAGTTGCGACGGTGCCGAGGGGTTTTCGTCCACGTTCACCTTGACGATCTTGACCTTGCCCGCGAATTCCTCGGACAGCTCTTCAAGCGCCGGGCCGATCTGGCGGCAGGGACCGCACCACTCGGCCCAGAAATCCACCACGACGGGGATATCGGCATTGCGGACTTCGGCATCGAAGGTGGCATCGGTAACGGCGACGGTGGCCATGGGAATCTCCTCAAGGGGGAACGTGTCGGCCCTGAACCTATGAACGCCACCGGGTGAGGTCAAGGCGCGGCCTCGGCCACGGCGCGGGCCAGCGCGGCGGCGGTGAGGTCGGCGGGCAGCGGCATCAGCCGCGCGGCGCGGGTCCACAGGATCGCGGTCTCGACCTTGCGGCCGGGCCAGATCGCCGCCAGCGCCGCCGCATAGGCCCCCATCTGACGCAAAAGCCCCTCGGGCACCTGCTCGGGGCTGTCGGGGACCACGGCGTTCGACTTGTAATCGACCGCTAGCACCCGTTCGGGAGTGACGACAAGCCGGTCGATCACGCCCATCAGCGGCCGACCGGCGATTTCGGCTGTCACGGGGACTTCCGCAAGGCTGCCCGGCGCGAACAGGGGCGCGAGTCCGGGCGCGTCGAGCACCGCCGCCGCCTCGGGCAGCAGCGCCGCGCCCTCCGCCCCCAAGAGCCGGCCCGCCAGCGCCGCCCGGTCCGCCGCGCCCGGCAGGTGTTCCAGCAGCAGGTGCAGCGCCGTGCCGCGACGTTTCGCCGCTTCCTCGTCCAGCGCCCCCTCGCCCGGCAGCGCCTTGGCCCCGCCGAGATCCGAGGGCGACAGGGGTTGCGGCGCCCGCGCCAGTTCCGGCGCCGGGGCCAGCGCCCAGCCGGGCAAGGCGGGGCGCGCGTCCTCCGCCACCGCCTCGGCCACGACAGCCTCTGGCCAGTCGCCATGCGAAAGCCGCAGCCCCGGCCCGGTCGGCGTGTCCAGCGCCCCGGCCCCCGCCGCCGCCAGCCCCGCGCGGACGCGGTTGTGCCATGCCTCGGGCGTCTCGACCTTGCCCGCCGCCGCCACGATCAGCCAGTATTCCGCCCGGGTCATGGCGACATACAGGAGCCGCAGCCCCTCGGCCTCCCGCGCCGCGCGGGCCTCCTCGCGCGCCTCGGCGATGGCGGCGGGGCTGTCGTCGGCGGGTGTCCGCCAGACCGGCGCGCCGCCCGGCAGGGTCAGGATCTCGCCGCGCTCCATCACCCGACGGTCGGCGGTATCGGGCAGGATCACCACCGGCGCCTCCAGCCCCTTGGCGCCGTGGACGGTCATCACCCGGATGCGCCCGCCCGCACTGTCGGCCTGGCGCCGCACCTCGATATCGTCGGTCTTCAGCCAGCCGAGAAAGCCGGTGAGGCTCGGCACCTCCAGCCGTTCGTAGGCCAGCGCCTGCGAAAGCAGCTGGTCGATACCGTCCTCGGCCTCCTGCCCCAGCCGGGCGACCAGCCGGTGGCGGCCGCCGTGGCGGGTCAGCATCCGTTCGATCAACTCGTAGGGGCGCAGGAAATCAGCATTGTCGCGCAGGTCGGCAAGCATGGCATGGGTCGGCCCGAACACCGCCGCCCGCGCCCGCAGCGCCTGCCAGAGATAGCCGTCGCGCCCATGGGCGAGGTCGTAAAGCTGCCCCTCCGTCCAGCCGAACAGCGGCGAACGCAGCGCGGCGGCAAGCGACAGATCGTCCTCGGGCGTGGCGAGGAACGACAGCAGCGCGGCGAGGTCCTTGACCGCAAGTTCGCCGCCCAGCCGGAGCCGGTCGGCCCCGGCGATGGGCAGGCCCGCGGCCTTGCAGGCGCGGATGATCTCGTGAAACAGCGCCGAGCGCCGCTGGACGAGGATCAGCACGTCGCCCGCCGTCATCGGCCGGTCGCGGCCCGGCAGCCGGGTGCCCGCACCGATCATCCGGGCGATCTCCGCCGCCACGGTCTCGGCCAGTTGCACCGCATGGTGGCGCGGCGCGGGCAGGTCCACCGGGTCGGCCCAGTCGCCAGGGTCCGGGTCCTCGGCCGGCTCGATCGCGGGCCAGAGGTCGACCCGGCCCGGCATCGCCTGATGAAAGGCGATGTGCTTGACCGCGCCGCCCAGATCGGCCCCCGCGCGTTCATCGAACGTAAGGTCCACCGCCCGCAGGATCGCGGGCGACGACCGGAACGAATGTTCCAAGACCAGATCGCGCAGCGCATGGCCGGATTGGGCCAGGTTGGTGTCGAAATGGCGCTGCATCGCCTCGAACTTGCGCAGGTCGGCGCCCTGGAAGGAATAGATCGACTGCTTCTTGTCGCCGACGACGAAGATGGTCCGGTCGCTGCCGCGCGCGCCCTCGCCCGCGGTGAACTCCTGCGCCAGCAGTTCGATCACCTTCCACTGTTCCGGCCCGGTATCCTGCGCCTCGTCGATCAGGATATGGTCGATGCCGCCGTCGAGCCGGTAGAGCACCCATTGCGCCACCGACGGGTCGGTCAGCAACTGCCGCGCCTTCAGGATCAGGTCGTCGAAGTCGAGCCAGCCGCGCGCCGCCTTGCGCGCCTCATAGGCGGGCAGGAAGCGCGCGGCGAAGCGGTGCAGCGCCAGCGTGCGTTCGGCCGCCATCAGCGCCACCCGCGCCTCGCGCGCGGTCTCGACCCGGCGCATGAGGTCGTTGAGCGGGTCAAGCAGGGGGCCGAGCGCGGCCTGCGTGGCCTTGGTCGGCAGGCTGCCGATCTTGGCGGCGAAGGGGGATTTGGTCTTGGCGCCGGAGAGCAGAATCGTCTCTAACCCGGCCAAAACGGCCAGATCCGGCGCCTGCAATGCCGGGACCAGCGCCAGCAGTTTCTCGGCATTGCGAATGTCGGTGGTGGAGCCCGCGGCCATCACCCCGGCCACCTGCGCCACCAGCCCGGCCTCGCCGCCGGTGAACACCCCGCGCAGGATGTCGCCCGCCTGCACCCCCGGCGCCAGCCCGAAGGCGGCCATCGACCCCGCGCGGTCGAGCGGCGGCAGGAACCCGGCCCGGTTGCGGGCGATCTCCTCGGTCAGGCCGGTGAAATCCTCGCCGGTATACAGCCCGGCCAGCGCGCCCACCAGATCGGGCGCGTCCTGCGCCATCTCCTCGACGATCTCGGCGCGGGCCAGCGCGGCGGTGCGGTCGTCCATCTCGGCGAAGCCGGGGGCTACCCCCGCCTCCAGCGGAAACCGCCGGAGCAGGGACGCGCAGAAGCTGTGGATGGTCTGGATGCGCAACCCGCCCGGGGTCTCGATCGCGCGGGCGAACAGCCTGCGGGCGTCGCGCAGCACTTCCGCATCCACCGGCCCGGCGGCGCCCAGCGCCTCCAGCTGTTGCCGCAGATCGGCCTCGGCCAGCATCGCCCATTGGCCGAGACGGCGGAACAGCCGGTTCTGCATCTCGCTCGCCGCCGCCTTGGTGTAGGTCAGGCAGAGGATGCGCTGCGGCTCGGTTCCCGCCAGCAGCAGCCGCGCCACCCGGTCGGTCAGCACGCGGGTCTTGCCCGACCCGGCGTTGGCGGAAAGCCAGGTCGAGGCACCGGGGTCGGCCGCCTGCACCTGCCGTTCGCTGGCCGCGTCGCGCCTCATCCCACGTCCTCCGGGGCCGGGTCATCGCTGACCTCCCATTCGCCATGCCGCGCCAGATGGTCGTAATCGCCCGCGAACCGCGACTGGAACACCGCGCGCCGGGCGGTATAACCCCGCTCGCGCCGTGCATAGGCGGCCAGCAGTGCCTCCAGCCCGGCCCAGACCTGCGCCAGCAGTTCGGGGGTGATCTCGGTCGCCTCCACCTTCGGCGCGGCGCCAAGGCCGACATAGCTGATCCGCGCCACCCCGGACGGTCCGGCGGCGGCAAAGCCCCCGCGTTCGGCCATCGCGGCTTGCAGCAGAAGCTGCTTGTCGAACAGTTCCTGCATCTTCTTCGTCGGCGGGCTGCCGGTCTTGTAGTCGAGGATATGCAGCCGCCCGTCGGCCAGCCGGTCGATCCGGTCGGGCCGGGCGGTCAGGGTGAAACCGGCCTTTTCCAGCGTGACCGCGCCCTTTTCCTCGACCATCAGCGGGCTGCCAGGCTGCGCCGTGTCGAAGGCCGCAAACCAGCCCGCCACCCGTTCGAGCCGGGCAAGCCACAGCAGACGCGCCGCGGGCCAGGGCACTTCCTCGGTCAGCACCGCGCGGGCCGCCGCCATCAGCCGGGCGCGGGCCTCCTCCGCGCTGCCGTCGCCCCGGCTGCGGGCGTATTCTTCCATCACCCGGTGCAGGACCGAGCCGCGCAGCCGCGCGTCGGGCATGGGCCGCAGCGGGTCGAGCGGGTAGAGCCGCAGGATGTCGCGGGCGTAGACCGTATAGGGATCGCGGATCAGGGTCGAAATCCGCGTCACCGGCAGTTCCCGTGGCCGCGCCGCCACCGGCGGCCGGGGCGAGGGGCGGCGGGCGCGCGGCACCTCGGCCTCGGGCAGGTCGAGCGCACGGGCGAGGTTGAGCCAGTAGCGCCCGCGCGCGCGCATGGCATCCAGCGCCTGCGCCCCGCCCCGCTCCGGCAAGCCCGCCATCAGGTTCATCAGCCGGTTGAGCCAGCGCGAGGGCACCGTCTCGGCCTCGGCATCGCGCAGGGCGCGGGTCAGCAGCACCTCGGGCGCGGCGATCGCCTGCTGGTAGTCGTGCGCGGCGAGGCCGATGCGGCGTTCCGGCAGCAACAGACCCGAGTCCAGCCGCATCCGGCGGTTGAGCCACGGGTCGGGCGGCGGCGACTGCGGCCAGCTTCCGTCGTTCAGACCGCCAAGGATCACCAGATCGGCGCCTTGCACCCGCGCCTCCAGCGTGCCCCAGATCATGATGCGGGGATGCGGCAGCACCGTCTCGCGCACCTCGCGGGCGTTCAGGATCGCGGCGAACAGGTCGGCGTAATCGGCGGGGGCCATCTCGCCGCCATGCGGGGCCTCGGCCTCCAGTTCGGTGACGGCGGCCAGCGCCTCCTCCCCCGCCTCGCGCCGCCACAGCTCGCCGCCGCCGATGATGCCGGGGCCGCCCGCCAGCGCCTCGGCCAGCGTGCGGTGCCGGGTCACGTGATCGGCCAGCGGGCCGGTGCCGATGGGTGCGAATGCGTCGATCAGCGGCGCGAGCCAGTCCGCCCAGGCCACCGCATCGCCCCGCGCAGAGGCCCAGCACCGCAGCGCCTCGCCATCGGGGAAGGGCGGGCCGTGGCGGCGCAGATGAAGCTCCAGATCGCGGGTGTGGCGCAGATGCTCGCCCCGGTCGGCGCCGGAGTGGGTGAGCGGATGCTTGAGCAGCGCCAGCAGCGCCTCGGCCCTGGTTTTCCGCCCGAACTGGGCCGAAACCTGTCGCAGGAACCGCCCCGGTGCCGAGAGCGCGAGCGGCCGCCCGGCGCTGTCGTCGGGCATGATCCCCCAGCGGTCGAGCGCCGCCGTCACCTGCCGGGTCAGCCCCCGGTCGGGCGAGATCAGCGCCGCGACCTGCCCGTCCTCGGCTGCCTTGCGCAGCCGCAGCGCGATGGCCAAAGCCTCGTCACGCGGGGCCGGGGCCTCGATCAGCGTCACGGCGCGGGTGGCGGCGGGCAGGTCGGGCAGGTCCTGCCCCTCGACCAGCCACTGGTCGGTGACCGGCGCGGGCCGCAGCGACAGCGACACCAGCCGGTTGCGCGCCGGGTCGGGCGGGTCGGCGCGGTGCCATTCCGCGACCGCCTCGGGGCCGATCCCCAGCGCGTCCATCAGCTTGCGGAAACGGAACTGCGGGTGGTCCTCGGCCGTGAGCGCGTTGTCGAGCCCCTGCCAGACCCCGGCGGGCAGGTCGAAATCGAAACCGGGCAGCACCACGGCGCCCTGGGGCAGCCGCGCCACCGCCTGCATCAGAAGCGCGGTGGCGCCGCGCGAGCCGGTGGACCCGGCGACGATCACCGGGCCTTCGGGCGGCTGCGCCTGCCAGCGTTCCGCCAGCCATTCGGCGGCGCGGCGCTGGCGGGCCTCGGGGTCGGGCGGCGCGTCCCCGGCGAAGAAGGGCGCGACGATCGACAGGAAGTCCCGCGTCCGCCGCCAATGCGCCGAATGGTCCGACACGTCGAGACCGGCGACGGTTTCGGGCGACACCCCCTCGCCCTGCATCTCGTCCATCAGCGCGGCGAGGCTGTCGGCCAGGTCGTAGATCGCGGCGCGGGGCGCGAGGTCGGGCTGGGCATCGAGCAGCCGCGCCACCAGCCGGGCGAGTTCGAGCCTGCGGCGCAGGGGCGGCACCGGCGGCGGCAGATGTGCAAGGCCGGGGTCGCGGGCGAGGTCGGTCACCAGCCGGAGGCGGGGCAGGATCGCCGGGCCGCCCTCGGCAAGGATCGCGGCGATCCGGCGCTGCATCCGCCGCGTGTTGACAAAAAGCGTGACACGGGCCATCGCCTCGGGCGGCTGGCCCGCCATCCGCGCCCGCAGCCCGGCGACCAGCGCGTGGGGGAAATCCACGCCGGGCGCGAGGCCGTAGAGGCGCGGCTCAGCCATGCCCGGCCTCGCGCAGCATCGATTCGGCCTCGGCGATGCCCGCCGGGTGGCCGACGTCGCACCATAGCCCGTTGTGGATCGTGCCGAAGGCGGTGCCCGCCGCGATCATCGCATCCCACAGGCGGTTGAGCGAGAACACGGGGTCGGGGATCGCCGCCAGCCCCCCGGGCCGGAGGATCTGCGCGCCGAGATAGACGAAATCGCCGCCCCGGCTTATGCGCCCGTCGGGGGCAAGCGCGAAATCGCCGGGGCCCTCGCGGCCCCGCACCCGCGCCGAGGGGGCGAGCAGCAGGAGTGCCGCCATCCGCGTCCCGTCCCATGCGGCGCGCAGTTCGGCAAGCGGGTTCGCCCCGGTCCAGACCGCGTCGCTGTTCAGCGTGAATACCGGGCCGGGGCCCAGGAGCGGCAGCGCCGCCCGCAGCCCGCCGCCGGTGTCCAGAAGCTCCTCCTCCCGCGACAGGGCGATGCCGGGACGGGGGGCCAGATGGGCCTCGATCTGCCCGCCGAGATGGTGCAGGTTCACCACCCGGCAGGCGATCCCGGCTTCGTCCGCCAGCGCCAGCGCATGGTCGATCAGCGCCCGGCCGCCGACCTCGATCAGCGGCTTCGGCCGGGTGGCGGTCAGCGCGCCCATCCGCGTGCCGCGCCCGGCGGCGAACAGCATCAGGGCTTCGGGATCGTGCCGCATTGCGCCGTGATCCTCGCCAGTGCCTCGGGGGTGGGGTCGGGGAGCCCTTCGCAGGCCGCGCGCAGCCCGGCCAGTGCCGGGTGGGCGAGATTACGCATGAGCAGCCCCCAGACGCGGGGCATCATCCGCACGTAACCCGGCTTGCCGTCGCGCAGGCAGAGCCGGGCGAACACCCCGAGGATGCGCAGCGCCCGCTGCGCCCCTAGCGCGGCATAACCGGCGGCGAACCCCGCCGGGTCAGAGCCTGTTTCTGCCGCGAAGCGCGCGACCATCGCCGCCTCGGTGGCCAGGTCCACATCGCGGCGGGCGTCCTGCAACAGCGAGACCAGATCGTAACCCGGCTGGCCGAGTTCGGCGTTCTGGAAGTCGAGCAGTCCGACCCGCGCCAGCCCCTCGCGCTCCGGCAGCCAGAGCAGGTTTTCGGCGTGATAGTCGCGCAACACGATGACCGGCGGGGCCTCGGCGTGGGCGGCGAGCGGGGCGGCCACGGCGGCGCGCAGCTCGTCGCCGCCCCCGGCGTCGCCGGTGATCGCGCGGCGATACCATTCGGTGGCCAGCGTCGCGGCCTCGGCCATGGCGGCGGTGTCGTAAGCCTTGATGCCAGCGGGCGCGGGGTGGCGCTGGAGCGCCACCAGCAGGTCGGTTGCGGCGGTATAGAGACTGTTTTCCAGCGCCGGGTCGCGTTCCAACACCCGCGCGTAAAGATCGTCGCCGAGGTCTTCGAGCAGCAGGAAGCCATGGGTTTCGTCCGCCGCCAGCACCTTGGGCGCGCTGAGCCCGAGCGCGGTCAGGTGCCGGGCGATGCGCAGGAACTCCCCCACGTCCTCGCCCTTTTCCGGCGGGGCGTCCATCAGCACCGCCCGGCCCTGCGGGCCGGTCAGCCGGTCGTAGCTGCGGTTCGAGGCATCGCCCGCAAGGAAGCCGCGCGCCGCATCGGCCCAGCCCGCGCGGGCGAGGAAGGCGCGGGAAAGCGCGGCGCGGGTGGTCGTTGCCATGTCACTCATCCTCCCAGCCTCCCGCCAGCATCGCCGCGATCACCCCGGCCCAGCACGGCCCGCCGGCAGGCTCGACCCTGCGGCCCTCGCCCTCAGGGGAAAACCGCAGGGTCAGCGCGACTTCAGGTCGCAGCACCCCCAGCCGGTCGGGCCATTCCACCAGACAGATCGCGGACTCGAATGCCTCGTCCAGACCCAGTTCGATCAACTCGTCCGGGTGCGACAGGCGGTAGAGATCGGCGTGCCAGACCTCGGCCGGTCCGGCGGCATAGGTCTGAACCAGCGTGAAGGTGGGCGAGGGGATGTCCTCCTTCACCCCCAGCGCCCGGATCAGCGCCCGCGCCAGATGGGTCTTGCCCGCGCCGACCGGACCGTCGAGCAGGACGGTATCGCCCGCACGCAGACGCGGCGCGAGCCAGCGACCCAGCCGGTCGGTGGCATCGGGGCCGGGCAGGTGCAGGCCGGGGGCGGGTGAGGGCGTGTCCATCGCCCGATGTGTAGCCGCCGGGGCGCGGCGGGGGCAAGCCGGATCACGCCCGGCGGCGCATCGGCCGGGCCGGGTCGGGCAGCGGCAGGGCCGCCACCTCTCCGGCCCGGAACCCGGCCAGCGTCGCGCCCCCGGCCAGCGCCTTGAACCGGCAGGCGAGCGCGCGGCCGTCGGCCAGCCGCACCGTGCCCGCCCAGTCCTCGCGCGCCCCCGGCCCGGCGATGAACGCCTCGGCCCGGTCCCAGAGCGGGTCGGGCGCGGCGCGGGCCCGCCAATGCGCCACGGTCGCCGCCGCGCCGCCCTCGGCCAGCGAGGCGCCGGGGTCGTGCGACCACAAAGCGGCATAGGCGGCGTTCGACATGACCAGCGTGCCGCCGGGGGCAAACACCGCGATCGCCTCGTCCATGGCGTCGATCACCGACTGGCCCAGCTCCAGATCGGCGCGATAGCGGCGGGTGCGGGTCACCTCGTCGCTGATGTCCTGGAACAGCAGCGCCAGCGCCCCCTCGGGATGCGGCCGCCCGATCACCCGGTAGGTGAGCCCGCCGGGCAGGGCCCATGTCTCCTCGAAGCCCTCGGGCTGCGACGGGTCCATCGAGGCGATCTTCAGCCGCCATGTCTTGTAGTCGCGCGGCTCGGGCAGCATGTGCCGGTCGCGCAACGCATCCAGAAAGGCGTAGAGCACGGGCCGGGCCGAAAGGAAATCGACCGGCAGCGAGGTGAGATCGGTCAGCGCCGGGTTGAACATCTGAAGCTGCCGCCGCCGGTCGAAGATCGCCAGCCCGATCGGCAGATGCGCGAAGGTCTTGGCCAGGGTCTGCATGAAGGAGCGCAGCGAGACCTCGGCCCGCACGGCGATATCGGCGGGCAGGGCAAAGACCAGCCGTTCCTCGCCCCGCCGGGTCACCAGCCGGTCGAACCAGTGTTCACCATCCGGCAGCGTCAGGCAGAGCCGCCGGGTGCCCCCGTCGCCGGTGGGGGCAAAGAGCCGGGGCAGCGGCCAGGACAGGCCGCCGGTGTCCTCGTCGCGCTGCGCGGCCAGTGCCAGATAGGCGCTGTTGGCCCAGACCACGCCATGCCCGGCGTTCTCGCGCCAGATCGGGAAGGGGGCGCCGTCGGCGGTCTCGCGCAGGGCCTGCAACTCCTCGTCCTGCGCGCGCTGCGAGAGCGAGTCGATCATCGGCACCTGCCCCTCGACATGCGGGTCGAGGATGGCGATGCGCCGCAGCCCGCCGCGCCATTCGGCGATCAGCGTCAAGGGCTCCGCCCCCGGCGAGACGATGGTGACCCGGCCGGTGGCGGGCAGGTTCTCGATCCGGGTCTCGAAATCGACGAAGCGCGGCCCGGCAAAGGCCAGAAGCCGGTCCCACGGGGTGCCGGTTCCGGGGCTGGTCGCCAGCAGCGCCCGCGCGCTTTCGGTGGCATCGACCAGCGTGTCGTCATCGAACAGGAAGACCGTGCCGCCGGGCACATCGGCAAACAGCGTCGAGGCGGCCGGCCGGCCGGGCCGGGCCAGCGCGAACAGCCACAGTGCCGCGATGGCCGCCAGGAACGACGCCAGAAACAAGCCGAAACCGAGACTCCAGTCCACCGATTCCCCTTTCGATCAGCCGCCCTTCCCGACTGCAACCTTTGGGTAAATTGATTAACCGACGGTTAATGCCCCCGGTGATCGGGGAAATTTCCACGAAGCGCGGTTGGCAGTGTTGCCGGACAAGGCGGACAGCCCGCGCAACACAGGGCAGCTGGCGCGGCGGTTCCGGGCAAGGGGGAAAGCCTCCCCGCAGGGGCGGGTCAGCCGGTCATCTGCCGGTTCTCCCCCAGCGGCCCGCCGGTCGCACCGATCCGGTCGCGCGGCCAGATCACCTCGACGATGGCGCCCGAACGCTCCGGGCGTTCGCTTTCGAGCAGGAACGGGTCGGCGCCATTGGCGAAGCTGAGCTCCGCCCCCGAACGTTCCAGCAGCGTCTTGGCGATGAACAGGCCAAGCCCCATCCCCTCATACCCCGGCCGGGCGGAATTGCCCCCCCGGCGGCGGCTGCGCACGAAAGGTTCGCCGATCCGGCCGATCACATGCGCCGGGTAGCCCGGCCCGTCGTCGATCACCCGCACCGAGATGGTGGAGGGTGTCCAGATCCCGTCGATCCAGACATTCCCCGAGGCGAAATCGACCGCGTTCTGGATCAGGTTGCGCAGCCCGTGAAGCACCTCGGGGCTGCGGAGCACCGCCGGTTGCGGCCCTGTTCCGCCCGGGCCGGGGCGCAGGTCGAAATGCACCGCCTTGCCGCGGGCCAGATGCGGCTCGGCCGCGTCGCGCAGCATCGTCTCAAGGGGCGCGCTGTGCAGATGACGGTCGTCCTTCCCGGCCCGCCCCATCGAGCGCAGGATATCGCGGCACCGATCGGTCTGCTGGCGGATCAGGCTCAGGTCGTCGCGCAACTCGGGGTGGTCGGCGTATTCCTCGGCCAGTTCCGTGCTCACCAGCTTGATGGTCGCCAGCGGCGTGCCCAGCTCATGCGCCGCCGCCGCCACCACCCCGCCCAGCGCGGTCAGCTTCTGTTCCCGCGCCAGCGCCATCTGGGTTGCAAGCAGCGCGTCGGACATCGAGCCGATCTCGGACGACACCCGCCTTGCATAAAGCGACAGGAACCCCACCCCGATCACGATCGACAGCCAGAACCCGGCCTCGAACAGCGGCGGCACCGACAGCACCTGCCCCGAGGCATCGCGCAGCGGCAGATGCCAGAAAGCCGCAAGCGTCACCAGCACCACCGCCGCCAGCGCCAGGATCACCGTCGGGCGCAGATGCAGTGCCGTGGCCGAAATCGTCACCGGCGCGATGATCAGCAACGCAAAGGGGTTGTTCAGCCCGCCGGTGAGGCTGAGCAGAACCGCAAGCTGCACCAGGTCGAACAGCAGCACGGTGAGCAGTTCGCTTCCCGACAGGCGGCGGTTTTCGGGAAAGACGAAGGACGCGACCAGATTGAAGACGACCGAGATCCCGACCGCCATGAAACACAGCCCCAGCGGAAGCTGCATCCCCAGGTAGTGATGCGCCACCGTGATCGCCGCAACCTGCCCGAGGATCGCCATCCAGCGCAGCACGATCAGCGTGCGCAGCCGCACCCAGTTGCTGCGGGCACCGGGGCCGGGCAGGACGGACAGGGGGGCAGGGTCGGAAACAGCCATCACGAAGTCGCCATGTCGCAGGGGGTGGGTTTTCTATTGTTAGTGGCGCCGGGATGGGGGATCAATGCGCCGGATCGGTGGAAATGCGGCGGTTCGGTGGAAAGGACAGACAGATGACGAAACTCTATGCGGGATCGGCGGCGGCGGCGGTGATCGCGCTCGTGGCGGCAACGGCGTGGTTCGTCTTCATGCGCGCCCCCGACGACCCCTTCGCCCAGTGCCGCGGCAGCACGGTGGCGGGCGGGGTGGCGGAAATCGGCGGTCCGTTCACGCTTGTCGATCACACCGGCGCCACCGTGACCGACCGCGATGTGATCACCCGGCCCACGCTGGTCTATTTCGGCTATACTTTCTGCCCCGATGTCTGCCCGCTCGACGTGGCGCGCAATGCCGAGGCGGTCGATATTCTCGACGAAATGGGATATGAGACGGTGCCGGTCTTCATTTCCGTGGACCCCGCCCGCGATACGCCCGAAGTGCTTGAAGGCTACGCCGGCCTGATGCACCCGCGGATGATCGGCCTGACCGGAACCCCCGACCAGATCCGGGCCGCCGCCAATGCCTACAAAGCCTATTACAACGCGCAGACGGGCGATGACGACTACTATCTTGTCGATCACACCACCTTCACCTACCTGGTATTCCCGGAGACCGGCTTTGCCGAATTCTTCCGCCGTGACGAAACCTCGGACCAGATCGCCGAACGGGTGGCCTGTTTCATCGACGCCTCCTGACCGGGAACCCCGCCCGGAAAATCGTCGGGTAAAAATTGACCACCGGCAGCGTTCGCTCTAGAACGATTCTGGAACGGACGCACCGGAAAGGCACGGCATGACGCAGGAACTACTGGCGAAGATCGGCAAGGACCGTTCCCTGCTTCTGGTGGATGATGACGAACCCTTCCTGAAGCGCCTCGCCCGGGCGATGGAAAAGCGCGGGTTCGTGACCGAAACCGCCGAAAGCGTGGCCTGCGGCAAGGCCATCGCCCAGACCCGCCCGCCCGCCTATGCGGTGGTAGACCTGCGGCTTGAGGACGGCAACGGCCTTGACGTGGTCGAGGCGCTGCGCAACCGGCGCCCCGATTGCCGAATCGTGGTCCTGACCGGATATGGCGCCATCGCCACCGCGGTCGCGGCGGTCAAGATCGGCGCCATCGATTATCTGTCCAAGCCCGCCGACGCCAACGACGTGACCAACGCGCTGCTGGCCAATGGAGAGGCCCTGCCGCCCCCCCCGGAAAACCCGATGTCGGCCGACCGTGTGCGGTGGGAACATATCCAGCGGGTGTATGAACTTTGCGACCGCAACGTGTCGGAAACGGCCCGGCGGCTCAACATGCACCGCCGCACGCTTCAGCGTATTCTGGCAAAGCGAAGCCCGAAATAACCGGGCTTCCGCCACTTTCGAATTGATGATACGCGAATTACATGCGGGTTCTTGATTGAATCCGTTTTTGGTTTTAATGGTCATGAACACTTAATTCGCGGAGAGAGATATTATGTCATTCGAACTCGGCCAGATGTCGCTACAGGAACTCAAGGATCTGCGCACCCGTGTGGACAAGGCGATCAACGGCTATAAAGAACGCAAAAGGAAAGAAGCCCTTGCGGAACTCGAAGAAAAGGCCCGGGCGCTGGGCTTTACATTCGAGGAACTGACCGGGGTTCCCATTCCGCGCAAGCGTTCGCCGGTCGCGCCGAAATACGCCAATCCGGCCAATCCTGCGGAAACATGGTCGGGCCGCGGTCGCAAGCCGCGCTGGTTCGAGGCCGCGCTGGCCTCCGGCAAGACCCGCGAAGATCTGGAGATCTGAGCGGCCAGCCTTTCAGCGCCCGTCCATCGCCCGCAACAGTTCGGCATGGCGGGCGCAATAGGCGGCGCGCACCTCGACAGGCGGGCGCAGCACGATATCGAATCCCCTGGCCGATGCCGACTGCCGTCCGAACAGCCGGGTCGCCTCGGTCTGGGTGAACCCCGCGATCTGCACCGCCTCCAGCCAGGCCGATACCCGGTCGGCCCGCTTGATCGCCGCCTTGATCTGCGCGGGCAGAACCGCGGGCAGGCCGAAGCGCAGGTGGATCGCCGCCGAAAGCCGCCGGTCCAGTTCGCCATAGCCGGGGCCGACCGCCGCCTTCACCGGGCTGATCATGTCACCGATCACATATTCCGGCGCGTCGTGCAGCAGCGCCGCCAACCGCCAGCGCGCGGGGGCGCCCGGGTTGGCGCGGGCAAAGATCGCCTCGACCAGCAGCGAATGTTCCGCCACCGAATAGGCCCAGTCGCCCCGGGTCTGGCCGTTCCAGCGCGCAACGAAGGCAAGGCCGTGGGCGATATCGACAATCTCGATATCCACCGGCGTCGGATCGAGCAGGTCGAGCCTTCGGCCCGAAAGCATCCTCTGCCATGCGCGCGGCTGATTCATCCCGGCCTCCTGCCCGCCCCTACCGGATTTCCGTCACTGGCATTCCCGTCACCGGCATTCCGGGTGGCACCTTGCCCGCTGCCGGGCAGCCCCGCCCCGGTGCCGCATCGCGCGCGGCCCCGAAGCGTGTCGTGCCCGTTCACATTCGCGCGACACGCCCTGATCCGATGCTGACGCGCGTTACGGATGCGGAAAACCGGTTCCCACTTTTCTGCAACATGCTTTAGCCCCGGCCCGGCGGCACCGCAACCTGCCCGGTCGGCATCCCGAACACGAACAACCATCCGGACGGCCACCGGAACCGCGACAGTTCCAGGGACACGGCGGAAGGCCCCGCTTCCGGGCAGCGCGCGGCCACGTCCCTGCAAAGGATATGCCCCCGAAGGCCGCGGCAATCCGCCGCCCACCAGGCCGGGGCCCTGCGGACACCGGCCAGGGTTTGAGCGCCAGAATCACAGGATCCCCCGACGCGGCCTCACAACGGTCGGCGCAAGGCCGTCACCGCGCTTGCGGGCAGGCTTGCCCCGCCGTCGGTGAGCAACGTCACCTCACCCCCCGCCGGGGCGCTGCGGGCCTCGCGCACCAGCGCGTAATGTTCGACCGGCGTGGTGGCCAGCAACTGCCCGGCGGCGTGGCTTTCGACCACGAATGTGTAAAGCCCCGACGCCAGCGGCAGGTCGGCGGCATCGGTCCCGGCCCAGTCCATTTCCCCGCCCGCCACCGGAACCGGCACGCGCGCCACCTCGGCCCCGATCGCGTTGCGCACCACCAGAACCGCACTGTCGGCGGTCGCTTCCGGTTCCGGCACCAGCCGCACCGGGGCACCATCGAACCGGACCGGGGCATCGCTGCGCACCTCCATCCCGATCCAGCCCGAAAGCTGCGCCATCCCGAGCAGCCCCATCCGTTCACCAAGCGTGCCCAGCAGACGATTCGTGAGCATCTGCTGTTCCACCCCCGAAAAGGTCGCAAGCTGCGAGGCAAGATCCCCCGGGTCCATCGGCCTGGTCGGATCCTGATGCCGCAACTGGGTCGTGAGCATCCTGAGGAAGGTCTCGAAATCCGTGTCCGCCCCATTCGCCGCAGCCGGGGCCGTCCCCGTCACCCCCGCACCCGGCGGGGCCATCATCACCGCGTCCATCCTTGCCTCCTATATCCGCAGATCGAGCCCGGCGACCGTGACCGGCCCCATGGTCGCGCCCGGAACGGGCACCCCTTCCACAGGTTCCGGTCCGGCCCCGTTGTCATCCGGCCGCCCCCGCCCTTCCTGCCCGCCGCCGTGCCCGAAGCTGAACCGCACCCCGCCGAAGCCCAGCGCCCGGAACTCGGCCACCAGATCGGCACCATGGCGGCGCAGCAGATCGAAGGTCTCGGCCCGGTCGGCGAGAATCGCCACCCGGATCGAATCGCCCTCGGGCGTCAACGTCATGCGCAGCACCCCGAGTTCCTCGGGCCAGAGCCGCAACTCCAACGTCCGGCCGGTCGCGGTGAGCGCGGCATCGGCGATAACCCGCAGCGGAAGCGGCGGGGGCTGCGGGGGGGACGGCACGGGGGCGAAGCGCGGCGGCACGGCGGCAGCCCCGACAGGCGGGGGCAGAGCTGCCGGGGCCGGGTCGGCATCGACGGGCGGCGCCCCCTCGGCCATCGCGGCGGGCGGGGCTGCCTGCCCCTCCGGCCGGAGGGGCGACGGCGACGCACCGCCCCCCGTGGCGTCCGGTTCCGCCCGGGCGCCCGCAGTCTCCAGACCCGGCCGGGTCGTCCGGTCGGCATCCGGCGCCCCGCGGGGCCGCCCCCCCTCATGCACCGCCCCGGCATCATCGCCCGAATCACCGGGAGGTGCAGCCAGCGCATGCCCGCCCGGCACAAGGTTCGGCGCCCCGTCCGGCGCGGCTTCCGCCGGAGGTCCGGCACCGTCGCCCGGCACCGCCCCGGCCTTGTCGGCGGGCGATTCGTCACCTGCCCCTTCCTCCGGCCCGGGCGCGGTCTGCCGGGCCAGTTCGCGCAGAAAACCCCCGTCGCCGGGGGCCCCGGGCATGATCGGCGCCACACCCGTCCCGGCCCCGGATCGCTGGAATATCGCCTCGATCATCGTCGCACCTTCTACCGCTTTCGCCGCAGCATCCCGCAAACTGCTTACCAATCATTTACCGCCGCCGGTGCAGGATCGGGAAAATCCGACCGAAAGGACCGACCATGACCGATCTGATCCATTCCACCTTGCCGCCACGGCCCGCGCAGCCCGATCCGCTGCGCGTGAAAGCGGTGCAGCTTGAGGGGCTTTTTCTTGCCCAGATGCTGGAACATGCCGGGCTGGGGCAGGCGCCCGACAGCTTCGGCGGCGGGGTTGGCGAGGCGCAGTTCGCCTCGTTCCTGCGCGCGGCCCAGGCCGATGCGATGGCGCGGCGCGGCGGCATCGGCCTGGCCGAACACCTGTTCAACGCGATGAAGGGGCGGGCCGATGCCGCGCAATGACCCGCCAGACGCGATTCTCGACGCGATGCACCGGGCAGTGCGGGCGGGCGATCTGGCCGCGCTCGCGCCGCTGTGCGACGCGCTGGAAACGGCGCTCGACGAATCGCCCGGCCGGGCCGTGCCCGACGGGCTGCGGGCGCGGGCCGAGCGCAACCTGGCCTGTCTCGATGCCGCCGCGCGCGGGCTGCGCGCCGCCCGCAGGCGGGTCGAGGAAGTGACCGCCGCCGCCCGCGGCCTCGATACCTATGACGCGGGCGGGCGCCGCCGCCCGATCCGGCCCGAAGGCACGGTGCTGCACCGGCGTGCATAGGGCATTTGAATCAAATCCGGCACACAGAACCACACGGGGTTAGGAGACTTTTAGAACTTCGCCGTCCAGAATGGGCCCGCATCCCGAACGGGGTGGCGCGGCGGGCCGAAACCCGGCGCAACGGCCAGAATGCCGCCATCACCGCCCGCGACGGGCGGGAACCGGATGCCGGGCGGGAAACGCTCGGCCCAGACAAGGAAACGAAACATGTCGTCCATTCTGACCAACACCAGCGCGATGGTGGCCCTTCAGACCCTGAAGAACGTCAGCCAGAGCCTGAACAAGACCCAGGCCGAAATCTCGACCGGCAAGTCGGTCGCCACCGCGCGCGACAACGCCGCGATCTGGGCGATCTCGAAAGTGATGGAATCCGACGTCAAGGGATTCCACGCCATCTCGTCGAGCCTCGATCTCGGCACCGCCACCGTGGGGGTCGCCCGCAACGCGGCCGAAAAGGCGACCGAACTTCTGACCGAGATGAAGCGGCTGATCGTCGACGCCCAGGGCGAGAACGTCGACCGCAACAAGCTCCAGACCGACGTGAGCTTCTACCGCGAACAGATCGCCACCGTGGTGGGCGCGGCGCAGTATAACGGGCTCAATCTCGTCAACGGCTCGACCGGCAGCATGGAGGTGCTCGCCTCGCTCGACCGGGAGATGGACGGGACGGTCACGACCTCCTTCATCTCGGTCACGGCGCAGAACCTCGGCCTCGGGGCCGATCCGGCCCCGGCCGGGGCTTTCGGGGCAGGCACCGGCGGGGTCTCCGGCGACGGCACCGCCGCGGCTGTGGCGATCGACGAGGCCGGCAGCGCCGACCTCCAGATCGACAGCACCAACCTGTCGGCGGGCGACCGCTACGTGATCACCATCGGCGACCGGCAGGTGGCCTATACCGTGACGCAGCAGGACATGGACGCGACCGGGGCCGACGGCGCCATCGCGGCCGGGGTGCGCAGCGCGCTGGAAGGCATGGGGATCGAGGGGCTGGCGATCGACATCGACAGCGACACGATCACCATCGCCAACACGACCGGGGCCGACATCACCCTGACCGCACGGGCCGAAGCCGCCGGGACCGGCGGCCTCTCGGCGCTGTCCGGGCTCGACGTGACCTCGACGGCCGGGGCGCAGGCGGCGCTCGCGGACATCGAGACCATGATCCAGCTTGCCATCGACGCCGCCGCCTCCTTCGGCTCGGCCCAGGGGCGGATCGACATCCAGAACGATTTCGTCAGCAGCCTGAGCGATTCGCTGCGGGCCGGGATCGGGGCGATGGTCGATGCCGACATGGAGGAGGCCTCGGCCCGGCTCCAGGCCTTGCAGGTGCAGCAGCAGCTTGGCATCCAGGCGCTGTCGATCGCCAACCAGGCGCCGCAGAACATCCTGTCGCTGTTCCGCTGATCCTGACCTCAAGGGGCCCCCTGTCATGGGGGGCCCGCCTTCCCGACGGCCGGACGGGTCAACAACAATGCGGCCCCCTTCCCGGGGTGCCGACCGTCCGCTTGTCCGCGCCCCCCACTTCGAGGATACCCGATGAACGCCATCGACACCGCCCGCTCCGCCTACGGCCAGCCGCACAGCGCGGCCCGATCGCCGCGCGGCATCGAATACGACCTGTTCGCCCGTATCACCGGACGGCTGAGCCGCGCGTGGGAGACGCGGCAGGATGACTTCCCCGCCCTCGCCGCCGCCCTGCACGACAACAGCCAACTGTGGGCGGTGCTGGCCGGCGATGTCGCCGACGACGGCAACGGGCTGCCCGCGCCGCTGCGGGCACGGCTGTTCTACCTGTACGAATTCACCACCCATCACAGCCGCGCCGTGCTGTCCGGCACGGCCGGGGCCGGGGTTCTGATCGAGATCAACACCGCCGTCATGCGCGGCCTGCGCGGCAACGGAGCAGCGGCATGACCGGGCTGGTGCTGAAACTGGGCCCGCACGAACGGGTGCTGATCAACGGCGCGGTGATCGAGAACGGCGACCGCCGCGCCCGGTTCGCCATAGTAACGCGCAACGCCAATATCCTGCGGCTGCGCGACGCGATCCACCCCGGCGAGGTCACGACCCCGGTCCGCCGGGTCTGCTACATCGCACAGCTCGTGCTCTCGGGCGACGCCGGGGCCCAAGAGGCGCGGATGCAGCTTCTGCGCGGCATCGAACAACTCAGCCAGGTGTTCTGCGACCATGACAGCCGCGAACGTCTGGCCGAGGCGACCGACTCGGTGCTGGCCGACCACCACTACCAGGCGCTGCGGGCGCTCCGCTGCCTGCTGCCGAGGGAGGAGCGGCTGATGGCGGCCGCGGCAAGGGCATGAGTTTCGCCCCGGTCCTGCCGCTCGGGGGCTATGCGGGCTGGGCCTTTCTCAACCGCACCCTGCCCCGGCAGCAAGCGGCCTTCGAGGCCGCCCCCGCGCTGGCACGGGACGAGGCGTATTTCCGTGAACGGATCGGCAAAGTCACCAGTGCCGGGGAACTGGTGGCCGACCGGCGCCTCCTGAAGGTGGCGCTTGGCGCCTTCGGGCTTGAAGGCGATATCGACAACCGTTTCTTCATCCGCAAGGTGTTCGAAAGCCCGACCGACGATCCCGGGGCGCTGGCCGGGCGGCTGGCCGACAAGCGGTATCAGCAGATGGCCACCACTTTCGGCTTTGGCGATGGCCTGCCGCACAGCGACGGACCCGGTTTCGCCGATCGGCTGCTGGGTGCGTGGCGCGAACGCTCCTTCGAAGCGGCGGTGGGCGAACAGGATGAGAATCTGCGCCTTGCGCTCAACACCCGGCGGGAACTGGCGGAACTCGCCGCGGACCCGGGCAGCGCCGATGTCAAATGGTTCACGGTCATGGGCACGCCGCCCCTGCGCAAGGTGTTCGAGACCGCCTTCGGCCTGCCCACCGCCTTCGGCGCGCTGGATATCGACCGGCAGCACGAGACCCTGCGCGACAAGGCGCGGGACATGTTCGGTGCCGAAGGCATCGGGCAGTTCACCGACCCGGAACGGGTGGAGGACCTGATCCGCCGCTTTCTGCTGCGCGCCGATATCGCCGCGGCGACCGGCCCGATGCTCACCAGCGGGGCCGCAACGGCACTGACGCTGTTGCAATCGGCCCCGGGGCTGCGCTGAGCCATGGGACCGGCGGCGGAATACGGCCAGACCATGGACCGGCGCGGCCACGGCAGATCGGGGAGTTTGCCGAAAGGCAGAAGCCCGGGGTCGGGCCCGGCACCTGCCGCAGCGCAGGCCAGTCAGGGCGGTGCCACGACGGCCCCGGCCACTGCGCCCCTCCTCTCAGCCTTCCTCCGCCGCGCGGATCGCGTCGAGGAAAGCCGTCCCGAACCGTTCGGCCTTCTGCGGGCCCATCCCGCCGATCCGTTCCAGTGCCGCGAGGGTCCGGGGCCGGGTCTCGGCGATCTTGCGCAGGGTGCCGGCAGAGCAGGACAGCGGCTTGCCGGTGCCGTCCCCGCCCCGCGCCAGCCCGGCCTGAAGCCCTGCCAGACGGTCGAACAGTTCCCCTTCGGGCCGCCCGGCCAGCTTCATCCGCCCGGGGTGCAGCCCGGCTGCCGCACCCTCGCCCGCGATCACTTCAAGAAAGGCCACACCGTAGCTTTCCAGCTTTTTCGCGCCAACTCCGGTGATCCCGGCCATGGCGTCCAGTGTCGCGGGCCGCACCGCCGCCATCTCGATCAAGGTCCGGTCGGGAAAGACCACATAGGCCGGAACCCCCGCCGCCTCGGCCAGCGCCCGGCGCTTTGCCTTGAGCGCGGACAAGAGCGGCGCATCCTCCTCGGGCACCAGCGCCTGCACCCGTGGCCGCGCCTCGGCCCGCAGCGCATCGCGCCGCAGCCGGACCGGTTCCTCGCCGCGCAGGATCGGCCGGGCCACCTCGGTCATCCGCAGCGCGCCGTGGCGCTCCGGGTCGGGGCGGACCAGATCACGGCCCATCATCTGCCGGAACACCGCGCCCCAGACCGCCTTGGTGAACTCGCGCCCCACGGCGAAGGTGGGCAGCCGGTCATGGCCGCGGGCGCGCACCTTTTCGGTCGCGTTGCCGGTCAGGATGTCGGTCAGATGCCCGACGCCGAAGGATTCGCCCGTCCGCAGGATCGCCGAGAGTGCCTTGCGCACCGCCTCGGTGGCGTCGAAACTTTCCGGAGGATGGTCGCAGAGGTCGCAGTTGCCGCAAGGCGCGCAGTCCTCGTCGAAATAGCCCAGCAGCACCCGGCGGCGACACTCCATCGCCTCGGCCAGCCCGAGCAGCGTGTTCAGCCGGGCGTGATCGGCGGCCTTGCGTTCGGGCGGCGCCAGCCCCTCGTCGATCTGGGCCCGGCGCAGGCGGATGTCGTCGGGGCCGAACAGCGTCAGCGTGTCGGCCGGGGCGCCGTCGCGCCCGGCCCGGCCGATCTCCTGATAATAGCCCTCGATCGACTTCGGCAGGTCGGCGTGGGCGACCCAGCGGATGTCGGGCTTGTCGATTCCCATGCCGAAGGCCACGGTGGCGACGACGACCAGCCCGTCCTCGCGCTGGAAACGCTCCTCGACCGCGCGGCGCTCGCCCGCCTCCATGCCGCCGTGATAGTGGCAGGCCGCATGCCCGGCCTCGCGCAGCGCGGCGGAAAGGGTCTCGGTCCGGGCGCGGGTAGCGCAATAGACGATGCCGGGCCGCCCGCGCCGGGCGGCAACGAACTCCAGCAACTGCCGCCGCGGCTGGTCCTTGGGCGCGAAGGCGAGATGGATGTTCGGACGGTCGAAGCCGCGCAGGAAGGTCTCGGGCGCCTGCCCGTCGAACAGCCGGGCGACGATCTCGGCCCGGGTCTCGGCGTCGGCGGTGGCGGTGAAGGCGGCCAGCGGAACGCCCAGCACGCGGCGCAATTCACCGATCCGCAGGTAGTCGGGCCGGAAGTCGTGCCCCCATTGCGAGACGCAGTGCGCCTCGTCGACCGCGATCATCCCGCAGCCGATCCGGCGCAGGAAACCGGGCATCCCGGCCGAGGCCAGCCGCTCGGGCGCCATGTAGAGCAGCCGCAACCGGCCCTCGTCCAGCGCCCGGAACACCTCTTCGGTCTCTTCCCCGGTATTGCCCGAGGTCAGCGCCCCCGCCGCCACCCCGGCCGCCCGCAAGGCCCGCACCTGGTCGCGCATCAGCGCGATCAGCGGCGAGATGACCAGCGTCACCCCGGGCCGGCACAGTGCGGGCAGCTGGTAACACAGCGACTTGCCGCCGCCCGTGGGCATGATCGCCAGCGTGTTGCGCCCGGCGGCGACGGCCGCGACGATTTCGGCCTGGCCGGGACGAAATTCCGGAAAGCCGAAGACCGAAGCCAAAAGCCGTTCCGGCGTATCCTGCGGGATGGAAATGGGCGATGCATCGGTCATGGCCCCTTATCCCGGACCGGGGCGGGAATGACAATATCCTGCCGTCCCGCAGCCGGACACTACCAGATACGGGGGCAGATACGGGACAGATATGGGGGGATCAGTAGAAAGCGGCCTGGTTGTTGATCAGCACGATCCGAAGCCCGAAGATGACGAGCAGCACGATCAGCGGCGCAAAGTCGATGCCGCCCATATGCGGCAGAAAGCTGCGTATGCGGCCATAGACCGGTTCCAGCAGCCGGTTCAGCCCGTCCCAGATCTGCGCGACC
Source organism: Gemmobacter sp. (assembly GCA_041675885.1). Lineage (GTDB taxonomy): Bacteria > Pseudomonadota > Alphaproteobacteria > Rhodobacterales > Rhodobacteraceae > JBAYSY01. The sequence continues at coordinate 36,144 of JBAYSY010000003.1, read as the reverse complement.
AGCGGTTGGCGCAGGTTCAGCACCTGGAAATTGATCAGCCAGCTCATCACGATATGCACGAGCACGATGAACTGCGCGACCTGAAGGATCAGCAGCAGGAATTGCAGCAGTGAGGTCATGGCGGGCTCCCGGTGGCTGACCGCTTCAACAGGTATCGCCCGCGGCGGCGAAGGGCAACCCGCCACGGCGGATTGATGCGGATGCCGCGAAACCTGGGTGGGCGGGCGCCACGCCGGATCTGTTCCGGGTTGCCTGCCGCCCCGGGGCGCCCGTTCGCGGCCGGAACCTTCCGCCGGGAGGTTCCCGGGACGCCGCTCACCCTCCGGCGGGAAGGGTTGCGGACGGAAGAAGGTGAAACGCTCCTGTCTTCATGTTCCTTCCCCGTGAAAGAAATATCCTCGGGGGTGAGCCGCGTTAAGAAAACCTTCCAGTGGAAGGTTTTCAGCGGTGAACAATTGAACGCGGCACGCGACCAGGAGGGGGCAGACGGCCCCCCTTTCCATCCCCCGCCCGCGCCGCCGCGGCGGCCCGCTTGACATCGCCGCCCCTGCGCGTCACCCGGTGCGGCAGGAGGTGCCGATGTATCCGATCTTTCGCTTTGCCGCCGAATTGCTGCGTGTGCGGCGGATGCCGCCCTGCGGGCTGCTTGATGCGCATGTATCGCATCACATCTGCCTGCCCTTCGATATCGACCCGTGGCGGGAGCTGAACAACGGCCGGACGCTGACGCTCTACGATCTTGGCCGGGTGCCCTTCGCGCTGCGCTGCGGGCTGGCGGCGGCGCTGCGCAAGTCCGGCTGGGGCATGACCGTGGCCGGGGTGTCGGTGCGCTACCGCCGCCGGATCCGGGCCTTCGACCGTTTCACCACCGTCACCCGCTGCCTCGGCTGGGACGCACGTTTCATCTATCTGGAGCAAAGCATGTGGCGCAGGGGCGAATGCACCAACCAGATGCTGCTGCGCTCGGCCATCACCGACGGCAAGGGGATCGTCGCACCCGCCCGGCTGCTTGAGGCGATGGACCACCCGACCGAAAGCCCGGCACTGCCCGGCTGGGCCGCCGCCTGGATCGCCGCCGAGACCGGACGCCCCTGGCCGCCCGAGGCCGGGCGGTTTCTCTGACCCGCCTTCCGCGAGAACGGGAAGGTCCGCCGAAACGGCTTGCCGGACAGATACAGATATCGTTATGTTTATTCAAATATAATGAATCGGGAATATGCCCCATGCGCGCCGCCCTGACTGCCCTTGTGCTTCTGGCCATGGCCGCGATCACGGCCGCCGCGGCCGAGATCCGCGCCCTGCCCGAGGCGAAACAGGCCCCGACCGGCCTGCGGGCCGCGCTTGCACCGGGTGGGGTTTGCCTGTCTTATCCCCCGCAGGTGGCAAGGGCAGGAACATGGCAGAACCCGGGACAGAAGGACCATCGCTGAAAAAGCGGGTCTGGGGTTGGTATTTCTTCGACTGGGCCAGCCAGCCCTATTCCACGCTGCTGCTGACCTTCATCTTCTCGCCCTATTTCGCCGCCGTGGTCGGCGACCCGACCCGGGCGCAGGAGCTTTGGGGGATCGGCCTTGCCATCGCGGGCATCATCATCGCCGTACTTGCCCCGGTGCTGGGCGCGGTCGCGGATACCGCCGGGCGGCGGATGCCGTGGATCGCGTTCTTCTCGGTGCTCTATGTCGCGGGCGCGGCGGCGCTGTGGTTCGCGGTGCCGGGGGCCGGACAGGTGGGCCCGATCCTGATCGCCTTCGGGATCGGGCTGATCGGCATGGAGTTCGCCACCATCTTCACCAACGCGCTGTTGCCCAGCCTGGGCCCCAGGGAGGAAACCGGGCGCTTCTCCGGCTCGGGCTTCGCCTTCGGCTACTGGGGCGGCGTGCTGTCGCTGGCCATCATGCTCCTGTTCTTCGTCGAGCAGGACAGCGGCCGCACCCTGATCGGCCTTGCCCCCGCCTTCGGGCTCGACCCGGAAATGCGCGAGGGCACCCGTTTCGTCGGCCCGCTCACGGCACTTTGGTATGTGGTCTTCATGGTGCCCTTCTTCCTGTGGGTCCGCGAGCCGCGCACCATCGCCGCCGCCCAGGCCCGCACCAGCCTGCGCGCGGCGCTGTCCGACCTGATGCGGTCGCTGAGGTCGCTGCTGCATCGGCCCAGCCTTGCCGCCTATCTGGGTTCGTCGATGTTCTACCGCGATGCGCTGAACGGGCTTTACGGGTTCGGCGGCATCTATGCGGTGGGGGTGCTGGGCTGGTCGGTGATGCAGATCGGCATCTTCGGCGTGGCGGGCGCGGTGGCGGCGGCGGTCTGTTCGTGGCTGGGCGGCCGCGCCGACCGGCGCTGGGGGCCGAAGCCGGTGATCGTGGCCTGCGCGCTGGTGCTGATCGCGGTCTGTTCGCTCATTGTCGGCATGTCTCGCGACAGCCTGTTCGGCCTGCCGCTGGCGCCGGAGTCGCGGTTGCCGGACGTGCTGTTCTACCTCTGCGGCGCGGTGATCGGCGGCACCGGCGGTGCGCTTCAGGCGGCAAGCCGTACCATGATGGTGCACCACACCGACCCGATGCGCCCGACCGAGGCTTTCGGCCTCTATGCGCTCTCGGGCAAGGCCACCGCCTTCCTGGCACCCGCGCTGATCGCGCTGGCGACGGCGGCGACGCAAAGCCAGCAATGGGGCGTGTCCCCGCTGATCGAGCTGTTTGTGCTGGGCCTCGTTCTGCTAGTCTGGGTCGAACCTGACGGAGAGATGTCGAAATGGTCCGCAGTCTCGCGCTGATCCTCGTGCTTCTGGCCCTGCCCGCGGCGGCGGATGCCCAGCAGCTTGCCAACCAGCTTTTCGGCGCGCGCACCGCGCCCTCGGCCCAGCCGCCCGCGCCGATCGGCAGCTATGCGCGGGGCTGCGCCGCCGGGCTGGTGCAACTGCCCGAGACCGGGCCGACCTGGCAGGCGATGCGGCTGTCGCGCAACCGCAACTGGGGCCATCCCGAGATGATCGACTTCCTGACCGGCCTCTCGCGCGAGGCCACGCGCCACGGCTGGCCCGGCCTTTATATCGGCGACATCAGCCAGCCGCGCGGCGGGCCGATGACCTCGGGCCATACCTCGCACCAGATCGGGCTGGATGCCGATATCTGGATGCTGCCGCCGCAGCGGCTGAACCTGACCCGGCGCGAGCGCGAGAACATCAGTTCGATCACCGTCCGCAGCGCCGACCAGCGCAGGGTGACGCGGGACTGGAGCCCGGCGCATCACGCGATCATGCGGGCAGCGGCCTCGGACCCGCGGGTGGACCGCATCTTCGTGGCCGCGGCGGTCAAGGTCGAGATGTGCAGGACCGCGACCCGGGCCGATACGCCGTGGCTCCAGAAGATCCGGCCGTTCCACGGCCACGACACCCATTTCCACGTGCGGCTGAAATGCCCCTCGGGCGCACGGCACTGCCAGCCCCAGACCCCCACGGTGGCCAAGCTGTCGAACGGCGGCAACGGCTGCGACGACACGCTGACATGGTGGGTGACCGACTACCTGAACCCGCCCCGGCGCGACCCGAACGCGGCGCCGCAGCCGCGCCAGCCCCGCCCGCCGCATCCGCGCGAATTCACCATGGCCGACCTGCCCGGCCAATGCGCCGCCGTGCTGTCCTCGGACTGACCGCCGGGGTCGAGGTGGCCGGGGTGGCCGCTCACCAGGCCGGGGCGAAGGGCATGAATTCCAGCACGTCGCCCTTGCTGATCCGGTCGGCCCCGGCCGGGATCAGCGCCAGACCGTCGGCGGCGGCAAGCAGCGCGGTGCGGTGGGAAAAACCCAGCGGGCCGATTTCCAGCACCTGCGCCCCGCTGGCGTCATAGCCGCCGATCCGGGCGGGGCGGAACTCGCACCGGCCGGGGCGGCGGATCAGGTCGAAGCCGGCGCGGGCCAGAACCCGGCGCGGGCCAGTGCCCGCGATCCCCGCCAGCGCCTCGGCGATGCGGGCGCCGAACACGGTCCAGCCGACGAAGGTCGCCACCGGATTGCCCGGCAGCCCGAGAACCAGCGCGCTGCCGAGACGGCCGATCAGCAGCGGCTTGCCCGGCTTGATCGCCAGCCGCATCGCCTTCACCTCGCCGCCGATGCCGCGCAGCACGGCGGGCATGTGGTCTTCGTCCCCCACCGAGACGCCGCCGGTGGTGACCACCAGATCGGACCGTTCGGCGGCGGTGCGCAGCATATGCGCCAGATGGTCGGGCCGGTCCGAAACGATGCCGAGGTCAGAAAGCGTGATCCACGGCCGGGTCAGCGCCGCGCACAACTGGTAGCGGTTGCAGTTCCAGATCTGCCCCGGAGCCAGCGCCTGCCCGGGCTCCGCAAGCTCCGATCCGGTCGAGAGGATCGTCACCCGCAGCCGCCGCCGCACCCGTACCGCCGCCATCCCCGCCGCCGCGATCGCCGCGGCCTCGCGTACACCGACAAGCCGCCCGGCGGGCAGCAGTTCGGCACCCGCGGCCATGTCCTCACCCGCGCGGCGGATGTGCTGGCCGGGTTCGGGCCGGGCGGTCAGGGTGATCGTGTCGCCTTCGCGCGTCACGTGTTCCTGCATCACCACCGCGTCGCAGCCCGCGGGCAGCGGGGCGCCGGTCAGGATGCGCAGCGCGGCAAGGGCGGGCTGGCGCGGGGGCGCGTCGCCTGCCGCCACCCGGCCCCTGACCGGCAGTTGCCACGGCCCCGGCCCCTTCAGTGCCGCCAGCCGGATCGCGTAGCCGTCCATCGCCGAAGCGTCGAACGGCGGCATGTCCGCCTGTGCCGAGACCGGTTCGGCCAGCGCCCGGCCCGTGACCCCGGCCAGCGGCAGGGACTCGACCCCGGCCACCGGGCGGGCCATGGCCAGCACGGCGGCCAGCGCCTCATCGACCGGGATCAGCCCTTCGTCGGCATCCCCGGCATCGCAGCCACAGGCGCCGGAGGTGGCCTCTGCAAGCGTGATCATGGCGGGACTCCTTGCGGTTGCAGGCTGATGCCGGTGATCTCGGCCCCCTCGGCCAGCCTGGCGGCGAAGGCGCGGCTGGCACGGGTCCACGCGGCCTTTTGCGCCGCCTCGCGCAGTCGGGGCAACACGGCGTCGAAGGGCAGTATCGCGCCCTCGGCCCGGGCATCAAGCCGGATCAGATGAAAGCCGTAGCGGGTTTCCACCGGCTCGGGCGCGATGGCGCCTTCGGGCAGGGCGACCAGCACGGCCTCGAACTCGGGCACGGTGTCGCCGCTGCTGATCTGCCCCAGCGCGCCGCCGTTCGCGGCCGAGGAACAGGCGCTGTATTCGCGCGCCAGTGCCCCGAACCGGCCCGGATCGGCGCGCAACTCATCGAGCAACGCATCGGCCCTTGCCCGCGCCTCGGCCCGGTCGGTGCCCGGCGGGGTGGCGATCAGGATATGCGCGGCCTCGTAAAGCGCGGGGGCGCGGAAGCGGTCGGGCCGGGCCTCGTAGCGGGCGCGCAGCTCGGGGTCGCCGGGCGGTTCCGGCGTGACGGCGGCTTCCAGAAGCTGGCGGATCAGCGCCTCCTCCTCGGTTTCCAGCTGGCCGGGGGCAAGTTCCACAGGGGCCGGGGCGATTTCACGCGCCCGGGCCTCCTGCAACAGCAGTTCACGCATCGCCAGCGCCCGCGCCGCCGCCTGCCAGGCATGGCCCGGCTTGCCCTTCGGCGCGGGGTGCATCTGGGCTTCGGCCGCGATGCGGGCGGCGCTGATCTCCACCCCGTTCACGGTGACCGGCGGCAGGAGCGGACGGGCCTGCATCGGCGTCACTCCGTCCGCGCGCGGCGCGAGCGCACGATCTGGAACCCGGGCCGCCAGATGTAACGCACCGGGGCCGAGACGATATGCACCAGCCGGGTGAAGGGGAAAACGGCGAAGATCAGCAGGCCAAGGAAGATGTGCGTCTTGAAGATCCAGCTCACATCGACGATCTGCGCGGCCGCCCCGGCACGGAAATAGACGATCCCCTGCGCCCAGGCCATGAACTTGAGCATCTCGGAGCCGTCGAGATGGCCCAGCGTCGGGATGATCGTCCCCAGCCCCAGCAGCAGTTGCAGCACCAGAATGGCAAGGATCGCGGTATCGCCGAAGCTGGAATTGGCGCGGATGCGCGGGTCAGTCACCCGGCGGTGCAGCAGGATCGCCCCGCCCGCCAGCGCCATCACCCCGGCGATACCGCCTACCGTGACCGCCATGACCTGCTTGAAGCCCGAACTGATGCCGAAGGCGTAGAACAGCCCGGCGGGCAGCAACAGGCCGGCGGCGTGGCCGACAAGGATCACCAGCACGCCGACATGGAACAGCACCGAACCCAGTACGAACTGCCGCTTGCGCAGGATCTGGCTGGATTTGCTTTTCCAGGTGAAGGGGTCGCGCTCGTACCGCGCGATACTGCCCAGGATCATGATGGTCAGGGCGATGTAGGGAAAGATTCCGAAAACGAAGTTATGCATGGTCGGGGTCCTTCTCACTCGGCGGCGGCGGGGGGCATGGCGATCCGGCCGAGCATGTCGCGCGCGACCGGGCACCCGGCGTTGGGATCGGGGCCGAAGGTGACCTGCGCCTCGGTCCAGACGGCATCGAGGGCAACAAGGTCTTCGGGGTCGTCGTCGGCTTCGGCCAGCAGCGCCCGCGCCTCTTCGGTGGTGGAACTGATGGCGGCGATGGTCACCAGCGCATCGAGAACCGCGGCATAGGGGGTTTCGCGCCGGGCCAGCCGTTCGGCCAGCGCGACGAGGATATGCCCGGCATCGGCCAGCAGCCCGATTGCCTCGGGCAGGGGTCGGGTCGAAAGATATTCGAGCAGCACCGGCAGGTGGTCGGGCAGTTCCGGCCCGACCAGGTCGTAGCCGCCCGCCCGGTAGGTCTCCAGCAGATCGACCATTGCCCCGCCCCGGTCGCGGCTTTCGCCGTGGACGTGTTCGAACAGGTTCAGGCTGAGGCTGCGCGAGCGGTCGAACAGCAGGACATAGCGTTCCTGAAGATCGTAGAGATCGCCCTCGGCCAGTTCACGGGCCAGCCGCTCGATATCGCCGATGCGGTTCGGCCCGATCAGCCCTTCTTCTCGCAGAAGCGCGGCGATCGCCGGGGCCGCCTGCTGCAAATCGGCGCCGGGATAGGTCAGGAGCGCGGAGAGAGCCTTGAAGGTCTTCATGCGATGAACTCCTGCGGGCTGCGGAACTTCTTGCCTCCGAACAGCGACTTGCCGGAGGTGCCGGTGGAGCAGCCGTTGCCGTCGGTGAAACCGCAACCGCCGCGCAGGTCGTAGGCGTCTTCCACAAGTTCGCGGTGGGTGGTGGGGATGACGAAACGATCCTCGTAATTGGCGATCGCCATCAGGTGATACATCTCGTCGATCTGGTGCGGCGTCAGGCCCACGCGCTTGGCCACGCCGATGTTGACCACCCCGTCGACGGTCTTCGATCGCATGTAGGCGCGCATCGCCAGCATCCGTTCCAGCGCGGAAACCACCGGCGCCTCGTCCCCCGCCGTCAGCATGTTGGCAAGGTAGCGCACCGGGATGCGCAGCGACTGCACGTCGGGCATGTCGTCCTGCGCGGCGATCTTGCCGCCCTCGGCCGCGTTCTGGATCGGCGACAGCGGCGGCACATACCAGACCATCGGCAGGGTGCGGTATTCCGGGTGCAGCGGGAAGGCGATCTTCCATTCCATCGCCATCTTCCAGATCGGCGAATTCTGCGCGCCCCTGATCCAGTCCTCGGGAATGCCCTCGGCCCGCGCCGCCGCGATCACCTCGGGGTCGTTCGGGTCGAGGAACACGCCAAGCTGGGCGTCGTAGAGGTTCTTCTCATCCTCGACCCCGGCCGCATCGGCGATCTTGTCGGCATCGTAGAGCATGACGCCGAGATAGCGGATCCGGCCGACGCAGGTTTCGGAACAGACCGTGGGCTGGCCCGATTCCAGCCGCGGATAGCACAGCGTGCATTTCTCGGATTTGCCGGATGACCAGTTGTAATAGATCTTCTTGTAGGGGCAGCCCGAGACGCACATCCGCCAGCCCCGGCATTTCTCCTGGTCGATCAGCACCACCCCGTCTTCCTCGCGCTTGTAGATCGCGCCCGAGGGGCACGACGCGACGCAGGCCGGGTTGAGGCAATGCTCGCACAGCCGCGGCAGATACATCATGAAGGTGTTTTCATACTCGCCGTAGATTTCCTTCTGGATGCCCTCGAAGTTGTAGTCCTGCGACCGCTTGGCGAACTCCCCGCCCAGGATTTCCTCCCAGTTCGGGCCCCATTCGATCTTTTCGATCCGCTCGCCCGAGACCAGCGAACGCGGCCGGGCGGTCGGGAACGCCTCCATCTCGGGGGCGGATTTCAGATGGTCGTAGTCGAAGGTGAACGGCTCGTAGAAGTCGTCGATCTCGGGCAGGTCGGGGTTGGCGAACAGGTTTGCCAGGATCCGCCACTTGCCGCCCTGTTTCGGGATCAGGTTGCCCGAAGAGGTCCGGGCCCAGCCGCCGTTCCAGCGTTTCTGGTTTTCCCAGTCCTTCGGATAGCCGATGCCGGGCTTGGTCTCCACGTTGTTGAACCAGGCGTATTCGACGCCTTCGCGGCTGGTCCAGACGTTCTTGCAGGTCACCGAACAGGTATGACACCCGATGCATTTGTCGAGGTTCAGCACCATTCCGATCTGAGCACGAATTTTCATCGCTCACGCCTCCTTCCGGGGCTGGTCCAGCCAGTCCACCTTGTCCATCCTGCGGACGATCACGAACTCGTCGCGGTTGCTGCCCACGGTGCCGTAGTAGTTGAAACCATAGGACAGCTGCGCATAGCCGCCGATCATATGGGTCGGTTTCAGCACCGTGCGCGTGACCGAGTTGTGGATGCCGCCGCGCTTGCCGGTGATCTGCGACCCCGGCGTGTTCACGATCTTTTCCTGTGCGTGATACATGAACAGCGTGCCGTCCTTCATCCGCTGGCTGACCACCGCGCGGGCGGTGATGACGCCGTTGGTGTTGAACACCTCCACCCAGTCGTTGTCGGCGATATCGGCCTTGGCCGCATCGTTCTCGGACAGCCAGACCACCGGCCCGCCACGGTTGAGCGTGAGCATCAGCAGGTTGTCGGTATAGGTCGAGTGAATGCCCCATTTCTGGTGCGGCGTGATGAAGTTCAGCACCACGTGCTTTTCGGTCGAGCCGAGCGCGCGGGTCGCCGCCGGGGCGATGGTCTTGAGATCGACCGGCGGGCGCCACGTCACGAAACCTTCGCCGAAGGCACGCATCCATTCGTGGTCCTGGTAAAGCTGCTGCCGACCCGACAGCGTGCGCCACGGGATCAGCTCATGCACGTTGGTCCATCCGGCGTTGTAGCAGACCTCCTCGCTTTCGATCCCCGACCATGTGGGGGACGAGATGATCTTGCGCGGCTGAGCGGCGATGTCGCGGAAGCGGATCTTCTCGTCCTCCTTGACCTCGGCAAGGTGCTTGTGGTCGCGGCCGGTGGCCTTGCCCAGCGCCTCCCATGCCTTCACGGCCACCTCGCCGTTGGTCTCGGGCGCCAGCATCAGCACCACCTCGGCCGCGTCGATGGCGGTCTCGATCTTCGCCATGCCGCGGGTCGGGCCATCGCCGGTGTGGGTGCCGTTGAGCGCCTTGAGGTGATGCACCTCCACCTCGGTGTTCCAGCTTATGCCCTTGCCGCCGTTGCCGGCCTTTTCCATCAGCGGCCCCAGCGCGGTGAAGCGGGCGTAGAGGTTCGGGTAATCGCGTTCGATCGCGATATAGGCGGGCGCGGTCTTGCCGGGGATCAGATCGCACTCGCCCTTCTTCCAGTCGCGCACAACGGGTTGGGCGATCTCCATCGCGCTGTCGTGCTGCAACGGCAGTTGCACCACATCGGTCTCGACCCCGAGGATCTCCGGCGCGACTTCCGAGAACTTGCGGGCGATGCCCTTGAAGATCTCCCAGTCGGTCCGGCTTTCATAGGCCGGGTCCACCGCCGCTTGCAGCGGGTGGATGAACGGGTGCATGTCGCTGGTGTTGAGGTCGTCCTTCTCATACCAGCTTGCGGTCGGCAGCACGATATCGGCATAGACCGCCGTGGTGGACATGCGGAAGTCGATGCAGACCAGCAGGTCCAGCTTGCCCTCGGGCGCCTCGTCGTGCCAGCGGGCCTCCACCGGCTTCGCCCGGCCTTCCTCGCCCAGATCCTTGCCCAGCACGCCGTGATCGGTGCCCAGCAGGTGCTTGAGGAAATATTCATGCCCCTTGCCCGAGGAACCGAGCAGGTTCGACCGCCAGACGAACAGGTTGCGCGGCCAGTTTTCCGGCGCGTCCGGGTCTTCGCAGGACATTTCCAGCTCGCCCGATTTCAGCCGTTCGGCCACGTAGTCCCTGGCCTCCTGCCCTGCCGCCTTCGCCGCGCGGCCCACCTCCAGCGGGTTGGTTTTCAACTGCGGCGCCGAGGGCAGCCAGCCCATGCGTTCGGCGCGGATGTTGCAGTCGATCAGGCTCAGGCTCTGCCAATCGCCTTCCGGCGCGACCGGCGACAGGATTTCCCCGGCCGTCACCGTCTCGTAGCGCCACTGGTCGGTATGGGCATACCAGGCGCTGGTCGAGTTCATGTGCCGCGGCGGCCGTGACCAGTCCAGCGCGAAGGCCAGCGCGGTCCAGCCGGTCTGCGGCCGCAGCTTTTCCTGGCCCACGTAATGCGCCCAGCCGCCGCCCGACTGGCCGACGCAGCCGCACATCACCAGCATGTTGATGACCGCGCGGTAGTTCATGTCCATGTGGAACCAGTGGTTCATCGCCGCGCCGATGATGACCATCGACTTGCCGCGGGTCTTTTCGGCATTGGCGGCGAATTCGCGGGCCACATGCACGATACGGTCGCGCGGCACGCCGGTGATGCGTTCGGCCCATGCCGGGGTGAAGGGTACGTCGGCGTCGTAATCGGCCGCGACGTGATCGCCGCCAAGGCCCCGGTCAAGGCTGTAGTTCGCGCACAGCAGGTCGAAGACGGTGGCGACATAGTGTTCCTTGCCGTCGGCCAGCCTGACGCGCTTGACCGGCACGTTGCGCACCAGCACTTCGCCGCGCGGATCGTTTTCCCAGCCGTTGGTGGCCTCGGCCCCGAACCACGGGAAGGCCACGCCCATCACCTCGTCGCGGTCTTCCTCCAGGATCAGGCTCATCTTCAGCCTGACCTCCTTGCCCCCGGCCTTCTCCTCAAGGTTCCAGCAGCCGGTTTCGGGGTCTTTCTCGCCCGCTTCCCCGGCCGGGGCGGCGGCCCCCGCCGCGCTCCAGCGGAACCCGACCGATCCGTTCGGGACCACCGGCTTGCCGGTGGCATCGTCCAGCGCCACGGTCTTCCATTCCGGGTTGGCCTTCTGCCCCAGCCCGCCCTCGAAATCCGAGGCGCGCAGCTGATGGCCGGGGACCAGCGTCCCGTCGCGGTCTTCCAGCTTGACCAGCATCGGCATGTCGGAATAGCGGCGGCAGTAGTCCTCGAAATAGGGCACCTGCCGGTCAAGGTGGAACTCGCGCAGGATCACATGGCCGAAGGCCATCCCCAGCGCCGCGTCACTGCCCTGTTTCGCGTTCAGCCAGATGTCGCCAAACTTGGCCGCCTCGGAATAGTCGGGGCAGATCACCGCCGACTTGGTGCCGCGATAGCGCGCTTCGGTGTAGAAATGCGCATCCGGAGTGCGGGTCTGCGGCACGTTCGAGCCCCAGATCAGCAGATACCCGGCATTGTACCAGTCGGCCGATTCCGGCACGTCGGTCTGTTCGCCCCATGTCTGCGGGCTGGCCGGCGGCAGGTCGCAATACCAGTCGTAGAACGACATGCAGGTGCCGCCCAGGAGCGACAGGTAGCGCGTGCCTGCGGCATAGGAGATCATCGACATCGCCGGGATGGGCGAAAAGCCGAACACCCGGTCGGGGCCGTATTTCCTTGCCGTGTAAGCGTTGGCGGCGGCCGTGATCTCGTTCGCCTCTTCCCAGTTCGCGCGCACGAACCCGCCCGAGCCGCGCTTGCGGGTATAGCTGGCCCGCGCCTCCGGGTCGGACTGGATCGCCTCCCACGCCTGAATCGGCGTCATGGTCTTGCGCTTTTCGCGCCAAAGCTTCATCAGCCGGCCCCGCACCAAGGGCGTCTTCACCCGGTTGGCGGAATAGAGATACCACGAATAGCTGGCCCCCCGGGCGCAGCCGCGCGGTTCGTGGTTCGGCAGGTCGGGGCGGGTGCGCGGGTAGTCGGTCTGCTGGGTTTCCCATGTGACGATGCCGGACTTGACATAGATCTTCCACGAGCAGGAGCCGGTGCAGTTCACCCCATGGGTCGAGCGCACGATCTTGTCGTGCCGCCAGCGGTTGCGATAGGTGTCTTCCCAGTCGCGGTTCTCGATGGTGGTCTGGCCGTGGCCCCCGGAAAACACGTCCTTGCGGGTGGTTTTCAGAAAGTTCAATCGGTCGAGAAGATGGCTCATCTGCTGTCTCCGTCAGGTCAGGCGGGTTGGACGCCGGCCGGGGTGCGGCCGCGCTCGATATCGTAAAGCAGGCCACCCGGGCGGGTGTAGAACACCCAGGTGACGGCAAGGCAGGCAACATAGAAAATCAGGAAGCCCCAGAGCGCGCCCAGCGGCGATCCCATCATCGCGATGGACGAGCCGTAGGCTTTCGGGATGAAGAACCCGCCATAGGCACCGACCGCGCTGGAAAAGGCGATGATCGCCGCGCTTTCGCGCTCGGACTGACGGCGGGTCTCGTCGGGGGAAAGGTCGGGCATCAGCCGCGGCACCTCGCGCCGCATGATGACCGGGATCATCTGGAAGGTCGAGGCATTGCCCACCCCGGTAAAGAAGAACAGCGCCATGAAGCCCGCGAAGAAACCCGCGAAGGACAGCGCCTGCAACGAGACGATCACCAGCGCGACCGACACGATCATGCCGGCGAACACCCAGAAGGTGACGCGCCCGCCGCCGACCCTGTCCGCCAGCCAGCCCGAGCCGGCCCGCGACAGCGCGCCGACCAGCGGGCCGAGGAACACGTATTGCAGGGCGTTCACCTCGGGGAAGGCGATGCCGGTCAGCAGCGGGAACCCGGCGGAATAGCCGATGAAGCTGCCGAAGGTGCCGATGTAGAGGAAGCACATCACCCAGTTGTGCTTCCGCTGGAAGATGACCGCCTGTTCGCGGAAACTGGCCTTTGCATCGGTGATGTCGTTCATGCCCAGCCACGCCGCCACGGTCGCGGCGATGATGAACGGCACCCAGACGAAGCCCGCGTTCTGCATCCACAACTGCCCGCCGTCGGACAGTTGCTGCGGGGCGCCGCCCATGACGCCGAACACACCCATGGTGATGACGATCGGCACGATGAACTGCATCAGCGACACGCCCAGATTGCCCAGCCCCGCGTTCAGCCCCATCGCGTTGCCCTTTTCCGACTTGGGGAAGAAGAAGCTGATATTGGCCATGGACGAGGCGAAGTTCGCACCGCCCAGCCCGCACAGCAACGCCAGGGCGATGAAGATCAGATAGGGCGTCGTCGGATCCTGCACCGCATAGCCGATCCCCATCGCCGGAAGCAGCAGCGAGGCGGTCGAAAGCGTCGTCCACAGCCGCCCGCCGAAGATCGGCACCATGAAACTGTAGAAGATCCGCAAGGTCGCCCCCGACAGCGCGGGCAGCGCCGCCAGCCAGAACAGCTGATCCTGCGAGAAGGCGAAGCCGATCGAGGGCAGCCGGGCCACCACGACCGACCAGACCATCCAGACCGAGAAGGCCAGCGTCAGCGCCGGGATGGATATCCACAGGTTGCGCCGCGCCACCGCCTTGCCCTTCTGCTCCCAGAAATCGGGATCCTCGGGGCGCCAGTCGTCGATGATGCGCGGCATGACGGTGCGCTCGGGGTCGTGCACCTCGCTCAGTTCGGGGAAGGCCGGCAGGTTCTCCAGCACCTCGCCCTGGGCCGCCCGCTCCATCGAGCGGACCGACAGGTGCATCCAGCCAAGCGAAACGGCGACGACCACGAACAGCAGCGCAAAGGTCGAAGTCCAGATGCCGGTCAGGTCCAGCAGCGCACCGAACACGATCGGCAGGACAAAGCCGCCCAGCCCGCCGATCATGCCGACAAGCCCGCCGACCGATCCGACATGATTCGGGTAATAGACCGGGATATGCTTGAACACCGCCGCCTTGCCCAGGCTCATGAAGAAGCCCAGCGCGAACAGCGTCAGCACGAAGGGCCACAGGCCCATTTCCGTGTGGAAGGAGATGGGGCCGTCCTTGCCGCGGATCACGTATTCCGTGGGCGGGTAGGACAGCATGAACAGGAAGATCATGCTGAACCCGAAGGTCCAGTACATCACCGTCCGCGCCCCGAACCGGTCCGACAGCACGCCGCCATAGGCGCGGAAGATCGAGGCCGACAGCGAAAAGGCCGCCGCCGCCATGCCCGCGACCATGATATCGACGCCGTAAACCTCGGTCAGGTAGTAGGGCATCCACAGCGCCAGCGCGACGAAGGCGCCGAACACGAAGAAATAGTAAAGCGAGAACCGCCAGACCTGCAACTGCCGCAGCGGCGCGAACTGTTCGGCAAGGCTTTCCGCCTTGACGCCCCGGGCGCGGCGGGCGGTAAAGTCGGGGTCGTCCTTGGCCAGGAACCAGAAGGCCACGCCCATCAGCGCGATCCCCACGGCCCAGACATGCGCCACGCCTTCCCAGCCCCAGGCCACCATGACGAAGGGGGCAAGGAACTTGGTCACCGCCGCGCCGACGTTGCCCATGCCGAAGATGCCCAGCGCGGTGCCCTGCTTTTGCTGCGGATACCATTTCGACACATAGGCAACGCCGATGATGAACGACCCGCCTGCCAGCCCGACGCCCAGCGCGGCGATCAGGTAGCTGGTGTAGGACTCGGCCCAGGTCAGCCCCCATGTGGCGGCGCCGGTCAGGATCATCTGGATCGAGAACACCAGGCGGCCGCCATAGCGTTCCGTCCAGACCCCGAGGATAAGCCGGATGACCGATCCGGTCAGGATCGGTGTCGCGATCAGCAGGCCGTACTGGAATTCCGTCAGGCCGAGATCGCGGCGGATCTCGATGCCGATGATGGAAAAGATCGTCCAGACGGCAAAGCAGAGCGTAAAGGCGATGGTGCTCAGCCAGAGCGCGCGATTCTGCTCGGCGGCGGTCGGCTGGGGGTGGTCCCGGGCAAGGTCCGGCATGTTCGATCTCCGGTTCGGATGGCGCGACTGATGCGCGACTGACCAGCAGCGACCACGCCCAGAATGGAGATTATTTGATGCAGATCAACCATAAGCGGAGCATCCCGGGAAATCGGCCCTGATTTGCTATCGGTCATACCTGACAAGGAAAGCAAGCGGATCGCCGCGCAAAAAGCTTGTGGTCGGGTGGCAAAGGATGCCGGGGCATGACATGATAATCATCAAGTACCATTCTGAGGCCGGAGTCCGATTCGTGCGTGAACAGGAAAAACCCGATATCCGCCGCCTGCCACTGTTCCGCGACATGGCGACCGCGAATTTCGAGACGCTGATGCAGGTCGCCTACTCCCAGAACTTTCCGCCGCAGCTTGACCTGCTCCGGCAGGGGGAGCCGGCGGATTTCCTGCATATCGTCGTCGAGGGCATGGTGGAGTTGCGGGCCGAATGGGGCGGCCGCGAGACGACGATGGCCGTGGTCGGGCCGATCTCGACCTTCGTCCTTGCGGCCTGCATCAAGGACACCGCCTATCTCATGTCCGCGCGCACGCTGGAAAAATCGCGGATCGTCATGGTGCCCGCGGTCGATCTGCGCGCCGCCTTCCGCCGCGATCCCGATTTTGCCATGGCGGTGATCGTGGATCTGGCAGGCAGTTACCGCAGCATGGTGCGCCATGCCAAGAACCTGAAACTGCGCAACTCCCGCGAACGGCTGGCGGCCTTTGTGCTGCGGCAGTCGGCCCTGAACGGGCAGGCGCCGGGCTTTGTGCTGCCGGTGGAAAAACGCCTGCTGGCCTCCTACCTCGGGATGACGCCCGAGAACCTGTCGCGCACCATGCGCCAGCTTGAATCCGAGGGGCTGAAGGTCGATGGCCAGCGGCTCATCATCACCGACCGCGCGGCGCTGACGGCACTGGCGCAGCCCGATCCGCTGATCGACGGGCCGGACACCGAACTCACCGCCGAGGAACTGGGCCTGCCCCGGGCGAATGCGGTGGGCTGAAGGGCCTGCCCTGCCCTTCCCCTGCCCGGAATCAAGGCGCGGCACACGCCCCGGGCAAGCGGTCGTCCACTTGCCCTCTGTCGCGCCTGAGGCACACGTGAAAACCTAAAGAAACTTCAGGAAAAGTTGACAGGTTTTTTCGGTTCGAAATTACGAAAAAGCAATGACCCCAAGCGTTTCGGCCGCATCGGCGAATGGCCGAAACGCTTTAGTCCGGCTGCGCTCCGGCGATCAGTTGCCGCAGGCCGAACATCGCCCCGGCGGCCATCGCCGCCAGCGTGACCGGGGCCGACCACGCCAGTGTGGCGAAGGCCGTCACCCCCTGCCCGACCGAGCAGCCCATGGCGATCACCCCGCCGATCCCCATCAGCGCCGCCCCGCCGACCTGCCGACCCAGTTCGCGCGGATCCTCGCAGGCTTCCCAGCGGAACATGCCGCGCAGCATCGACCCGGCGAAGGCCCCGGCCAGCACGCCCGCGACCGAACCGACCGAGAAACTCAGCCCCCCGGCGGTCGAGGTCATCAGGAAGATCAGCGTCCGGCCGATCGGCGCGGTGAACGAAGGCCCCTCGGGCGTGACCGCGCCAAGGCTGATCTCCCCCAGCCAGCTTGTGGCGGCAAAGGCCCAGACCACGGCAAGCCCGGCGATCGCCCCCCAGCCGACCATGCCCCAATGGCCGCGCAAGGGCGGGTAGGACAGCGCCCAGACGATCAGCCCCGCGCCCAGCACCAGCGCCAGCACAAGCGGCGGCAGGCCGGTTGCCATGGTGAAAAAGACCCCCGCCCCCTGCGGCCCCGCCGCGTCCACCTGCGGAAACAGCGCCACCCGCAGGGGCGCCAGCGGCCCCGACAGGGCCACGAAACCGAAGATCGCCATCACGACGACAACCACCAGCGAACGCATGTCGCCGCTGCCGAACCGCACCAGCGCGCCGAAACCGCAGTTCCCGGCCATCGCCATGCCGTAGCCGAAGATCAGCCCGCCGAAGATGCTGGCCAGCGGATTCCAGGCGATCTGGTGGTAGAAGGTGCCCGCCACGTCGATATGCCCGGTAGCGGCCAGCATCCAGGTGCCGATCAGCGCCACCCCCAGCACGATGCCCCACAGCCGCAACCGCCGCTGGTCCTCGCCGTAAAGCGCGGTTTCCAATGCGCCCAGCGTGCAGAAATCGCCCAGTCTCGCGGCAAAGCCCAGCAGCAGGCCGGACCCCAGCCCGGCCGCGGCGGCAAGCATGCCGACGGGGATCTGATCCATACGACCCTCCCGCCCGGACCGGGGGTCCGGGGTTTCGCGTTTCCTTCGGGGCGTCTTGCGCGCCCTTGTTCACCCGCGCCTGTTCCGCACGGGCCTGTTCCAGATGGGCCGCCCCTGTCAGGACGGTTGTTCGCAGAACATCTCGTAAAGCAGCCCGACGGTGCGGACCACCCGCGGGTCGCCCAGCGAATAGTAGATCGCCTTGCCCTCGCGCCGGCATGTCACCAGCCCTTCCAGCCGCAGCCGCGCAAGCTGCTGGCTGACCGCCGCCTGCCGCGAATCAAGCAGGTTTTCCAGTTCCGTCACCGATTTCTCGCCCGAGACGAGGTGGCACAGGATCATCAGCCGCCCCTCATGCGCGAGCGCCTTGAGAAAACCCGACGCGGCCTGTGCCTGATCCATCATGTCCTCGACCCACAGATCAAGGGGCGGTGCCTCGGCGGTCTCGTCCCCCGGGATGATCACCGTCACTTCCGCGCCGGAGGGTTGGGCGGAAAGCGTGTTGAGGCGTCCCAGCGGCCATTCCATCGTGTCGCACCTTCGTCCTTGACCGTCAACGACCCGTTTCCCCGCCTGTTTCCCGGCCGGGCCGACCTGTTCCGCGCGTACATGGTGCGGCGACCGGCCGGTTTCGTCAATGCCCGTCAATACCCGTCAATACCCATGGCCCGGACAAATGCGAATATGTCAGATCTCCGGGGGCGTATAGTCGGCCCCGGCTTCCTTCAGCATCCGTCCGATCAGGCCCCAGAAGAAATCCGCGCCCGGATAGCCTTCGATCCGGCTTTCCTCCCGCCCGTCCTTCAGCAGGACGAAGGTCGGCGTATAGGCGGCGGGCCGGTTCAGCGTGATGCCCTCGGGCAGCGGATCCTTGATCCAGGCGCGCAGCAGCGGCGCGGCCTGCCCCTCGGGCGACTGCGGATAGGCCTGGCCGACCTCGCGGTCCCACTGCATGCAGAAGGTGCAGCCGGGCCGCTCGAACATCAGCAGTTGCAGGTCCGCCACCGCCGGGGTGGCAGGCAATGCCGCTGTCAGGGCTAGGGCCACGGCCCGGAACCGGGTGGCAAGCATCGGATGGCCTCTTGACTTACATATGAATATTGTAATGTGTTTGGGGGGACGCGCAACCCTTCCGCCGCAGGCCCCGCCTGCGGCCAGGTGACGCGGCTGGCCGGAGCCGGGGAGGGGTTCGGATGTTCGACATCGGTTACGGGGGCGCGGCGCTGGCGGGGATGCTTTCGTTCCTGTCGCCCTGCATCCTGCCCATCGTGCCCTTCTACCTGTGCTACATGGCCGGGATCTCGATGCAGGAGTTGCGCGAGGACGGCGCGGTCCGGGCGGGCGCGCAGGGGCGGCTGATGGTCTCGGCCTCGGCCTTCGCGCTGGGGGTGACGACGATCTTCGTCCTCCTCGGCCTCGGGGCCACGGCGCTGGGTTCGGCCTTCATCCAGTGGAAGAACCAGCTTGCCTATGTCGCGGCCGGGGTGCTTTTGCTGTTCGGCCTGCATTTCCTGGGCATCCTGCGGATTCCGTTCCTGTATCGCGAGGCGCGGATCGAGGCGAAGACCGAACCCACCACGCTGGCGGGCGCCTATGTGATGGGGCTGGCCTTCGGCTTCGGCTGGACGCCCTGCGTCGGCCCGGCGCTGGCGGCGATCCTGTTCATGGCCTCGGCCACCGGCGATCTGTGGCACGGCGGCAGCCTGCTGCTGGTCTACGGGCTGGCGATGACGCTGCCCTTCGTGATCGCGGCCGCCTTCGCCCGGCCGTTCCTCGGCTGGGTCGGGCGCAACCGGCGCTATCTGGGCTATGTGGAAAAGGCGATGGGGGTCATGCTGATCGTCTTCGCCGTGCTGATCGCCACCGATTCGATCTCATACATCGCCGAGGCGATGCTGCGGAACTTCTCGTGGGATGCCACGCTGCGTTGACGGACCCGAATGCCGACAGACCAAGACAGGGAGGAAGCCATGCGACGACTGCCAGCCATCATTGCCGCCTGTGCCGCGATCTTGCTTGCGGCGCTGCCTGCCCGGGCGGTGGAACTGGGCGACGACGGGCTGCACAAGCCCGACTGGATGCAGGTCACGTTCCGCGACATGGCCGAGGATCTGGCCGACGCCAATGCCGCGGGCAAGCGCCTGCTGGTGATCTTCGAGCAGCGCGGCTGCATCTATTGCCGCAAGATGCACGAGGAGGTGTTCCCGCTTCCCGAGATCGAGACCCTGCTGCGCGAGCATTACTTCGTCGTGCAGATGAACCTGTTCGGCGATGTCGAGGTCACGGACTTCGACGGCACGGTGCGGGCGGAAAAGGACATGGCGACCCGCTGGGGTGTGGTATTCACGCCGACGCTGATGTTCATGCCTGAGGACGTGCCCGAGGGCATGACCGCCGGACAGGCCGCCGTGGTCACCATGCCGGGCGCCTTCGGGCCGGGCACCACGCGGGCGCTGCTCGAATGGGTGCGCGACAAGGGCTACGAGGGCGACGAGCATTTCCAGAAATACGTCGCGCGGGTGGTGGGCGGCGGGAATTGATCCTGTCCGGGGTGGTGCGCTGAAGCGCACCCTACGGGTCGCGCGGGCAAAAAAGGATGACAGGAGTCCGACACCGTTCCGACGGGGCCGGACGGGACAGAAAGGAAGGCGTGCGTGCCGGGATTGTGGATACTGGTCACCATTCAGGCGGCGGTGGCGGCGGCAAGCCTCGTGGTCGAGATCGTCGCCGGGCGGATGCTCGCGCCCTATGTGGGGATGTCGCTCTACACCTGGACCTCGGTGATCGCCGTGGTGCTGGCCGGGTTCTCGGCCGGGCACTGGGCCGGGGGGCGGCTGGCGGAATGGCCTGCCGCGCGGGCGCTGCGGGCGAACGGCTGGGCCATGGTGCTGGCGGCGCTGACCACCGCGGGGGCGGTCTTCGTGCTGCGGCTCGCCGCGCCGCCGGTCATCACCGCGCTGCACGATCCGGTGGCCTCGATCGTCGCGCTGACCATGGCGGCCTTCTTCCTGCCCTCGTTCTTCGCGGGCATCCCGGCGCCGATCCTTGCCCAGATCGCCGTGATGGGCCAGCCGGAGAAATCCGGCCGGGCGCTGGGGGCGATGTTCGCGGCGGGGGCGGTGGGGGCCATCGCCGGCACGCTGCTTGCCGGGTTCGTGTTCATCTCGTGGCTCGGATCGGTCGGCACCCTGACCGTGGTGACACTGGTCTACGCCGCGCTCGCCGCGCAGAGCTTTGTCTCCGGGCGGCAGGTCGCGCGCTTTGCCCTTGCCCCCGGGCTGGTCGCGCTGCTGCTGCCGCTCGGCCTTGCCGGTGCGGCGCTGATGCAGCCCGACCCCTGCACCGAGGAAAGCGATTATTTCTGCATCCGGGTGGTCGATGTCTCGCCCACGCCCGACGATCCGGTGCGGCTGATGGTGCTCGACCATCTGGTGCACGGGATCGCCGACGGGGCGGACCCTTTCGCCATGCTGACCCCGCACGGCATGATGCAGGACGGGCTGTCGCGGATGCGGATGGAGGACCGGCCGCGCTGGTCGGGCTTCGTGATCGGCGGCGGCAGCTATACCGTGCCCCGGTCATGGGCCGAACGCGGCGGCATCGACGTGACCGTGGCCGAGATCGACCCGGTGGTGACCGAAGTGGCCGCCCGCGACTTCTGGTTCGACCCGGAACAGGCGCGGGTGGTCCATGCCGACGCCCGCATCGTGCTGACGCGCGAGGACACCCGCTACGACCTGATCCTCGGCGATGCCTTCACCGATATCGCCGCCCCGCCGCATCTGATCACGCATGAATTCTTCGCACTGGTTCAGGCCCGGCTGAACCCCGGCGGGGCCTATGTGATGACCGTGATCGACCATATGGAGCGGCTCGATGTGCTGGCCGCACTGGTGCGGACACTGGACAGCCTGTTCCCCTCGGTCGAGGTCTGGGCCGACCCGGGCCACGATCCGGCCGAATCGCGCCGGGTGTTCATGATCATCGCGGGCGAGACGCCCTCACCCGTGTCGCGGATCGAACATCACGGCCCGGCCCCGCGCGAGGCGATCCGGGTTGCGGCGGCCTCGGTCGCCGCCATCATCGCCGACCGGGATCCGCCGGTGCTGACCGACGATTACGCCCCCATCGACCGGCTTCTGGGCCGGGGAAGCTGAAGACGGGGGCCGGGACACGCGGCAGAGGGCAGCGGCGCACCCCGAACCGCCCTGCCCCCGGCCGACGGAATCGGCTTGCGGACCCGCCGGTTTTCGGCAACAAATTCATTTATGCAAAAAATTGAATTTCTTCTTGCAGCTGCGACCTTTTGTCGCTTATCCTCGACTCGGGAACGGGTGCGGGGAGGCAACCCGCCCCGACAGGACCGAGGGAGGATTTTGGATGACGGCACGTCTGCTGCTTGGCGCGACCTGCGCGTTTTGGGCCGCAACCGCGGCTTCGGGCGACATCGCCCCGGAGGATATCGTCTGGAACGGCAGCAGCATCGCCGAGTCGCTGACCGGCGTTCCGGGCGATGCGGACGAGGGGTTCAACGTGTTCTCCTCGCGCTCGATCGGGAATTGCGTCGCCTGCCACGAGATCATGTCGATGCCGCATATCGACTGGCCCGGCGATGTGGGCCCGCCGCTTGACGGCGCGGCCGAACGCTGGACCGAGGCAGAGCTGCGCGGCCTCGTCGTCGATGCCAAGCGGACCTACGAAGGGTCGATGATGATCTCGTTCTACAAGAGGAGCGGCTACATCCGCCCGGGCGAGGCCTACACCGGCCGCGCCCCCGAAGGCGGCGAAAGCGGGCTTTCGACCCTGCTTACCGCGCAGCAGGTCGAGGATGTCGTGGCCTTCCTTCAGACGCTGACCTGGGACGACTGAACCGGGCGCACCCGTCACCGGGGCCCCGTCCAGGGGCATAGGCCACCAAGATACGAAGGAGACAGCAAATGAAGTTTTCAAGACGCGAAGCCCTCGTGCTGGCGCTGGGCAGCGCCGCCGCGGCGGCGATCCCGCTGCCCGCGCTGGCGGCGGTGGAGCAGGCGATCGCCGATTTCACCGGCGGCGCGGCGGTGGCCGAAGGGGGGATCACCCTGACCACGCCCGAGATCGCCGAGAACGGCAACACGGTGCCGATCTCGGTCGAGGCCCCGGGCGCGGTGGCGATCATGGTTGTCGCGGCCGGGAACCCGACCCCGGGCGTGTGCAGGGCCACCTTCGGCGACCAGGCCGGGGCGCAGATGTTCGGCGCGCGCATCCGTCTTGCGGGGACGCAGGACGTCGTTGCCATCGCGCAGATGGCCGACGGCAGTTTTGTCCGCGCCTCGAACGAGGTGAAGGTGACCATCGGCGGCTGCGGCGGCTGAAGACAGGAAGGAGACCCAGAAATGTCCGATATCAGACCCCGCGTCCGCGTCCCCAGAACCGCCTCGGCCGGTGAATCGGTCCTGCTCAAGACGCTGATCAGCCACCCGATGGAAACCGGCCAGCGCCGCGACGGTTCGGGCAACGTGATCCCGCGCTGGATCATCAACCGCTTCACCTGCGAATTCAACGGCAGGAACGTGATCGACATGGCGCTCGACCCGGCGATCTCGACCAACCCCTATATCGAATTCGAGGCGGTGGTGGACGAGACGGGCGAGTTCACCTTCACCTGGCATGACGACAACGGCGACGTCTATACCGACACCCAATCCATCGAAGTCGCCTGAGCGACGACAGCGCAAGCCGCATCGGCCGGGCCCCGTCAAGGTGGCCGGGCCACCACGGTCAGGGAGGAGACAGAATGAAGCAGCGCAGGCTCGGGCCGCTGGCGGCCGCTACCGCCGCACTTGCCCTCGGCGCGCTTTCCAGCGCATCGTTGGCCGATCCGCACCCGGATGCGGAGCTTGTCATCGACGGCGAATTGCATCTGGTGACGCGGGCGCCCGCACCGGAACACGTGGCACATGTGTTCGATACCGTCAAATCCGGCTGGCTCTACCGCACGGATGAGACGCGGGCACTCCAGATGGACGATTTCGACAACCCCGGAATGCTGTACGTCGATCGCGGGCAGGATCTATGGGACACGGCGGAGGGCACGGCGGATGCGTCCTGCGCCTCGTGCCACGGCGATGTCGAAACGATGCGCGGCGTGCGCGCGACCATGCCCAGGGTCAACGACAACGGCGAGCTGTGGGCATTGGAGAACTACATCAACGACTGCCGGACCGAACGCATGGGCGCCGAGCCCTGGGGCTGGACCAGCGACGGCATGAAGTCCATGACCGCGCTGATCTCGCTGCAATCGCGCGGCCTGCCGATGTCGGTGCAGATCGACGGCCCCGCCGCCGAATACTGGGAGCAGGGCAAGGAGATGTACTACACCCGCTACGGCCAGCTCGAACTGTCCTGCGCCAACTGCCACGAGGACAACAACGGCCGCATGATCCGCGCCGACCACCTCAGCCAGGGGATGGTCAACGGCTTTCCCACCTACCGGCTGAAGAACGCCGGGATCGTGCCGATGCACCAGCGGTTCCGCGGCTGCATCCGCGATACGCGGGGCGAAACCTTCGCCGAAGGCTCGCCCGAGTTCATCGCGCTGGAACTCTATGTCGCGTCGCGCGGCAACGGGCTGTCGATCGAAGGCGTATCGGTGCGGCAGTAACCAGTAAGGGGCGCGCGCTTCGGGGCGCGCCCCCGCTTCCCCCCTCGCGGGGACAATCAACGATGGCGGCGGCGGTCCGGCGCCCCCTTCCGGGGCGGGCGGCGGCGCATTGGCCGCGAAAAAGGAGAAGACGGGCATGATCTCGCGGCGCGAGTTCCTTCAGGCTTCGGTGGCGGTATCGGCGATCTACGGGGCTTCGGGCATCGGCAACTGGTCGAAGCTGGCGGCGCAACAGGCGCTGACCCAGGGGCAGTTGCTGGATTTCGACACGTTCGGCAATGTGACGCTGATCCACATCACCGACGTCCATGCGCAACTCAAGCCGATCTGGTTCCGCGAACCGGAATGGAACCTCGGCGTCGGCGAGGCGAAGGGCAAGCCGCCGCATGTGGTGGGGCGCGACTTCATCCGCATGTTCGGCCTCACCCCCGGCTCGGCGGAATCCTATGCGCTGACCCATGCCGATTTCACCAGCCTCGGCCGGGTTTATGGCCGGATGGGCGGGATGGACCGGGTGGCGACGGCGGTCAAGGCGATCCGCGCCGACCGGCCCGACGCGCTGCTGCTGGACGGCGGCGACACCTGGCACGGGTCGATGACCTCGCATCTGACCCACGGTCAGGACATGGTGAACGTGATGAACGCACTGGGGGTCGAGGCGATGACCTCGCATTGGGAATGGACCTTCGGCACCGACCGCGTGAACGAGATCGTCGATGCGCTGCCCTTCCCCTTCCTCGGCCAGAACATCTTCGACGCCGAATGGGATGAACCCGCCTTCGAGCCCTATCATTTCTTCGAGCGCGGCGGGGTCAACATCGCCGTCATCGGCCAGGCGTTCCCCTATACCCCCATCGCCAACCCGAACTGGATGTTCCCCGGCCTCAGCTTCGGCATCCGCGACGCGCGGATGCAGGAGATGGTCGATGAGGTGCGCGCCAAGGGCGCCGATCTGGTGGTGGTGCTGTCGCACAACGGCTTCGACGTGGACCGCAAGATGGCCGGCCGCGTGCAGGGCATCGACGTGATCCTGACCGGCCACACCCATGACGCGCTGCCGGAACCCGTGCTGGTCGGAGAGACGATCCTGATCGCCTCGGGCTCGCACGGAAAATTCGTCTCGCGCGTCGATCTGGATGTGCGCGACGGGCGGATGATCGGTTTCAGGCACAAGCTGATCCCGATCTTCTCCGACGTCATCAGGCCCGACGCCGAGATGGCCGCCCTGATCGACGCCGAACGCGCGCCCTACAAGGACCGGCTGGAGGAGCAGATCGGCACCACCGAAAGCCTGCTCTACCGCCGGGGCAATTTCAACGGCACCTGGGACGACCTTATCTGCGAGGCGATGCTGTCCGAGCGCGACGCCCAGATCGCCATGTCGCCCGGCGTGCGCTGGGGCGCCAGCCTGCTTCCGGGCGACGCCATCACCCGCGAGGATATCTTCAACGTCACCGCGATGAGCTATCCGCAGTGCTACCGCATGGAGATGACCGGCGAGTTCATCGGCGTGGTGCTGGAGGACGTGGCCGACAACATCTTCAACCCCGATCCCTATTACCAGCAGGGCGGCGACATGGTGCGGGTGGGCGGCCTCGGCTACCGCATCGACGTGTCGAAACCCATCGGCCACCGGATCACCGACATGACGCTGCTGGCCACCGGCGAGACGATAGACCCGGCGAAGTCCTATGTCGTCGCCGGCTGGGCCAGCGTCAACGAGGGCACCGAGGGCCCGGCGATCTGGGACGTGGTGGAAGATCACGTCCGCAGGACCGGCACCGTGAAACTTGCGCCCAACACCTCGGTCGAGGTCACCGGCATCTGAATGATGGCGCCGCCCCGCAGGGGCGGCAGGACGGCAATACAGTAACGAAGGAGGAACCTGTCATGTCAGGCAGTTCCGGCAAGGGAACCACCCGCCGCGGCTTCATGCGCGCAGGCATGGCCGCGGGCGGCGCCTTAGTCGCCGCCACCGCCGCACGCGCGACCGGCGCAGGCCCCGACCCGCTCATCACCGAGGTGCAGGACTGGGCCAGCGGTTTCGGCGATCCGGTCGATGCCACGCCCTACGGGCTGCCGACCGAACATGAAGCCCACGTGGTGCGGCGCAATGTAGAATGGCTGACCGAAGGGCCGGTCTCGTCGATCAACTTCACCCCCATTCATGCGCTGGAAGGCACGATCACCCCGCAGGGCTGCGCTTTCGAGCGGCACCACTCGGGCGCCATCAACCTGACCAAGCAGGACTACCGGCTGATGATCAACGGGCTGGTGGACCGGCCTTTGGTGTTCACCTACGAAGATCTGACCCGCTTCCCGCGCCATGTGCTGACGGCCTTTTGCGAATGCGCGGCCAATGGCGGCATGGAATGGGGCGGCGCCCAGCTTGAGGGCTGCCAGTTCACCCAGGGCATGATCCACAACATGGAATACACCGGCGTCATGCTGCGCGATCTGCTGGCCGAAGCGGGTGTGCAGCCCGAAGGCAAGTGGATCTATGTCGAAGGGGCGGATGCCTCGTCCAACGGCCGCTCGCTGCCGCTGGAAAAGGCGCTGGATGACGTGATGGTCGCCTTCTACGCGAATGGCGAGGCGCTGCGCAAGGAACACGGCTATCCGGTCCGGCTGGTGGTGCCGGGCTGGGAAGGCAACATGTGGGTCAAGTGGCTGCGCCGCATCGGGGTTTACGATCAGGCGGTGGAAAGCCGCGAAGAGACATCGAAATACACCGATCTGATGCCGGACGGGCGGGCGCGCAAATGGACCTGGGTGATGGATGCGAAATCCGTCATCACCTCGCCCTCGCCGCAGGTGCCGATCCGTCACGGCAAGGGCCCCCTGGTCATCACCGGGCTGGCGTGGTCGGGCAACGGGCGGGTGACGCGGGTCGATGTCTCGCTCGACGGCGGCCGGAACTGGCAGGAGGCGCGGATCTCGGGCGACGCGAAATCCAAGGCGCTGACGCGGTTCCATCTGGATATCGACTGGGACGGGTCCGAGATGCTGCTGCAATCGCGCGCCATCGACGAAACCGGCTATGTCCAGCCGACCAAGGACGCGCTGCGGGCGATCCGCGGCACCAACAACGTCTATCACAACAACGGCATCCAGACCTGGTGGGTGCGCGCCGACGGGGAGGTCGAGAATGTCGAGGTTGCCTGAGACGCTGACCGCCGCCCTGCTGGCCACCGCCTTCGCCCTGCCCGCGGCGGCCCAGCCGCTGGGCCTCGGCCGTGCCGCCCTGCCCGAGGAAATCGCCGCATGGGACGTGGCCGTCCTGCCCGACGGGCAGGGGCTGCGCCCCGGTTCGGGCAACGTGCTGGACGGCGAGGAAGTCTATATCGAGATGTGCGCCGTCTGCCATGGCGACTTTGCCGAAGGTATCGACAACTGGCCGGTGCTGGCGGGCGGGGGCGGCACGCTGGCCGATGATCGCCCGGTCAAGACCATCGGTTCCTACTGGCCGTATCTTTCGACGGTGTGGGATTACGTCCACCGCTCCATGCCGTTCGGGACGGCGCAGACGGTGACGGTCGATGACACCTATGCGATCACCGCCTATCTGCTTTATTCCAACAACATGGTCGATGACGATTTCGTGCTAACGCACGAGAACTTCACCGAAGTCGTGATGCCGAACGCGGATGGTTTCTACATCGACGACCGGGCCGAAACGGAATACCCGCTGTTCACGGCGGAACCCTGCATGACCGATTGCGCGGCCTCGGTCGAGATCACCAGACGCGCCGTCGATCTGGGCGTCACCCCGATGGAGGACGGCCGCCCGGCGGGCACGCTGCCGCCGCTCACCCTCGCCTCGGCCGATACCGCTGGCGCTGCGGAGACGGAGGCGGAGGCGGAACCCGCCGCAGAGGCCGAGGCCGAACCCGAGCCGGAGGCGACCGCCGCCGCCGACCATGACCCGGAACTGGTCGCGAAAGGCCAGCGGGTGTTCCGCCAGTGCGCCGCCTGCCATCAGGTCGGCGACACCGCGCGCAACACCACCGGCCCGCAGTTGAACGGCGTCTACGGCGCCCCGGCCGGGCAGGTCGAGGGCTTCCGCTATTCGAACCCGATGACGACGGCGGGCAAGGACGGGCTGGTCTGGACCGATACCGAACTGCACGCCTATCTGGAAAGCCCCCGCGCCTACATGCGCGGCAACCGCATGGCCTTCAACGGGCTGCGGTCCGAAGACGACCGGGCGGCGGTGATCGCCTATCTTGCGACCTTCGCCGACTGACATGCGGCGGGCGGCGATCATATCCGCGGGCCTTCTGGCCACCGGGGCGTCCCCTGCCCCGGCGGCGGAAGAGTTCGGTGATCGCGTCCGGGGCGAGCTGCTGTTCACCCGCCAGTGCTCGGCCTGCCACATGGTCGGCGAAGATGCGTTCAACCGGATCGGCCCGCATCTGAACGGGCTGTTCGGCCGCGCCGCCGGATCGCTTGCGGACGTCAGCTATTCGGCCCCCATGCGGCAGATGGGGGAAAACGGGCTGCGCTGGACACCCGACACGCTGGACGGCTATATCGCCGCCCCGCAGGCCACGGTGCCGGGCACGCGGATGAACTATCGCGGCATGGCCGACCCCGAGGCGCGCGGCGCGCTGATCGCATGGCTGCGCGACTTTTCCGACATGCCGCAGAACATCCCGGAATCGCCCCCCACCGCGCGGCGGGTGCCGGAGGGGATCGACCCGGCGGTGCTGGAGATCGCGGGCGATGCGGAATACGGCGAATACCTCGCCTCGGAATGCACCACCTGCCACCAGCGCGACGGATCGGACCGGGGCCTGCCCTCGATCACCGGCTGGCCGACCGAGGATTTCGCGATCGCCATGCACGCCTACAAGGCCGACCTGCGCGACCATGCGGTGATGCAGATGATGGCCAAACGGCTGGACGACGAGGAGATCGCCGCGCTGGCCGCATGGTTCGCGACGCTGGACTGACGCAGGATGCAACGACGGCAACCAAGGGGAGGACAGGAAGATGACAATCCACAGACGGACCTTCATCGGCGCGGTCGCCGCCGGGGCGGCCGCACTGTCGGCACCGATGGTGCTGGGGCAGGCGCGGCCACGGGTGGTGGTGATCGGCGGCGGCTGCGGCGGGGCGACCGCCGCGCGCTACATCGCCAAGGACAGCGCGGGCGCCGTCGATGTGGTGCTGATCGAACCCTCGCGGGTCTATTACACCTGTTTCTTCTCGAACCTCTATCTGGGCGATTTCTGGGAGCTTGAGAACACCGCCTTCACCTATGCCAGGCTGGCGGCGGATTACGGCGTCAACGTGATCCACGACCTTGCCGCCGGGGTCGATCGCGACGCGCGCAGCGTGGCGCTGGCCTCGGGCGGGCGGGTCTCCTACGACCGGCTGGTGATCGCGCCGGGGATCGACTTCGTGGAGGGCTCGATCGAGGGCTGGTCGCCGGATGCGCAGACCGCGATGCCCCACGCCTACAAGGGCGGCACCCAGGCCGCGCTGCTGAAGGCGCAGCTTGCCGCGATGCCCGAAGGCGGACGCTTTGCCATGGTCGCCCCGCCGAACCCGTTCCGCTGCCCGCCGGGGCCGTATGAACGGATCTCGATGGTGGCGCATTTCCTCACGACCCATAACCCCACCGCCAAGATCCTCGTGCTCGACCCCAAGGAGAATTTCTCGAAACAGACCCTGTTCGAGAACGGCTGGGAACAGCACTACCCCGGCATGGTCGAGCGCATCGGCCCGGACTTCGGCGGCGACAACGTGCAGGTGCGGCCCGACACGATGGAGGTCGTGGTTGATGGCACGGTCGAAAAGGTCGATGTCTGCAACGTCATCCCCGGCCAGCGGGCGGGGAATATCGCGGCTCTGGCCGGGCTGACCGACGACAGCGGCTGGGCGCCGGTAAGCCCCGACGACATGCGGTCCCGGGCGGACGGGAACATCTGGGTGCTGGGCGATGCCTCGGCCCAGGGCGACATGCCGAAGTCGGGGTTCTCGGCCAACAGCCAGGCCAAGGTCGCGGCCATGGCGATCCGGGGCGAGCTGACCGGAAGCCGGGTGTTCCCGGCGCGCTACACCAACACCTGCTGGTCGCTGATCGCCACCGAGGACGGCGTGAAGGTCGGCGCCTCCTACGAGCCGACCGAGGAAAAGATCGCCTCGGTCGAAAGTTTCATCAGCCAACCCGGCGAGGACGCCGAGACCCGCAAGCTGACCTGGGAGGAGTCGGTCGGCTGGTTCAACGGGATCACCACCGACGTGTTCGGCTGATCCCTTCCGGCGGGCGCCCCTCCCGCGCCCGCCGCCCAATTCACGGAGCCCTGCCATGCTTTCCCGCCGTCACTTCATCCTTGCGGGCGCGGCCCTGCCGCTGGTCCCGGCCCGGCTCTGGGCACACACCACGCTGAACCTCGGGGCGATGCAGGTCGAGACGCTTTCCGACGGCCACCTGGTGCTGCCGCTGGATTTCGCGCTGGGCAGCCTGTCCGAGGATGAGAAGGCCGACCTGATCGCCCGCCACGGCCTGCCGGATGCGCAGTTCGACTCACCCTGCAACCTGACGCTTCTGCGCGACGGCGGTCGGGTGGTGCTCTTCGACGCGGGCTCCGGCCCGGATTTCATGCCGACCGCCGGGAAGATCGTGGAGGCGCTGGACGCCGTGGGGCTTGCCCCCGAGGATGTCACCCATGTGGTGCTGACCCATGGCCACCCCGATCACATCTGGGGCCTGCTGGACGATTTCGACGAACCGCTGTTCGCCGGGGCCGAGCATCTGATCGGTCGGACCGAGTTCGACTACTGGATGGACCCCGCGACGCTGGAGTCCATCGCCGAGGATCGTCAAAGCTTCGTCGTGGGTGCGGTCCGGCGGCTGGAGGCGCTGGAGGGGCGGCTGGCATTGATCGAGGATGGCGACGAGGTCGTGCCCGGCGTCACCGCGCGGCTGCTGCCGGGCCATACCCCGGGGCATATGGGCTTTCGGATCGGCACGGGCACCGAGGCGGTGATGGTGGTGGGCGACGCGATCGCCAACCCGCATCTGGCCTTCGAGCAACCGGCCCGCCCGGTGTCCTCGGACGACGACCCCGGGATGGCGGCGCAGACCCGCGCCGCGCTGATGGCGGAACTGGCCGACAGCGGGGTGCCGCTGATCGGCTATCACCTGCCCGGCGGCGGGCTGGGCCGGGTCGAGCGCATGGGTGATGCATACCGTTTCAAGGAGGGGCTGGCATGATCCGCGCGGCACTTGTTCTGATCTGTTTCGCCGGGGCCGCCATGGCCTCCGAGGACATTCCCGACAAATATCCGCAGTCGGTGCTTTACAACAAGCCGGTCGAGGTGATCCCGCATGTCTTCACCGCCATCGGCGCCACCGCACCGCCGACCTACGAGAACGCGGGCCACAACAACAACCTGAGCTTCATCGTCACCGGCGACGGGGTGATCGTGGTCAACTCGGGTGCGTCCTACAGGCTGGCCGAGGCGCTCCACGCCGAGATCCGCGCCGTGACCGACCAGCCGGTGCGCATCGTGGTGAACGAAAACGGGCAGGGCCACGCCATGCTCGGCAACAACTACTGGATCGGACAGGGTGTGCCGGTGCTGGGCCATGTCGATGCGGCGGCCGAGTTCGAGAAAAGCGCGGGCCAGTCGCTGGCCTCGTTGCAGAACTACGCGCGCGAGAATGCCGAGGGCACGGTGCCGATGGGCCCGACCGAGACCTTCACCGACCGCCATGTGATCGAGATGGGCGGCGTCACGGTCGAGGTGCTGTACCTCGGCCCGGCGCACAGCCCGGGCGACACGCAGGTCTGGATTCCCGAATGGTCGATGATGATCGCGGGCGACATCGCCTTTCACGAACGGATGCTGCCGCTGTTCGACAACACCTGCACCTCCTGCTGGATCGAGACATGGGACACGGCCTTCGCGCCCTTGAACCCGACATGGATCATCCCCGGCCACGGCCACCCGACCAGTCTGGCACAGGTCACGCGCTACACCCGCGACTACCTGCTGGACCTGCGCGAGAAGATCGCCGTGCATCTGGACGAAGGCGGCGACCTTACGGGGGCCTATTACGTCGATCAGTCGCGCTGGTCGCATCTCGACACTTTCGACGAACTGGCGACCCGCAACGCGGGGATGGTCTTCGCCGAGATGGAGTTCGAGTGAACGGCGCAGGATGGCCCTGCCCGCAAGCCGTGCTGGCCGACTGGAAACCGGCCCGCCTGGCACAGCGCCCCCTTGCCCGGGACTGCCGCGCCAGCGGCCCGGGCAGCGGCCGACACGCCCTTCCGACATAGCTGAAATATTTGTTTTCTCCCCGCTGCCAACAGCCGCCGATCTGTGGCACACTGGCAGGAAAGGAGGCCAGACCATGGTTCAGATCACCCCCGATTTCACCGGCCAGACGGTCATCACCACCTTCGAGATGACGCCGGGCACCTGCGCCGACCTGCTCGACGAGCTGCGCGAGGCTTACGACAAGTTCATCCGCCACCAGCCCGGCTTCATCGCCGCGGCGCTGCATGTGAACGACGCCCAGACCCGGATCGCCAACTATTCGCGCTGGGACCGGCGCGAGGATTTCCAGGCGATGCTGCGCACCTCCGAAATGCGCGAGCGCAACCGGCGCATCGCCGCGCTGTGCTCTCGGTTCGAGCCGGTGATGTACGAGGTCGCCGACGTGGTGATGGCCTGACAGACCGCCCGGCGGCCCCACCGGCGCCTGCCCCGGCATCGCGGACCGGAACAGATTCGCCCCACGCCACGGCCCGCCGCCCTTCGGCCCCGCGCCGGGCCGTCCGCCCGGGCTTTTAGCGCAAACATCGCCCGGCAGGCGCCGGAAGGCCGCCCCGGGGGGCGGCGACGCCCTTGCGCGGCGCCCGGCAAGAGACTACGCATCCCGCGTCATTCACAAACCTGATACCGGAGTGGAAACCATGGCCAGACCCAGGATCGCACTGATCGGCGCGGGGCAGATCGGCGGCACGCTCGCCCATCTCGCCGCGATCAAGGAACTCGGCGACATCGTGCTGTTCGACATCGCCGAGGGCGTGCCGCAGGGCAAGGCGCTCGACATCGCGCAGTCGGGGCCCTCCGAAGGGTTCGACGCGGGGCTGAAGGGCGCCAACGACTACGCCGACATCGCGGGCGCCGATGTGTGCATCGTCACCGCGGGCGTGCCGCGCAAGCCGGGCATGAGCCGCGACGACCTGCTGGGCATCAACCTCAAGGTCATGAAGTCGGTGGGCGAGGGCATCGCCGCCCATGCCCCGAACGCCTTCGTGATCTGCATCACCAACCCGCTCGACGCCATGGTCTGGGCGCTGCGCGAGTTCTCGGGCCTGCCGCATGCGAAGGTGGTGGGCATGGCGGGGGTGCTCGACTCCGCCCGGTTCCGGCATTTCCTCTCGGTCGAGTTCGGGGTGTCGATGCGCGACGTGACCGCCTTCGTGCTGGGCGGCCATGGCGACACGATGGTGCCGCTGGTGCGCTACTCCACCGTCGCGGGGATTCCGCTGCCGGATCTGGTCGCCATGGGCTGGACCACGCAGGAGAAGCTGGACGGGATCGTGCAGCGCACCCGCGACGGCGGGGCCGAGATCGTCGGGCTCTTGAAGACCGGCTCGGCCTTCTACGCCCCCGCGACCTCGGCGATCGAGATGGCGGAAAGCTACCTCAAGGACCAGAAGCGCCTGCTGCCCTGTGCCGCGTATTGCAACGGCGAGTTCGGGCTGGACGGCATGTATGTCGGCGTGCCGACCGTGATCGGCGCCGGGGGCATCGAGCGGATCGCCGACATCAAGCTTAATGCCGACGAACAGGCGATGTTCCAGAAGTCGGTCGACGCGGTGAAGGGCCTCGTCGAAGCCTGCAAGGGCATCGACCCCTCGCTGGCCTGAGCCGCGACACTCCGCCGTGCGGCCCCGCCGGGCCGCGCGGCGCATGGCCGGGCCATGCGGCATATTCCCGCTTGTCTTTACCGCGCCGGTGGCCGACCTTCGGGCGCCGCTCTGCCTCGGGTTGTTTTCGAGAGTGCCGGATTGCCAGTGTGAAGGCCCGCCGCATGACCCTGTTCCGCCTTTTCGCCCTGCTGCTGATCGCCCTCGCGGTTTCGGGCTGCCGCGACCGGCACGAGTGGCGGCAGAAGACCACGGTGACGGTCGAGACGCCCGAGGGCGAAAGGTCGGGGTCCGCCGTCGTCGAGGTTGTCGCACGGTTCGGGCGGCTCCCCGCCATCGACAACGAGGTTGAATACAGGCTCCGGGGCGAAGCGGCGGTGGTCGAGGTCGCACCCGGCCGCTATCTGTTCGCGCTGCTCGGCGGGTCCGAGGAACGCTTCTACCGGGCCGCGCGCGACAGGTTCGCGGGAATGCGGCGGGGCGAATGGCTGGGGCGTATCCCGAAGCAGACCGGGGCGGTGGTGCTGACGGGGAACGCCATCCCGCTGCTGGTGACGTTCGACGATGTGACCGACCCGGCGACGGTGCGGCGGGTGGACCCGGACGATCTGGCGGCGGTGTTCGGGCCGGGGGTGGAACTGCTGTCGGTGGTGCTGGAGATCACCGACGAGCGGGTGACCGAGGGCAGGATCGAGGCGGTGTTGGGGTGGTTGGATGAGGTCAAAGGCAGAGTAAAGCCAACAGACAAGAAGTTTGCAGATGAACTCACCGTCGAAGAAACGCTTTATGCCATTGATTTCAAGCGGGGGAGTTAACCCACGAAGCTGCCCCCTGAGCTTTTCTTCCCCGTCCTTTCCATGAATCCTCACAATCGCGGCTTCCGAGCCGGAGTCCGCACCGCCTCGCGCCACACCCTTCGCGCTACTCCCCACCCGACACCGGGACGCGAATCACCCGCCTCCACCAGCCGCACACCCGGCCGCAAAGCCTTTCCCGCACCGGCTTTCCGCATTTTGTGATCACACAATTTTTAGGTGTGATCACAAGTGTGGATTTTTCGGCGGAAACCCCCTGCCACGGGCGGATAACCGTTTCTCCGTGCGGCGTCCTGTGGCATGAAGCCGGAAATTCCGAAGCGATGGGACAGATGCGATGAACATCCACGAATACCAGGCCAAGGCCCTGCTGCACAGCTACGGCGTGCCGGTGTCGGACGGCCGTGTCGTGCTGCGCGCCGAAGAGGCGAAGGCGGCGGCGGGCGAGCTTGACGGGCCGCTCTGGGTGGTGAAGGCCCAGATCCACGCGGGCGGCCGCGGCAAGGGCAAGTTCAAGGAGGCCGTCGCGGGCGAGAAGGGCGGCGTGCGGCTGGCGAAATCGGTCGGCGAGGCGGCCGAGATGGCCAACCAGATGCTGGGCCGCACCCTGGTCACGCATCAGACCGGCCCGGCGGGCAAGCAGGTCAACCGCATCTATATCGAGGACGGTTCCGACATCTCGCGCGAGCTTTACCTCGCGCTGCTGGTGGACCGGCAGACCTCACGCATCAGCTTCGTTGTCTCGACCGAAGGGGGCATGGACATCGAGGAGGTGGCCGCCGCCACGCCCGAGAAGATCCTGTCGTTCAGCATCGACCCCGCGACCGGCATCCAGGGCTTCCACGGCCGCCGGGTGGCGTTCTCGCTGGGGCTGGAGGGCAGGCAGGTCAAGCAATGCGTCGATCTGGTGACCAAGCTCTACCGGCTGTTCACCGAGAAGGACGCCGAGATGCTGGAGATCAACCCGCTGATCGTCACCACCGACGGCGACCTCAAGGCGCTCGACTGCAAGATGGGCTTCGACGGCAACGCGCTTTACCGCCACGCCGATATCCTCAGCCTGCGCGACGAGACCGAGGAGGACCCGAAGGAACTCGCCGCCTCGAAATTCGACCTCAACTACATCGCGCTGGATGGCGAGATCGGCTGCATGGTGAACGGCGCCGGGCTGGCCATGGCGACGATGGACATCATCAAGCTCTACGGCGCCGAGCCCGCCAACTTCCTCGACGTGGGCGGCGGCGCGACCAAGGAGAAGGTGACCGAGGCGTTCAAGATCATCACCTCGGACCCGAACGTGAAGGGCATCCTCGTCAACATCTTCGGCGGCAT
>JBAYSY010000002.1:0-126356 GCA_041675885.1 Gemmobacter sp. | reverse complement strand
ATAGCCGAGGCCGCGCACCACCGAAGGGTCGATCTGCGCCCGGTCGGGGCCGAGCCCCTGCGCGTCGAGCAGTTCGGCGATGGTCTCCAACTCCGCCACCCCTTCGGCGCCGATGGCCGAACCGCCCGCCAGTTCGCGCAGCCGCGCCACCGTGGCCGCGCCACTGTCGCGTTTCGCGGCCATGAAGCCCATGACCACCTCGGCCTGATCCGGCGAAAGCCCCGCCCCCCGGGTGAAATCGCCGGATTCGTCCTTGCGCCCCTCGCCCAAAAGCGCCCGCACGCCCGCTTCGCCCAGCCGGTCCAGCTTGTCGATGGCGCGCAGCACGATGCCGCGCTCGGCCGCGAAACGGTCGGGGTCGGCGGGGTCGAGCACGCCCGCGGCCTCCATCACGCCGTTCAGCACCTTGCGGTTGTTGACCCGGATCAGGTAGTCGCCGCGCGGGATGCCCACGGCCTCCAAGGCCCCGGCCAGCATGGCGCAGATCTCGGCATCCGCCGCCACCGAGGGTGCGCCCACCGTATCGGCATCGCATTGATAGAACTGGCGGAACCGCCCCGGCCCCGGCTTTTCGTTGCGCCAGACCGGGCCCATGGCGTAGCGGCGGTAGGGGCTGGGCAGATCGTTGCGGTATTGCGCCGCGACCCGCGCGAGCGGCGCGGTCAGGTCGTAGCGCAGCGCCAGCCAGTCGCCGTCCTCCTCCCACGCGAACACGCCCTCGTTCGGGCGGTCCACGTCGGGCAGGAACTTGCCCAGCGCCTCGACCGTCTCGACCGCCGAGGTCTCCAAAGGCTCGAAGCCGTGCAGGTGGTAGACCGCGGCGATGGTGTCGAGCATCGCCTTGCGCCCGCTCACCTCCGCGCCGAAATAGTCGCGGAACCCCTTGGGGGTCTCGGCCCTGGGTCGCCGGGGCTTCTGCTGTGCCATGATCGCAGCCCTTCCTGTCGCCGTGCTTGCGCGGCCGTCGCCGGTCGTCTAGCGGATGGGCCGGACAGGAGCAAGCGCGGGAGGCGCGGCATGGACCGGATCGAGACGCTGGAAATCGCGGTCGCGCATCTGACGCGGCTGGCCGAAGACCTGTCGGACGTGGTGGCCCGGCAGGAACGCGAGATCGCCCGGCTGAACCGGCAGGTCGCGATGCTGTCCGCGCGCGAGGCGGAACGCGAGGCCGAGGCGGGCGGCACCGTGCCGCTGGCGGACCAGAAGCCGCCGCACTGGTGACAGCGGGTTTGTCGGGCGTGTCGGGCGGGCGGATATACTGCGCAACAGAGGGCAGCGGCCGACCGCGAGGGGCCGCTTCTGCCGGTTGTCGTCTGGCAGTTTATGGTGCCGAATACCCTCACGTAAGCGCGTGTTGATACGTTGCAATAGCGGCCGCCGTCGTACCGAATGCACGCCTCCGGCGTGACGGGGCGGGCGGCCGCTGCCCGGCGGCGCGTGACGCGCCTTGATTCCGGGCAAGGGCACCGGGCGAAAGTTGCGCTTCAGCCTCCCCGCCCCTTGCCGGGCCACACGACATGCAGACATTTGCACTGGCAACGCCCGCCGGGGAAGCGCGCGCGGGCGGTTTGCGGGGATTTCGATCATACCCCTGCCGCCCGGGGCCGGAAAAGCTTGCCAAGCCGGATTGCCCCCGTGCATCATCCCCCGGGGAACACGAATAAAGCCAGGAGAGGCCGATTGTCCGACACGGTAGCCGTCGAGGCGCGCCGCGCCGTCAAGACCTTCGGACAGGGCGAATTCGCGGTCCGTGCGCTCGACGACGTATCGGTGACCATCCGCAAGGGCGAGTTCTTCACCCTGCTCGGCCCCTCGGGCTGCGGCAAGACCACGCTGTTGCGGCTGATCGCGGGGTTCGAGACGCCCACATCGGGCCGGATCCTGCTCGACGGCGCCGACATCACCGCGCTGCCGCCCAACCGCCGCCCGGTCAACACCGTGTTCCAGTCCTACGCGCTGTTCCCGCATCTGAGCGTGGCGCAGAACATCGGCTTCGGCCTCGAGATGCAGGGCCGCCCGAAATCCGAGGTCTCCGAGACGGTGGAGCGGATGCTGGCGCTGGTGCAGCTTGAGGCGATGGCCGGGCGGCGGCCGGGCCAGCTTTCCGGCGGCCAGCAGCAGCGGGTGGCGCTCGCCCGCGCGCTGGCGCCCCGGCCCAAGGTGCTGCTGCTGGACGAGCCCCTGTCCGCACTCGACCTCAAGCTGCGCAAGGAAATGCAGATCGAGCTGAAGCGGCTCCAGCACGAGACCGGCATCACCTTCGTCTTCGTCACCCACGACCAGGAAGAGGCGCTGACCATGAGCGACCGGATCGGGGTGATGAGCCAGGGGAAAATCCTCCAGATCGGCGATCCGCGCAGCATCTACACCGCGCCCAACAGCCGCTTCGTCGCCAGTTTCATCGGCGAGACCAATTTCCTCACCGGCCGGATGGCACCCGGGGGCGTGACGCTGGACAGCGGCGGCATGCTGGCGCTGGAGGCCGCGAACGCCCCGCCCGAGGGCACCCCGGTCACGGTGGCGGTGCGGCCCGAGCAGGTGCGGCTTGCGCCCGGGGACGAGGACGGCGCCCTGCCCGCCACCATCGCCCATTGGGTCTATTTCGGCACCGACACCCACTGCCACCTGCATCTGGCCGACGGCACCGGAGTTGTGGCGCGGCTGCAAAGCCCGGCCTCGGGCGATCCGGGGCTGGAACGGGGCGCGCGGGTCGGGCTGCGCTTCGCGCCCGGCGCCGTGCAGCTTCTGGGGGACTGAGCAGATGGCGACGCCGACACCCGCGCCAGGGCCGATGCCGCCGGACCGCCCCGGACAGGCACCCGACCCGATCCGCGCCCGGCAGATCCGCAACGGCTGGCTGCTGTCGGCCCCCGCACTGTTCATCCTGCTGATCGCCGCCTCGGGGCCGCTGGCGGTGATGGCGGTCTATTCCTTTCTGACGCCCGGGGATTACGGCGGCGTGCGCTGGGTGTTCTCGACCGAGGGCTGGTTCCGGGTCTTCTTCCAGCGCGACATCTTCGACGGCACGGTCAGCATGGCCGATGCCCATGTCACGATCCTGTGGCGCTCGGTCAGGCTCTCGATCCTGACCACGGCGATCACCTTCGCCGTCGGTTTCCCGACCGCATGGTTCATCGCCACGCGGCCGCCGTCGCGGCGGGCGATGTGGCTGTTCCTCATCACCATTCCGTTCTGGACCAACCTCTTGATCCGCACCTTCGCGATCAACGAGGTGATCCGCAACGAGGGCATCCTGAACTCGATCCTGATCGGCATCGGGCTGATCGAGCGGCCGATCCAGATCCTTTACACCGACACCGCGGTGCTGATCGGCATGGCCTATGTCTATCTGCCGCTGATGGTGCTGCCGCTGTTCGCCGCCATCGACCGTTTCGACATGCGGCTGCTGGAGGCGGGCTACGACCTTTACGCCGACCGCTGGCGGGTGCTGCGCCGGGTGATCCTGCCCATCGTGCGGCCGGGGATCGTGGCGGGCTCGATCCTGGTGTTCGTGCCCTCGCTCGGGGCCTATGTGACGCCGCGCATCCTCGGCGGCGGGCGCAACATGATGATCGGGAATTTCATCGAATTGCAGTTCGGGCAGGGCCGCAACTGGCCGCTGGGTGCCGCGCTTTCCATGATGCTGCTGCTGATCGTGCTGGTGGCGCTGCTGTTCTATGTCCGGGCCATGAACCGGGCCGGAGGGGGGAGCCCGCATGGCTAGGCCCTTCTCCGTCACCGCGCTGCCCGGCTTCGGCCTGATCGCCGTGGCGGTCTTCGTGGCGCTTTATGCGCCCATCGTCACGCTGGTGGCCTATTCCTTCAACGCCGCCAATTCGATCACCGTCTGGGGCGGGTTCTCGTTCCGCTGGTATCTGGCGGCCTGGGAGAACCGCGCGGTGCAGGAGGCGACGATCCGTTCGCTGATCATCGCCACCTCGGCTTCGGCGGTGGCGACCACGCTTGCCACCATGGCCGCGCTCGGCACCACGCGGCGCGGGCGGTTCAGGGGCCAGACCATGATCTACGTGATGATCAACCAGCCGCTGATGGTGCCCGAGATCGTCACCGCCGTCGCGCTGCTCATTGTCTTCGCCGGCGTCCGGGTGGCGACCGGCTATACCGGGCTGGGCTACCTGATCCTTGCCCATTCGGCCTTCTGCATCCCGTTTGCCTATCTGCCGATCCGCGCCCGGCTGGAGGGGATGGACAATTCGCTGGAGACCGCGGCGGCGGACCTCTACGCCTCGCCCTGGCGGACCTTCCGGCGCGTCACCCTGCCGATGATGGCGCCGGGGATCGCGGCCGGGGCGATGCTGGCCTTCGTCATCTCGCTCGACGACGTGATCATCACCGAATTCGTCAAGACCGCGGGACAGGACACGCTGCCGACCTATATGCTGGGCCAGATGCGCCGGGCGATCACGCCCGAGGTGAACGCGATCTCGACCGCGCTGCTTGCGCTTACCGTGCTGCTGCTGACGGCCTTCTTCCTGCTTGGCCGGAAGCGGAGCTGAACCCCGCAATCCACCGACCCCGAACGGACCAACAAGGAGACGACGATGAAACGACTGATGATGGCCACCGCCCTGACCTTTGCGGGTGCCGGGCTGGCGCAGGCGCAGGAACTGCACATCTTCAACTGGGGCAACTACACCTCGCCCGAGCTGATCTCGAAGTTCGAGGCCGAAACCGGCATCCGCGTCACCGTGACCGACTACGACAGCAACGACACCGCGCTGGCCAAGATCGAGGCGGGCGGGCACGGCTATGACATCGTGGTGCCCTCGAACACCTTCGTGCAGATCTATGTGGAAAAGGGTCTGCTGCTGCCGCTTGACCCCGCCGAACTGCCCAATATGGCCAATATCTCGCCCGAATGGGTGGAGGTGGACTGGGATCCGGCGCCGCGCCACACCATCCCGTGGCAATGGGGCACCACCGGGGTGGCGGTGAACAGGTCGGTCTATGGCGGCGACCCGCACACCTCGGACAACTGGCTGAACCCGCCGCCGGAACTTCAGGGGCGCATCAACGTCGTGCCCGAGATGGGCGACGTGATGTCGATGGCGATCATGTATGTCGGCGGCGAGCCCTGCACCGAGGACATGGAGGTGCTGCGCCGGGTCCGCGACGTGCTGATGGCCGCCAAGCCGCACTGGATGTCGATGGACTACGGCATGACCGAGCGGCTTGCGAACAACGACGTGGCGGCCAGCATGGTCTGGAACGGCACGACCATGCGGGCGCGGCTGCTCAACGAGGACGTGGTTTACGGCTATCCGCGCGAAGGTTTCCCGATCTGGATGGATGCGGCCGGAATCCTGTCGGACGCGCGCAATGTCGAGGAGGCGAAGACCTTTCTCAACTTCGTGATGGAGCCCGAGAACGCCGCGCTGATCTCGGCCTTCGCGCGCTATTCGAACGGGATCGCCGGGT
The DNA here is from genome assembly GCA_041675885.1 of Gemmobacter sp. Classification (GTDB taxonomy): domain Bacteria; phylum Pseudomonadota; class Alphaproteobacteria; order Rhodobacterales; family Rhodobacteraceae; genus JBAYSY01. The sequence continues at coordinate 120,917 of JBAYSY010000002.1, read as the reverse complement.
CCGAAGAGTTCCTGCCCGAGGAGATGCAGGGCGCGCCCGAACTGTCGATCCCCGCCGAACTGCTCGGCGCGGGCCAGTTCACCCCGGCCTGCTCGCCGGCGGCGAACGAGATCTACACGCGGATCTGGACCGAGTTGCAGAGCTGATCCTGGGGGAGGCGCCGGGGGCGGCTGCCCCCGGCCCCCCGCCTCAGGGGGGCCCTCGCCCCCCCCTGAGAACCCCCCCCGAGGATATTTCCGGACAGAAGAAGGTGATGGGCAGGCATGGATGATCTGACCGGGCTTTCGGCCTCGGCGCTGTCGGCGGCGCTTGCAGGCGGGGACGTGTCGGTCCCCGAGGTGATGGAAGCCTTCCTCGACCGGATCGAGGCGGTGAACCCGGCGATCAACGCGGTGGTGGCGCTGCGCGACCGCGACGGGTTGATGGCCGAGGCGCGGGCGGCGCAGGCGGCGCCGCGCCGGGGCTGGCTGCACGGGCTGCCCTTCGCGGTCAAGGATTTGCAGGCGGTCGCGGGCATCCGCAGCACATGGGGCTATCCGGGCCTTGCCGGGTTCGTCCCCGCGGCGGACGAGATGCTGCCCGCCCGGCTGCGGGCGGCGGGCGCGATCCTGATCGGCAAGACCAATGTGCCGGAGTTCGGCCTGGGCTCGCACACGTTCAACCCGGTGCATGGCGCGACCGGCAACCCCTACGACCCCGGGCGCAGCGCCGGGGGGTCGTCGGGCGGCGCGGCGGCGGCGCTGGCGGCGCGGCTGCTGCCGGTGGCCGATGGTTCGGACATGATGGGAAGCCTGCGCAACCCCGCCGCCTTCTGCAACGTCTACGGCTTCCGGCCAAGCTACGGCCGCGTGCCCTCGGACCCGGCGGGCGACACCTTCCTGCACCAGCTGGCGACCGACGGGCCGATGGGGCGCACTGTCGAGGACATGGCGCGGCTGCTCGATGTGCTTGCCGTTCCCGATGCACGCGACCCGCACGGGCTGGCGGCGGAGCCTTCATTCGCCGGGGGGCTGGATGTGGAGCTGCGCGGCAAGCGGATCGGCTGGCTGGGCGACTGGGGCGGGGCTTACGCCATGGAGTCCGGCATAACCGACCTCTGCGCCGGGGCGCTGCGGGTGTTCGAGGAGATGGGCGTCACGGTGGAGCCGGTGGCGCCGCCCTTTCCCGCCGAACGGCTCTGGCAATCATGGACCACCTTGCGGTCATGGGCGGTGGCGGCGCGGCTGTCTCTCCTCTACGACGATCCGGCGAAACGGGCGCTGCTCAAGCCCGAGGCGATCTGGGAGATCGAACGCGGGCTGGCGCTCTCGGCGATGGAGGTCCATCGCGCCTCGGTGCTGCGGTCAGAGTGGTTCACCAGGGCGGCCGGGCTGTTCGCGCGCTACGACGCGCTGGTGCTGCCCGCGGCGCAGGTCTGGCCCTTCCCGAAAGAGTGGCGTTGGCCCGAGGCGGTGGCGGGCCGCACCATGGATACCTATCACCGCTGGATGGAGGTCGTGGTGCCCGCAAGCCTGATCGGCCTGCCCGCGCTGGCGCTGCCTGCCGGCTTCGGGGCGGAGGGGCTGCCGATGGGGATGCAGTTGATCGGCCCGCGCGGGGCCGACCGGGCCTTGCTGCAACTCGGGCAGGGCTGGCACCGGGCGACCGACTGGCCGGGGCGGCGCCCCCCGCCCGGGCTTGCCGCGATGTGACGCAAGGGCGCGCTGGACAGTCCCGGGCGCACGGGCGAACACTCAGGTCGGAAACCGCAGGAGACGCCCGATGACCGAGCCCCGTATCGCCCGCACCCCCGAGGAACTGCCCGACCGCGCCACGCTGCTGTCGATGTCGGGGCTGGATTTCCTGCGGGAGATGCTGGCGGGCCGCTTCTCCGGCCCGCCGATCACCGGGGTGATGGATTTCCGCCTGACCGGGGTGGAGGAAGGCCGGGTCGAGTTCCGCGGCGCCGCCGCCTTTCAACACTCGAACCCGATGGGAACGGTGCACGGCGGCTGGTACGGCACGATCCTCGATTCCGCGCTGGGCTGCGCGGTGATGACCGTGGTGCCGAAGGGGCGCTGGTATACGACGCTGGAATACAAGGTGAACATCGCCCGCGCCCTGCCTGTGGGGGTGGAGGTCGCGGCGGTCGCCACCGTCTCCCACGCCGGGCGGACGACGGCGCTGGCCGAGGCCAGCCTGCGCGGGGTCGGGGACGGGCGGCTTTATGCGACCGGCTCGACCACCTGCATCATCCTCGACGGCGGCGCAGGTTGATACCTCGGAAGCCTCCGGCGGGGATATTTCTTTCACGGTGAAGCACAAGAGGGCGCTTCATGTTCTTCACCGTGATGAAAATATCCTCGGGGGTGAGCCGCGCCCGGAAAAGCTGCCAGTGGCAGGTTTTCAGCGGCGAACAATTGGCCGCAGGCCAAGAGGGGGGCAGACGGCCCCCCTGCGCCCTCGCCACGGGCGCAGCGCCGGGGTTGACCCGGACCGGCGGGCGGGGTCTGCTGCGCTTCGGTAACAGGCACAAGAGGTTCAGCGATGGCGCAACCGCAATTCACACGGGGCGAACTGGAGGCGGCAACCGCGCTGGTCCATCGCCACATGGCGCCGACACCGCTTTACGCCTGGCCGCTCCTGGAGGCGCGCACCGGCGTCAGGGTCTGGGTCAAGCACGAGAACCACGGGCCCACCGGCGCCTTCAAGGTGCGCGGCGGCATGACCTTCATCGACTGGCTGAAACGGACCGAACCCGGCTGCCCCGGAATCATCACCGCCACCCGGGGCAACCACGGCCAGTCGCAGGCCCGCGCCGCGGTCGCCGCCGGGATGCGGGCGGTGATCTACGTCCCCTACGGCAATTCGGTCGAGAAGAACGAAGCCATGCGCGGCTTCGGCGCGGAACTGCGCGAGTTCGGCGCGGATTTCGACGCCGCCAAGGACGAGGCGATCCGGGTGGCCGAGGCCGAGGGGCTGTTCCGCGTACCGCCCTTCGACCGCGAACTGGTGCGGGGCGTGGCGAGCTACGGGTTCGAGATGTTCACCGAAAAGCCCGACCTCGATACGGTCTATGTCCCGATCGGCTGCGGCTCGGGCATCTGCGGGGTGATCGCCGCGCGCGACGCGCTGGGGCTGAAGACCAGGGTGGTCGGCGTGGTCAGCGAACGCGCGCCGGGGGCGATGCTTTCGGCGCGGGCGGGCCGCGCGGTCAAGACCGAAAGCGCCCGCACCTTCGCCGACGGCATGGCGGTGCGGGTGCCGGTGCCCGAGGCGGTGGCGATCTTCGCCCGCGGCGCCGAGCGGATCGTCAGCGTCAGCGAGGCGCAGATCGCCGAGGCGATCCGGGTCTTCTACCGCGACACCCACAACCTTGCCGAAGGCGCGGGGGCGGCGGCGCTGGCCGCGCTGATGGCCGAGCGCGACAGCCTTGCCGGGCGCGAGGCCGGGGTGATCCTGTCGGGCGGCAATATCGACGCCGACATGTTCGCGCAGGTGCTGGCCGGGGGCGTGCCGGAGGCGTGACGGGTCAACCCTCCGGGACTCCCAGCGGGTAGGAGGTCAGTTCCGCGTATTGCGGCCCGTGCCGGGTCAGGTCGGAGCGGTAGAGCGCGAAACGGCTGGCGGTGAAGCCGGGCAGCGGGCCCACGCCCGCGGCCACCGCGGGGGCGAGGCGGGCGAGGTCGGCCTCCTCCGGGCGGAACCGCGCCAGCGTCACATGCGGCATGAAGCGCCGTGCCTTCAGCGTGATCCCCACCGCCCGCGCCGCCTGTGCCACCTTGCGTTGCAGCCGGGTCAAGGGTTCGCTCATCGCCACCGCCGTGTGGACAAGACGCGGCGCATCGCCGCCGAAGGTGCCCAGCCCGGCGAAGGCGACCCCGAACCCCGGCTGGCGCAGGGTCGAGAGTTCGTCGTGCAGGTCTTCCAGTTGCGCCGGGGGGTGTTCGCCCAGGAAAGCCAGCGTGATGTGCAGGTTCTCCGGCTCCACCCGGCGCGGCAGCGGCAACAGGTGCTGCACCACCGCAAGGCGGGCACGCGTCTCCTCGGGGAGCGGCAGGGCGACGAAGGCGCGGATCATTCGGGGTGGGTATTCCAGAATCAGGGCGGGCCGGAAGCGGCCCGGTCCGGGCGGTGAGCGGCCCGGCGGTTGGCGCGGTTGTTGCGCCCAGACTGCCACCGGATCGCCCGCGCCGTCAATCGGCACCTTGTTGAAGGTCCGGCCCGGCCCGAAACCGTGCTCCTTTGCCGGCCAGGCGCAGAACGGATGCACGCGCGGCAAGAAGCGGGCGGCGAAACCGGGGGGGCGGGGCGGGGCGCATGATCGGCAATCCCGGGTTCGCGGCGGTTGCGGGTAATTTACACGATTTATATGCAACATTCGGCCCCGCTCGCGCAGGCGTCATCGCGGATCACTGGAATTCCGGGCAGAGACATGTTATCGCTAGCAAAAATCGCCGCCCGTCCGGGGTGGCAACCAGAGGCGGACCACAGGCATGAACGCGACCCCGATCAGGACAAGGGACATCGACAGGAACGACAGCCACACCCAGCACGCGGCACTGTGCTGGCGGCGCCAGTGCGGCGGGGTGGAGGTGCTGCTGATCACCAGCCGCGACACAAGGCGCTGGGTGATCCCCAAGGGCTGGCCGATGGAGGGCCGCACCGGGTACGAGGCGGCAGCGGTCGAGGCCTGGGAAGAAGCCGGGGTCGAGGGCCGCGTCACCCCGGTCTGCATCGGCAATTATTCCTACCTCAAGGACCGCAGCACGGATCTGCCCTGCACGGTCGAGGTCTATCCGGTCGAGGTCCGCGCGCTGGCCCGCGAATTCCCCGAACGCGCGGAACGCCGCCGCCGCTGGATGTCGCCGGTGAAGGCGGCCGGAATGGTCGAGGAACCCGAACTGCGCGCCCTGATCGCCGGGTTCGATCCGGCGGCGGTCCGGGCCTGACGCTTGCGGGCGGCCGGGCCGACGGGCGCCCGATCCAGGGCGGGGCGCTTGAATCCGCCCGTCGATACGCTATCTGTCGGACAGGGTTCGGGAAGGCTTGCCATGATCCGCTACAGTCTCAGATGTGCCGACGGGCACGGCTTTGAAAGCTGGTTCCAGTCCGCCGCCGCCTATGACCGGCTTGCGGCCGCCGGGCATGTCACCTGCCCCGAATGCGGCAACGCGCGGGTCGAAAAGGCGCTGATGGCCCCTGCCGTCGCCGCCGCCCCTGAAACCGCTGGCGCCCCCGCACCGGACCCCGCACCCGCCGGGCCGCTTTCCGCCCCCGCGAATGAACGCGAGGCCGCGCTTGCCGCGCTCCGGCGCGAGGTCGAGGCCAATTCCGAATATGTCGGCCTGTCCTTCGCCGCCGAGGCAAGGCGCATCCATGAGGGGCACGCGCCCGAACGCTCGATCCACGGCGAGGCCCGCGCCGATGAGGCCCGCCGCCTGATCGAGGACGGGATCCCCGTCGCCCCCCTGCCCTTCCGCCCCGCCCGGCGCAGCAACTGAGGCGGGCGGGGGCACCGGGGCCGGGCGCGCCAGGAGATGCGGGCATGACCAGGGCAGCGGCCGAAAGCGCGATGGCCGGGCGAATCGCCGCCTTCCTGGAGGCGCAGGCGGCCGAGGCCGGGGCGGCGCGCAACACGCTGCTGGGCTACGGGCGCGATCTCAAGGATTTCGTCGGCTGGCTGGCGCGGCGCGGCGGCAACCTTGCCAGTATCGACCGCACCGGGATCGAGGACTATCTGACCACCTGCGCCGATCGCGGGCTTTCCCCCGCCACCCGCGCCCGGCGGCTGTCGTCGATCCGCCAGTTCTTCCGCTTCGCCCATGCCGAGGGCTGGCGCGCCGACGACCCGGCGCAGCGCATCACCGGCCCGGCGCGCGGCAAGGCGCTGCCGAAGACCCTTTCACTGGAGGAGGTCGAGGCGCTGCTGGACGCCGCCCGCCGCCATGGCCGCAACGAGGCCGAGCGGCTGCGCAACACCTGCCTCGTGGAACTGCTTTACGCGACGGGGATGCGGGTGTCGGAACTCGTCGGCCTGCCGGTGGCGGCGGCCCGGGGCGATCCCCGCATGATCCTGATCCGCGGCAAGGGCGGGCGCGAGCGGCTGGTGCCGCTGTCGGACCCCGCCCGCGCGGCGCTGGCCGGCTGGCTTTCCACCCGCGATGCCGGGCCGGATGGGCGGCGGGGCCACCTGTTCCCCGGCCGTGGCGCCGACGGGCACATGACAAGGGTGCGGTTCTACCTGCTGATCCGCGAAATCGCCGCGGCGGCCGGGCTTGACCCCGCGCGGGTGACGCCGCATGTGCTGCGCCATGCCTTCGCCACCCATCTGCTGGCGGGCGGCGCCGACCTGCGGGCGATCCAGACCATGCTGGGCCATGCCGACCTCTCGACCACGGAAATCTACACCCATGTGCTGGAAGAACGGCTGCGCCGTCTGGTCCACGACCACCACCCGCTGGCGAAGGGGGGCTGAGCGGCGCAAATAGACTGCGAAACAGAGGGCAGCGGCCGACCGCCGGGGGGCCGCTGCAACGGTGGTGATTGGCAGTTTATGGTGCCGAATACCCCCAACGTCCATACCTGCGCTGACGTCGCAATAGCGGCGGCGCGTGCCGCGCCTTGACTCCGGGCAAAGGTGGCGCTCCGGACAGGTCATGCCGCACGAAAGCCCCCTCTTGCAGCCCCCTGCCCCCGCCGCATAGACTGGCGCATCTTTTGCGGAACCCCGGACCCATGGACCCTTCCCTGCTCGACACGACGTTCTGGCTGACCGTCGGCGCCATATTCGTTCTTCTGCTCTGCTCCGCCTTCTTCTCGGCCTCCGAGACCGCGCTTACCGCCGCGTCGCGCGCCAAGCTGCGCGCACAGGCCGACAAGGGCGCGCGCGGGGCCGAAACCGCGCTGAAGGTGACCGAGGACAGCGAGCGCATGATCGGTGCGCTGCTGCTGGGCAACAACCTGGTCAACATCCTTGCCGCCTCGCTGGCGACGGCGCTGTTTACCCGGCTGATCGGCGAATCCGGCGTGGCGCTGGCCACGCTGGTGATGACCGCGCTGGTGCTGATCTTCGCCGAGGTGCTGCCCAAGACCTGGGCGATCACCGCGCCGGAACCGGCGGCGCTGCGGCTTGCACCGGTGGTGCGGGTGGTGGTGCGGCTGCTGTCGCCGCTGGTGGCCGCGGTGCGGGCCTTCGTCCGGCTGGTGCTGCGCGCCTTCGGGGTGCGGGCCGACCCGGACAGCCGCTTCCTTGCCCTGCGCGAGGAGATCGCCGGGGCGATCGCACTTGGCCATCACGAGGGCGTGGTGGAGCGCGAGGACCGCGACCGGCTGCTTGGCGCGCTCGGGCTTTCCGACCGCACGGTCGAGGAGGTGATGCGCCACCGTTCGGAAATCGAGATGATCGACGCCGATGCCGAGGCCGGGCAGATCGTGCACCAGGCGCTGGCCTCGCCGCATACGAGGCTGCCGCTGTGGCGGGGCGAGGCCGAGAACATCGTCGGCGTGCTTCATGCCAAGGATCTGTTGCGCGCGGTCGAACAGCAGGTGCAGGCGCATCCGGGCGACCCCGGCGCCATGGCCCGGCTGGACATCACCGCGATCGCCCGCAAACCCTATTTCGTGCCCGAGACCACGGCGCTTGACGAACAGATGCGCCAGTTCCTGCGCCACCGGCGGCATTTCGCGCTGGTGGTCGATGAATACGGCGCGCTGCGCGGGCTGATCACGCTTGAGGACATCCTCGAAGAGATCGTCGGCGAGATCGAGGACGAATTCGACCTGACGGTGGAGCGCGCCGCGCTCACCCCCGGGTCCACGGACGTGATCGAGGTCGAGGGCTCGATGGCGATCCGCGACCTCAACCGGGCGATGGACTGGAACCTGCCCGACGAGGAAGCCAACACCGTCGCCGGGCTGCTGATCCACGAGGTGCAGGCGATCCCGGCCGAAGGGCAGGTCTTCGCCTTCCACGGCTTCCGCTTCGAGGTGATGGCGCGGCAGGACAACCGCATCACCCGGCTGAAGCTGCGCAGGCTGTGACGGTATCGGGGGCGGCGATCCGGGCCGGGTAGTGTCCCGGCCACGCGGGCCGCGTTTCAGCGCACCGTCTTCGGCCGTGAAGGGCCGCTCACCCGGCGGTCAGGGTCACGCCCCGGCGCCCGGCCAGATCGGTGAAATACTGCCACGCCACCCGGCCCGAACGCGACCCGCGGGTGGCCTGCCATTCGATCGCCTCGGCCCGCAGGGTCTCGTCGTCGATCCCGACCCCGTAGAAGTCGCAATAGCCGCGGATCATCGCCAGGTAATCGTCCTGCGTACAGGGATGGAAGCCCAGCCACAGCCCGAACCGATCCGAGAGCGAGACCTTTTCCTCGACCGCTTCCGAAGGGTTGATCGCGGTCGAGCGTTCGTTCTCGATCATGTCGCGCGGCATCAGGTGGCGGCGGTTCGAGGTGGCGTAGAAGATCACGTTCGCGGGGCGCCCGGCGATCCCGCCGTCCAGCACCGCCTTGAGCGCCTTGTAATGCTGGTCGTCATGGCTGAACGACAGGTCGTCGCAGAACAGCACGAAACGGTGCCCCGACGCCCGGCGCAACTGGTCGAGAAGCCGGGGGATCGCCGGCAGGTCCTCGCGCCCGATCTCGACCAGTTTCAGCGCAAGCCCGCGCGCGCGCACCGCCGCGTGGATCGCCTTGACCAGAGAGGATTTCCCCATCCCGCGCGCGCCCCACAACAGCGCGTTGTTGGCCGGAAAGCCGTTGGCGAAACGTTCGGTGTTCTCCAGAAGCGTGTCGCGCGCCCGGTTGACACCGATCAGAAGCGCCAGATCGACCCGGCTGACCTCGGCCACCGGCTCCAGCCGGTCGGGGTCGGAATGCCACAGAAAGGCGTCGGCACCGGCGAAATCCGGGGCGGGCGCGGGCGCGGGGCTCAGCCGCTCCAGCGCCTCGGCGATGCGGGCAAGCAGGACGGTATCGCTCATGTCCGGCCGGTCTCCCCGGGCGCGGGCGTATTGTCGGGCATGTCGTCGGGCTCTTCCTCGAACCAGAGCCCCTGCGCGCGCAGCTCGGCCTCACGCTTCTTCTCGACCCGTTGCACCAGCAGGATCGAGATTTCGTAAAGCCCGTAGACCACGGCGAACAGGATGATCTGGGTGATGACATCCGGCGGCGTGACGATGGCCGCCAGCACGAGGATGCCGACGATGGCGTATTTGCGCACCGACCGCATCCCCTCGGCCGAGACCATGCCCGCCTTGCCCATCAGCGTCAGCAGCACCGGAAGCTGGAAACACATGCCGAAGGCGATGATGAACTTGGTGGTCAGCGCAAGATATTCCTCGACCGAGCCCTGGAAGGTGATCCCGGCCATGCCCGCCACCACCTCGACCTCCTCGTCCGGGGCAAGGCCGCCCTGCTGGAAGCCGAGGAAGAAATCGAACGCCAGCGGCAGCACCGCGTAATAGGCGAAGGCGGCGCCGATGAAGAACATCACCGGCGAGGCGATCAGGAAGGGCAGGAAGGCGTTCTTCTCGGACCGGTAGAGCCCGGGCGCAACGAACCGCCACATCTGATAGCCGATGATCGGGAACGAGAGCACGAAACCGCCCATCATCGCGATGCGTACGGCGACGAAGAAACCCTCTTGCAGCTTGATGAGGATCAGCCCGCAATCCTGCTGCCGGTCCGACAGCGCGTTGCAGATCGGCTGGGTGAGGAAGTTGAAGACCGGGTTCCAGAAGGCAAAGCAGATCACCATGCCGACAAGGAAGGCCAGAACCGAATTGATCAGCCGGTTGCGCAGCTCGGCCAGATGCTCCATCAGCGGCGCGCCGGTATCGTCAAGCTCGTCCGGTCTGTTCATGCCTCATCCCCTTTTGCCGAGGCGGGCCCTTTTGCCGAGGCGGGTTTCGCGGCGGCCTTCCTGCGCGGGGCGCGTTCCGGCGCCGGTGCGGGGGCGGCTTCGGCGGAATCGACGGCGGAACCGGGGGCACCGGCCGGTGTGGCGGCGGTCTCCGGCGCGGCGGCGCGTTTCGTGGCGGCGGCGGGTCTCGGGGCGGATTTCTTCAACGCGGGCTTCCGGGCCGGGGCGGCGGCTTCGGGCGCGGCGGCGTCGGGTGTCGCAGCTTCGGGCTTTGCCGCCGCCATCCGCTCGCTGCGCCTTGCGGCCTGGGCCTCGGCCAGTGCGGCGGTGGCGGGTCCGCGCGGCGGGGTTTCGGGGGCGGCGGCTTCGGACGCCCCCCCTGCCCCGGCCGTGCTGGCCGTACCGGAATCAACCCCTGAAGCAGCCTTGGTATCCCCCTTGACGGCCGACTTTACCTGGCCCTTCAGCGCCTTCTTCGGATCCCACTCCTCGAACTTCTTCGCCGCATCGGTGATCTTGTCGAGTCCGAGGTTCCGGGCGCTGGTCGCGGATTTCAGATCCTCGGCCACATCCTTCACGCCGGTCTCGTCGGCGGCGGCGTCCATGGCGCGCTGGAACTCGCGGGCGAGCGAGCGCATCTTGGCCGTGAACCGCCCCATGGCGCGGAACATGACCGGCAGATCCTTGGGACCGATCACGATCAGCGCCACGATGGCGATCAGCAGAAGTTCCGTCCAACCGATGTCGAACATGGCCGCGCGTCTCCCTGCGCCTGCCGGATCAGACCTTGTCCTTTTCGGCTTCCGGGGTCACGTCGCGCGCGGCCTCGGCGGTCTGTTCGATGGAATCGGTTTCTTCCTTCACGCCGCGCTTGAAGGCGGTGATGCCCTTGCCGACCTCGCCCATCAGGCTGGAGATCTTGCCGCGTCCGAACAGTACGAGCACGACGACCGCGATGAGCAGAAGGCCGGGCAGGCCGATATTGTTGAGCATGGGTTCTCTCCCTTCGGGCGCCCGCCGGGGGGCGCCGTGCATGTTTCCCAGACACATTTATTGACTGACGCGCCCGGATCAAAGCCCCATTCGATCCCCGACATGTCTTTTTTGTATCATACCGGGGCCGTGGCGGCCATGCCTCATGCCGCGCCGGCCGGATCATGGGCGGAATCACGGGCCGGGTCGCGGGTCGGGCCATGGGCCGAATCATGCCCCGGCTCATGGAGAACCGCCTGTCCGGCGACGGCGGCCAGCGCGGCGTCGTAAAGTTCGATCCCCGCCCCGGGGGCCGAGGCCCCTTCGGACAGCATCCGCCGCCATGCCCGCGCGCCGGGCCGCCCGGCGAACAGGCCGAGCATGTGGCGGGTGACCTGATGCAGCCGCCCGCCGCCCGCAAGGTGGCGCAGCAGGTAGGGCCGCATCGCCCCGGCGGCCCCGGCCGCATCCGCCACCGGGTCGGCCGCGCCCCAGACCGCGCTGTCGGCGCCGATCAGCACGCCCGCCGGATCGTGATAGGCCGCGCGCCCCAGCATGGCGCCGTCAAGCCCCTGCGCAAGGAAGCCCAGCACCTGCCGCTGCGAGGCGATACCGCCGTTGACGACGATCTCCAGATCGGGAAATTCGCGCTTCATCCGCAGGACCAGCGCATGATCGAGCGGCGGGATCTCGCGATTCTCCCTGGGCGACAGGCCCTGAAGCCATGCCTTGCGGGCGTGGACGATCACATGGCGCACCCCGGCGGCGCGCATGGTGCCGAGGAAGGCGGGCAGCACCTCCTCCGGGTCCTGGTCATCGACCCCGATCCGGCATTTCACCGTGACCGGCACCGGGCAGGCGGCGATCATCGCCGCGACGCAATCGGCGACCAGCGCGGGCTGTTTCATCAGCACCGCGCCGAAACAGCCCGAGCGCACCCGGTCCGAGGGACAGCCGACGTTCAGGTTGACCTCGCCGTAACCCATGTCGGCGGCGATCCGCGCCGCTTCGGCCAGTTCGGCGGGCTCCGACCCGCCTAGCTGCACCGCCACCGGATGTTCGGCCGCGTCGAACCCCAGCAGCCGCGCGCGGTCGCCATGGATCACCGCCTTCGCCGTCACCATCTCGGTATAAAGCAGCGCCCGGCGGCTGAGCACCCGGTGAAACGCCCGGCAATGCCGGTCGGTCCAGTCCATCATGGGCGCCACGGAGAGTCTGTGCGGCTGGTTTCGTGTCATCCCGGTCATGGTCCGCAAATCGTGTTGGCAGTTTGCCGGCAAGGCGGGCGGGCCGCGCACCGGCGTCAGCCCGGAACCTTAACCGATATACATGCCGCAGGGAAACCACCCGCCGCGAGCCGGGGCGGCCGGATCGCCGCAAGCCTGTCGGGCACAGCCGCAAACCACACGACCGCAAACCGGCGGACCGGGGCGCCGATCCCGTCCCCTGCCCGGACGAAGGGGCGATGGCGGCGGCGATCTGAAAGCCCGGATCGCCGAATTCTACGCGCTTTTCTATGGTGTCGAACTCGACGACGCGGCCCTGGACGCGCTTCTGGAGGCCGGGTGAGCGAGCGCGGCCTTTTCGCGGCCCTGTGCGCCGGGCTGGCCGGGGCGGCCTATCAGACGGTGTTCCGCAACCCCCTGGTATCTCCCGATATTCCGGGTGTCTCGGCAGGGGCCGGGTTCGGGGCGGTGCTGGGCATCCTGCTGGGCCTGCCGGTCATGGCGATCCAGTTGATGGGCTTCGGCTTCGGCCTGGCCACGATGGCGCTGGTCATCGGGCTGACGCTGGCCCTGCGCGGCGCGGGGCAGGTGCTGATCATGGTGCTTTGCGGCATTGCCATCGGCGCACTGGGGGGGCGGGCATTTCGCTGGTCAAGCTGCTGGCCGATCCCGAGCAGCAACTGCCCGCGATCACCTTCTGGCTGATGGGCAGCCTTGCCGGGGCCAAACAGGCCGATGTCCTGGCCGCCCTGCCCGCCGCCCGCGCCACGCTGGAGGACACCCTTGCCGTGATGCCCGGCGTCTCCTCGGTCAGCCATGGCGGCGGCAGCCGGAACGAACGCCAGGTCCATGTGCGCGGCTTCGGCCGCTGGCATGTGCCGCTGTCCATCGACGGTATCCGCGTCTTCCTTCCGGCCGACAACCGGCTGGACTACGGGCGTTTCCTGACCCCGGACCTTTCCGAGATCCAGGTCCAGAAAGGCCATGTCCCCGTCGTCACCGGCCCGGGCGGCATGGGCGGCGCGATCAACCTGGTGACCCGCAAGCCCACGCAACCCTTCGAGGGCGAGGCCCGGATCGGCCTTGAGGCGGGCAATCGCGGCGATGTCACCGGAAAAAGCGGCTATCCCTCGCTCGGGACGAAACAAGAGCTGTGGTATGCGCAACTGACCTATATGTATCGCGAGACCGGCGGCTTCTACCTGTCGCGCGACTTCACCCCGGTGCCGCAGCAGGGATCGGGCCTGCGCGACAACACCGACACCGAGGACAGCCGCCTGAACCTCAAACTCGGCTACACCCCGAACGCGACCGACGAATACGTGCTCAGCTACACCCGGCAGACCGGCGCGAAATCGGCGCCCTACAACATCCTGCTGCCGATCCGCGGCATTCCCGGCACCGGCACGGCGGGCACGCAGCGCGACTGGACATGGCCGGAATGGGACATCTCCAGCCTCGCCTTCTATTCGCGGACCGAAATGGACCGGGGCACCCTGAAAACCCGGCTTTACTACAACACGTTCGACAACACCCTTTCGGCCTGGGACGATTCCACCCATTCCAGCCAGACCGTGGGCCGCGCCTTCGACAGCATCTATGACGACTATTCGGTGGGGGCCAGCGTCTCCTACGGCACCGCGGTCGGTGCGCATGACCTGACGGCCGCACTGCATTTCCGCCGCGACATCCACCGGGCCGCCAGCTACGACAAGGCCCGCGTGATCGAGGCCGACCGGACCGCCTCGTCCCCCGGCGAGCCGCGCGTCTCGACCGATGCGGTGAACTGGCAGCTTGCCGCGATCTGGACGCCCGGGGCGGGCGGCACCTATCACGCCAGCGCCTCGTCGCGCACCAGCTTCCCCACGCTGTTCCACCGCTACAGCACCGGGTTCGGCCGCTATGTTCCCAACCCCGACCTCAAGGCCGAGCGGGCGCTGAACCTTGAACAGGGCTACAGCGGCGATCTGGGCCCGGTCACGTTCGAAGGCGCGCTGTTCCACAGCCGGGTTTCGGACCTGATCCAGTCGGTTTCGGTCGGCTTCGATCCGAACGGCGACGAACTCGCGCAGCGCCAGAACCTTGCCAGGGCGACCTACAAGGGGGTCGAGCTTGCGGCCCGCTGGCAGTTGAACGACCGTCTCGGCCTCATGGCCAACTACATCCATCTCGACACCTCGGTCAGCGATCCGGTGATCAACGGCGCGCGGGTCACCGACATTCCCAAGAACAAGGCGTTCCTGCGTCTGGACTGGCAGGCGACCGACCGATTGACCGTCGCCCCCTCGCTGGAACTCTACGGGTCGCGCGGGCCAACCTGGATATGAGCTGGCAGGTCTCGCGCAAGGTGGCGGTCAACTTCGGGGTGCGCAACATCTTCGACCGCGACATCCAGGTGGCCGAAGGCTTCCCCGAACCGGGCCGGACCTTCCATCTCTCGTCGCAGATCCGGTTCTGAAAGACCGTTCGAGAATTCGCTCCGGCACGGCAGGTGGCGTGGTTTTCGGGGCCGCCGCAGGCGACGAGCGGAGTGTGCTCAATGCACATGAGCCCAGGCAAGCGCAGAAAACCGCGTCAGATGCCCGAAGGACGTAGAATTATCGAACGGTCTCTGAGGCCTTGGTTCAGGCCGGGCGGGGGCGGGCGCGTTGCCCACCCCGCCCCCGCGCCCGCCGGCCTGCCCCTCAGCCTGCCCCCCGGCCCGACCCGGAATCCTGTCCCCGGAATGTCAGCTTTCCGCCCCCGATCGCGTCCCGCAGCATATCGACCGCTTCGGCAAGCCTTTCGTCGATCACATGCAGGTATTGCGTCCAGTCGACGAGTTGCCGCAGATCTTCGGCCCCGTCCGAGATGCCGCGCAGCCCGATCAGCGGAATCCCGAACCGCTGGGCGGCGCGCAGATGGGCGAAGGTCTCCATGTCCACCATGTCCTCGGCGATCCGGTCGTAGGCGGGGCCGCTGACGACGTTCGCGCCGGTGGACAGGCTGGCGGCGGGCAGGCCGGGGATGCGGTGCGGCAGGTCGATCCGGGCGGGCAGGTCCAGAAACGGCGTGCGCCCACGGTCGAACCCGAGCGCCGAGGCATCCATGTCGCGGTAGGCCACGCCCGAGACCTGATAGACCCGCGCCTGCGCCAGCGCGCGCGACCCGGCCGAGCCCAGCGAGACAATCAGCCCCGGGCGCCGCCGCATTCCCGTCAGCGCGGCGGTCAGGGCGACGGCGCCCTCGACCGGGCCGACGCCGGTCATCAGCGGCGTGATGCGGGCGCGCAGGGCGGGGCCGTATTCCGCTTCGGCCGCCATCACGAACAGGACCGGAACACCGGCGATAAGATCAGTCGTCAAGGTCATCGGTCCTTTCAGGTTCCGGGCAGGGGTGGCATGCGCCGGGCCGGATGGTCAAGACGCAGGATCGCGCCCCGTCGCGTCAGCCCCGCCGACCCGCCGGGTCGGGTGCGACACGGGTCCGCCTGACCGGATACCACGGAATCGCCCGCATTCCGGCGCCGTTCGCCCGCGCGGCCCCGCGAATGACTCCCGCGTTGCCAAAGCGATTCGTCCGGGCCTATGCTGGACGCCACGATGTCCGCCGGTTTCTCGCCCGCCGGTTTCTCGAAGGAGGCGCAATGAACGATACGCATGAATTGCGGCGCGGCACGGTGCTTTCGGTTCGCGGCAGCGTGGTGGACGCCCGTTTTCCCGGCGGCCTGCCCGAGTTCAACAGCGAACTGCACGCCGGCAAGGGGCAGAAGATCGTTGTCGAGGTGGTCAGCCATCTGGACCCGGAAACGATCCGGGGTGTCGCGCTGACACCGACCGCCGGGCTGGCGCGCGGGTCGGTCATCACCGATCGCGGGCACCCGCTGCGCATCCCGGTCGGCGAGCGGATGCTGGGCCGTGTCGTGAACGTCTTCGGCGACGCCATCGACGGCGGCGAGGATCTGGCGGGCGGCGAATGGCGGTCGCTCTATGGCCCGCCGGTGCCACTGGCAGGGCAAGGCGCCACGTCCGAGATTTTCGTGACCGGGATCAAGGCCATAGACCTGCTGACCCCGATGGAACGCGGCGGCAAGGCGGGCCTCTTTGGCGGCGCGGGCGTGGGCAAGACCGTGCTCATCACGGAACTGATCAACAACGTTGCCGGTCGCCACCGGGGTGTCACCATCTTCTGCGGCATCGGCGAACGTTCGCGCGAGGCCGAGGAAATGGTGCGCGACGTGCGCGATGCCGGGGTGCTGCCAAACACCGTGCTGATGTTCGGCCAGATGAACGAACCGCCCGGCGCGCGCCTGCGCATCGGCCATGCGGCGCTGAGCGTGGCCGAGTATTTCCGCGACGACGCGCGTCAGGATGTGCTCTTGCTGATCGACAACATTTACCGCTTCATTCAGGCGGGTTCCGAAGTGTCCGGCCTCCTGGGCCGCCTGCCCTCGCGCATGGGCTATCAGCCGACGATGGGAACGGAACTGGCCGAATTGCAGGAACGCATCTGCACGACGCAGGGCGCGGCCATCACCTCGGTGCAGGCGGTCTATGTGCCGGCGGATGATTTCACCGACCCCGCCATCACCCACACCTTCGGCCATCTGTCGGCGCTGATCGTGCTGTCGCGCGAACGTGCGGCGCAGGGCCTTTATCCGGCGCTCGACCCCCTGCGCTCGGAATCCAAGATGCTGACCCCGCCGATCGTGGGCGAGCGGCATTATCACATCGCCCGCCAGGTGCGCGAGACGCTGGCCAATTATGACGAGTTGAAGGACGTCATCGCCATGCTGGGGCTGGAGGAGCTGTCGCGCGAGGATCAGCGGCGCGTCCACCGGGCGCGGCGGCTGGAACGTTTCCTGACGCAGCCGTTCTATACCACCGGGCAGTTCACCGGCCACGGCGGCAGGATGGTCGAGCTGGAGGACACGCTGAGCGGCTGCGAACGCATCCTGGGCGACGAGTTCGCCGACTACCCCGAACAGGCGTTCTACATGATCGGCACGGTCGATGAGGCGAAAAAGCCATGAGCATGATGGTCAGGATCATCCTGCCATCGGGGATCCTGCTGGAACAGGAGGCGGTGAAACTGGTGGCCGAGGCGCAGAACGGATCCTTCGGGCTGCTGCCGCGCCACATCGATTATGTGACGGCGCTGGTGCCCGGCATCCTGACCCTGACCGCCGCGAATGGCGAGGAGACGTTCCTTGCCGTGGATGAGGGCGTGCTGGTGAAACATGGCCCGGAGGTGCGCGTCTCGACATGGAACGCGCTGCAAGGCAGGCTGGGAGAGCTGCGCGCTGCCGTGCTGGATCAATTCAGCGCCATGGGCGAAGATGAGCAGAAGGCGCGCGTGGCGCTTGGCCGGCTTGAGGCCAGTCTGGTGCAGCAGGTTCTCGAATGGGGCAGATGAGCGATGACTGAGCACGAGAAGTCGCCCCCGCCCTCGCACCGGCTGGGCGAGAAGGTCGGCAGCCGTGAATCGCGCAAGCTGCGCGCGCGCAAGACCCGGGACCGGACCCTGTGGCATGGTCTGGGCGCAGCCGGTGTCGTCGGCTGGTCGGTGGCGGTGCCGACGGTGATCGGGGTGCTGCTGGGCCTGTGGCTGGACCGCCGGTTTCCGGGCGAGTTTTCCTGGACGCTGGCGCTCCTGCTGGGCGGGGTGTCGCTGGGCTGTCTCAACGCCTGGTACTGGATCAGCCAGGAGGCAAGGGGCATTCAGGAAGACGAAGAGGGGATCGAGCGATGAGCGGTGCACCGGCGCTCTTGCTGGCCGCGCTGGCCGGGGCCGGACTGGGCCTGTTCTATTTCGGCGGGTTGTGGCTGACCGTCCGCCGGCTTGAACGCACGGGCAACCCGGCGCTCCTGTTCGGCGCAAGCCTGATCCTGCGCCTGTCGCTGACGGTTCTCGGCTTTTACTTCGTCATGGGGGGCGAGTGGCAGCGGGCGCTGGCCTGCCTTGCGGGCTTCGTCATCGCCCGCCGGATCCTGACCGCCCGCACGAAACCCGCGCCAGCCGCAGCGCAAGGCAAGGGGGGATAGGCCCGTGGACATAACCCCCGACGCGATCATCCATGGCCATATCGGCCCCGTTGCGATCCCGGCCACGCTGGTGTTCACCTGGATCGTCATGGCGATCCTCGTGCTCGGCTCCTGGTCGGTCACGCGCAACCTGTCCACCGAAGCCGCCGTCCCGCGCGGCCAGTTGCTGCTGGAGATCGTGCTTGAGGGCATCCGCGGCCAGATCCGCGACATGATCGACACCGACCCGGACCGCTATCTGCCCTTCATCGGCACGCTGTTCCTGTTCATCTTCACGTCGAATGTCCTGTCGATCGTCCCCGGCTTCCATGCGCCCACGGGCTCGCTTTCGACCACGACGGCGCTGGCGCTTTGCGTCTTCGCCGCCGTTCCGGTGTTCGGCATCATGGCGCAGGGGTGGCGGGGCTATCTGAAATCCTATCTGCAACCGACGCCGCTCATGCTGCCCTTCAACCTGATCAGCGAGATCACGCGGACGATTTCGCTGTCGATCCGCCTTTTCGGCAACATGATGAGCGGCGGAATGATCGCCGCCGTGGCGCTGGCGATCGCGCCGCTGTTCTTCCCCGTCATCATGAACGCGCTCGGCCTGCTGATCGGCGTCATCCAGTCCTACATCTTCTCGATTCTGGCGCTGGTCTACATCGCGACCGCCACCCGCGCCCATGAGGAACAGGCCGCCCGGACGTCCGGCGCCACATCCGCCACAACAAAGGAGACGCAACATGGAAAGCCTTGAGCTGATCGCCATGATCTCGATCATCATGGCGGGCGCAACCGTCGGCATCGGCGCACCGATCACCGCCATCGGCGAGGGCTGGGCGGTGTCGCGGGCCATGGGGTCGCTGGCGCAACAACCCGATGCCGCGCCCACCATCTCGCGCACGTTGTTCATCGGCCTTGCGATGATCGAATCCTCGGCGATCTATTGTTTCGTGGTCTCGATGATCCTGATCTTCGCCAACCCGTTCTGGAACCATTTCGCCAGTCTGCCGGGGGTGCAATAGCGTGGAACCGGACTGGTTCACCCTGATCGCCCAGATCATCAATTTTCTGGTGCTGGTGGCCCTGCTCAGGCATCTTTTCTATCGGCGGCTGATCGGCGCGATGAACGCCCGCGAGGCCGATATCCGCACCCGTCTGGACAGGGCGGCGCAAGCGCGCGAGGTGGCCGAGCAGGAGGCGGAAAGTTACCGCGACCGCAACCGGGCGTTTGAGCAGCAGCGTGAAGCGATGCTGGCGCAGGCGGGGGAAGAGGCCGAAACCCGCCGCCGGGAACTGCTGGAAAACGCCCGGCTCGAGGCCGGGAGGGCGCAGGCGAAATGGCTGGCGACGCTGGAACACGAGCGCGCGGAACTGCTTGCGGGGTTTCGCGAACGCCTGGGCCAAAGCGCCTTTGCCCTTGCCGGTCAGGGGCTGAAACAGCTTGCCGATACAAGGCTGGAGGAACAGATCGTCAGGGTCTTCATCGACCGTATCCAGACGCTCGATCCGGCCGAACGGGACAAGATCATCGCAGAGGTCAGGGGCTCGGCCGCGCCGGTCGAAATCCACACCGCCTTTGCGCTTGATCCGGACGCGCAGGCGGACCTGACCCGCGCCCTCCGGCAATATCTGGATGAGGGCATCACCCTGCGGTTTGCGGTGGTGCCGGGCCTGATCTGCGGCATCGAGCTGCGCGCCCATGCCTACCGGCTGGCGTGGAACCTGGACAGCTACCTTGAGGAACTGGAGGCGCGGCTGTTTCAGGGGTTGGAAGAAAGCGACAGGACCGATGCAGACACGTGACAACTCCACGGCCCCTGATCTGCTGCGCCATGCCGCCGGGCAGGCGCTGAAGGCGGTCGAGGACGTGGCGGCGACGGCGCGGGCGGAGTTGAGCGCCAGCGAGATCGGGCGGGTTGTCTCGGTCGGGCCGGGCGTGGCCCGCGTGCGCGGCCTGCCGGGCGTCGAGGCCGAGGAACTGATCAGCCTGCATGGCGGCCTCCTGGGCATGGCCTACAACCTCGACCCCGAGGAAGTCGGCGTTGTGATGCTCGGCCCCAGCCACGATCTGGCCGCCGGCAGTTTCGCCCACCGCACGGGGCGCATCCTGGATGTGCCGGTGGGCGAGGAACTGATCGGCCGCGTGGTGGATGCGCTGGGTCAGCCGCTGGATGAGGCCGGGCCGCTGCGCGCGCGCATCCGCCTGCCCGTTGAACGGCCCGCCCCGCCGATCATGCACCGCGCGCCGGTCACGCGACCCTTGCAGACCGGGTTGAAGGTGATCGATTCCCTGCTGCCCGTCGGGCGCGGGCAGCGCGAGCTGATCCTGGGCGACCGCCAGACCGGCAAGACGGCCATCGCGCTTGACACCATCCTGAACCAGCGCGGCAGGAATGTGATCTGCGTCTATTGCAGCATCGGCCAGCGAAGTGCTGCGGTGGCCGAATTCCTCGCCTCGCTGCGGCGGCACGGGGCGATGGACTATTGCGTCGCGGTCGTGGCATCGGGCGACGAAGCGCCGGGCGTGCAATATATCGCACCCTATGCGGCGACCAGCATGGCGGAATATTTCATGGAGCAGGGCCGCGATGTCCTGATCGTCCATGACGACCTGACCCGCCATGCCCGCGCCTACCGCGAACTGTCGCTGCTGATGCGCCGCCCGCCGGGGCGCGAAGCCTATCCGGGCGATATCTTCTATGTCCATTCGCGGCTTCTGGAACGCGCGACGCAGTTGCGCGAGGAATATGGCGGCGGCTCGCTCACGGCCCTGCCCATCGCCGAAACCCAGTCGCAGAACATTTCCGCCTATATCCCGACGAACCTGATCTCGATCACCGACGGCCAGATCATCCTGTCGCCACAACTGTTTCGCAAGGGCACGCTGCCCGCGGTCGAGGTCGGCCGGTCGGTCTCGCGCGTCGGCGGCAAGGCACAACTGCCGTGCTATCGCGCGGTGTCGGGCGATCTGCGGCTGTCCTACGCGCAGTTCGAGGAGCTGGAGATCTTCTCGCGCTTCGGCACCCGCCTTGACGATGCCTCCATCGCCGCGCTGGAACGCGGCCGCCGGGTGCGCGAGGTGTTCCAGCAGTTCCAGTTCAACCCGCTGCCGGTGCCCGATCAGGTGGCCATCCTGCTTGCCGCCAGCGAGGGGCTTCTGAACACGATCCCGGCCGAAAAGGTGGCGGATGCGGAACGGGCGATCCGCGGCAGGCTCAGGGAGGTGCCCGAGGTCTCCGAACGTCTGGAATCCGGTGCGAAACTGTCGAACGAAGACCGCGATGCACTGGTGCGCATCATCAAGGGCGTGACCGCCGACATGGAAGGGGGCCGCTGATGGCGCAGACGCTGGAGGCCATGCGCCGCCGCATCGACACCGCCGAAGACCTTTACGGCGTGGTGCGGGTGATGAAGGCGCTGGCCGCCGCCAGCGTGCGCCAGTATGAAACCGCCGTCGAATCGCTGGTCGCATACAATGACACGATCGAGGCCGGATTGCAGATCGTGCTGCGCCGACACCCCGAAGCGATCCCGGCGCAGACCGAACCCGGGCCCCGCGCCGTGGTCATCGTCTTCGGCTCGGATCAGGGGATGTGCGGTTCGTTCAACGAGCAGGTGGCGGATCACGCGCTGGCGCAGATGGCGCGCCCCGAGATGCAGGCCGACCTTACGGTGCTTGTCATCGGCGAGCGCGCGGTGGGCCGGCTGGAGGATGCCGGATGCCGGATCGGCGGAAGGTTCCCGGTGCCCGGCTCGCTTCCCGGTGTCGTGGCGGCGGTGAACGAGGTGCTGCTTGCCGTCGAGGGGCTGCGGTTCCGCGAGGGCATCGACCGCTTCATCCTGGTGCACCACCGGCCGGTTGCCCCCGCGGGCTCGCGCCCCGGCACGCAGCAACTCCTGCCGCTCGATCCCGCATGGCTGGCGGGGCTGGCGCGGAAAGACTGGCAATCGCGCACTTTGCCCGGCTTCACCATGGCGGGGCGGCCACTGTTTTCCGCGCTGATCCGGCAACATCTGTTCGTTGCGCTCTACCGCGCCTTCACGGAATCGCTGGCAAGCGAGAATGCCAGCCGCCTTGCGTCGATGCATGCGGCGGAAAAGAACATCCAGAACCACCTGTCGGAACTGTCGCTCCACTATCACCAGGGTCGGCAACAGGCGATCACCGAGGAAATGCTCGACATTATCGCGGGTTTTGAAACCCTGACGGAAAAGGATGCGCGCGCGGCGGGCTGAGCCGCAGGCCGTGCCCGCCCCGCATGGGCCCGCATGGCCGACGGGGCCAACCCTGCCGGTCGCTCTCGTTCCCGGCCCTGATTCCGGCCGGCTTCCGGCGGTCGTCAATCGTTGACAACAGCACCGATATGGCGATGCCGACCCTCAGGGTGCTGCGGGCGGCGGTCGCGGCGGCCACCAGGACGCGCTCCGCCACCTCTGGCCCGCTCAGGCCCGGGGACATGGAGGCCCCGGCGGCGAAGACGAAGATCAGCGCCCCCGGCGGGCCGAATCCCCCGGTCACGCTCAGGAACAGGAAGACCCCGCAGGACAGGGACAGCAGCACAGGCTGCGCCGTTTCGGAGACGCCGGACCGGGCCGCCCTTTCCACCCCGCGGCCGTCAGTAGATATAGCGGATCTGCTCGGCCCAGAACCGTTCCAGCCGCCGCAGCGTGTCGTTCACCCCCTCCACCGCCGCGGAGGCGAACAGGGCGTCGCCCTCCAGCGCGCCGGCGTGGCGGTCGAACAGACCGCCCACCACCACGCGCACCTCGCGCCCCCGGGCCGTAAGCCGCACCCGGACCGAGCGGCGGTCGATCTCGGACCGCTGGTGGTGCATATAGCCCATCTCCACCAGCTTCTTCAGGTTGTAGCTGACGTTCGAGCCCTGATAGTAGCCGCGGGTCTTCAGCTCCCCCGCCGTCACCTCGTTCTCGCCGATGTTGAACAGCAGGAGTCCCTGCACCGCGTTGATCTCGCGCAGGCCGATCCGCTCGAACTCGTCCTTCACCACGTCGAGCATCAGCCGGTGCAGCCGCTCGACCAGCGCGAGCGTGTCGAGGTAGCCCTCCATCAGCCCCCCCGACCTGGCCCCCACAGCCACTGTTCCCGGCGCCCCGGCCACCGCCAGTCTTGTCCGAACCGTCATGCCAGCCTCCGCCTGCCGTCCCTTTCCCGGGCAGATTCGGCGGAAAATGCCAAGATCCGGTAAACGCGGCTCAACCCATGCCGGGGCCGGCATCGGAGGCGGGGCCAAGCCGCGCGCGGGCGAAATCGCCGATCTCGGCGATCAGCCCGGCAAAGCCTTCGGGCACGGGCACGCGGCCAAGCACCCAGTCGAGCAACTCCTGGTCGTTCTCCGCCAGAAGCGCATCGAACCCGTCAAGCGCCGGTCCCGCCATCGCCCCGAGCCGGGCATCGGCGAAGGGGCCCAGGATCAGGTCCATCTCCCTGGTGCCGCGCCGCCAGGCCCGCATCCGCATCCGCCGCAGCCGGGCCTCCTGTATCTCGCTCATGCCCGAATCCCGTTCATACCTGTGGTTCCAGCGTCCGTCGCAGGCGCTTCTCGGCCCGGGCGATCCGGTCCGAAAGCCGCCCGGCCTCGGCCGACAACTGCCGCAGCTCACCCAGCGCGGCGCGCAGATCGGGCGGCACCGCCTGTGCGTCGGGCCCGTCCGGCCCCTCGCCCTCGCCGGTCAGCATCCAGCGGATCGACACCCCCAGCACCCCGGCCATCATCTGCAACTTGTTCGCGCGCGGCTCTCCCACGTCGTCTTCCCAGGCGCGCACGGTGGTCAGTTTCACGCCGAGCCTGCGCGACAGGTCGGCCTGGGTCATGCCCACCGCCTCGCGCGCCCCGGCCACGCGGTCGCCGAATGTGGCGGCCGCGTCGCTATACCAGCCTGTTTCGTTTTCTTCAGGCATCTCGCCCCCCTTTCGTTGTGGCTTACGCTTGCGGGCGGCACCCTAAAACAATTTCAGCAAGAGTTGGACAGTGTTTTCGCTGCAAGACGGCGACGTCTGTGTCGCGTATTGGCTGTCATGAGCCAATCTATTGCCACAGAGGGCAGCGGCCGACCGCGGGTGGCCGCTGCCCTCTGTGGCCTGGCAGTTTATGGTGGCCGAATACCCCTCGCTCAGCACATGCTACAACGTCGCAATAGCGGCCGCCCGTACGGGCGGTCGGCCGCTGCCCGGCGGCGCTGGCGCGCCTTGATTCCGGGCCGGGTGTTCCGGGCAAAGGTGGCGCTCCCGATGGCCCTGCCAACACGGCCAACAGACACCGCCTTCGAAATTGCGGAAAAACAACAGCCTGAAGCATATCCGCCGTTCCAACGGAGGCCGAAACCCCCTAAGACAGGCTGCCCGCAAGTTCAAACCGAGGTCCGCCATGTCCTTCCTCTCCGCCACGCTCGACCGTGTGAAACCCTCGCCCACCATCGCGGTCACCAACAAGGCGCGCGAACTGGCGGCGGCGGGCCGCGACATCATCGGCCTCGGCGCCGGAGAGCCCGATTTCGACACGCCGCTGAACATCCGCGAAGCCGCGAAACGCGCCATCGACGAGGGCCGGACCAAATATACCGCGGTTGACGGCATCCCCGAACTCAAGGCCGCGATCTGCGCCAAGTTCGCCCGCGAGAACGGGCTGGACTACAGGCCGTCGCAGGTCACGGTGGGCTCGGGCGGCAAGCAGGTGCTCTACAACGCGCTGATGGCGACGCTCAACCCGGGCGACGAGGTGATCGTCCCCGCGCCCTACTGGGTCAGCTACCCCGACATGGTGCTGCTGGCGGGCGGCACGCCGGTGGTGGTGGAATGTCCGTTCCAGACCGGCTTCAAGCTGATGCCGGACCAGCTTGAGGCGGCGATCACCCCGAAGACCAAGTGGTTCATCTTCAACTCGCCCTCGAACCCGACCGGCGCGGGCTATTCGCGCGAGGAGCTGAAGGCGCTGACCGACGTGCTGATGCGCCATCCCCATGTCTGGGTGATGACCGACGACATGTATGAACATCTGGTGTTCGACGGGTTCGAGTTCGTCACCCCCGCACAGGTGGAACCCGGCCTTTACGACCGGACGCTGACCTGCAACGGCGTGTCGAAAGCCTATGCCATGACCGGCTGGCGGATCGGCTATGCCGCCGGGCCCGAGGCGCTGATCAAGGCCATCGGCAAGGTGCAGTCGCAATCGACCTCGAACCCCTGTTCGATCAGCCAATGGGCGGCGGTCGAGGCGCTGAACGGCCCGCAGGACTACATCGCCGAAAGCCGGGCCGCGTTCCAGCGCCGCCGCGATCTGGTGGTCTCGATGCTGAACGAGGCCCCCGGCATCACCTGCCCGGTGCCGGAAGGCGCGTTCTACGTCTATCCCTCCATCGCCGGCTGCATCGGCAAGACCTCGGCCGGGGGCGCGAGGATCGTGGACGACGAGGCTTTCGCCACCGCGCTCCTGGAGGAAACCGGGGTCGCGGTGGTGTTCGGCGCCGCCTTCGGCCTTTCGCCCGCCTTCCGGGTCAGCTACGCTACCTCGGACGCCGCGCTGGAAGAGGCCTGCAAGCGCATCCAGGGCTTTTGCCGCGGCCTGACCTGACGGCGGGATCATGGGGGAATCATGGGCGCCGACCTGCCCGACTACTATTTCCGCGTTCGCGAGAACGGCGCCACGGTGTTCCGGGTCGATACGGAAAACCGCCAGCGCCGGATCGAGATGGACCAGATCGCCGCGATCAACATCCGCAACGGCGAGGTGAAACCCCATGGCGACCGGGTGCTGGCCGAGGCCGACATGGCCGCGATCTCGGACTGGATCGCCGGGCGGCAGGAGGTGCTGGCGCGGCGCGACATCGACGATATCCTGCGGGCGGTCGATTACCTCAACCTGACCGCGCAATGGGTGCAGTCGCGGGCGGGCGACGAGCAGCTGGAACAGGTGACCGACGCGCTCCTGCTGGCCATGCACGACCTGCGCACGGTGCTGGTGCGCAAGAAGGCCGAGCGGCTGGCGCGGGAGGAGTAGCGGCCCCCGCTGGCGCCTTCCGGCCCCGGTCGCGGGGCGGTTCGGGTTCCGCCTCCGATCCCCCCGGCTGATCCGCGGTCACCACAAAGGGCAGCGGCCGACTGCGGGGGGCCGCTGCAACGGTGTTGTTCTGGCAGTTTATGGTGCCGAATACCCCGGCCTCTATGCCTGCGGCAACGTTGCAGGAGCGGCCGCCCGTGCGGGCGGTCGGCCGCTGCCCGGGCCGCTGACGCGGCTGTTCCGGGCAAGGGGGTGCGCTGAAGCGCACCCCACGCCCCCCTGCCCCTCGCCGCTGGACGCCGCCGCCGCTTCGTGGCAGGAAGCCCTCGCCCGCCCCCGGCCCGCCACCACGGAGACCGTCATGAGCCTCGCCCGCCCGATCCGCATCGCCCCCTCGATCCTCGCCGCCGATTTCGCCGATTTCGGCGCCGAATGCCGCGCGGCCGAGGACCAGGGCGCCGACTGGATCCATGTCGATGTGATGGACGGGCATTTCGTGCCCAACATCACCTTCGGCCCGCAGATGTGCGCCGCGATCCGGCCGCATATCAGGGGCACGATGGACGTGCATCTGATGATCGCGCCGGTCGATCCCTATATCGACGCCTTCGCACAGGCCGGGGCCGACATCCTGACCGCCCATGTCGAGGCCGGGCCGCATATCCACCGCACCTTGCAGGCGATCCGCGCGGCGGGGGTCCGGCCCGGGGTCGCGCTCAACCCCGGCACGCCCGCAAGCGCGGTCGAGGGGCTGCTGGACATGGTGGATCTGGTCTGCGTGATGACGGTGAACCCCGGCTTCGGCGGGCAGAAGTTCATCGACATGACCGCCAAGATCCGCGACCTGCGCGCCATGATCGGCGACCGCCCGGTGCATGTCGAGATCGACGGCGGCGTCACGGTCGGGACCGCGCCCCTCGTCGCCGCTGCGGGGGCGGATGTGCTGGTCGCGGGCTCGGCGGTGTTCTCGGGCGGATCGGCAGGCGCCCCCGGCCCCTACGGGGCGAATATCCGCGCGATCCGCACCGCCGCCGAAGCCGCGCGCTGAGACGCGCGCCAAAGCTTGCCCACCGCCGCCATTGCCGACATATTCGGCAACGGACCGCCACCCCGGCAGGGAACATGAAGGAGAACATGACGTGCCGCTGATCCGGCGCACAGGGTCGCAGATGCCCCGACGCGGCCCCCGCGGGACCGTGCGCGCCGCGCTGCTGCCCGCGCTTTTCGCCCCCCTGCCCGCCGCCGCCACCGAAGGCATCGCCGACAAGTATCCGGGCTCGCCGCTTTACAACAAGCCGGTCGAGCTGTTCCCCGGGGTCTGGACCTCGGTCGGCGCCACCGACCGGCCCACGCCCGGAAACGGGGGCCATGTGCTCAACCTGTCGTTCATCATCACCGGCGACGGGGTGGTGGTCGTGAACGCGGGCGCGGCCTATATCCTGGCCGAGGCCCTACATGACGAAATCCGCGCCCGCACCGACCAGCCGGTGCGGATGGTGATCAACACCGGGGCCGACGCGGCGGCGATGCTCGGCAACAGCTACTGGATCGCGCAGGGTGTGCCGGTTCTGGCGCATTCCGACGCGGCCTATACGTTCGACCTGCACAAGACCGGGCTGACCGAGGCCATGGCCGCCGTGACCGGCGAGGCCGCGGGCGGCACCTTCCCGCTGCCGCCGACCGAGACCTTCACCGACCGGATCGACATGGTGATGGGCGATTTCCATATCGAGATCGTCAACCTCGGCCCGGCCCGCGCAGCCGGCGACGTGCAGGTCTGGCTGCCCGAGATCGGGCTGGTGATCGCCGGCGGCATCGCGCTGCACGAACGCCTGCCCGAGGTCGCGCCCGGCACCTGCACCGCCTGCTGGATCGAGACCTGGGACGCCGAGTTCGAACCGCTGGGCGCCACATGGGTGATCCCGGCCCACGGCCACCCGGCCAGCATGGCGCAGGTGCGCCGCTACAGCCGCGACTACCTGGCCTGGCTGCGCGACCGGGTGGGCGAACATATCGACGCGGGCGGCGATGCCGAGGGGGCACGCGAAATCGACCAGTCGCCCTGGGCGCGGCTCGACCTGTTCGGGGTGCTCGCGGCGCAGAACGCGGTCAACGTCTTCACGGAAATGGAGTTCGACCGATGATCCCGAATCCCGCGCCATGACCATGGTGCTTTTCGATCTCGACGGGACGCTGGTCGACAGCGCCCCCGACCTGCGCGCCGCCGCCAACCGGATGCTGGCCGACGAAGGCGCCGCACCGATCGACCTTGCCACCACGATCTCATTCGTCGGCAACGGCGTGCCGGTGCTGGTCGAACGCATCATCGCCGCGCGCGGGCTGGCCCGGCCGCACGGTGAACTGGTCGCGAATTTCCTGCGCCATTACGAGGCCGACGCGGCCACCCTCACCCGCCCCTATCCGGGGGTGCCGCAGATGCTGGAAACGCTGCGCGACGCCGGACACCGGCTCGGCATCTGCACCAACAAGCCCGAAGCCCCGGCGCGGGACATCCTGCGCCTGCTGGGGCTTGACGGATATTTCCCGGTGGTGGTGGGCGGCGACAGCCTGCCCCGGAAAAAGCCCGACCCGGCGCCGCTCTTTCATGCCGCGCGGCTGATGGGCGGCGGGCCGGTGGCCTATGTCGGCGACAGCGAGATCGACGCCGAAGCCGCCGGGGCCGCCGCCTTCCCCTTCGCGCTGTTCACCGGCGGCTACCGCAAGTCCCCGGTCGCGGCGCTGGCCCATGACGCGGCCTTCGCGGATTTCGCCGACCTGCCCGGCCTGATCCCCGGATTGCTGGCCGGAAGGGGCTGAGGGCAGCGGATCCGCGCAACATCACCACGCCGCAAGGGGCTGGCGCCTGCCGGAACGTGGCACGGCAACACAGGCGCGGTGCGTGGCCCGAAAGTCGCAGTTGCGAAAAACTTCCCCTGAAGACTTCCGCAGGGGAAAGCATTGCTTTGTCCGATACATGTTTTGTGGATGAATCTCTGCACAGGTAATTCGTTCGCGAAAGGATCGCAAATTGTCTACAACCTATACGTTCACCGGCTATCGGGCCGAGATCAACTGGGATACCGGCGTGGTAAACCAGTTCAGCAATACCGCGACGCTGCAACTCACCAGCCCGTCGGCTACGATCAACTATCACTACGATCCTTCCAACTGGCCGGATGAGTATTATATCGAATCCGACACCCTGATCGAAGCCATCCGGCTGAACGGCAGCACGCACGATCTCGATAGTCTTTGGGTCGAGATCACCCAGATCAGATGGTCGGGCGGGACGGCACAAATGCTGCTGGTCTGGGATGCAGCCGCAAGCGCAGGGTCCACCGACATCGAGTATTATTTCCAGATGGGCGGCACGCCGCTGCCGACTCTCACCTCAACGACCGCGTTCAGGGATTTCCTTCTCGAAGTCGAAAGCCATGGCGGCCTGAATGAGGTTCCGAACAACAATCCATTCGGCCCGAACCGGGATATCCCGTTCAGCAGTTTCGCCAGCCTGACGGATTCAACCCAGCCGGACCCCGGCGGCCCGATCATCGGCACGGACGGCAATGACATCCTTGACGGCACGCCGGGCGACGACCTGATCCAGGGCCTCGGCGGCGACGATCTGATCCGGGGATTTGCCGGGAACGACACGCTGATCGGCGGCGACGGGAATGACACCCTGCTGGGCGGGCCGGGCGCCGACGAGTTGCGCGGCGGCGGCGGAAACGATTCGATCGAGGGCGGCACAGGCAACGACCTGATCTTCGGCGGGCCGGGCAACGACACATTGCGCGGCGGCGACGGAAACGATTCGATCGACGGCGGCGCGGGCAACGACCGGATCTTCGGCGGACCGGGCAACGACACCCTGCGCGGCGGCGACGGAAACGATTTGATCGAGGGCGGCGCGGGCAACGACCGGATCTTCGGCGGGGCGGGCAGCGACACATTGCGCGGCGGCGGCGGAAACGATTCGATCGAGGGCGGCGCGGGCAACGACCGCATCTTCGGCGGACCGGGCAACGACACATTGCGCGGCGGCGGCGGAAACGATTCGATCGAGGGCGGCGCGGGCAACGACCGGATCTTCGGCGGACCGGGCAACGACACCCTGCGCGGCGGCAACGGAAGCGATTTGATCGAGGGCGGCGCGGGCAATGACCTGATCTTCGGCGGACCGGGCAATGACACGCTTGACGGCGGGGCGGGGAATGATGCGCTCACCGGCGGGATCGGGGCGGATGTCTTCGTGTTCCGCGGCATCTTCGGCCATGACCTGGTGACGGACTTCAACGCCGCACAGGGCGACATGCTGCACATCGGCGCAGGGCCGATGGACAACCGCTTCACCGGCGCACAGGACGTCGGCAACGATCTGGTGCTGGATTTCGGCCCAAGCTCGATTACCCTTGTCGGCCACGCGGGCACGGCGCAGGAGGTCTTGGAAAGCTGGATCGAGGTGATCTGACCCATCACCAATAAAAAAACCCCCGCCGGAAGGCCCGGCGGGGGTCTTGATCACGGCATCCGCAAGGTGCGGATCACAGGTGGAAGTAACGCTCGCGCGCGCGGACGAAGCCCTGATCGGCGCCCTCGGTCTTGGTGCGCAGGATCCTGAGCGCGGCGATGAAGCTTTCCGCCGTGCGCCGCGTCAGCGCATCGCCGGTGTCGAGAAGCCCGGTCATCACTTCCTTCGCCGCATTGGCCCCGGCTTCGAGGATATCCTCGGGGAAGTTGCTGTGGGTGATCACCCCATGCTCGCTCACCAGCGCCTGCAAGGCGCGGGGGTCGTTCGTGGCGAAGTCGGACGAGACCTGATCGTATTCCGCCTGGCAGACATCCTTGATGATGGTCTGGATGTTCTCGGGCAGCGCCTGGAACTTGGCCTTGTCCACCACAAGCTCCGTCGCCAGCCCCGGCTCGATGAAGGACGAGGTGTAGTAGTGCTTGAGGATCTGGTGGAAACCCAGCGCCATGTCGTTGTAGGGCCCGACGAATTCGGTGGCGTCCAGCGTCCCGGCCTGAAGCGCGGCGAAGATCTCGCCCGCCGCAAGGTTGGTCACGCTGACCCCCATCTTCTGCCAGACCTGCCCGCCGAGGCCCGGGGTGCGGAACCGCATCCCCTGCACATCGGCCAGACCGTTCAGCTCATTGGCGAACCAGCCGCCCGCCTGAATGCCGGTATCGCCCGAAAGAAAACCCTGAAGGCCGAACTGGTCGTAGATCTCGTCCCAGATCTCCTGCCCGCCCAGATAGCGCACCCAGGCGGTATGCTCGCGCGAGGTGAAGCCATAGGGCACCCCGGTGAAGAACGACAGGCCATCGGATTTGTTCTGCCAGTAATAGGCGGCGCTGTGGCTCATCTCCGCGCTCTGGTCGATCACCGCATCGAGCGCCTGCAACGCCGGCACCAGTTCGCCCGCCGAATAAAGCTGCACGGTCAGTTGGCCATCGGTCGCGGCGGTGATGCGGTCGGCCAGACGTTGCGCGCCCACGCCGAGTCCGGGGAAGTTGCGCGGCCAGGTGGTGACCATCCGCCAGGTCACGCGCCCCTGCGCGATCGCGGGGGCCGCAAGCGTCGAGGCGGCGACGGCGCCCCCCGCAAGCGCCGAGGTTCTCAGGAATGAGCGACGGTCCATGTTTTTCCTCCAGGGACTGGGGCGGCGCCGGTTGCGGACGCCGCAAGACAATACCGGGAAACGGTATACCGCCACCACCCCGGAAGGAAACGGAAAAATCGCGTTTTTGCGGGAAAATCCGCCGCATCCCGGCCGCCTCGCCCGGAGGTTGCGCGCCCCCGCGCGCCACACCCCCGGCTTTGCGGAAATTGCGCCGATCGGCCGTCCTGCACAAGATACGCAAAGAAATTATCCGCCCTGCGACAGGAAAGCGCGCTTTTTCAAGGTTGACGCCCCCGCGTCAGGGCCATAGTCTCGCCGCATCGCAACGAAAGGCCGCTGGACCGTGACGGGCATTCTTGTAATCGTGGGAAAATGGCGCATGGGCCGGTAACGGACACCCAGACCTGACCCCATGCGCCCCCGACATTCTCGGGGGCTTTTTGTTGCGCGATACCGCTGGACCGGCCGGGATGGCCGATGAACGGGAGCTGAGGAAGATGACACGGGCAATGACCGGCGCAAGGATGGTGGTGCAGGCGCTCAGGGACCAGGGGGTCGAAGTGGTATTCGGCTACCCCGGCGGTGCGGTGCTGCCGATCTATGACGAGATCTTCCAGCAAAACGACATCCGCCACATTCTCGTGCGCCACGAACAGGGCGCGGTCCACGCGGCCGAAGGCTATGCGCGCACGACCGGCAAGCCCGGCGTGGTGCTGGTGACCTCGGGCCCCGGGGCCACCAACGCGGTGACCGGGATCGTCGATGCGCTGATGGATTCGATCCCGCTCGTGGTTCTCAGCGGGCAGGTGCCCACCTTCATGATCGGCACCGACGGCTTTCAGGAGGCCGATACCGTCGGCATCACCCGGCCCTGCACCAAGCACAACTGGCTGGTGAAGGACACGGCCAGACTGGCCGAGACGATCCATCAGGCGTTCCACGTCGCCACCTCGGGCCGCCCCGGCCCGGTGCTGATCGACATCCCCAAGGACGTGCAGTTCGCCGAAGCCGACTACGTGCCGCCGCAAAAGGTCCGCACCGACCATTACCGGCCCCGGGTGAAAGGCGATATCGAGGCGATCACCCGGCTGGTCGAGATGATCGAGACCGCCGAACGCCCGGTGTTCTACACCGGCGGCGGCGTGATCAACTCGGGCCCCGGCGCCAGCCAGCTGCTGCGCGAACTGGTCGAGGCCACGAATTTCCCCGTCACCTCCACGCTGATGGGCCTCGGCGCCTATCCGGCCTCGGGCAAGAACTGGCTGGGGATGCTGGGGATGCACGGGCTTTACGAGGCCAACCTTGCCATGCACGGCTGCGACCTGCTGATCAACGTCGGCGCAAGGTTCGACGACCGCATCACCGGCCGGGTCGCCGATTTCAGCCCCGGCTCGAAAAAGGCGCATATCGACATCGACGCCTCCTCGATCAACAAGGTGATCCGGGTCGATGTGCCGATCCTCGGCGATGTGGCCCATGTGCTTGAAGACCTGCTCAAGGTCTGGAAGTCGCGCGGCCGCAAGACCGACAAGGCGGCGCTGGCGAAATGGTGGACCAGGATCGACGAATGGCGCAAGGTGGACTGCCTGGCGTTCAAACCCTCGGACGACTCGATCAAGCCGCAATACGCGCTGCAACGGCTTGAGGCGCTGACCCGTGGCCGCGACCGCTACGTCACGACCGAAGTGGGCCAGCACCAGATGTGGGCCGCGCAGTTCCTCGGCTTCGACGAGCCCGGCCGCTGGATGACCTCGGGCGGGCTGGGCACGATGGGCTACGGCCTGCCCGCGTCCATCGGGGTGCAGATCGCCCACCCCGACGCACTGGTGATCAACGTCGCGGGCGAGGCGTCCTGGCTGATGAACATGCAGGAGATGAGCACCGCGATGCAGTTCCGCGCGCCCGTGAAACAGTTCATCCTGAACAACGAACGGCTCGGCATGGTCCGCCAGTGGCAGCAACTGCTGCACGGCGAACGCTACTCGCATTCGTGGTCGGAAAGCCTGCCCGATTTCGTCAAGCTTGCCGAGGCGTTCGGCTGCAAGGGGATCAAGGTCTCGGACCCCGCCGACCTCGACGCCGCGATCGAGGAGATGCTGGCCTATGACGGGCCGGTGATCTTCGACTGTCTGGTCGAGAAGCACGAGAACTGCTTCCCGATGATCCCCTCCGGCAAGCCGCATAACGAAATGCTGCTGGGCGAGGACAAGACCGAAGGCGTGATCCAGGCCGGGGGCGCGGTGCTGGTGTGAGACCGCAGAGCCGGGGGGCTGTCTGCCCCCCGGACCCCCCGAGGATATTTCCAGACAGAAGAAGGGCCAGCATGTCACCGCTCAACATCCAGAAAGGCTCGTCGCGCCACTCGGCCTACGACCTGCGCGACCCCCATGCCGAGGTGATCGAAAGCCACACCCTCGCGGTGCTGGTCGATAACGAAAGCGGCGTGCTCGCGCGGGTGATCGGGCTGTTCTCGGGCCGGGGCTACAATATCGAAAGCCTGACCGTGGCCGAGGTCGATCACGAAGGCCACCGGAGCCGCATCACCGTGGTCACCACCGGCACGCCGCAGGTGATCGAGCAGATCAAGGCCCAACTGGCCCGCATGGTGCCGGTGCACGACGTCCATGACCTGACGGTCGAGGGCCCGGCGGTCCAGCGCGAACTGGCGCTCCTGAAGGTCGCGGGCAAGGGCGACCACCGGATCGAGGCGCTGAGGCTTGCGGAGATCTTCCGTGCCAGCGTGGTCGATTCGACGCTGGAAAGCTTTGTCTTCGAGATCACCGGCACGCCGGAAAAGATCGACGCCTTCGCCGAACTGATGCGCCCCTTGGGCCTGTGCGAGGTCGCCCGCACCGGGGTCGCGGCGCTTGCGCGCGGCGGGCGGCCCTGAAGCATCGCCGACGCGGCCCCCCGCAGGGGGCCGCCTTGTTCCCCGCCGCCTCAGTCCCCGTTGAACAGCTGGTCCATGCTGACCGAGGGCTGGTCGCAACCGGCCTCGCCCACCACCCGCGCGGGCACCCCCGCCACGGTCTTGCAGCGCGGCACCTCGGACAGCACCACCGATCCCGCCGCGATGCGCGAGCAGTCACCGACCCGGATATTGCCCAGCACCTTGGCCCCGGCGCCGATCAGCACCCCGTTGCCGATCTTCGGATGCCGGTCGCCATCGGCCTTGCCGGTGCCGCCCAGCGTCACCGAATGCAGCATCGACACGTTGTCGCCCACCACTGCGGTCTCGCCGATCACGATGGAATGGGCATGGTCGAGCATGATCCCCCGGCCGATCCGCGCCGCCGGGTGGATATCGACCCCGAACACCTCGGAAATCCGCGCCTGCACGAAGCCGGCCAGGTCGCGCCGCCCGGCCCGCCACAGCCAGTTGCCGATCCGATACGCCTGAAGCGACTGATATCCCTTGAAGAACAGGATCGGCTGGATCAGCCGGTGGCAGGCCGGATCACGGTCATAGACCGCCACCAGATCGGCCCGCGCCGCCTGCCCCAGATCGGGGTCGTCACGGTATGCCTCGTCGCCGATCTCGCGCAGGAGCTGTTCGCCCATCTCCCCCGAGGCGAGCTTGAGCGAGAAGCGGAACGCCAGCGCGCGTTCCAGCGACGGGTGATGCAGGATACTGCCATGGATCAGCCCGCCCAGCAGCGGCTCATCCGTCACCGCGGCCTCGGCCTCGGTGCGGATGCGGCGCCAGACGGGATCGACGGTCTCGATCCGGGCATGTGTCGCGCGGCTTTCGGTCATGGCATCCTCTCCGGCATTCACGGGGTCTTCGGGCGGGTCTTCCGGGTTCCGCTTATAGCAGATGGGAAGCGGGACTCACCCCCGAAAGATCGCCGCGCGGTTTTTTCGGCGCCGCGCCGCGTGCTCCCGCGCCCGCGACAAGAGCACCGAGACCGAGACCCACAGGCAATCGAGCCAGTCGGCATCGCTCAGGAACGGCTCGCGCGCCTGCGGGAACCGCCCGGCGGCGGCCATCAGGCTGCCGTCGCCCCATTCGGGATGCGCCCGGCCCAGCGCCCGGCGATAGGCGTCGGCCCATCCCGCCTGCGCCAGCATCCGCCGCATCAGCGCCGGACGCTCCGCCCCCGGCACCGCACGCAAGGCCCGCGCCGCCGCCACCAGATCGCCGTGCAACACCGGCCGCATCGCCCGCCCTCCCCCGTTTCCGCCCGGCTCACGGCCCGGAAAGACACCCCGTCAGACCGTGATCGCAACCGACCCAAGCGCGCAAACGGTCGCGGTCGTCGCCAGAACCTCGCGATACAACAGCAGGTTGCTGTCCGAGACCGGCGACGGGACCACACAGGGCATCATGGTGGTGCCGCCCGCGGTGAAGGCCCCGCCGCCGACGCTGGTCACGGCCTGGACGAACGAACCGGTCGTCCCGTCCGGCGTCAGTTCAAGCCGCCCGCCCGCTTCGGGCGTGTGCAACTGCCCCCGGACGACGATCCCGGTCTGCCGGAACACCGTACCGAAGACCTGTCGCAGCATCGGCGAGATATCGACCGCCACCACCCGGCCCGGCTGCCGGTTGGTCGGATCGCCGATCTGCACCCGGTCGCCCGCCCGCCAGCCGGCGATATGCGCCGAATCGAGCACGGCGATGGTGCCGTTGCCCGGCATCGCCCTGATCCACGCGCTCTGCACCGGGCTGCGGTCCAGGTTCCAGACGCGGATATGGCTCGCGCCCTCCATGTAGCCGCTCCACAGCCCGAAGGTGCCCCGCACATCCGGGCTGGCGAAGGTGATCTCGTCGCCGGAGACCGAGTCGATCACCTCGCTGCGCGGGTTCTGCCCATGCTCCATGATCGCATCCGTGTTCCATTGGACCACCGTGGTGATGCCCGCGCCCCCCGGCGTCCAGAGCATCTCCGAGATCCGCCCGCCGCTCACCGCGTCGCGCCGCCCGGCCGGCGTGACCACCTGCCCGGTCGCGCGCTCGACCCGCAGCGCCGTATGCCAGGCTGCGCCGTCCGGGCTGACCTTGACCGCGAAATCGTCATCGCCCGCCAGCCCCATCTCGGCCCGGCCCGACCAGCCGGTCTGATAGAGCAGGCTCGCGGTATCGCCGGGCGCGGCCTTGTTGATCTTCAACTGATGCCCGCCGCCCGCATGGGTCAGCAGCGTGGCATCCCCCGCCACCGCCAGCCGGTTGACGGAATCCGACCCCGTGGCCACCCCCAGCCGCTCCAGCACGCCCTCGGCCAGCGCCCCGGCATCAAGCCCGCCCGCCGCCATCGGCCCCCAGCCTTCGGCCCGGCGCAACTGCATGGCCTGCGCGCCCATGTCCCAGACCCGCCAGCCCTCGCGCGCCCGCAGCCGCAGCCAGCCACCGGCGGCGAACAGCGCAAGATCGCCCGCCCAGCCCTGCCAGTCGCCGGTCGGCGCCGCGCCGACGATCCAGCACTCGCCCTCCTCCGGGCTGCCGGGCGGGGCGGACCCCGTGCCCATGACCGCCGCCTGCACCAGCCCGTCGAGCCGGGTGAACGCCTCGTTCACCGTCACATGCTTCTGCGCCTGCGCAGGCGCCACGAGCGGCAGCGCCAACCGTGTCGTGTCATCCATTCCGGTCAATCCTCCCGATCAATCCCCTTGAACGGCCCCGGCCCGAAACGGTCCGAAACCTGTGCCACCTCGATCCGCCACGGCCCGGCGATACCATCCGCCGCCCGCTCCCCGGCCGGATAGCTCCAGCGCGGCTCGGCCAGCACCTCCTCGCGCCGGATCTCGCCCTCCACCAGCACCCGCAGCCGGTAGACCTCCGCCGCCTCGCCCAGCGGCACCTCCTCCAGCGCCCAGCCATCGCCGTCGAGCCGCGCCCGCCGCACCCAGCTCACATGATCGGTCCCGCCTGCCCCGCGCCGCACCCGCAGATGCGCAGGTGCCCAAGGCCGCAGCCCCGCACCGTCGAAGGCCAGCACCCGATGCACCATCGAAGGGTCGTCATGCGGCCGCGCCGCCACGCCCACCCGCCAGTGCCGCACCAGCCCCCGGCCCGCCGGATCAAGCACCACCTGCTTCAGCGCCCCGTCGAGCACCACCACCCGGCTGCCCGCAGGCCAGACCCCGGGCATCACCCCGTCCGTGCCCGCCTGCCCCCGCAGCCGCAGCCTTATGTCCCAAACCCGGGGCGCCACCGGCACCGCCTCGCGGAACTGCATCACCTCCCACGGCCCGCCGTCGCCCGCTCCGATCGCCAGCGCATTGGCCCCCGCGAAGACCGCCGCCTCCGAAGCCGAAGCCAGCTGCCCCCGCGCCAGCCGCAGCCGCAGCGCAGGCCCCCGGTCCCAGCGCCCGTAAGGCGCGGCGAACAAGGGCCCCAGCGTGACCCCCAGCGAGGCGGGCGCACCGACCAGCGTATTGAGCGCATAGCCCTCGTCCGAGATCGCATCCCAGACCGCCACCGCCCCCGGCCAGGGCCGCGCCGTCACCGCGACCCATGGTGCCACCGGATCGTCGCCGCCGCGCAGCAACGGCAGATCGAGGAACACCGGCGCCACCGGCACCGGCGCCACGAAAGGCCGGGGCGCCAACCGTTCCTCGGCATGGTCCGAGGGCACATAGACCGCAGGCTCCACCCGCACCGCATCGGCAAGCTGCGCGCCGCCCTTCTCGATCCGGTCGATCCGGAACCGCCCCGCCCCTTCCGGCAGCTCGACCACGTCCCCGGGGCCGAGCGCCAGCCGCGACGGCGGCAGCGCGAAACGCGCCCCGTCCCGCGCCACCCGCGCCTCGGCCAGCCACCGCTCCGTCACCCCCCGCGCCTCGGCCCGGGTGAGCACCAGCGCGGTCTCGGATTGCGAGACCGTCTCGCAGGTGTCGTCCGGGAACACCGCCTCCTCAGCGCGGACATCAAAATCGCCCTCGGCCTCGGTATAGACCAGCCGCACCCGCCCCACCGTCTCCGCCACCGGCGCCCGCACGGCCTCGACCGTGCCGCCCAGATCGGGATGCACGGCGAAATCGCCCTCGGAAAGCGCCGCCCGCACCCGCCCGTGCCGCATCCGGAACACCAGCCGGCCGCCCCGCTCCAGCGCCTCGAACCCGTAGGCCAGCATCAAGGGCTGCAACGCCGCCCGCCCGCTGCCGTTCGCGTCGCGCAGATAGCCGCGCACCGCGCCATGAAGCCCCGAGACGTCGAAATCCCGCAGCCCCGCCCCCTCGCAGATCTCCGCCACCACCGCCGCCAAGGGCTGATTGGCCGACCGCCCGCTCACCCAATGCCCGCGCGAATAGTTGTCGCCGTCGCTCCACATCGCCAGATTGCCGGGAAACTGCGGAAACGGCCGCGTATCCCAGCACCAGACGAACGCGCGCGAGGTATCCACCATCCGCCCGGCATAAAGCTCCGACTCCGGGTTGTTCGCCGGGTCGTCCCAGTATTCCGCCATCGCCCGCAGATACTGCATCTGCATGAAATCGTCGCGCCGCCCCGAGGAATGTCGCGGCAGGAAGGATTCCGACGACTTCGGGTCGAGGAACACGTTGGGCTGGTTCGTGCCCCGGTCGATCGCCGGACAGCCGAGTTCGGTAAACCAGATCGGTTTCGACTGTGGCTCCCACGCCGTCGGCTGCGCCCGGCGCACGCCCCCCACCCGGTCGTGATGCGGGTGCGCCCACCAGCCGCGCAGATCCTTGTAGCGCCAGACCCACGCCTCGCCATGGGCGCCATCGGTGATCGGCACACGCCGCTGCGCCGCCTCGGCCTCGGGGTCCGGGTAATACCAGTCGTAACCCTCGCCTCCAGCGACATTGGCCTTGAGATAGCCGAGGTCATGGACCGACCCCCAATGCGCATCCGCATGATCCTCGCCGTCGCGCCAGTCCGACAGCGGCATGTAATTGTCGATGCCCACGAAATCGACGTTCTCATCGGCCCAGAACGGGTCCAGGTGAAAATACCGGCCGCCCTCGGGGCTGAGGTAGCCGAAATACTCCGACCAGTCGGCGGCATAGCTGATCCTGACCGCAGGCCCGAGGATCGCCCGCACCTCCCCCGCCAGCACCCGCAGCGCCGCCACCGCCGGGAAACCGCCCCCCGCCCCGCGGATCTGCGTCAGCCCGCGCATCTCGGACCCCACGCAGAAGGCATCGACGCCGCCCGCCAGCGCGCAGAGATGCGCATAATGCAGGATGAACCGCCGGTAGGACCATTCGTCCGGCCCGGAATAGACCACACGCCCGTTCACCACGGCGAAATCCGAAACCTGCGCCGTGCCGAAGAACGCCGCCACCTCATCCACTGCCGCCGCCGTCAGGTCGGGCGACCCCGCCCGCCCCGGCGCCACCGAAAGGGTGATCCGCCCCCGCCAGGGCAGCACCGGCTGATCCCCGGCCCCGCTCCATGGATCGGGCCGCCCGTTCCCCGCCATCTGCTCCATCAGGATGAACGGGTAGAACATCACCGCCTGCCCGGCCGCCTCCAGCGCGGCAATCGCCTCCAGCACCGAATGATCCGAAGGCGTCCCGCCATACACGGGCCGCCCGTCCAGCCGCGCGATCTCCTCCGCCGCGCCCCGGCCGATCCCCCCGGCCCGCCAGGGCATCACCTCGCCGTCGAACGCGCGCTGCTCCACCTTCGGCCGCACCCGGCACTCCCCGCAACGCAGGTCGTCGCCGAACCACGACACGATCAGCGATACCGCCTTGCAACCCGGCAACTCGCCGGTCAGCTGCTCCAGCGCGGTCTCCATATCCGCCCGCCCCGAAGGCGAATTGACGTTGATCGAGACGTTCTCGCCCGCGTCATAGGCGAAATGCTCGGCCGTAGTGGCCAAAGCATATTCCCCGGTGCCGGGGATCAGGGCCACACCGCGCACCGAAGACCCCAGGTCGCTTTGACCGGCCGCATAGTCGCCCTGCGCCGGGCGGATCACCTCGAACGAAAACTGCGGCACCCGGTTGCCGTAGGGCGCCAGCGGCAGGTCCTCGAACACCACATAGGCGGTGCCGCGATAGGCCGGCGCCATGCCCGCCCCCTCGACCGCCTCCACCGCCGGATCAGGGAGCTGGTCCGCCGCGCCGGTATAGACCCGCATGTTCAGCCCCGCGGGCGCGACCTCGGCCCCGTCGGCCCAGACCCGCCCGACCCGCAATATCTCGCCCTCGCAGAGCGCGATGGCCAGGCTCACCCGATAGGAATATTCATGCACCGCCGGGCCCGAAGCCCCCTTGCCGCCCGAGACCCTGGTGACCTCCTCGGCAAACGGCGAAGCCCAGATCACCTGCCCGCCGACCCGCACCCGGCCCCAGAGCTGCGCCACCGGCGCCCCCTCGCCCGCGCCCATCAGCCGGAACCGCTCGACCCGCCCGGTCTCCACCGGCCGCGCCCCCGCGCCCAAAAGCCGCTGGTCGATCACCCGACCCAAAGTGGCGCCGACCGCCCGGCCGATCACCGCGCCCGACATCCCCAGCACGGTGCCGCCGAACCCCGACCCCACGGCCGCCCCGACCGCCGAAAGCAGTAACGTCGCCATCCCTGTCCCTTACCCTCTGTCAGCCCACCGCCGGAAAGGCGAACCGTCCCACGATCCGCCGCCGCCAGGGCGCCGAGAGCGGGCTTTCCACCACCCCGTGCCCGCTGTAGGCGTGAATGAATGTGGCCGCCGGACCCACGTACCCGGCGATCCCCAGATGCTTGGCGATCCCGCCCGCGCGCATCCGGAACAGCAGCACATCGCCCGCCGCCTCCTCGCCCAGGGGCTTCGCCACCAGCCAGCACCCCGCCGCCTCGGCCAGCACCTCCCGCGCCGCAGGCTCGGCCCAGTCGGGGGTATAGGGCGGCACCGCGACCGGCTCCGCCCCCAGCGCCGCCCGCCAGACCCCGCGGATCAGCCCGAGACAATCCGCCCCTGCGCCGCGCACCGAAGCCTGATGCACATAGGGCGTGCCGATCCAGCCCCGCGCCTCGGCCACCACCCTGCCGCCGGTTGCCGCCGCGCCTGCCACCATGCCCGCCGCCTCCGCCCCGTGATCCGCACAAAAAAGGGGGGCCGTCTGGCCCCCTCTTGGTCGCTACGCGCCCAATTCACCCCCCGAGGATATTTTCATCACGGTGAAGGGATTAAGAGCAGCTCTTGCATTTCACCGTGAAAGAAATATCCCCGCCGGAGGGTGAGCGGCGTCTCGGGAACCTTCCAGTGGAAGGTTCCAGCCGCGAACGGGCGGCCCGTGGCCGCCCCGGGGGCGAACCCGCCGCAACGCAACGCCGGACAAGCGCGCCTCAGCCCCCGCCATCCCCCCGCGCGGCGCGGGCCGGAAACACCGTCAGCCAGTCGTCGCCCGGCATATGCGGGAAGCCGCGGAAGTTGACGAAATTGCCGAACTTCAACCGACAGGTCTCCGCCCGCTTGTCGCAACCCGCCTCCAGCCGCACCATGTCGCCCGCCGCCACCTCGGCCCGCAGCGCCGCCCACAGCTCGACCACCCGGCCACCCGGCCCGCTGCGGTCGTTCTTGATCACCGCCGCCAGCCCCGCCGCCGCACCGCCCAGCACCCGAAGCCGCCCCTTCTCGAACCAGCGCTCGTCGAAGCCCGAAAGCCCGGCGAACCGGAACACCCGCCCCGGCTCCACGACCTCCGCCACCGGGCGTTCCGCCGACAGCCCCGGCAGGCCGGGATCGACCCCGCAACCCGCATCCCCCAGCACCGCCGGGCAGGTGCCGCGATAGACCCGGCCGCGCGGCTGGTTCAGCACCTCGGCGAGCCCCCGCAGCTCCGCCTGGAACGCGCCGCCCGCCCGCGCCACCTCGCCGATCGCGCCCTTGAACAGCAGCACCCGCTCTTCCGGCGCCGCCCAGTTCACCGCCCAGATCCGCACCCCGGCCCCGTCATAGCGCCCGGCCATCAGATCCGCCTCACGGATCACCGCATCCGAAAGCGCCCCCATGACCTCGGTATTGTCCACTGCAAGCCCGGTCGATTGCGACAACGCCCGCGCGCTCAGCCCCGACCCGGCGCGGAAAGTCATCCCCTCGAAGGCCAGATCCCGGTCGTGATCGGTGAACCCCATCACCACCCCGTCGGCGCGCTCCACCGCCCAGGCCCGCGCCAGCGTCGCCGCCCCGGAGCCCAGATGCGCATACAACCCCTCCGCACTCAAAGCCGCACCTCCACCACCGGCACATCGGGCACCTCGCCCGCCTGGAACCGCGCGACCGAGGTGCGGATGGCCTCGGTATCGAACCTGACCGGCACGTCGAACTCGAACCCCGCGGTCACCGGCGCCCCCTCGGGCACCGGATCGTCGAACGTCACCAGCCCGGCCGCCGCATCGACCGACCAGCCCGCCCCCTCCGGCAGCGGCTTCCCCGCCAGCGCCACCAGCACCGTGCCCATGACCGGCTTGACGATGGGCCGCACATAATCCGCGCCCCCGGAGGCATAGGTCTTCGCCAAGGCGAACACCCGCCCCATCCCGTCGCCATGGCCCAAAAGCTGGTCCTCCGGCTCCGGCACCCGCGCCGCCGGGCAGGATTTCCAGTCAGCCCAGTCCTTCCAGCGGAACCCGTGCAGCGGCCCGCGCCGCGCCTCGAAGAAGGCGATCAGCTCCTCCACATCCTCCAGCCGCCGCAGCCCCAGCCCCGCGTCGTAGCGCCGCCGGGAATGGGCCCAGGGGGTGTTGCGCTCCTCATGCCCGTTCGCCAGCGTCACGATCTCCGTGCGCCGCTCCGGCCCGCCCAGCGCGCCGAAGCTCAGCCGGGCGGGAAACCGCACCTCGTGAAATGCCATCGCCTCACCCGTTCCTTTCGCCGCGCGCCAGCGCCCGGCCGAACTGCGCCGCGATCTGGCTGCGGCTGCGCTGGAAGCCCTGCACATCAGGGGTGGAGATGTTCATCACCACCTGCACCGGCCGCCCGCCGGAGCTGGACGCCTGCACCCCGAGCCGCCCGTCCGCCCCGCGCGACAGGGGCAGGATCGCCTCCGGCCCGGCCTCGCCCATCAGCCCGACCCCGCCGCGTATCGGAAACGCCGTGGGCGCCCCCACCACGCCGCCCTTGGCAAAAGGCATCACCCGCCCCTGCGAAAAGGCCCCGCCCGAGGCAAAGGGCAAAGCCGCCCCCATCACCTGCGCCAGCCCCCCGGCCAGTGCCCCGCCCAAAGCCTGTTGCACCGGCCGCATGGCGATGCCGTAGACCGTATCGACCATCGTGCGCGCCACATGCCGCAGCGCGTCCGACAATTGCGCGCCGCCGAACACCAGCCCGTCGAAGGCGCGGCGCAGCCCACCGCCGAGCCCCGCCGACAGCACGCCGACCTCGCGGCCGGTGAACATCAGGTTCTCGCGCATCCGCCCCAGCTCGCCGCCGAAACTGGCCGTCACCACGGCGGCCGAGCCCAGC
The DNA here is from genome assembly GCA_041675885.1 of Gemmobacter sp. Classification (GTDB taxonomy): domain Bacteria; phylum Pseudomonadota; class Alphaproteobacteria; order Rhodobacterales; family Rhodobacteraceae; genus JBAYSY01. The sequence goes on along the minus strand of JBAYSY010000002.1, from coordinate 76,870 downwards.
CCCGCCTCCAGCGCCGCCAACTGTTCGGCGAACCGCTCCGCCTCGCCCTCATCCATTCCGGTCACTCCTCTCGTCCGGGAACGCCTGCACCAGTTCCTCCAGCCGCGCCCGGCCCAAGGGCGCGGGCAACGCCCCCACCCCCAGCATCAGCCGCAGCTCCGCGGGCGTCAGCGCCCAGAACTGATCCGGCGCCAGCCCGAGCCCGCCCAGCTCACGCCGCAGCATCCCGGCCCGCATCAGCCCCGGCCAGTCGAACGCACTCATTCCGCCCCGTCCACCGGCCCGAAGGCACGGGCGAGCAACAGCGCCGCCACCCGCGCCGCCTCCACCACCCCGCCCCGGATCTCCGCCCGGCGCAAATCGGCGGCATCGCCGTCCCAGCCCCCGCCGCGCAACCCGGCCAGCACCAGCGCCAGCACGTCGCGGGCCGAGAACCGTCCGGCCTCGAACCGCTCCACCAACTCGATCAGCCCGCCACTGTCCAAGGCCGCCTCCAGCTCCGCCAGCGCCCCCAGCGTCAACCGGCAGACCTGCCGCCGCCCGTCGAGCCACAGCGCCACCTCGCCCCGCATCGGATTGGCCATCACAGCGCCGTGAACGACAGCGCCCCGGCCGAGGCCAGCGACATTTCCCAGGTGGCCTCGCCATTGTGGCTGCCCGCATATTCCAGCGAGGCGATCTGGAACGGTCCCTCCACCACGCCGAAACCCGGAATCACCACCTGGAACCCCGGCACCTCGCCGTCGAAGAAGATCTGCCGCGCCCGCTCGTCGGTGCTCTCGTCGCGGAACACGCCCGAGCCCGAGATCGCCGCCGACTTCACCCCCGCACCCGCCAGCAGCTCGCGCCAGCCGCCCTGACTGTCCAGCGTGGTCACATCCACCGTCTCGGCGTTGAAGCTGATCCGCGTGGCCCGCAGCCCCGCGATGGTCTCGAACTGCCCGTCGCCGGTCAGGTCGATCTTCACCAGCAGATCCCTGCCGTTCTGCACCGCCATTGCCGTCCCTCCGTCCCGATCCGCGCCGCCCGAAGGCGAGACGCTCACCCCATCATCTTGCCGAAAACACCCATGCCGCCGGGCCACCCGCGCACCCCGCAGGGCGGGCAATCCTGCCCACCATCCGCCGCGCGGCGGGCGGAATCGCCCACCCTGCAACGCGCAACCCGTAGGGTGGGCAATCTGCCCACCACCCCCGCGCCCTACAACTCCACCCGCGCCCGGAACGTCAGGTCGATCCGCCGCCCGCCGCCCACGCGCCGCGCCGCCGCGCGCTGGAACCACAGCCCCACCAGCCGCCCGCGCAACAGCAGCAACTCCGCCCCCACCAGCGCATCCGACACCGCCGCCGCCGCGGCCTTGGCCGCCCGGAACCCGGCCGCATCCGACACCACGCTGACCACGAAGCGATGCTCCGCCCCCCCGCCCGAACGGTCCGAGGCATCCCGCGCCTCCTCCGGCCCGATCAGCACGAAGGTGCCCGGCGCCTCGGGGGGCGGCACCGCGTCGTAAACCGCCGCCCCCACCAGCGCCCCCAGCGCCTCGCTCGCCATCAGCCGCTGATAGACCGCCGCCTGAAGCGCCGCCGCCGCACCGTAACTCATGCCGATACCTCCTCCTCGCGGGCGAAACAGGTCAGGTAGCACCCGCCCGGATCGCGCTCGGCCACGGCGAGGATCGCGAACACCCGCGCGCCCAGCCGCAACCGTTGCCCGGCGACCGGCCGCTCTGGCGCCCCCGCGGGCGCCGCCCGCACCGTGATCCGCCAGGCCACCCGGCCGAACGGCACCGGATCGCCCGCCGCCGACCCGGCCCCGGCCGCAAGCGCGCCCCACAGCACACCGAGCACCGCCCAGCCGCCGTCGTGGCCGCCCACCCCGTCCGGCACCCGCACCGGCCCCTCCAGCACCAGCCGGTGCGGCAGTCGCGGCGCACTCATCGCGCGCCCCCGCCCAGCACCCGCACCGTGCGCCAGCGCTCGATCAGCGCCGCGACCCCGAAGGGCATCACCGCCCCCGCAGCCTCGGCCCCCGCCTCATGCCGGTGCTCGTAATACCGCGCCGCCAAAAGCAATACCGCCTGCGCCAGATCGGCGGGCAGGTCGTCCCAGCCGCCGAACCCGGCCCGCAGCACCACCACCGCCTGCCCGCCCACCGGCAGCGACGGCAGGAACCGCCCCACCGGCACCAGCCGCGGCCGATGCGCATCCGCCGCCAGTCGGTAGCGCGCCGGATCGACCGCCACCTCGGCCCCGTCGCGCGACCGCAACGCGAGCGACAGGATCTCCGCCACCGGCGCCAGCGGCAACGCCTGCCCGCCCGCGCCGCCGTCGCGCCAGAAGCCGACCTCCCAGCGGAACTCGCGTTCCAGCAACGCCTTGCCGATCCGCCCCTCGATCGCCGCCAGCGCCGCCCGCAGGTAGAACCGCAACAGCGCCTCCTCCTCCGGCACACCCTCGCCCGCAAAGCCGCTCGCCAGCCGCAGATGCCCGTGCAGCGCCGCCACCGGCAGCGCCGCGTCTGGCACGGCCCCCACCTCGGTCAACATCATCCGATCCCTTCCGATTGCCACCCCGGCCGCGCGGCCCGGGCCCCCGCCCGGACCGCAAACCCCGCCTCAGTCCACGGCGAAGCGCAGCAGGCGGATCGCCGCGAAGTCGCTCACATCGCCGCCCAGCCGCTTGGTCGCGTAGAACAGCACATGCGGCTTGGCCGAGAACGGATCGCGCAACACCCGCAGGTCGGGCCGCTCGGCGATGGTGTAGCCCGCGCCGAAATCGCCGAAGGCGATGGCGAAGGTGCCCGCCGCGATATCCGGCATGTCCTCGGCCACCAGCACCGGATAGCCCATCAGCCGCGCCGGTTCCCCGGCCGCCAGCCCGTCCGACCACAGGAAGCGGCCGTCCGCGTCCTTCATCTTGCGCACCGCCCCCGCGGTCTTCGAGTTCATCACGAAACTCGCCCCGGCCCGGTAGGAGGCATCCAGCGCATAGACCAGATCGACGATGGCATCCGCCGCGTTGACGCTGGCGAAATCACCCGCATTGCCGGTGGCGACATAGCCCAGCCTGCCCCATTCCCAGGCGCCCAGCGGCACCTTGTCATGGGTCAGGAAGCCGCGCGGCTTGTCCACCCCGTCGCCGCCGACGAAGGCCGCGGCCTCGGCGCGCGAGAAACGGTCGGCGATCCGGCCCGCCAGCCAGCCCTCGATATCGAAGGCACTGTCATCGAGCAGCCGCTGGCTCGCCTTCGGCATGGCCGACAACTCATGCAGCGCAATCGAGATCCGCTCGATCACCGGCGTGTCGCTCTCGCCCACCGGCCCGGCCTCGGTGGCCCAGCCGGTGCCCACGTCGCCGTGATCGACCAGCACGTCGAAGGAGGTCGCCTCGACCTGCACCACATTCGCCACCGCCCGCAGCGAGGAGGTCGATTTCAGCACCGAACGGATGCTCTCCGCGGTCTGCGGATCGACCAGATAGCCGCCCTCCGCCGCGACCGAACTGTTCAGCCCCTTCCCCTCCAGCACCAGCCCGCGCAGCCCGTCGTCATCGCCGTTGCGCAGATAGGCACCGAACGCCTTGCGATGCGGCACCTCGACGGCCGCCGCCCCCGACAGCGCCGGGCGGGCCGCCCCCGCCGATTTGCGATCCAGCATGGTCATGCGTTCTTCCTGTTGTTGCAGCCTGTTCCTGATCTCGGTCCGAAATCCCCGGAACTCCTCCAGAAACCCGGCCACATCCCCGCGCTCGCTCATCCTCGAACCCCTCTCGCCAAAACTCCGCCACCCCCGCCGAACCTGCGCCCGGCGAAAGCCAACCCGTTCTTCATCTTGCTGAAAATACTCCCGCCGGAGGCTTCGGCAGCCTCTGCCCGCGCCGCCCTACGGCGAGGACCATCCCCCCGCCGCAATCTCCCGCCGCGCCTCCGCGAACGCCGCCGCCAGCACCGCCAGCCCCTCGTCGCGCTTCGCCGCCACCCGCGCCTCCGGCAGCATCGGGAAGGTCACCAGCGACACCTCCCACAGCTCCAGCTCGCGCAGCAGCCGCCCGCCGCCCTCGCCCTTCGCCGCCCGCCGCGTGCGGTAACCTATGGACAAGCCATCGACCGCCCCCGCCGCCAGCAAAGCCGCCGCCTCGCGCCCCTTCGCGACCTCGGGCAACAACCGCCCGCGCACATAAAGCCCGCGCGCGTCCTCGGCCACCTCCTCCCAGACCCCGATCGGCTGCGCCGGATCGTGCTGCCAGAGGAACTTCACCCGCCGCCCTGCGGCGGCCAGCGCGGCCAGCGACACCGCATAGGCCCCCGGCTCCACCACGTCGCCGCCCTGATCCGCCACCCCGAAGACCGAGGCGTAACCCTCGATCCGCGCATCCTCGCCCAGAACCAGCCCGGCCTCGGGCCGGTGGAATTTCCGCTCAAGCCCGCCCAATTCCCGCATCCGCCTCACCTCATCGCCGCTCCGATCACCGCCCCCGCGCCCTGCGCCAGCAGGAAGGCCGCGACCCCGTAAACCCCCAGCCAGATCCGCCGCTCCAGCCGCTCCAGCGCATCCTCGATCCGCCCGAGCCGGTATTCCAGCGCACCCCAGCGTTCCTCCGCCACCCGCTCGTTGGCCTCGATCCGCGCGCTCGCCGCGTCGAAACTGTCGTAGAGGAACCGCGATCCCGCCCCCGAACGCCCGCTCATTCCTCCTCCGCGACCCGCGGCAGGCCCAGCAGAGCCCTCTTCTCCGCCACCGTGAGGAAATCCGCCGCCGCCACCCGCGCCCATTGCTGGTCGCGCTCCGCCGCCAGCGCCGGCACCTGGTCGAGGTCGGGCCGCAGATCGACCGCCTCGCCCGCGAAACCCGAAAGCCAATGCGCCACCGCCGCCGTGACCTTCGCGGCCAGCGGCAGCACCGTCAGCCGGAAGAAGGCCCGGTTGGCCTCCTGATAATTGGCATAGGTCGCGTCGCCCGGAATGCCCATCAGCATGGGCGGCACCCCGAAGGCGACCGCGATCTCCCGCGCCGCCGCCTCCTTGGTCTTCTGGAACTCCATGTCCGAGGGCGAGAACCCCATCGGCTTCCAGTCCAGCCCGCCCTCCAGCAGCATCGGCCGCCCGGCATTGCGCGCGCCCTGATGGTGCGATTCCATCTCGCTCACCAGCCGGTCGTATTGATCCTGACTCAGCGCCGAAGCCCCGTCCGCCCCGCGATAGACGATGGCGCCGGACGGCCGCGCCGCGTTGTCCAGAAGCGCCTTCGACCAGCGCGACGCGGAATTGTGCACGTCGATCGCCACCGCCGCCGCCTGCAACGGCGCCAGCCCGTAATGGTCGTCCTGCGGGTGGAAGCTGCGGATATGGCACACCGGCTGCACCGCGCCGGTCATGTCGAACCGATGCTTGCGCGCCCCCACGGTATAGTCATACCCCACCGGCCAGCCGTCCGCCCCCGGCACCACCGCCATCCGGTCCGACCGCAGCACATGCAGTTCCGCGGGCAACCGGCCCGACCCCGGCGCCGCTTCCAGCCAAGCATTCCCCGACAGCAGCAACTGCGCATAAAGCGCCTCGAACAGCTCCGCCTTGCCCTGCGCCGGATTGGGCCGCCGGATCAGGTCCAGAACCGGATGCGCGTCGTAACGCCGGTCGCAGTCCTGCATCACCAAGGGAAGCGCCGCCGCCGCCTCGGCGATCAGCTTGACCGCCCGGAACCCGACCGGATTCCCCAGAAACCCGGCCCGCGTGAGCGAGATCGCATCCCGCGCGCTCCAGGCCGCCCGCCCCGGCCCGTGCCAGGCGATCACCGCCCCCGCCGCCGAAGCCTTGGCCTCGGGCGCAGCCCGCGCGCCCTTCCGCAGAAAGTCGAACACCATCCGAAAACTCCCCTCTCGCGCTTCGGGGCAAAGCCCCATGCCCGGAACAGCCGCGAAGCGGCCCGGGCAGCGGCCGACCGCGGGCGGCCGCTATTGCAACGTTGCGGCATGCACAGGCGTCGGGGTTATCGGCACCATAAACTGCCAGACACAACCGTAGCAGCGGCCCCCCGCGGTCGGCCGCTGCCCTCCGTTGCGCCGCCATTCCACCCGGTTCGCCTGCGATCCGCGCCCCCGCCTACAGCGCCCGCACCCGCGGCCGCCGCCAGACCTGCGCCGGTTCGATCATCAGGTCGGTCAGCGCCCACACGAGCGCATCCACCCGGTCCGGGCTGCCCTGCCCCTGATAGCCCTGCGCCGTCATCCGGCACATCTGGTCCTCAAGCGCGCCGAGCCCGCGCAGATGCGCCACCCGCCCCTGCTCGTAGAGCGCCGCCACCGGCTCGGCCCGCGCCGCCTTGCCGCGCGCCGCCCGCACCGCCCGGTAGGGCACCAGCGGGTCGATCTGCCGGATCACCGATTCCACCAGATCGCCGCCCTGGTTGACCTCCGCGACCAGCCGGTCCGCCCCGTGCCGCGCCATGGCGTCCAGCGCCGCCCGCGCCCAGCGGTCGGGCGAAGCCCCGGCCACGCTCGCATCCTCCAGCACCCAGGCCCGCCAGTCCTGCGGCGGCCCCTCGGTCACCACGCCGACAACCACGATCCCGCATTCGTCCGAACCGCGATGCCCGGTCACCGGCGGATCGACCGCCACCACCACCCGGCCCAGCGCCGGCGCCGCCGCCACCCGGCACGCCTCGATCGAGCCCGAGGACCACAGCGCCCCCTCGGCATCCTCCAGCAGCACCCCGTCCAGTTCCTGCCGCCCGATCCGCGTCCCCGCATAGCGCGCCCGCACCTCGTCGAGGAACGAGGCCGCCAGATAGGCCCGGTTCGCCTCGGTCGGCGCATGGGTGACCACGGTCGAGGGGTTGGCGAGGATCGCCTTCAAGACCGGCACGTTGCGCGGCGTCGTCGTGACGACCTGCCGCGGATACTCCCCCAGCCGCAGCGCGAACTGGAGCATGTCCCACGCCTCCTGCCCTTTCTTCCACTTCGCCAACTCGTCCACCCAGGCCGCGTCGAACTGCGGCCCCCGCAGCGCCTCGGGCTCATGCGCCGAAAACGCCTGCGCCACCGCGCCGTTGGGCCACACCAACCGCCGCCGCCCCGCCTCCCAGACCGGCCGCCGGTCGGGCGGCGAACAGGCCAGGATGCCGCTCTGGCCGAACACCATCACCTCGCGCACCTGGTCGTGGGTCTCGCCCACCAGCGCCAGCCGCCGCGACCGCCCCGGATCGCCGGGCCGCGCCCCCTCGGCCTCGCTACGCACCCATTCCGCCCCGGCCCGGGTCTTGCCCGCGCCGCGACCGCCCATGATCACCCAGCTCTTCCACGCCCCCTCGGGCGGCAGTTGATGCGGCAGCGCCCAGAACTCGAACAGCCACGGCAGCGCGCACAAGGCCGCATCGCTCAGCCCGCCGAGGAACTCATCCACCATCTCCGGCGGAACGGAGGCAAGCCAGGCGGCACCCGATCTCGTCGCCTGCCGCGTCGAAGTCGAGCCGGACCCCGGCCCCCCCAAGCTGATCGCGCAGTTTTTCAACGCTTGCCCTTTCCGATACCAGCAGCTTCAGCGCCTCGCGCATCTCCCGCGTCGCCACCGCGAGTTCGCGGACATGGCCGCCCTCCGCCCCGGAGGCACGCTCCATGTCCCGAAGCGCGCCCCGCAGGGCCTTCGCCGCGAAATCAAACAAATCCCAGGCTTCCGACAGGATGTCCCGCGGCAGCCCCGTTTCCCCTACGGGCGTTTCGATCGTCATGTCGGTCTTGCGCCTGCCCCCATGCCCCCCTGCACGAGGAGGAAATGAAAAAGCGGCACCGGGGTTGCCCCCGGGCCGCTTGCCCACCTCTCCTAGCATGTCACGATGTATAACCTGGACCGCGCGCCGGGTCAAGGTAAAAGTTCAGAAACACCAATGGCTTGGCGTGCGCACAGGTAAGGTTTCGTTAACCTGTTGAGGATACCACAGCCCGTGTTGGCAGGCCGGGCAGACAAGGGCGCCCAGCCCGGAATCAAGGCGCGCCAGCGCCGCCGGGCAGCGGCCGACCGCGGGCGGCCGCTCCTGCGACGTTGCACCATGCGCATACCTCAGGGTATCCGGCACCATAAACTGCCAGACCACAGGTGTTGCAGCGGCCCCCCGCGGTCGGCCGCTGCCCTCTGTTGCGCGTTACATTGGCTTCAGGAAGCGATACCGACCAACACGGCCCGCAAACATTACCGACCTAGTTCGCCTGTTCCTGCTGCTGCCGCGCCCGCTCCGCCTCGATCTCGCGCCACTTCGCGACATTGGCGTTGTGCTCGTCCAGCGTCACCGCGAAGGCATGGCCCCCGGTGCCGTCGGCGACGAAAAAGATATAGGGCGTGTCGTCGGGATTGAGTGCGGCGGCGATGCTTGCCCGGCCCGGATTGGCGATCGGCGTGGGTGGCATCCCGTCGATCACATAGGTATTGTAAGGGGTTACGGCGCGAAGTTCACTCTGCCTGATTCCGCGCCCCAGCACGCCCTGCCCGCCGGTGATGCCGTAAATCACCGTGGGGTCGGTCTGAAGCCGCATCCCCTGCCGCAGCCGGTTGACGAAAACGCTCGCCACCTGCCGCCGCTCGTCGGGAACCCCGGTCTCCTTCTCGATGATCGAGGCCATGATCAGCGCCTCCTCCATCGTATCGTAGGGCAATTCCTCGTCCCGCTCGGCCCACAGCTCTTCAAGGATGCGCCGCTGCCGCGCCTCCATCTCATCGAGCAGCGCCATCCGCTCCGACCCCGGCGCCACCTCGTAGCTGTCCGGCGCCAGCCAGCCCTCGCCCGGCACCGCCTCGACCTCGCCAGACAGGAACCCGGCATGGCGCAGCCCCTCGGCCACCTGCCAGCTTGTTGCCCCCTCGGCCACCGTCACCCGGTAGCGCAGCGCCGGATCGGCCACCGCGTCGAGATAGTCCGCGGGCTCCTCCCCCGCCGGATCGAAACGCAACATTTCCTCATAGCGCCGGGTGGCCGGATCAAGCTCGCGCAGGATTACCTCGGTGTTCACCACGCCGATCAGATAATTCACCTCCGCCCCGCAGGTCGATTGCCCGCCCCGGGTCAGGATGTCGAGAATATCCACCATCGACGCCGCCTCGGGCACCAGATAGCTGCCGAACCGCAGACCCCGGCCGTGGTCCGAGTACCCCGCACCGATCCGCATGATCCGCGCGTCGGAAATTGCCCCCTGCGCCTCCAGCGCCCGGCTGACGGTGGCCAGGTTCGCCCCCCGCTCCACCCGCACGCAGACCGCTTCGGTCAGCGGCCCCGGCCCGGTGAACTGCGCCCGCCCCCAGGCGATCACCCCGGCCGCGACCACCAGCCCGACAATGGCCAGCGTCAGCAGATTCGCGACAAGCGCGCGCCACATCAGCCTTTCACCCGCCCGAGCACCAGCGTCGCATTGGTGCCGCCGAACCCGAAGGAATTGGACAGCGCCACGTTGATCTCGCGCTTCCGCGCCGCGTTCGGCGCGAGGTCGAGCGCGGTTTCCGCCGCCGGATCATCGAGGTTGAGCGTCGGCGGCGCCACCTGATCGCGGATCGCCAGCACGCAGAAGATCGCCTCCACCGCGCCGGCGGCCCCCAGCAGATGGCCGATGCTCGACTTGGTGGAACTCATGGTCGCACGGCCCGCGGCCTCGCCCATCAGCCGCTCGACCGCCGCAAGCTCGATCGTGTCGGCCATGGTGCTGGTGCCGTGCGCATTGATGTAATCGACCGCATCGGGCTCCAGCCCCGCCCGCTTCAGCGCCGCCTTCATCGACCGATACCCCCCGTCGCCATCCTCGGAAGGCGCGGTGATATGGTATGCGTCGCCCGACAGGCCATAGCCCAGAACCTCGGCGTAAATCTTCGCCCCGCGCGCCTTCGCGTGCTCGTATTCCTCCAGTACCACGACCCCCGCGCCCTCGCCCATCACGAAGCCGTCACGGTCGGCGTCATAGGGACGACTGGCCCTGGCCGGGTCGTCGGGGCGCTTTGTGGACAACGCCTTGCAGGCGTTGAATCCGGCGATGCCGATCTCGGAAATCGGGCTTTCGGCACCGCCCGCGACCATCACATCGGCGTCGCCAAGCGCGATCAGCCGCGCCGCGTCGCCGATGGCATGGGCGCCGGTCGAACAGGCGGTCACGACGGCATGGTTCGGCCCCTTGAAGCCGTAGCGGATGCTCACCTGCCCCGAGACGAGGTTGATCAGCGCGCCGGGAATGAAGAACGGCGACACCCGCTTCGGCCCGCGCTCCTTGATCAGAACCGCCGTCTCGGCGATCGACGACAACCCGCCGATCCCCGAGCCGATCATGACGCCCGTCCGCTCGCGGTCCTCATCGGTGGCGGGCACCCAGCCCGAATCCTTGACCGCCTGCGCCGCCGCCGCCATGCCGTAAAGGATGAAGTCATCGACCTTGCGCCGCTCCTTCGGCTCCATCCAGTCGTCGGGGTTGAAGGTGCCGTCGCTGCCGTCGCCCATGGGGATCTCGCAGGCGTAGGTGGTCACCACGTTCGAGGTGTCGAAGCGCGTGATCGGCCCCGCCCCCGACTGCCCCGCCAGAAGCCGCTCCCAGGTCGCCTCGACCCCGCAGGCCAGCGGCGTGACCATCCCCAGCCCGGTGACAACCACACGACGCATCGCGTTCTCCCTCATCCCAAGTCGTCGCCAATTCGTCGCAGCGTGATACACGCGCCACACGCAACGCGCAACAAGCCGCGCCCTCTCCCGGCGCCGCACCCGGTCACGCGGCTGGCGTCGCGGGGAAATTGAGGGGGCATCCGGCGTCCCGTCCGGAAATTTTCCGCCGGGATCCGGTGGACCGGCTGCCGCTTGCCGACCGGACGGGGGCAAGGGCGGGGCGGCGAACGATCGCGCCGCAGGCCAGGAGGGGACAGACGGCCCCCGGCCGGCGGGATGGCGCGCAGCCTATTCCTCGAACTCCACCAGAAGATCCTTGGCGTCGATCTGGTCGCCCGGTGTGACATGGACCGCCTTGACCACCGCCTCGCGCTCGGCATGAAGGCCGGTTTCCATCTTCATCGCCTCGATGGTCAGCAGCAGGGTTCCCGGCTTCACCTGCATCCCCGGAGTCACCGTCACCGAAGCAACCGCGCCCGGCATCGGTGCGCCGAGGTGGCAGGGGTTGCCGTCCGCGGCCTTGGCGCGACGGGCGGCAAGTGGTTTGGCCGCGCGGTCGGGCACCCGGATCACCCGCGGCTGGCCGTTCAGTTCGAAGAACACCCGGACCTCGCCGTCGGGGCCGGTGTCGCCCACCGTCTGCAACCGGATTTCCAGCGTCTTGCCGGGGTCGATCTCGGCGGTGATCTCCTCGCCCGGCTCCATGCCGTAGAAGAACACCCGCGTCGGCAGGGTACGGACCGGGCCGTAGAGCACATGCCGCGCACGGTAATCGAGGAACACCTTGGGATACATGAGATAACCGTTCAGATCCTCGTCATCCACCGTCTGGCTGTCGGCATCCTCGCCCGCCCTTGCGCGGATCTCGGCCAGTGCCCCGGCCCGGGCGGTCTCGGGATCGACCGGAGGAAGGTGCAGGCCGGGGCGGCCGGTGGCCGGGGCCTCGCCCTTCAGCACCTTCCTGACCAGCCCTTCGGGCCAGCCGCCGGGGGGCTGGCCGAGGTTGCCGCGCAGCATATCGACCACCGAGTCGGGGAAGGCGACCTCGGTCGCGGGGTCTTCGACCTGTTCGCGGGTCAGCCCCTGCGCCACCATCATCAGCGCCATGTCGCCCACCACCTTCGACGACGGCGTGACCTTGACGATATCGCCGAACATGGCGTTGGCGTCGGCATAGGCGCGGGCGACCTCGGGCCAGCGGTCCTCCAGCCCCAAGGACCGCGCCTGCGCCTTGAGGTTGGTGAACTGACCGCCGGGCATCTCATGCAGCCAGACCTCGGACGCGGGGGCCTGGAGGCCGGACTCGAAGGCCGCGTAATCGGCCCTCACCCCTTCCCAGTAGGTCGAGACCGCCCGGATCGCGGCGATATCCAGCCCGGTGTCGCGTTCCGTATGCCGCAGCGCCTCGGCCACCGAGCCGAGGCAGGGCTGCGAGGTGCCGCCCGAAAACGCATCCATCGCGCAATCGACCGCATCGGCCCCGGCCTCGGCCGCCGCCAGCACCGTGGCCCCGGCGATGCCCGAAGTGTCATGGGTGTGGAAATGGACCGGGAGCCCCACCTCCTCCTTGAGCGCCCTGATCAGCACCCGCGCCGCGGCGGGTTTCAGCAGGCCCGCCATGTCCTTGAGGCCGAGCACATGCGCGCCCGCGTCGCGCAACTCCCGCGCCATGGCGACGTAATAGCCCAGGTCGTATTTCGCCCGCGCCGGGTCGAGGATGTCGCCGGTGTAGCAGATCGCCGCCTCGCAGACCTTGCCCGAGTCGACCACCGCATCCATGGCGATGCGCATGTTCTCGACCCAGTTCAGGCTGTCGAACACCCGGAACACATCGACCCCGGTCTCGGCCGCCTGCCGCACGAAGCCCTGCACCACGTTGTCGGGGTAATTGGTGTAGCCGACCCCGTTCGAGGCGCGCAGCAGCATCTGCGTCATCAGGTTCGGCATGGCGGCGCGCAGGTCGCGCAGCCGCTGCCACGGACATTCCTGCAAGAAGCGGTAGGCCACGTCGAAGGTGGCGCCGCCCCAGCATTCGACGCTGAACAGCCCCGGCAGCAGCGCGGCATAGGCGGGCGCCACCCGGATCATGTCGATGGACCGCATCCGGGTGGCCAAGAGCGACTGGTGCCCGTCGCGCATGGTGGTGTCGGTGATCAGCAGCCGCCGCTCCCCCAGCATCCAGTCGGCCACCGCCTTCGGGCCGTCGCGCTCCAGCATCTGCCGCGTGCCCGGCGCGGGCGCGGGCAGGGGCGCGGGCAGCCGCGCGGCGCGGACCCGCGCCGGGGGCCGGGGGCGGCCCGCGGTCTCGGGATGCCCGTTCACCGTCACGTCGGCGATATAGGTCAGGATCCTGGTCGCCCGGTCGCGACGCTTCTCGAAGCGGAACAGTTCCGGCGTCGTGTCGATGAAGCGCGTGGTATAGGTGTTGTCGAGGAATGTCGGGTGCCGCAGCAGGTTCTCGACGAAGGCGATATTGGTCGAAACACCGCGGATGCGGAATTCGCGCAGCGCCCGGTCCATCCGGGCGATGGCCTGTTCCGGGGTGCGGCCGCGCGCGGTGACCTTGACCAGCAGGCTGTCGTAATGCCGGGTGATGACGCCGCCCGAATAGGCGGTGCCGCCGTCAAGCCGGATGCCCATCCCGGTGGCCGAGCGATAGGCCGAGATCCGGCCATAGTCGGGGATGAAGTTGTTGAGCGGATCCTCGGTCGTCACCCGGCACTGGAGCGCGTGGCCGTTCAGCCGCACCTCCTCCTGCGACGGGGTGCCGGTGGCCTCGGCCAGCGTCGCGCCCTCACTGATGCGGATCTGCGCCTGCACGATGTCGATCCCCGTGACCTCCTCGGTCACGGTATGCTCGACCTGGATGCGGGGATTGACCTCGATGAAGTAGAAGCGGCCCGAGTCCATGTCCATCAGGAACTCGACCGTGCCCGCGTTCTGGTAGCCGACCGCCTGGCCGATCCGCAGCCCGAGATCGCAGACCTCGGCCCGCTGCGCGTCGGTCAGATAGGGGGCGGGGGCGCGCTCGACCACCTTCTGGTTGCGGCGCTGCACGGTGCAGTCGCGCTCGTAAAGGTGGTAGAGCCCGCCGTGGTGGTCGCCCAGTATCTGCACCTCGACATGGCGGGCGCGCAGGATCATCTTTTCGAGATACCCTTCGCCGTTGCCGAAGGCGGCCTCGGCCTCGCGCCGCCCCTCGCGCAGCTTGGTCTCCAGTTCCTCCGGCCCGTGTATCGGCCGCATCCCCCGCCCGCCGCCACCCCAGCTTGCCTTGAGCATCAGCGGATAGCCGATCTCGGCGGCCTCGGCGCGGATCGCATCCATGTCCTCGCCCAGCACTTCGGTCGCGGGGATCACCGGCACGCCCGCCTTGACCGCGACCCGCCTTGCGCTGGCCTTGTCGCCAAGCGCGCGCATCGTGTCGGGGCGCGGGCCGATGAAGGCGATCCCCACCGCCGCACAGGCTTCGGCGAATTCGGGGTTTTCCGACAGAAGCCCGTAGCCGGGATGGATCGCGTCGGCGCCCGCCCCCTTCGCCACCCGGATGATCTCGGGGATCGACAGATAGGCCCCCACCGGCGACAGCCCCTCGCCGATCCGGTAAGCCTCGTCGGCCTTGAACCGATGGAGCGACAGCTTGTCCTCCTCGGCGAAGACGGCGACAGTGCGCTTGCCCATCTCGTTCGCGGCCCGCATGACGCGAATCGCGATCTCGCCCCGGTTGGCGATCAGGATCTTGCCGAATCCGGCCATATGTCTGCCCCTCATGTCCGCGCCACAGCCCTGCCCGTGCAGCGCCGCCCGGCGCGCAGTCTAGGGATGCTGCGGTGCGGCACAAGCCCCGCCGCGTCGGGAACGGCGCGAACTGCGACAGCAGGGTGACAGCGGGTTTCCGATAGGAAACCGGCGCCCCGTGCCAGCAGGCCCTCACCAGCGCATCCGGCCAGGCGGACCTCTACCCCGGGTTGCGTTTCTGGCGCGACTTTCTCTTGTCACGATGGTGGTTTCGTATAGGGTTCGGTCAGGTTTGTGTGTGTATATGTGTGCGGTTCCCCGATGAACTCCATTTTCAAACAGACGGCGCGGATGGGCAGGCTGACCACCGTGCTTGGTCCCGATGCGCTGGTCCTGATGCGTTTCAGCGGCAGTGAGGCCCTCAGCGCCCTGTTCGACTATGAGGTGGACTGCCTCGCCGCCAGCCCCGATATCGACTTCGACGCGCTGACCGGCACCCATGCCACGGTCACGCTGATCACCCGCGACGGTGGCGAGCGGCCCTTCGACGGGATCGTGACCGAGGCGCGCTGGCTGGGGGCGGGCGAGAACGGGCACCGCTACCGGCTGGTGCTGAAACCGTGGTTCTGGCTGGCCACGCTGCGCCACAACCAGCGCATCTTCCACGACCGCAACGTGACCGGGATTCTCGATGAACTGCTGTCGGCCTATGCCGATGCCGGGCGGCTCGATATCCGGACCACCGCCGAGTATCCCGCGCTCGAATACACCGTGCAGTATCGCGAAAGCGACTTCGCCTTCGCCTGCCGGATGATGGAGCGGTTCGGGATCAGCTATCACTTCACCCATTCGCAAGGCTCCCATGTCATGGTGCTGTCGGACGGGATCGACGCCCATCCGGTGGCCGGCCGGTTCCCGTTCCGTCCCCACGACGGCCACCATCAGGAGGAGGTCGAACATTTCCACACCTGGCGCCCGGCGCGGCGGATCACCACGGGCGCGGTGCGGCTGACGGACTACAACTTCAAGACCCCCGCGGCGGCGATGGAGGCCGAACAGGCGGGCGACGCCGCCCATGCTCAGGGCGGGATCGAGAGTTTCCTCTATCCCGGCGGCTATCCCGACCAGACCCGCGGCCAGCTCGTGGCACGGCTGCGCACCGGCCAGGCGCGGGGCCAGGACCGGCGGATCGAGGCCATGGGCGACATCCCCGCACTGGGCGCGGGCTGCCGGGTGGGGCTGTCGGGCGACCCGGTGCCGGGCACGGGCGAGGAGTTCATCTGCCTCGTGGCGGAACATTCCTTCACGTCGAACAGCTACGGCTCGGGCGGCGGCGGGGACGATCACGCCTATTCCGGCAACTGGGTGCTGATGCCCTCCGACGCGCCGCTGATGCCCGAACGCAAGACCCCGCGCGCGACGGTGGCGGGCCCGCAGACGGCGGTGGTCGTGGGCGAGGGCGAGATCGACTGTGACGAATACGGCCGGATTCTGGTGCGGTTCCACTGGGATCTGGAGGGGGCGCATTCGATGCGCTGCCGGGTGTCGCAAAGCTGGTCCGGGAACGGCTGGGGCGGGATGGTCATTCCTCGGATCGGTATGGAGGTGGTGGTCGAGTTTCTGGAGGGCGACCCGGATCAGCCGCTGGTGACGGGCTGCGTGTATAACGGGAAGAACGCGGTTCCTTATGAACTGCCGGAACACAAGACGCGGAGCACGTTCAGGAGCAAGACGCATCAGGGGCAGGGATTCAACGAACTGAGGTTCGAGGACAAGGCGGGGGAGGAGGAGATCTTCGTTCATGCGCAGAAAGATCGAAACGAGAAGGTGCGCAACAATCATACCGAACGGATCGACAATAATTGGGTGCAGAGTGTCGGAAACAATAAGATAATTGATGTTGACGGCCATCATGACGAAGTCGTCAGCGGACAGAAATCGCTCCATATCGGAGGCTCCAGATTAGGGACTTCGGTTTCCCTAGCACTGAAGCTGATTGGTGATGGCATTTCGGACGTGGCAAAGAAACTTGCCATTCCGGGGCTTGCTGATGCGAAGTCAGGGGTGTTCCATATAACAGTGGAGAAGTTACTCAATATCGTCACTTTGGGCTTCTCAAACGAGACAGTCGGCGTAACAAAGAATATTTCCGCGGGGCGTAGCATAAATCTTTCGGCTGGCCATACCGTAACGGTAGACGCCTGCAGGGTTCTGGCGTTGTCAGGAAATTCCGATACCTCCATTTCCTCTTCGGGTATGGTCAGCATAACATGTGGCGATTCATCAATTATGCTTGGTGCGAACGGAGATATTTATCTTCAGGGGAAGAATCTTTACATTGACATGGAGAATCATATAGAGGCAAACGCAGGGGGCGCCTTACAGATGCAGGCAAAGAAGATAAATCTCAACTGAGGTGCAATATGAGAATCCTGTATACATCTATTATCATTATGTCCGGCGCTGCGCTTATTGTCAATGCCTTTCCCAGCAAGCAGATTGATTCCATTCCGATAATTTGCCCCGCAGATATCTACAGCTCGGAATATGAGCGGTATCTGGAGCAGAGCCAAAAATGGCTTAATTTTACCTTGGAGCCACAAATATTTGGAACAGAAGAAGATATAGAGCGACTGATAAAGGAGTATTACAACCTGCCCCGACCGGAAGAGGGAGTCAGCTTTATTATGACGAATAATTCTCTTGAAAGACTGCATGTGCACGCCTGCACAAACTGCGATCAGGAAGAATATCAAAGAGCTCTGAAAAATTGCCAAATGGCACTCGGATCACAGTGCAGGGATTTTGCCATTATAGTTGACGGACAGGCTCAATGCCTTGTAACCCCCAGGTCAGAGTTTTAACGATGAATGAATTTCCGTATGGATCTGATCCTTTACGCCCACACAGTTTTCTCGGCCTGTATAACGCGCCATCCAGGCGATGGCTCGTCTCCTATTGGGCTGGCTTCTCAATCGTTGCCGGATATCACAGCTTCATCTTCCTTGGCTTGGAGAACCTTGCAATCGGGAAGGCTTATCTTAGAGGGGTTGGCCTCAATGTAAATTTTGGCGCCAGAAGGCTGGGACGGACCCCTCGCCAAGAGCAGGTAATCGAGAGAACGGAAAACATCATTAATAACTATGACGCAGCGAGGGATTATCTGGATTTGAACGCAGCAACCGATTCCGCCAGCAATCTATTCCGAGCAATGATGAACGAAACCATCCCAACACTTGTAACCGCACGCACACCGTTTTCTCTGCTGGATGTTGAGCAGGCCTGGGGGATGGTTGAAGGATTCAACGCTGATATTTACGTTGCAGGAGCACAAGTTTATTGGCTAACCATGCACAACGAACCTCGCTTTCTTAACTCCGGTCGAAAGTATATGGAGCGGCAACGAGTATCCAATCTCGATGATGGAAGTATCGGGGCGGGAGTGGGGAATCTTTATGGGAACTTCTCGATCGCGGAATACTATGACCTATACAGTGCGTTCGGCACTTCCCATGATCCCAATGAAAGGCCATATCGACGAATACCAAATGTGCATCCATATATTTCCGAACTGCCGCCTGCCCGGTCTTCCGGAGCAGTTCCCCAAGCGGCTCTCCAGAGGCTGCCACGATCCGAGACGGCTGGTTAACGGCTTGTAGCATGGACCCACACTCCGGGTGTCGCAGAACTGGTCGGGGAACGGCTGGGGCGGGATGGTGATCCCTCGCGTGGGTATGGAAATGGTGGTCGAGTTTCTGGAGGGCGACCCGGACCAGCCGCTGGTGACGGGCTGCGTGTATAACGGACGGAACACGGTGCCTTACGAGTTGCCGGAACACAAGACGCGGAGCACGTTCAGGAGCAAGACGCATCAGGAAAGTCGTGATAAATTCAACGAACTCAGATTTGAAGATGAGAGAGGACGGGAGGAGATCTATTTGCGTGCAGAGAAGGATCTTAGCGTTCGTGTTCGGGACAATAAAGTCGAACGAGTGAGCGGTGTCAGTGTGCGCAGCGTAGATAAAGCCGAGATACAGTATGGTAGCGCGAGTCGCAGCGTAACGATCGCTAGTGACTATAGCATCAAAGTAGGCGATATCGCAGACCACAGAAATTTCCTCGGACTGCATGCGTTCGGCGATGATAGGTTGCAAACGGCAATCGCGCCTTTCTCCGGCCTTTCCGTTGCAGCGCCATCAAAGGGTGACTTTACGTTGCGCGCAGCGGGTGCCATTCGGCAAATGTCCAGTTCTTCCTATCTGATGAAGTCGAGTGTCAGTCTTCGCGCATTGGCACGTGAGGATGTTGAACTTGATGCCGGACGTGATCTGGATTTCAGCGCGCTACGTAACTTTGACATCAAAGCAAGACGAAACGGGACCCTATCAGCGGGAAAAACTATCCATATTAATGTTGGACGCGCCCAACTCATTTTTACGGAGGATGGTATAATTCGTATACAGGGAGATGGCCTCCAACTACGGGCAAGCGGAGACGTCTCTATTGAAGCTGGCAACGCATCGTGATGACCGCTCCTAAGATAGATATAAATTAAGGATAAATCCATGCCATAGGATATTATGGAAGGATCGCAGTTAAGAGTTCCCATGACAACGCCTGGGGGAAGGACTATCTTTATCACGATAGATGAGGATGATTTCGTCATCGAAGCAGCCCGAACACGACCCGAGCCGCTAGTCGACATTGTCCGTCAGTATGCCTGGGGGACGGGAGTTGCTGCGGCGCAACATCCGCTTGATGTAAATATCGGCTATTGGTATGCAGCTACATGGGCGGGTGCGTTTGATTGGCTATCTAGTCGCGCAAGCGGAAATGCGCGTTTTATCGCCCGGATATTTCTCGACAATACGCTTCCGACCCGGAGCAACCCCGCCCAATCGCGACTTGCAGCTCAAATACTTCTACTTTACCTCGATTCTGATCTTCGTGGAAAGATTTTTGTGCAATTTGCCGCACGTCAATACTATGGTGGAATTTTTTCACTATGGCTGCATTCGTTCAATGGCCGCATTACTCCATGGTATACAGTGCCATCCAACATAGTTCTTTCAGCAGTCGGCGCTATATACAGGGTTTGCATGCGAATTGCCCGGCACATGAACACTTCAGACCTTACAGGTCACATAGTTGGGCCAGAAACCTTTATGAATGCAATACTGACTGGTGATGATGATATTATTGACATTGTGGGCGCCTTCCCAAGTGCCGAGCAGTACTTTGCAATCAGGAACTATCTGCTAGCAAATCCTCACGCAATTGAGATAAATCGCACAGAGCTTCGTGCGATTGAGTGGCTTCTAGATCAGGCATTTGAGTTCTTTGCTGAGCCTGAAAGTTACATGAGCGGCATTGAAGAGCTGACATTTCCCCCAGATTTTCACATGCCGGTTTCGCCATGAGATGGTTGATAATCCTGTTGCGCCAGTTACTCGGAGTAGGGATGGTCTTGCTGGGAGGGCTACTCCTCATTTTCGCACTTATCGCCTATAGCCATGATCACCCTCTCATTGCGGTGATTTCCACTGCCGCAGGAGCACTGCTGATCGGTATTGCACAGAGCCGAGGGTGAATGGCTGCCAATGTTCTCATCATCACTCACGCTCAAGGCAAGATCAACTATGACGAGTATGGCCGGATTCTGGTGCGGTTCCACTGGGGCCTTGACGGTGCGCATTCGATGCGCTGTCGGGTGTCGCAAGGCTGGTCGGGGAATGGTTGGGGTGGGATGGTCATTCCGCGCGCGGATATGGAGGTGGTGGTCGAGTTTATCGAGGGCGACCCGGATCAGCCGCTGGTCACGGGCTGTGTGTATAACGGCCGGAACGCGGTGCCTTATGAGTTGCCGGAACGACTGATCCCGGCAAGCCTTTTGCAAACCCTGTTCTCGGTCCGATCCGAGCAACAACTGATGGAGCAAATGAATTACAACCTGATGTTCCACTGGTTTGTCGGCCTCGGATCGACGATCCGGTCTGGGGTGAAGGGCGCCCGGAAATCTGTCCGGTGGACGGATTTCAGCCCTGAACGCGCGAAGCGCCGGGCCGAAGGCCGACGGTCTTCACCAAGAACCGCGACCGGCTGCCGACCACGGACATGTCGCGCAAGGTGATGGCGGCAATCCTGGCACATCGCGACATCGCGCCGCTTCTGTCAGATGAGCACTTCTCGGTCGATGGCACATTTGTGAAAGCCTGGCATCTAACGGACCATGCCCCCGGCGATCACACAGGCCCCGTTGAAGCTCCAAAAGATCACGTCGAGGAAATCAGGTCGGCCATCGTTCACGCCTCCGCCTTGGCCCACCGGGCCAGCATGTCAAGGCGGTCCCGCTTTCCGGCATCGGTACGGCACCGGGCCGGGGGGCGCCATCGGCCGCACCCGCTCTGCGTCGCCAGGGCGCCGGGCCAGGCGCGTGCCGAAGGGCCGGGCTGCGATATCATGATCGCCGGAAGGGAGCGCCGCGAACCCATATGCCCGATCCAGGCGCCCGCGCTTCCCGCGCCAGCCTGTCGGCCGGGCACTTCCGCCCGCCCCCGCCCGGCTGCCCACAGGCCGGTCCCGGCCGCGCGGCAGGGCCCGCTCATGCCGGGGTCAGCATCCCCTTGCCCTGCGCCAGTTCCTTCATCCGCGCCTGCAACTTCTCGAAGGCGCGGACCTCGATCTGGCGGATGCGTTCGCGGCTGACGCTGTATTGCACCGACAGGTCCTCCAGCGTGACCGGCGTCTCGGCCAGCCGCCGCTGGGTGAGGATGTCGCGTTCGCGCTCGTTCAGCACGTCCATCGCCTCGGTCAGAAGCGCCATCCGCGTCTCGAACTCGTCGCGGTTCTCGAAATCCTGCGCCTGGTCGGCATCCTCGTCTTCCAGCCAGTCCTGCCACTGGGTCGTGCCGTCGGCATCCGCCCCCACCATGACGTTGAGCGAGGCGTCACCACCGGCGAGGCGGCGGTTCATCGCGATCACCTCGTCTTCGGTCACGCTCAGGTCATGGGCGATCCGGGCCACGTTCTCGGGGCGCAGGTCGCCCTCTTCCAGCGCGCCGATCCGCGACTTGGCCTTGCGCAGGTTGAAGAACAGCTTCTTCTGTCCGCTGGTGGTGCCCATCTTGACCAGCGACCACGACCGCAGGATGTATTCCTGGATCGAGGCGCGGATCCACCACATCGCATAGGTCGCCAGCCGGAAACCCCTTTCCGGGTCGAACCGCTTGACCGCCTGCATCAGGCCCACGTTGCCTTCGGAAATCACCTCGGCCTGCGGCAGGCCGTAGCCGCGGTAGCCCATGGCGATCTTGGCCGCCAGCCGCAGGTGCGAGGTCACCAGCCGGTGCGCCGCCTCGGCGTCCTGATGATCGACCCAGCGCTTGGCCAGCATGTATTCCTCTTCCGGCTCCAGCATCGGGAACTTGCGGATGTCCTGAAGATAGCGGTTCAGCCCGGCTTCCGGGCTGGGTGCGGGAAGATTGGTGTAATTGCTCATCCTGACCCCTGTTCGTTTCGCTGTTCGTCCTGCAACCCCTTGCGGCGGCCTTCAAGGCTATGGCCCGAGGGCAGGCCGCACAAGGCCCCCGCCGCCAGCGGCTGCGTTTTCCACCCTATATAACGCGGCCGGGCGCCGGTTCCGTCGCCATGTCGGCATTCTCACGCGGTTGTCAGCCCCGGTCATCCGGCGTCAGCGCCCCGCAAGGCCGCAAGCAGCGCCGCCATGTCCGCGGGCAAGGGCGCGGTGAAGTCGAGCCGCGCGCCGCTCACCGGATGCTCGAACCCCAGCCGTGCGGCGTGAAGCGCCTGGCGGGGAAACGCCGCCGCCGCCGCCGCGCCGGGGGCGCGGGCGGGCAGGCGCCGCCGCCCGCCATAGACCGGATCGCCGATCAGCCCGTGACCGGCATGGGCCATGTGGACCCGGATCTGATGGGTGCGGCCGGTCTCCAGTCGGCACTCGACCAGCGCGGCGGCACCCAAGGCTTCGAGCACCCGCACATGGGTCACCGCATGGCGGCCCGCGCCGAAGACCGCCGCCTGACGCTGCCGGTCGGTGCGGTGGCGGGCGATGCCGGTAATGATGCGGATGTTCCCGGCCTCGACCGTCACGCCCTTGGTGCCGCGCAGCCGCGGGTCGGCGGCGTCGGGCACGCCATGCACCAGCCCGAGGTAGCGGCGGGTGACCGTATGCGCCTCGAACTGCGCCGCGAGGCCCTGATGCGCCCGGTCGGACTTGGCCGCGACCAGAAGCCCGGTGGTGTCCTTGTCGAGCCGGTGGACGATCCCCGGCCGCAGCATCCCGCCGATCCCCGACAGGCTGCCCGCGCAATGGTGCAGGAGCGCATTGACCAGCGTGCCCCCGGCCGCACCCGGCGCCGGATGCACCACGAGCCCGGCGGGCTTGTCGATCACGATCAGGTCGTCGTCCTCATGCACGATGCTCAGCGGAATGTCCTCGGGCGCGGCCGCGACCGGCGCGGCGGGGGCAAGCGCGATCTCGACCACCTCCCCCGCCGCGACCCGCGCCGCCGGATCGGTCAATGCCGCGCCCGCCCGGCTGACCGCGCCCCCGGCGATCAGCCGGGCGAGGCGCGAGCGCGACAGCCCCGCCGCCTCTGGCGCGTCGCGCACCAGCGCCTTATCAAGGCGCGGCGGGGGGTCTTCCCCGATGGTGACCGTCAGGACGGAGGGGGGCAAGGCCATGGACAGGGCTCCGCAGGGGGGCGACGCGGCGAGACTGCCGCCGGGGCTCCGCTTCTTGCAACTTCTGGTGATCGGGCTGACGCTCAGCATGATCGTGGGGGTGATAACGGTCGTCGCGGTGGTTGTCACCCGCTTCCCGCATGCGGCGGGGGCGCCTGCCCTGCCCGCGCTGCCCGAGACCATCGCGCTGCCCGAAGGCGCGCGGCCGCAGGCAGTCACCTGGGCCGAGGGCTGGTATGCGGTGGTGACCGACACGGGCGAGATCCTGATCTACGACCCCGCGAGTGGCGCGCTGAGCCAGCGGGTGACGGTCGAGGCGGGATCCGGCGGCTGAGCCTGTGACCGGCGGGGCAAGGGGGGCCGTCTGCCCCCCTCTTGTGCGCTGCGCGCCCAATTCACCCCCCGAGGATATTTCTTTCACGGTGAAGGCGCATTAGGGTTTTCTTTACCCTCCCGTGACATAGAGAAAAGGCGGTACAGGCGGGGACGCCGATGACCGCCACGGTGAAGCGCCCTGTCTCCCCGGCTCTCGGGCCGCCCGAGGCAGGGCGTGGAACTATTGCGCTTCACCGTGAAAGAAATATCCCCGCCGGAGGCTCCCGAACTCACCACGGGTGCAAGGCGGGCGGGGGGTGCAAGGCGGGCGGGTACGCCCTCACTCCATCTCCTCGACCACCACCAGGTCGCGGACCGAGGCGCCGCGCGCATGGTCCAGCGCCTGCTGATAGGCGGGGGAGTTGTAGCAGGCCACCGCCGCCTCGACCGAGGGGAAGCGCGCCACCACGTTGCGCGTGCGCTCCCGCCCCTCAAGCTGGACGTAGCGCCCGGCGCGGGCGAGGAACTGGCCGCCGTGGTCGGCGATCGCCGGGCCCGCCAGTTTCGCGTAGCGGCCGTAGGCGTCGGTGTCGGTCACCTCGACATTGGCGATCCAGAGTGCTGTGGGCATCGTCTCTCCTCCTGTTATCCGGCCACGGTCTCAAGCGCGCCGATCACCGCCTCGGCCGCCGCCACCGCCGCTTCGGCCGCGCCGATGTCGGCACCGCCGCCCTGTGCCAGGTCGGGGCGCCCGCCGCCGCCCTTGCCGCCGAGCGCCGCCACCGCCGGGCGCAGGAGATCGACCGCCGACAGGCGGCCGGTCAGGTCCGCCGTGACCCCGGCCGCCACCGCGGGCTTGCCGCCCGTGTCGGCGATCAGCAGCACCGCGCCCGAGCCGATCCGGTCCTTCGCCGCGTCGATCAGCGCCGGCAGATCCTTGCCCGAGACACCCGAAAGCACCTGGGCAACGAAGCGCACCCCGTTGATTTCCTTCGCGTCCGGCCCCGGGGTCACCGCCCCGCCGCCGCCCATTGCGATCTCGCGGCGCAGCTGCGCCACCTCATTTTGCAAACTGCGGCGTTCGTCCAGCAGCGCCTTCACCCGGTCCGCGAGTTCGGCGGGCTGGGCGCGCAGCACCCCCGCCACCTCGGCCAGATGCGCCGATTGCGCCGCGATATGGGCCAGCGCCCCCTCGCCGGTCAGCGCCTCGATCCGCCGCACCCCGGCGGAGGAGGCCGATTCGCCCAGCAGAACGCAAAGCCCGATCTCGCCGGTGCGCGCCACATGAGTGCCGCCGCACAGTTCCAGCGAGTAGGTGCGCCCGTCACCCCCCTTGCCGGAGCCCTCCAGCGCGCCCATCGCCACCACCCGCACCTCGTCGCCGTATTTCTCGCCGAACAGCGCCTGCGCCCCGAGGGCGCGGGCCTCGTCGGGCGACATGATGCGGGTCTCGACCGGGCTGTCCTGGCGGATGAAGGCGTTGACCTCGGCCTCCACGCGCGCGAGGTCATCGCCGCTCATCGCGCCCGAGTGGCTGAAGTCGAAGCGCAGCCGGTCGGGCGCGTTCAGGCTGCCGCGCTGGGCGACGTGATCGCCCAGGGTACGGCGCAACGCCTCGTGCAGCAGATGGGTGGCCGAATGGTTGGCGCGGATCGCGCTGCGCCTTGCGTGATCGACCTCAAGCACCGCGCCCTGCCCGACGGCGATCTTGCCCTCGGTGACCTCGGCCATATGCACGAACAGCCCCTGCGCCTTGCGGGTGTCGGTGATCCGCGCGGCGCCGGTGTCGGTGCGCAGCAGGCCGGTGTCGCCGACCTGCCCGCCCGCCTCGGCGTAGAACGGGGTCTGGTTCAGCACCACCTGCACCTTGCCCGTGGCCTCGGCCAGTTCCGCGCCCCCCTCGACCAGGGCGAGAATCTGGCCCTGCGCCGCCTCGGTGTCGTAGCCGAGGAATTCGGTCGCGCCGTGGCGTTCGGTCAGGTCGAACCAGACCGCGGCGTCGCTGGTTTCGCCCGATCCGGCCCAGCTTGCCCGGGCGCGGGCCTTCTGTTCCGCCATCGCCGCGTCGAACCCGGCCACGTCCACGCCGCGGCCCTGTTCGCGCAGCGCGTCCTGCGTGAGGTCGAGCGGAAAGCCGTAGGTGTCGTAAAGCCGGAACGCCGCCTCGCCGGGCAGCGCCGCGCCATCGGGAAGCCGGGCGAGTTCGTCGTCCAGCAGCCGCAGCCCCCGGTCGAGGGTCTGGCGGAACCGGGTTTCCTCAAGCCGCAGCGTCTCTTCGATCAGCGCCTGGGCGCGGGACAGTTCGGGATAATGCCCGCCCATCTGCCGCACCAGCGCGGGCACCAGCCGGTGCATCACCGGATCCTGCGCGCCCAGTTGATGCGCGTGGCGCATGGCGCGGCGCATGATCCGGCGCAGCACGTAGCCGCGCCCCTCGTTCGAGGGCATCACCCCGTCGGCGATCAGGAAGGAGGTCGAGCGCAGGTGATCGGCGATCACCCGGTGGTGGATGCGGCCCCCGCCATCGGGGTCGGTCGAGGTCGCATGGGCCGAAGCCTCGATCAGGCCGCGCATCAGGTCGGTGTCGTAGTTGTCGTGCTTGCCCTGCAACAGCGCCCCGACCCGCTCCAGCCCCATGCCGGTGTCGATCGACTGCATGTCGAGCACGCGCAGGCTGCCGTCGGGCATCTGCTCGTTCTGCATGAAGACGAGGTTCCAGATCTCGATGAAACGGTCGCCGTCCTCGTCCGGGCTGCCCGGCGGACCGCCGGGGATGTGGTCGCCGTGGTCGTAGAAGATTTCCGTGCAGGGGCCGCAGGGGCCGGTCGGGCCCATGCGCCAGAAGTTGTCGTCGGTGGGGATGCGGATGATGCGCTCGTCAGGCAGGTTTGCCACCTTCTTCCAGATCTCCGCCGCCTCGTCGTCGGTGTGGTAGACGGTGACCAGCAGGCGGGACGGGTCGATGCCGAATTCCTTCGTGATCAGTTCCCAGGAGTAGGGGATCGCCGCTTCCTTGAAATAGTCGCCGAAGCTGAAGTTCCCCAGCATCTCGAAAAAGGTGTGATGGCGCGCGGTATAGCCCACGTTGTCGAGATCGTTGTGCTTGCCGCCCGCCCGGACGCATTTCTGCGAGGTGGCGGCGCGGCTGTAGTCGCGCCGCTCGACCCCGGTGAACAGGTTCTTGAACTGCACCATGCCCGAATTGGTGAACATGAGCGTCGGGTCGTTGCGCGGCACGAGCGGCGAGCTTTCGACCACCTCATGCCCGTTGCGGGCGAAGTAGTCGAGAAAGGTCGAGCGGATGTCGTTAAGCGATGGCATGTCCGGGGGCCTCATGGGCAGAGCGCAGAATCGCCCCGGTTTAGCTGCGCCGGGCCCACCTGTCCACAGCGGGACGGGCGGTTGGCGCATTGCGAACCGGGGGCCCTGCCCTCACCTCGCGCGCAGCCGTTCGTAAAGCGCGAAATCCTCGGCCATCGCCTCGCGCAGCCGGGCTTCGGTGTCGGGCGACAGGTCGGTCGCCGCCTCGGGCGAGACATTGACCCGCGGCAGCACGATGGCGCAGCCCAGCCGGTCTTCGAGGAACTCGACGAAATCGCCGATCTGCTCATAAAGAAAGATGCGATCGACCGCGGGCTTTCCCGGCGGCGCAAGGAACCGCGCCTGCGAGCCCACCCTGGCAAAGCCCGGCTGCGGCGCCTCGCAGTAAGCCCGCGCGAAGGCGTCGAAGCTCATCCCCGTGGTCGCCATCGTCGGGTCCGATATGTCGTCGCGCTGCCGGTAGCGATACCAGCTTCCCAGCCAGTCCACGGGTTCGCGCATCAGCGCGACGGTGGTGAACTCCTCGCCCGCCGAGACCTTGAGATAGGGGCCGAGGAAACGGTGGAACCGCTGCACCGTGGTGTGCTTGAGCACCGGCGGCCGCTGGATCGACAGCACCGCAAGCGATTCGAGCGCGGTGGCGATGGCGGTCGAGCCGGTCTTGGGCGTGGCGAGAAACACGATCCGCTGT
Source organism: Gemmobacter sp. (assembly GCA_041675885.1). GTDB lineage: Bacteria > Pseudomonadota > Alphaproteobacteria > Rhodobacterales > Rhodobacteraceae > JBAYSY01. Next base: position 49,484 of record JBAYSY010000002.1, on the reverse strand, counting down.
TCCCAGAACACCAGCATTTCAACCCTCCGAACCGGAAAAATCGCCGCCGGGCGGCCTGTGTAAACCTTCCTTTAACCGTTTTGCGCCATGGCTGGAATGGTAAAAGCCCTTGAAACGTTCCCGTTTTGATCGCATAAGGGCGTGAACGCAAAGTGAACATCGCGGCGATTGCCGCCTTCCCCCGGCTGTGAAATAAGGAGCACGAGGCATGACGACGGCAAGCTTGCTGGATTTCAACGGAAGGCGCGACATGGACAAGCAGAAGGCGCTCGACAGCGCGCTGGCGCAGATCGAACGGCAGTTCGGCAAGGGCTCGATCATGCGGCTCGGGGCCGACAACCCGGTGGCCGAGATCGAGGCGACCTCCACCGGCTCGCTCGGGCTGGATATCGCGCTGGGGATCGGCGGGCTGCCCAAGGGCCGGATCGTGGAAATCTACGGGCCGGAAAGCTCGGGCAAGACCACGCTCACGCTGCATGTGGTGGCCGAGGAACAGAAAAAGGGCGGGGTCTGCGCCTTCGTCGATGCCGAACACGCGCTCGACCCGACCTATGCGAAGAAACTGGGCGTCAACCTCGACGAATTGCTGATCTCCCAGCCCGACACCGGAGAGCAGGCGCTTGAGATCGTCGATACGCTGGTGCGTTCGGGCGCGGTCAGCCTCGTGGTGGTCGATTCGGTGGCGGCGCTGACGCCCAAGGCCGAGATCGAGGGCGACATGGGCGACCACCAGGTCGGCGCCCAGGCAAGGCTGATGAGCCAGGCGATGCGCAAGCTGACCGCAAGCATCGGGCGCTCGAACTGCATGGTGATCTTCATCAACCAGATCCGCATGAAGATCGGGGTGATGTTCGGCAACCCCGAGACCACATCGGGCGGCAACGCGCTCAAGTTCTACGCAAGCGTGAGGCTCGACATCCGCCGCATCGGCGCGGTGAAGGACCGCGACGAGGTTGTGGGCAACGCCACAAGGGTCAAGGTGGTCAAGAACAAGGTGGCCCCGCCCTTCAAGCAGGTCGAGTTCGACATCATGTATGGCGAAGGCATCTCCAAGACCGGCGAGTTGATCGACCTCGGCGTGAAGGCGGGCGTGGTCGAGAAATCGGGTTCGTGGTATTCCTACGGCGACGAACGCATCGGCCAGGGGCGCGAGAACGCCAAGACCTTCCTCAAGACGAACCCCGCCGTCGCGCTGGAGATCGAGGACAAGATCCGCGCCGCCCACGGGCTCGACTTCGACATGACCGGCGGCGAGGACGAGGAACTGGTGGACGGCTGAAGGCCGGTCGGCCCCCGGCGTCAATCCCGGCCCAGCAGCCCCGCCACCACCCGGTCGAGGTCGTCGAAATGCGCCAGCAGCGCCTCGGGGGCAAGGCGGGCGACCTCCTCGCCATCCGGGCCGAAGGTGACCAGCGCCACCGGCACCCTGGCGGCGCGGCCTGTAGCGCGGTCGGTCTCGGTATCGCCGATCAGGCACGCCCGGCCGGCCGCCCCCCCGGCCCGCTCGATCGCCGCGATGAGGGGCGCCGGGTCGGGCTTGCGCACCGGCAGCGTGTCGGAGCCCACCAGCGCGCCGAATTCCCCGCGCACCCCCAGGCGGCGCAGCAGCAGGTCGGCGAGATACTCGGGCTTGTTGGTGCAGATGGCGGTGCGCAGCCCGGCGGCGCGCAGCCGCTCCACCGCCGCCATGGCACCGTCGTAAAGCCGGGTCTCGCGGTCGATGGCCCCCTCATAGGCCGCCAGCAGCCGGGGGTATTGCGCATCGACATCGGCCTCGGACCACGGCCCGCCGGCCCGCCCGAACCCCAGCCGCAGCATGGCCCGCCCGCCCTGAAAGGCGGTGGCCGCATCACCCGGCCCCAGCAGCGCCCCATGGCCCAGCGCAATGAGGCAGGCGTTCGCCGCCGCCAGCAGGTCGCCGCTCGTGTCCGCCAACGTCCCGTCCAGGTCGAAAACCACCGTGCCCATGCCCGCTCCTGCCCCTGTCACAATGCGAAAGCCCCTGTGATCGCCGCCCCCCTTGCGGAACGGCCCCCCACGGGTAGAAGGTGCGGACGTGTTTGAAAAGGGGCAGCCATGCCGATTTCGCTGATCGTTCTCGCCGCCGGACAGGGGACGCGGATGGGTTCCGACCTGCCGAAGGTGCTGCACCCGCTCGGCGGGGCGCCCCTGCTTGCCCATGCGCTGCATGCGGGCACCGCGCTGGGGCCGGAACGGGTGGTGGTGGTCGCGGGCCACGGGGCGGAAGCGGTGACGCAGACGCTGCGCAAGCTCGACCCCGAAGCCGAGGTGGCGGTGCAGGCGGAACAGCTCGGCACCGCCCATGCGGTGGCGCAGGCCGCGCCGCTGCTCACCGGGGTCGGGGGCGACGCGGTGGTGCTCTACGGCGACACGCCCTTCGTCCGGCCCGAAACGCTGGAGGCGATGCAGGAGGCCCGCGCCCGCCACGCGGTCGTCGTGCTCGGCTTCCACGCCGCCGATCCGGGCCGCTACGGCAGGCTGGTGGCACGGGGCGAGGCACTGGACAGGATCGTCGAGTTCAAGGACGCCACGGATGAAGAGCGCGCGATAACCCTCTGCAATTCCGGCGTGATCTGCGCCGAAGCCGCCACGCTGTTCGATCTGGCGGCGCAGGTCGGCAACGGCAATGCCGCAGGGGAATACTACCTGACCGACATCGTGGAACTGGCCCGCGCCCGCGGGCTCTCGGCCGGGGTGGTGATCTGCGACGAGGCCGAGACGCTCGGCATCAACACCCGCGCCGAACTCGCCGCCGCCGAGACCGCCTTCCAGACCCGCGCCCGCGCCGGGGCGCTGGAAAACGGCGTCACGCTGACCGCGCCGGAAACCGTCTTCTTCGCGCTCGACACCCATATCGGCCGCGATGCGGTCATCGGCCCGCATGTGGTGTTCGGCCCCGGCGTCACGGTGGAATCCGGCGCCGAGATCCGCGCCTTCTGCCATCTGGAGGGCTGCCACGTCTCGCGCGGCGCCATCGTCGGCCCCTTCGCAAGGCTGCGCCCCGGCGCGGAACTGGCCGGGGACGCGCGCGTGGGCAATTTCGTCGAGATCAAGAACGCGATCCTCGACGAGGGCGCGAAGGTCAATCACCTCAGCTATATCGGCGACGCCCATATCGGCGCGCGGGCCAATATCGGCGCCGGCACGGTGACCTGCAATTACGACGGCGTGTCGAAACACCGCACCGAGATCGGCGCCGGGACCTTCATCGGCTCCGACACCATGCTGGTGGCCCCCGTGAAGGTCGGCGCCGGGGCGATGACCGCCTCGGGCTCGGTTATCACCGCGGACGTCCCCGACGCCGCGCTGGCCGTCGCCCGCGCCCGGCAGGAGAACAAGCCCGGCCTCGCCGCGCGCCTCATGGAAAGCCTGCGCGCCAGGGCGGGGAAAGCATGACCCCTTCCCCTCTTCATCTTGCCAGAAATACTCTGCGGGGGTGCGGGGGTGCAAAACCCCCGCTCCCGTCCGCACCACAGGCGCAAGCCCCGGACGGCGCGCGCGACAGGAGTGAACCAACATGTGCGGTATCGTCGGCGTTCTGGGCAATCACGAAGTCGGGCCGCTGCTGGTCGAGGCGCTGAAGCGGCTCGAATACCGCGGCTACGATTCGGCGGGCATCGCCACGGTGAACGGCGGGCGGCTCGACCGCCGCCGGGCGGTGGGCAAGCTCGTGAACCTCTCCGACCTCCTGGTGCATCGGCCGCTGGCCGGAAAGGCCGGGATCGGCCATACCCGCTGGGCCACGCATGGCGCGGCCACGGTCGCCAATGCCCACCCCCATCAGGCGGGCCGGGTCGCGGTCGTGCATAACGGCATCATCGAGAACTTCCGCGAGCTGCGCGGCGAGTTGGCCGAGGCCGGGATCGGCTTCGAGACCGAGACCGACACCGAGACCGTGGCACTCCTGACCCGGCACCATATGGAGCAGGGGATGGACCCGCGCGCGGCGGTGACGGCGACGCTTGCGCGGCTCGAAGGCGCCTTCGCGCTGGCCTTCCTGTTCGAGGGCGAGGATGATCTGATCATCGCCGCCCGCAAGGGCTCGCCGCTCGCGATCGGTCACGGCGAGGGCGAGATGTTCATCGGCTCCGACGCCATCGCACTGGCCCCCATGACCGAGCGCATCACCTATCTGGAGGAAGGCGACCGGGCCGAGATCACCCGCGCCGGTGCGGTGATCTACGACGCCGCCGGGCGCCGCGCCAACCGGGCCGAGACCCGGGTTCCGCGCGATGCGGCGCGGATCGAGAAGGGCGGGCACCGGCATTTCATGGCCAAGGAGATTTTCGAGCAGCCGGTGGTGATTGCCGACGCGCTCCAGCACTACATGCCCGCCGGGGCCGCAGCGCCGCAGGTTCCGCTCGACTTCGCCGGGGTGGAACGGCTGGTGCTGGTCGCCTGCGGCACCGCGCATTACGCCTGCATGGTGGCGAAATACTGGTTCGAGGGGCTGGCGGGCCTGCCCTGCGACGTCGATATCGCCTCGGAATTCCGCTACCGCGATCCGGTGCTGCCGGAGAACGGCTGGGCGGTGTTCGTCAGCCAGTCGGGCGAGACCGCCGATACGCTGGCCGCGCTGCGCCATGTGCAGGAGCGGGTGGCGAAGGTGGTGTCGGTGGTGAACGTGCCCACATCCTCGATTGCGCGGGAAAGCGACGTGGTGTTGCCGATCCTTGCCGGGATCGAGGTCGGCGTGGCCTCGACCAAGGCGTTCACCAACCAGCTTCTGGTGCTGGCGCTGATGGCGCTGAAGGCGGGGGCGGACCGGGGCCGGATCGGCCCGGAGGCGATGGAGGCGCATTGCCGGGCGCTCGCCAGCCTGCCGGGGCTGATGAGCCACGCGCTGACGCAGGAGCCCGGGATCGCCCGGATCGCCGGAGAGGTCGCCACCGCGCGCGACGTGCTGTTCCTCGGGCGCGGGGCGATGTATCCCATGGCGCTGGAAGGGGCGCTCAAGCTCAAGGAAATCAGCTATATCCATGCCGAAGGCTATGCGGCGGGCGAGTTGAAGCACGGGCCCATCGCGCTCATCGAGCCCGCGGTGCCGGTGGTAGTGATGGCCCCGCGCGACGCGCTGTTCGAAAAGACCGTCTCGAACATGCAGGAGGTGATGGCGCGGCACGGGCGCGTGGTGCTGATCTCGGACGCCGCCGGGCTGGAACAGGCGGGCGACGGCATCTGGCGCGGGCTGGCGCTGCCCGAGGTGCCGCCGCTGATCGCGCCCATGCTCTACGCGCTGCCGGCGCAGCTGCTGGCCTATCACGCGGCGGTGGCGAACGGAACCGATGTGGACCAGCCAAGGAACCTCGCGAAATCGGTGACGGTGGAGTAGCGGCCGGGGTGCCGTCCCCGGGAAACCCGGGGGCAAGACACCCTTCCCCCTTCCCCCGGGCGCCCGGGGCCAGAGCCATGTCCGGGAAGCGAAAACCCCGGCCGTGGCGGCCGGGGTTTTCCGTTTTGGTGTGGCGGCGCTTTTATTCCGCCGTCAGCAGGGGCGGTTTCGATCCTGCGATGCGGGGCTGTTTCGGGGCCTCGATCCGCAGGTCGATGGCGTCGTCCTTGACGCCGACCCGGACCACGCCGCCCTTCATCAGCCGTCCGAACAGCAGTTCCTCGGCCAGGGGCTTCTTGATGTGCTCCTGGATCACCCGCGCCAGCGGCCGCGCGCCCATCCGGTCGTCGTAACCCTTGTCGCCCAGCCATGCGGCGGCTTCGGGGGTCAGCTCGATATGCACGCCCCGGTCGATCAGCTGCGCCTCCAGTTGCAGCACGAACTTCTCGACCACCTGGAGGATCACCTGTTTCGGCAGCGCCGAGAACGAGACGATGGCGTCGAGCCGGTTGCGGAACTCGGGCGTGAAGGTGCGCTCGATCGCCGCCGTGTCCTCGCCCTCGCGCCGGTCGCGGCCAAAGCCGATGGCGGATTTCGCCAGTTCCGAGGCCCCGGCGTTCGAGGTCATGATCAGGATCACGTTGCGGAAATCGACCTGCCGCCCGTTGTGGTCGGTCAGCTTGCCGTGGTCCATCACCTGCAACAGGATGTTGTAGACATCCGGGTGCGCCTTCTCGATCTCGTCGAGCAGCAGCACGCAATGCGGATGCTGATCCACCCCGTCGGTGAGCATTCCACCCTGATCGAAGCCCACATAGCCCGGCGGCGCACCGATCAGCCGCGAGACCGCGTGCTTTTCCATGTATTCCGACATGTCGAAGCGCAGCAGTTCCACCCCCAGCGTCGAGGCCAGCTGCTTGGCCACCTCGGTCTTGCCCACGCCGGTCGGTCCGGCGAACAGGTAGTTGCCGATGGGCTTTTCCGGTTCGCGCAGGCCCGCGCGGGCGAGCTTGATCGCCGAGGACAGCGCCTCGATGGCCTTGTCCTGGCCGAACACCACGCGCTTGAGCGACTTTTCCAGATCCTTCAGCACTTCGGCGTCGTCCTTGGAGACGTTCTTCGGCGGGATGCGGGCGATCTTGGCCACCACCCCCTCGATCTCCTTCGGGCCGATGGTCTTGCGGCGTTTTGATTCCGCGACCAGATGCTGCGCCGCGCCCGCCTCGTCGATCACGTCGATGGCCTTGTCGGGCAGCTTGCGGTCGTGGATGTAGCGCGCCGCCAGTTCCACGGCGGTGCGGATCGCGTCCTGGGTGTAGCGGATGTCGTGATGTTCCTCGAAATAGGGTTTCAGACCCATGAGGATCTTCACCGAATCCTCGACCGAGGGTTCGTTCACGTCGATCTTCTGGAACCGGCGCGACAGCGCGCGGTCCTTTTCGAAATGCTGGCGGAACTCCTTGTAGGTGGTCGATCCCATGCAGCGCAGCTTGCCGCCCTGCAACGCGGGCTTGAGCAGGTTCGAGGCGTCCATCGCGCCGCCGGAGGTCGCCCCCGCGCCGATCACGGTATGGATCTCGTCGATGAACAGGATGCCGTCGGGATGGTCCTCCATCTCCTTGACCACGGCCTTGAGCCGTTCCTCGAAATCGCCGCGATAGCGGGTGCCCGCAAGCAGCGCGCCCATGTCGAGCGAGTAGATCGTCGCGCCGCGCAGCACCTCGGGGGTTTCGCCCTTGACGATCTTCCAGGCCAGCCCCTCGGCGATGGCGGTCTTGCCCACGCCGGGGTCGCCGACCAGCAGCGGGTTGTTCTTGCGGCGGCGGCACAGCACCTGGATGCAGCGTTCGACCTCGGATTCGCGGCCGATCAGCGGATCGACGTCGCCCTTGACCGCCTTGGCGTTCAGATCGACGCAATATTTCGACAGCGCCGATTCCCGCGCCTCGCCCGGTTCGGGTTTCGCGGTCTCCTGCGCCTCGTCGGCGCCGGTCACCGGCCGGGGCTCGCCGTAGGCCGGATCCTTGGCCACGCCATGGGCGATGAAGTTGACCGCATCGTAACGGGTCATGTCCTGTTCTTGCAGGAAATAGGCCGCGTTCGATTCGCGTTCGGCGAAGATGGCGACCAGCACGTTCGCGCCGGTCACCTCGGTCCGGCCCGAGGACTGGACATGGATCGCCGCGCGCTGGATCACGCGCTGGAAGGCGGCGGTCGGCACGGCCTCGGACCCCTCGACATCGGTGACGAGGGTGGAGAGGTCGTCCTCGATGAAATCCTCAAGCGTCTTGCGCAGTTCGTCGAGGTTGACCGAACAGGCCCGCATCACCCGCTGGGCGTCCGGTTCGTCGATCAACGCCAGCAGCAGATGCTCCAGCGTCGCCAGCTCGTGCCTGCGGGCGTTGGCATGGGCCAGCGCACCGTGAATGGCCTGCTCCAATGTGGTCGTGAACGATGGCACGTCGCGTGCTCCTGTCTTTCCGGTGGTGTTCCGGTCCGGCGGGGCCGTTGCCTGCGACCCGATACCGAACCTTCGCCCGATATGCTTAAACTTCGGTGTTCTTCGCCGCGCTTCAAGTGTAAATTCGGCACAGGGGCGATTTGTTGGCCCCGGCAAGGCGAAATGTGAACACCCCGCCACAGACGCGGCGGGGATCGGATCGGGGTTTCGTCAGAACCTGTCCTTGCGGGCGCGGATCTCGGCGAAAACCTCGGTGTCTTCTGCATCGGCCATGCCGATAGCGGCCTTCACCCCGGGCAGGTTCGCGCGCAGGAAGGGGTTGGTCGCCAGTTCGGCGGCGAGGCTGGAGGGGACGGTCGGCCGCCCCGCCGCCCGGGCCGCCGCGATCTCTTCGGAGCGCGATATAAGCGCCGGATTGCCGGGTTCAATGGTCAGGGCGAAACGGGCGTTCGAGGCGGTGTATTCATGGCCCGAACAGACCAGCGTTTCCGGGGGCAGCACGGCCAGCTTTTGCAGGCTTTCCCACATGAGCGGGGCCGAGCCCTCGAACAGCCGCCCGCAGCCCAGCGCCATCAGGCTGTCGCCGGTGAACACCGCCGCCGCACCGGGGAAGTGAAAGGCGATGTGCCCGACCGTATGGCCCGACACGTCGATCACATGGCCGGTCCCGGCCCCCACCGTCACGCTGTCGCCTTCCGCCACCGCCCGGTCCAGGGGCGGCAGCCGGTGGGCGTCGGCCGCCGCGCCCGTGACCCGCGCCCCCGTCGCCGCCACGATCTCCGCGATTCCGTCCACATGGTCGTGGTGGTGATGGGTGACGAAAATCTCGGCCAGCGCCCAGCCCCGTTCCTTCAGCGCGGCAAGGACCGGCCCGGCCTCGGGCGCGTCCACCAGCGCGGTCGCGCCGCTTGCGGACTCATGCAGAAGAAAGGCGTAATTGTCCGCAAGGCAGGGTACGGTGACGATCTCAAGCGGCATGGTTTTTCTCCCTCCGGCTGTGCTACGGTCCCAGCATCCATTGTTGGAGCCCGGTCGGCAATGCACCTCGACGTGCAGGAACTGCGTAACTTCTACTATCGCACCCGGCTGGGGCGCGCGGCGCAGAAGGCGATCCGCGACCAGCTTTGCGAATTGTGGCCGCCCGCGCCGGGGCAGCGGGTGGCGGGGTTCGGCTTTGCGGTGCCGCTCTTGCGGCCTTATCTCGGCCCGGCGCGCCGGGTGGTGGGGCTGATGCCGGGGCCGCAGGGGGTGATGCCCTGGCCCGCGGGGATGCCCAATGTCTCGGTCCTCTGCGCCGAAACCCACTGGCCGCTGGAACCCGAATCGGCCGACCGGCTGGTGCTGCTGCATGCGCTCGAATTCTCGGAACAGCCCACGGCGCTGTTGCGGGAATGCTGGCGGGTGCTGGCGCCCGGGGGGCGGATCGTGGTGATCGTGCCCAACCGCGCCGGTCTCTGGACCCGGCGCGAGGGCACACCTTTCGGTCACGGCCGCCCCTATTCGCCGGGGCAGTTGCAGGCACAGCTGCGCAACAACGATTTCGCGCCCGAACGCGTGGTCTCGGCCCTTTATGCGCCGCCCTCGGACAGGCGGTTCTGGCTGCGCACGGCGGGGTTCTGGGAACGCGGGGTGCGCAAGATGATGCCCTGGCGCGCGGGCGGCGTGCTGATGGTCGAGGCGGTGAAACAGGTGCAGGCCCCCACCCGCGGGGGCCTGGGCGAGATGGTGCGCCGCCCGCTCAGGGTGCTGGAGGGGGCGGGGGCGGAGCCGAGCCCGACGTGACCATTCAAGGCAACATCCGCCCGATCGCCTCGGCCCAGCCGATCGAAGGGTCGAAACGGCCATGTTCCAGGAACTCCGCCGCCTGGGCGATCACCAGGGGCGAATTCATCATGAACGTATGCGTCACCGGCAGTTCGATATGGTCGCGCATCCCGGCGACGCGGGTGCGCTCGACCGAGACCTTGCCGTCATCCGTCCCCTCGATCAACACCGAGGTGATCGGGTTCAGCGAACGGGTTCCGGCGATCACCCCCAGTTCGAAATCCACCGGCGGCAAGCGCATCGGCACCGAGTCGGAGTCGGTGCCCAGTTCCAGCCCCGCCGGGCCGTTCAGCCATTCGAAAGCGCCGATCTCGCCCAGCACATCGACCAGTTCCGACCCCCGGTTCGGCGGTGCGAGCATCACCACCCGGCCCATATGCTCCGGCCGCTGCCCGGCCAGCCAGAACCGCAGCACGATGCCCCCCATGGAATGGGTGACGAAATGCACGGTCTCCTCCGCAGCGCAATCGGCGACGGCGGGACCGACATGGGCGGTCAGGTCGCGGATCGGCGCCGAGGTCGAGGGATAACCGTGATTCACCACCCGGTAACCCGCCGATTCGAGCGCGGTTTCCATCAGCAGCAAAGAATGCTCCGACCGGGCAAGGCCGTGCAGCAACACCACACAGCCCCCCGCAACGGCGGGCAAGGGCAGAAGCAGGGCCAGCAGGAAAAGAAACACGCGCATTCCCCCAGTCTAGGACTTCCCGCACCCTGGCGCGAGGGGGTGCGGCGGGATTTGAATCCCCCGGCCGTTGCCCATATGCGAAACAGAGGACAGCGGCCGCCGCCCGGCGGCGCTGACGCGGCCTGGCTCCGGGCAAGGGGGAACGCAAACGGCATGGACAAACCGGCGCCCGCGCGGACAAATGGGGCCATGACACCGCGCCGCCTCCGCCTTGCCGCCCGTGCGGTCATCCTCGACGCCGGGCGGCTTCTCATGGTCAACGCCTGGCCCGGCGGGATCAGCGACCTGTGGTGCGCGCCCGGCGGCGGGGTGGAGGCCGGACGCTCGCTGCCCGAAAACCTGATCCGCGAGGTGGCCGAGGAAACCGGCCTCACCGTCGCCGTGGGCGCCCCCTGCCTGGTGAACGAATTCCACGATCCCGACAGCGGCCTGCATCAGGTGGACATCTATTTCCGCTGCACCATCACCGGCGGGCGGCTGCAACCGGGCTGGCGCGACCCGGCGGGGGTGGTGACGGAACGGCGCTTCTTCAGCCGCGCGCAGATGGAGGGGATCCGCTTCAAGCCCGACAGCCTGCCCGAAGCGGCCTGGGGCGAGGCCCCGGCACTGGGCGCGCTCTACGACCCGCTGGAGGCGATCATCCGCTGAACCGGGGAAAGCTCCTTCAGATTTCGACCGCGCGGAAGGCTTCCGCAGCGCCGGAGACCTGCTTCCCAGGGATCGTCCTGCCGCCGGTCCGTTCAGCCGTTTTCACCCTCTGGCGCCGAACGTCCGGTGTATGATCTCTCCGCACCTGCCGAGCAGTCCGCTCCCCTCGAACCGGGTTCCGGATTGATCCCTGTAGTTGAAGAACACGAAGAGTTTCGGGCTGTCCACAAGCCGGCGCCACCAGGGTATCTCGACCAGTTCCCAACGCCTTTTCCATGGATTGCGCCTCTGGTCACGGACGACCATACAGCAGCGGGGATCGTCCTCCATCATCCGGCCGATCTCCGGTATCTCCAGCGATCTGGCGGCGACCCCGACCCAGCTTGAAACGATATTCCCGCGAAGAAGTTCCAGAAGTTCCCGGTCATCGAAAACCTTCCCGCTGGCGCGGCATATGTAGTCGGATTGCCGCCACCCGTCGGCACGCGCGGGCGTTGCCGCGGCAAGGAACAGGAGCGACAAGATCGCCAGAACGGATGAAAACCCGAACACGGTTGGCTTTGCCGATGGAACGAGAACCATACGGTCTTGCAGAGTCCATGATCTGTTCCGGGACACTCCGGTCACAGGTTTCGCCCCTGAAACAGGAAGACGACCCGCGATCCGCACGACAGAGGAGTCGCGGATGGCAGGTCGCCTATCCGAGCAATCGTTCCCTTCCCCTTGGCCCGGCATCTGCGGGCAGCGGAACGGCCTGAATGATTGAAATGTGGCCAGTTCGCGGCCCGCTGTCAAAGGCGGATTGAAACTGTTGCGAAGACGCGGACAGTACCCACCGGAGGGGCCGGGATGTTTCCGGTCCACGCCAGGATCATGGCGGAAATGGGGCGAAATGTCGGCGCGGCCGGGGCGGACCCGGCCGCAGCACCGAAATGGCGCGGATCGTGGCGATGATGGGGAGGCCGCGATTCGCGGGCCGCGATCCGGCGGCCACGATTCGCGATGCCCGGTTCGGGCCGCCCCTCCCGCTGCCCCGCCTCAGCGCGCGGCGGCGGCGGGCAGGCGGGCGATCCGTGCGCGGGCGGCGGGTCGCGCGGCGGCGCGGGCCGGGCGGGTGGCACGGGCCCAGGGAAGAACCGGCACCGGTTCCTTGCTCGCCTCGATCACCGATCTGATCCAGCGGCGTTGTTTCGTCATCTGTCCGGCCCCCCTCGGCCCACTGGTTGCGCTGCACATGTCCCCGCCTCTGTCCGGGGCCTGCACCAGTATGGCGCGGATTGTGGCGGCGGCAGGGAAGGCGCTGGCCCTTCACGGGGCATTATCGCGGCCGGGTCTGCATGGGCAGTTCTACAGCCGGATCGCCGAGATCAGCCGACCATAGTCGGCTTCGCCCGCATGGGTGCTGCGGCGGTAGGAATAGAACCGCGCCGCGTCACGATAGGTGCAATGGCCGGTCCATTCGGCATGGCCCACGCCCGCCCGCCGCAACCGCCACAGCCCATAGCCCGGCAGATCGAACCAGGCCCGGCCACCGTCGCCCCCGGCAAAGAAGCGGGCGCTGTCGCGGTCGTCGTCGATGAAGCTTTCGACGAATTCGGGCCCGACCTCGTAGGCGGCCTGGCTGATGGTCGGGCCGATCACCGCATGGATGCGGGCGCGGGTGGCGCCGAGCCGTTCCATCGCCTCCACCACCGCTTCCAGCACCCCGTCCCGCGCCCCGCGCCAGCCCGCATGGGCCGCGCCGATCACCCCGGCCTCGCGGTCGGCGAACAGCACCGGCTGGCAGTCGGCAGTCAGCACCGCAAGCGCGAGCCCCGGCACCGCGGTCACCAGCCCGTCGGCGCGCGGTGCCGTGGCGGGGGCGGTCTCCAGCATCGCCACATCGGCGGAATGGACCTGATGCGCGCTCACCAGCGCCGTGGGCGCAAGGCCCAGCGCGGCGGCGGCGCGGCTGCGGTTGATCTCGACCATCTCGGCCATGTCCGACGAGCCGGGGCCGCAATTGAGCCCCTCGAATATCCCCGAGGACGCACCGCCCCGGCGGGTGAAGAACCCGTGTTGCAGCGGCGAAAGCGCCTCTGAAGTCAGGATTTCCAGCGTCATCTCGGCCTCATGCTGGCCTCAGGGGGCGAATCCGGCGGGCAGCGGCGCGCCCTCGGGCACGACCGCCAGCGCCTGGAACAGAGTTCCCATTTCCGCCGGGTGGGTCAAGCGGCGATGCGCGGCGACATGCGCTTCGCGGGCCGGGCCGGTCAGGCGCCGGGCCAGTACCCGCGCCCGCGCCGCGATCCCCAGCCGCTCCAGCATCACCCCCTGCGGCGTGAGCGCGCTGGTCCGCGCCCCGGCGGCGCGGGCGGCATCGGCCAGCGGCTCGAAATCCACATGGGCGGTGAGGTCGGCCTGCCCCGGTTCGGCCAGCGGATCGACGGGCGCATGGCCGCGCAGCGCCTGGAAGGTGTCGCCACGCGAGCGCCAGCCGCCATAGTCGATCACCAGCGCCGCGCCGCCGTGGCGGGCGATCCGGCCCGCGATCGCCTGCATCAGCACGGGGGCGGAGGGGCAGATCTCGACCACATCGCCCGGCGCGGTGTCGGCCAGCCGGTGGGCAAGCGCCGCGACCGGGCCGGGGGCGCCACGGCCGAATCGCAACCCATCCGCGCCTGCCCCCACCAATGTCTCGGCCCAGCCCGCGCCGTCGCGGGTGAACTGGCGGATCGGCAGGGCGTCGAAGAACTCGTTGGCGATCAGGAACAGCGGCGCTTCGGGCAGGTCGTTCAGGCTGCCGCACCACTCCACCGCCGCGCCGATGGTCGCGCGCTGCACCTCGCGCAACGCGGGCGCGGCCTCGACCAGCAGCACCCGGGCGGCGTCGCGGAATCCCGGCACCGCGGCTGTCGCGCGCAGCAGGTCGGCCATCAGCGTGCCGCGCCCCGGCCCCGGTTCGGCCAGCGTGAAGGGCGCGGGGCGGCCCTGATCCAGCCATGCCTGCGCCAGCGACAGGCCGAGAAGCTCGCCGAACATCTGGCTGATCTCGGGTGCGGTGGTGAAATCGCCCGCCGCGCCGAATACCGGGCGGGTGGTGTAATAGCCGTGTTCCGGGTGCAGCAGGCATTCGGCCATGTAATCCGCGAGCGTGATCGGCCCCCCTGCCGCGATCCGCGCCCGCAGGATCGTCGCCAGCGGCGTCACGCGGGGGCCCTGCGCCGGGCGGCAAGGACCAGCCAGAGCCCGGCGGCGATCATCGGCAGCGACAGAAGCTGGCCCATGCTCAGCCCGGCCCCGCCCAGCCCGATCACATGGCCCATCGGGTTGCCGGGGGCGATGAACTGGGCGTCGGCCTCGCGGAAGAACTCGACGAAGAACCGCGCCGCGCCGTAACCCGCGAGGAACAGGCCCGTCACCCGGCCGGGCCAGCGCAGCCAGCCGCGCCGCCACACCAGCCACAAGAGCACCGCACCAAGCAGCAGCCCCTCCAGCCCCGCCTCGTAAAGCTGCGAGGGGTGGCGGGCGCAGACGCCGATCACGCCGGGGCAGTCCTGCGCGGCGGCGCCCGGGAAGGCCACGCCCCAGGGCATGTCGGTGGGGCGGCCCCACAGCTCGGCGTTGATGAAATTGGCGATCCGGCCAAGCATCAGCCCCGGCGGCGTCGCCAGCGCCAGCGCGTCGGCCAGTTGCAGCCGGGCGATGCCGTGGCGCGCGGCGAAAAGCCATGCCGCCGCCGCCACCCCGAGGAAACCGCCGTGGAACGACATGCCGCCTTCCCAGATCCGCAGGATCTCGGCCGGGTGCGACAGGTAGTAGCCCGGATGGTAGAACAGCACGAAGCCGAGCCGCCCGCCCAGGATCACGCCGACGACGATCCATGTCAGCAGTTCCTCGATCCGCGCGGGCGTGGTGGGGGCCGTGCCGCCCCACAGCGCCGGGCGCCGCATCACCGCCACGATCAGCCGCCAGCCGATCACCAGCCCGGCGATATAGGCCAGCGCATACCAGCGCAGGGCAAAGGAGAAGCCGCCGATCTCGATCGAGAACAGTTCGGGCGAGATCTCGGGAAAGGGGATATAGCTCATGCGGCCTCCGGCGATGCCCGGATTTCCGGGGCCAGCGGGTTTTCGGGGGCGGCGGGGCCGAAGTCAACCTTGTGCCGGGGCGCCACCCGGACCATATAGACACGAAACCGTCAGCGATGGCGACCATCCCCGGCCGGAGGGCACGATGCAGACCCGCAACAGGATTTTCGACGATCTGTCGCAACTCATGACCAATGCGATGGGCGTGGCGCAGGGCGCGCGGACCGAGGCCGAGACCGCGATGAAGTCGATGATCGACCGCTGGCTCGCCGACCGCGATCTGGTCACGCGCGAGGAATTCGACGCGGTGCGCGCCATGGCGCAGAAGGCGCGCGAGGAGAACGAGGCGCTGAAAGCCCGGATCGCCGCGCTGGAAGAAAAGGCGGGCTGAGGGCGGAGGTCCCGGCCCGGCGGCAGGGGCCCTCGCGGCCCGGTGGCGACGGCGGGCGGGCCGGATCGCAGGGCGGGCAGATTTCTTCCCGCCCCGGCGGAAAGCCGCTATATTTGCCGTCAGCCAACCGACGACTCATCAAACGGGTCCGCCATGAATGCCCCTTCGGAACTCGACACCGACGAGATGCTGCGCATCCGCCTTGAAGTGCTGCGGCGCGAACATCGCGACCTTGACGATGCCATCCATGCGCTTGAAAGTTCAGGACGCGCCGACCAGCTTGCGCTGCGACGGCTGAAGAAGCAAAAACTCGCGCTCAAGGACCAGATCCAGCGGATCGAGGACCGGCTGATCCCCGACATCATCGCCTGAAAGATCCTGGCGGTGTCCGGCTTGCGTGTCGGTCGGTATGGCTGCCCGAGGTGAATGTATCGCGCAACAGAGGGCAGCGGCCGACCGCGGGGGGCCGCAGCTACGATTGTCGTCTGGCAGTTTATGGTGCCGATCACCCCGCTGCCTGTGCATGTTGAAACGTTGCAGGAGCGGCCGCCCGTGCGGGCGGTCGGCCGCTGCCCGGGCCGCTGTCGCGGCTGTTCCGGGCAAGGGGTGCGCCCCGGACAGCCCTGCCGACACGCAAGCCGGACACCGCCAGGATCGCCCGCCAAGGCGGAGGTTGCCAGCCCCGGCGCCGTGGCTATAGTGCGCGCTTCGGATACGGAGGGCAGGCATGGGCAGCGACAGCGCGGGCAAGGCGGTCAGCGTCGGCATCATCATGGGCAGCCAGTCCGACTGGGCCACGATGAAGGAGGCGGCGGCGATTCTCGATGAACTCGGCGTGGGTTACGAGACCCGCATCGTCTCGGCCCATCGCACCCCCGACCGGCTCTGGTCCTACGGGCGCGAGGCGGCGGGACGCGGGTTGAAGGTGATCGTCGCGGGCGCGGGGGGGGCGGCGCATCTGCCCGGCATGATGGCCTCCAAGACCCGGCTGCCGGTGATCGGCGTGCCGGTGCAGACCCGCGCGCTGTCCGGCGTGGACAGCCTTTATTCCATCGTGCAGATGCCGCGCGGCTTTCCGGTGGCCACCATGGCGATCGGCGCGGCGGGAGCAGCGAACGGCGGGCTGATGGCGGCGGCGATCCTCGCGCTCTCCGACCCCGCGCTGGCCGAACGGCTGGAGACATGGCGCGCTGCGCTTTCGGCCGCGATCCCCGAGGAGCCCACGGATGACTGACCCCCTCCCCTCCGGCGCCACCATCGGCATCCTCGGCGGCGGCCAGTTGGGCCGGATGCTGGCGGTCGCGGCCAGCCGGCTCGGGCTGCGCGCGCATGTCTTCGAGCCGGCCCCGAACCCGCCCGCGGGCGATGTGGCGCATCGGCTGACCACCGCGCCCTATGAGGACACGGCCGCCCTCGACGCCTTCGCCGCCACGGTCGATGTGGTGACCTACGAGTTCGAGAACATCCCCACCGCCGCGCTCGACCGGATCGAGGCGGCGCGGGCGATCCGCCCCAACCGCCGGGCGCTGGCGATCAGTCAGGACCGGGTGGCGGAAAAGACTTTCCTCAATGAAATCGGCCTTGCGACCGCACCGTGGCGGGCGGTGAACGGCCCCGAAGACCTCACCGCCGCTATCGCGGAGATCGGCACCCCCGGTATCCTCAAGACCACGCGGCTCGGCTATGACGGCAAGGGGCAGGCGCGGATCGCGTCGCCTTCCGACACCGAAGCCGCACTGGCCGCAATGGGCGGCGCGGCGGCGGTCTACGAGGGGTTCATCGGCTTCTCCGCCGAAATATCGGTGATCGCCGCGCGTGGCGCCGACGGCGCGGTGGCGGCCTTCGACCCCGGCGAGAACGTCCATGAGGGTGGCATCCTGCGCACGACCACCGTGCCCGCCCGCATCCCGCCCGCGCTGCGCAGCGACGCGGTGCTGACCACCGGGCGCATCCTCAACGCGCTGGATTACGTGGGGGTGATCGGGGTGGAACTGTTCGTCACCCCCCGGGGCCTCATCGTCAACGAGATCGCGCCCCGGGTCCACAACTCGGGCCACTGGACCCAGAACGGCTGCGCGGTCGATCAGTTCGAACAGCATGTCCGCGCCGTGGCGGGCTGGCCCCTGGGCGACGGGGCGCGCCATTCGGACGTGACCATGGAGAACCTGATCGGCAATGACATGCTGCGGGTGCCCGACATCGCCCGCGAGCCCGGCGCGGCGCTGCATCTCTACGGCAAGGCCGAGACGCGGCCGGGGCGCAAGATGGGCCATGTGAACCGGGTGCGGCCCCGGACGTAACGTCACCCTGTTGCGCCGCAAGGGCGGATTGCGTTGCACAAGGTTCAGCGTATCGTCCACGATTGAAACAATATTGCGCCGGGCGGCGCGCTCGCCTAAATTCCGCCCCGACAAGGAGAGCAGAACATGGCAGGCTCGAAACTCGACCCGATCGACCGGCGCATCCTCGCGGAATTGCAGGCCGACGGGCGGATGACCAATGTGGAACTGGCCAAGCGGGTGGGCATCTCGGCGCCGCCCTGCCTGCGCCGGGTGCGCACGCTGGAGGAGGCGGGCTATATCCGCGGCTACCACGCCGACATCGACCCGCGCGAACTGGGGTTCGAGGTGCAGGTCTTCGCCATGGTGCGGCTGCATTCACAGGCCGAATCCGACCTCAACGCCTTCGAGGCCCGCGCCCGCGCCTGGCCGCTGGTGCGGGAATGCCACATGCTGAACGGCGAGATCGACTTCATCCTGAAATGCGTGGCGCCCGACCTGTCGAGCTTCCAGACCTTCCTGACCGACGATCTGACCGCCGCCGACAATGTGGCAAGCGTCAAGACCTCGCTGGTGATCCGCGGCGCCAAGGACGAACCCGGCGTGCCCTTCGAGGTGCTGGAGGAACGGCTGGCACGCCACGCCTGACCCTCTGGCCGGGGTGCGGGGCGGAGAGGGCGAAGGGGGGGGGCCGTCTGCCCCCCTCTTGTGCGCTACGCGCCCAATTGTTCGCCGCTGAAAGCCTTCCACTGGAAGCCTTTCCTGACGCGGCTCACCGCCGAGAGTATTTCTGGAAAGATGAAGTATCTTAAGAGCAATTCTTCACCTTCTTCTGTCTGAAAATATCCCCGCCGGAGGCTCCCACACTCTCAGCCTGTGCAGCGTCGGTGACGGGCACATCCTGCTCATTTTCTGTCTACGAGTATCCCCGCCGGAGGCACGCCGCGCGCAGGCGCGGCGCTCGGCCCAACGCTTTTGCATGGGCGCAAGCCCGTGCGAAAGGGGCGGGAGCCTCCCCGCCCCGGTCCCGGCGTCAGAGTTTCAGCGCCGGGATGATCTGCTTCTTGCGGCTCATGATCCCCGGCAGCACCACCGTGTCGCCCTCGACCGTCGCGCCGAAGCTTTTCTCGGCAATCGCCTTCACCAGATCGTTCGGCACCAGCAGGGTGGCTTCCTCGCGCAGGATATCGACGACGAACAGCAGCACCTGATCGGCGCCGTCCTCGGCCGCCACGCCTTCCATCGCCGCCATCAGCCCGGCCTTGCGGTCGAGGATCTGGCCCGGCGAGGTGGTTTCCAGCACCGACACCCGCAGCTTCCTGCCCGCGATTTCGAATTCCTTGGAATCCATCCGCAGCAGTTCCGCATCGGAAAAGGCTGAGACGTCGGATTTCGCCGCGAACAGTTCATCGGCATAGTCGGGGATCGAGATCCCCAGCTCGCGCGCAAGCTGCTCGGCCACCGCCCGGTCGTGCGGCGTCGTGGTCGGTGAGCGGAATTCGAGCGTATCGGACAGGATGCAGGACAGCATCGCGCTTTTGATGTTGTCGGGCATGCGCTGCGCATCCTCGCCCATCAGGTCGAACATGATCGTCGCGGTGCAGGCCAGCGGCCGGATGGTGATGTCGATCGGCGCCTTCGTCTTCAGCCCGCCCGCCAGCATGTGGTGGTCGATGATCTGCACCACATTGGCCTCGTTGATCGAGGCGGGCAGTTCGGCGGGGTTGTTGGTATCGACGATCACCACATCCTCGCCCGGCGCCACGTCCGAAATGATCGCCGGTTTCGGCAGGTTCCAGCGGTTCAGCACGAAGGCCGCCTCGGTATTGGGCTCGCCCAGCAGCACCGGCTCCGCCGGGGTGCCCCGCACCTCGGTCAGATACCAGGCCCAGATGATGGGCGAGCCGGTCGAGTCGGTATCGGGGGACTTGTGGCCGAAGACCTTGATCATGGTGTCGTTCCGTTCCGTTCGGGGACTGTCGCGCGCCTTATAGGCATGTTGCAGAAAAGTGGGAACCGGTTTTCTGCTGCCCGAACATGCGTTGACAAGGGGCCGGGGCGGGGCCGGTCAGAACTCCTGCGCCTCGATCGTGAAGCCCTCGACCTCCAGCAGCGCCAGCACCCCTTCCGCCCCCGGCAGGTGCAGCGCGCCGAAGGCCGCCACCACCTCGCCATGCTCCCGCGCCGCCGCCGTCAGCACCGGGATCCAGGCCCGGTTGCGGGCGGTCATCAGCACGTTCTCCATCAGGGCGAACTGCGCCTCGACCTCGGCGGGCGCGAAGCCCGGCACTTTCAGCGCCTCGGCAAGGGTGAATTCCCAGATCAGCCGGTTCTCGCCGGCGAAATAGGCATTGGCCAGCGTATGGGTCATGTCGTCGGCCCGGTCGGCGACCAGAAGGGTGGACCGGATCATGCCGATCTCGTCGTCCTCGCTCAGCCCCTCGAACAGGCGGAACAGCGTGTCGAAGGGCTCAAGCGCCGCGACCTCCAGCCCCTGTCCTGCCGCCACGGCCATGATCCGGTGATCGAGCCCGCGCGCGCCGTCGCGCATCTCGGCCAGCGCGCAGGGCGAGAGGTTGAGCAGCATCGACACATACCACGGCCGGAACTTGGCGGCGAGGAACCCCGGCACGCCGCGGTCGCGCATCGCCTCGGCCAGCGCCTGCCATTCGGCCTCGGGCAGCAGTTCGGGCAGCGTCGGCCCCTCGGTGATATACATGAACTCGGGCCGGGCCAGCAGCGCCTCGGCCAGTTGCGCCTCCTCCTGCGGTCCCGCCTCGACCAGCAGGAGCCGGGCGCGGTCGAGAATCGGCACCAGCCGTTCCATCCGCGCATCGTGGCGCGCATCGTCGAAGTGATAGGTGCCGACCAGGTGGATCACCTGCCCGTCACGTTCGGCCCGCCACAGGTTGCCGCGCGCATGGGGCGCGGCGTCGGACCGGGCGCGCAACAGGCGAAGTTCGGCCTCGGGCATGGTGGCGAGCAGGTCCTCGCCCCCGCAGGCGGCCCGGGCGGCATCCGCCCATTGCGGGATGCCCACCAGGGCGAGAAGGCAAAACAACAGGGCAGACAGGCGCATGGGTTCTCCGGTGGGTTTCCGTTTCGGATTTCCGGGGGCGGACCGCAAGCGGCCGGTCCGGCCAGTCTCGCACGGCAGGGCGCGGGGGTCGAGAGGGTCGGGAGACTCGAGGGGCGGCGGAAACGCTTCAGGCCATTGTTTTTCGTCATTTCGCAGGCGGTGTCTGGCTTGCGTGTCAGTCGGTACGGCTGCCCGAAGCCAATCCATTGCAACAGAGGGCAGCGGCCGACCGCGGGGGGCCGCTGCTACGATTGTCGTCTGGCAGTTTATGGTGCCGATTACCCCGCTGCCTGTGCATGCCGCAACGTTGCAATAGCGGCCGCCGTCGTGCCGTAGGCACGCCTCCGGCGTGACGCGGGCGGTCGGCCGCTGCCCGGCGGCGCTGGCGCGCCTTGATTCCGGGCAAAGGGGGCACTTCACACGGCCCCGCCAGCACACAAGACAGACACCGCCACTCCAAACCGAAAAACCTGTCAACTTTTCTGAAACTGCTTCAGCTCCGGCGCGGGGTGACGGCCAGGTGGATCCCCTCGCGCGCGCGCACCGTCAGGTGGGCGACCGGCCGGGGCACCCGGCCTTCGATCGGGGCAAAACGGAAGGCGGCGGTCAGCAGCGCAAGCATCAGCGGGCCTTCCACCATCGCGAAGCCGGCGCCGGTGCAGACCCGAGGCCCGGCGGAAAAGGGGATGAAGGCGTCGCGCTGGCAGGCGCGGGTCTCGGGCCGCGCCCAGCGATCGGGGTCGAAGGCGTCCGGGTCGGTCCAGATGCGTTCGTGCCGGTGCAGGTGCCAGGGCGAAAGCACCACCTGCGCCCCCGGCGCCACGTCGCGGTCGCGGAACCGCTCGGGCCGCGTCGTCTCGCGCACCATCATCGGCACCGGCGGGTAAAGCCGCAGCGCCTCGCGGAACACGTCGCGGGTAAAGCGCAGCTTCGAGAGGCGGGCGAAATCCGGGGCGGCGGCGAAACCGGCGGCTTCCTCCGCCACCCGTTCCTGCGCCTCGGGGAAGGTGGCCAGCAGGTAAAGCGCCCAGGCCAGCGAGGAGGCCGAGGTTTCATGCCCCGCAAGGAAGAAGATCGCCACCTGATCGACCATCTCGGCGGTGTCGAAGCGTTCCCCCGTCAGCGGGTCGGCGGTGGTCATGATCTTGGTCGCGAGGTCGTCGGGCGCGGTCCCCGCCCCGATCGCCGCCATGCGTTCGTCCGTCAGCCGCCGGATCAGCCCGCGAATCGCCCGTGCCGCCTCGGTCGTGCGGCGCCGGTGCGGCCGCGGCAGCCAGCGCGGCAGCCTGACGAAGGCGGCGGGGTTCAGGATCGGCTGGCTGCGCTGATAGTCGCGGAACCGGACGAAGACCTCGGCCGCGATCTCGTGCTCGATCGGGATCGAGAACAGCGTGCGGAAGATCACGTCGGCGGCGGCGTGGCTCATCTCCGCCTCGACCTCGACCGGGCCCGCGCCCGCCTTGCCTGCCAGCCGCGCCACGCCGGCCTGCGCGGCGGCCAGCATCGCGGGGTAAGTGTCGCGCAGCCGCCCGCCCTCGAACGCCGGGTCGATGATGCGGCGCTGGCGCTTCCACACCTCGCCATTGGTGACGAACACCGAATTGCCCAGGAGCGGCGCCAGCCCCTCGCGGATGCGGTTCGACTTGGGGAAGTCGTCGGGCCGCCCCTTCAGCACCAGATCCACGAGGCCCGGGTCGTTGCACAGGTAGGAGCGGAAGAAGGGCGTGCGGAACTCGGCCATCCAGGCGCGGTAGAGTTTTGCGGGCTGGGCCGAGAGGATGTCCTCGCGGAACAGCCGCATGTATCGCCAGAGCGAGACCTTGTCGGCGCGTGCGGGCGGCTTCGGCGGGATCATGCCGCAAGACCAGGATGCCGGTTCAGGGGGATTTCAATGCGGCTTTTTGACGGGGCGCGGCCCGCGAAGCGCGCGCCAAGGGTGCGCGGCCCGGCGGTGATGCGGAAATAGTCGTAATCCCCCGGCCGGTCGAAGGCGCAGAGATACTGGAAATGCAGCCGGAAGAAGCGCCAGCGCAGCTCCTTCCAGCGTTCCGGGCTGAGCGTTTGCGTGAAGGCGGCGGAAATGACCAGCGGCCAGCGTTTCCCCTCGGGCGCGACGCCGGTCACGGCCACCGGATCGCACAGCGCGAAGGAACAGCCGTCGCCGGGGGCCGAGACATCGACCCAGGGGATATCATCCTGCGCCGACATCTCGCGCAGGTCGGCGCGCAACTGCTCCGCGCCCGGCAGGAACGACGCCATCGGGATCACCTGCCCGAGCGTCAGCAGCGACAGCGCCGGGCGCCGCACCCCTTCCCGCCGCTCGGGCAGCCCCTCGCGCATCAGCCCGGCCAGCACCGAAACCGCGATCTGCGCGCCCGAGGAATGGCCGACCACCAGCACCTCGTCGGTATCCGGGGTCAGCGCCTCGCGGATCGCGGCGCGGAATTCGGCGATGCGCGCGTCCAGTTCGGGCGGCGGGCGGCCGTGGTCGCGGGCGATGAAGGCGAAGTCGTGCATCAGGTAATAGGCGAACAGCCGGTTGTCGTGCCGCTTGAACCAGCGCAGCACCAGCACGGCAAGCACCAGCCCCGCCACCGCCGCCAGCGGCAGCGGCACGACCAGCGCCAGCCCGCGCATCAGCCCCCGGCCCAGCACCAGCGCCAGCGCCAGTTGTCCGAGCAGCATCGCCACCGGGTAAAGCGTGGCCAGAAGCGGCCCCTTGCGCAGCCGCATCAGCGGAAAGAACGCGCCCGAGCCGAAATAGACCCATGCGGCGCGCAACAGTTGCAGATAGGTGGCCGCCACCCCCTGCGCCATCGAGGCGCGCACGATGTCGGACCAGACCAGAACCTCGAACCCGGCCTCGGTCCCGACCCCCTCGATCACGCCGCGCACATGCCAGCCATAGCGCCCTCCCGCCGCGCGTGGCGACAGTTCGATCCGGTCGCCGGTGACGGCGGACTGGGCGGCGGCTTCCTTGCGGTAAAGCTCGCGGTAGCGGCGCGGGTGGAACGGGTCGTAGCCGGGGATGTAGAACACCTTGCGGCGGCGCACCGGGGTTTCGGGCTGCGCTGGCGGTGTCCCGGGTCGGGGGCCGGGTTCGGGGCGCGGCCCGGACCGGAACGGCTCGGACCGGGGCGACTCGGACTGGGGCACTTCGGACATGGACACTCCCTCGGGTGGCCCAGCCTAGAGCATGTCGCGGAAAAGTGGGAACCGGTTTTCTGCGCCCGGAACGTGCCGCGCGAATGTGAACCGGCGCGGCGCGATCTGACCGGAAATCCGGGCGGAAACAAGGGGGCCGCACCGCCGCGCGCCCCTGCCCGCTGCCGCACGGGTGGCGGCGCCCTGGGGCGTCATGGATCACCTGTCGCCCTCGATGATTTTCCTTGCATTTCGTGGCCGCAGGGCGCATATGGATCGCTGCGACGTTATCTCTATCGACCATCTGTCTCCCTCGCGGCCGCAGGCACTCGATCAGATGCGACTGCGCCGGGCCGCCGCATGTCCGCGGGCGGCATAGAAAAGGAGAAGACGGATGGCCAATGGCACCGTGAAATGGTTCAACGCCACCAAGGGCTTCGGCTTTATCGCCCCGGCCGATGGCGGCCGCGACGTGTTCGTGCACATCACCGCGCTTGAGCGTGCGGGTCTGCGCGGGCTCGACGACGGTCAGGCGGTAAGCTTCGACATCGAGACCGGCCGCGACGGGCGGCAGTCGGCGACCAACCTGTCGCTGGCCTGACCCCGGACCGGACCGGGATCGACAGGACGGAAAAGGGGGCCTTCGGGCCCCCTTTTGCATCGGGGCGCGTTGGCAAGACCGCCCGGAAGCAAGGCGCGGCACGCGCGGCCGGGCAGCGGCCGACCGCTGCCCTCTGTTGCGCGAGGTTTGTCCGGTTTATTCGAAATCCACATCCGGACGCGCGCAGCCCCTGCCGCCGAGCCGTTCGACCGCCTCCAGCACCGAGCGCGCCGCGCGCAGCCCCGGCGGCGGACCGCCCCGGCCCAGCCGCTCCATCGTCAGCCGCATCGCCGCCTCCTGCGCCGCCGCCCCGGCCAGAACGGCAGACAGCGCCGGGGCGATCAGGTCCGGGCGGCAGCGGTGGCCGAGGAACTCGGGCACCGCACGGGTCTCGCTGACCAGATTGACCAGCGTCACCGTATCGACCCGCAGCATCCGGCCGATGAGAAATCGGCTGATCGGGTTCATGTCATAGGCGATCACCATCGGCGTATCATTGGCCGCGAGTTCGAGCGAGACCGTCCCCGAAGCCGCCAGCGCCGCATCCGCCGCGGCGAAACCCGCGCGTTTGTCTTCGGGGCCGGTCAGCACCACGGGCGGAACCGGCCAGCCCGCCACGGCGGCGCGCACCTGCGACTCGCGCGTCTCAAGCGTGGGCAACACCGCCCGCAGCCCCGGGCACCCCGGCGCCACCAACCCCAGCGCCGCGCCGAACACCGGCGCCAGCCGCGCCACCTCGCCCCGGCGCGAACCGGGCAGCACCAGAACCAGCGGCGCCCCGGCCGCGATCCCGTGGCGGGCGCGGAAGGCGGCGGCCTCCTGTGGGGTGGCGGGCGGCTCGGCGGCAGCGGGGTGGCCGGTGAAATCGCAACTCATGCCGGCGGCCCGCATATAGGGCGGCTCGAACGGCAGGAGCGCCAGAACGTGATCGACAGCCTGCGCCATCTTCGCCGCCCGCCCGGGCCGCCAGGCCCAGACCGAGGGCGCAACGTAGTGGATCACCGGCAGGCCGGGCCGCGCCGCCTTGACCAGCCGCGCCACCCGCAGGCAGAAATCCGGGCTGTCGATGGTGACAAGCGCCCGCGCACCCGAGTCGAGCACCGCCCGCGCGGTCTCGCGAATACGGCGCTTGAGGTGGAAATACCTGGGCAGCACCTCGGCCAGGCCCATCACCGACAGTTCGTCCATCGGAAAGCGGCTGACGAGCCCCCCGGCCTGCATCAGCGGCCCGCCCACGCCGTCGAACTCCACCCCCGGCGCCAGTTCCCGCAGCCCCGCCATCAGTGCTGCCCCCAGCCGGTCACCCGAGGGCTCGCCCGCGATCAGGAACAGCCTCACGGCTCGCGCGCCCAGAGGAACAGGCCGAGCCGGTCGGCCTCGGCCACCGCCTCGTCACGGTCGAGCAGGATCACCCCGCCCGCCTTCCAGGCGACCCCGGCAAGCCCAGCGCGGGCGGCGGCGCGGACCGTATCGGGGCCGACCGCGGGCAGGTCGGCCCGCCGCTCCTGCCCCGGCTTCGCCGCCTTGAACAGCAGCCCGCCGGGCGGGCGCAGCCCCTCGGGCAGGGCCTCGACAACCGCAAGCATCGCATCGGTGCCCGGCAGCGCCTCGGCCGCAAGGCAGAGCCCGCGCGCCACCACCGCCCCCTGCCCCACATCGACCGCCCCCAGCGCCGCGACGATCTCGGCCGCGCGGGCGGCATCCCGCCGGTCGGCCTCGCCGGGCTGCACGACGCCCAGCACACCGGGGCCGGGGATCAGGCCGGGGGCCACATCCTCGATCCCCAGCACGGCAAGCCCCGCCTCCTCGATCACCTCGACCACCGCGCGCAGCGTGGCATCGTCGCCCGCCTGCATCGCGGACAGGAGCCGCGGCACCTCGCGCGCCGTCGCCGGGTCGAACAGCGCCGGGTCCAGCCGGGGCCGGGTCATCGCCCCCGCCAGCACCACCGAACCGAAGCCACGCCCGATCAGCGAATCGAGGAAGGGCAGCAGCCGTTCGATGCGGAACCGCTCGGCCCCGGGCACATCCACCGCCACCCCGTCGGGCGCGGCCAGCAGGCAGGGCCGCCCGGCCGAAGCCAGCGCCGCCGCCACATGGCCGGGCAGCGCCCCCGAACCCGCGATGATCGCCACCCCGTCCATGGTCAGCGCGGCCATGGTCAGCGCGGACTGAGGAAAGAGCGGTCCGAGGCGGCAAGGATGAAATCCGTCACCTCGCGCACATGCGCGCTTTCGGTTTCCTCCGCCAGCCTGCGCGCCCGGTCCTGAAACGCGCCCTCGCCCTGCACCAGCATCTGATAGGCGGCGCGCAGCGCGGTGATCTCCGATCGCGCCACGCCGCGCCGCTTGAGCCCGACGAGGTTCAGCCCCTCAAGCACACCGCGCGGCCCCTGCACCAGACCATGCGGGATCACGTCGTTGGTCACCATGGTCACGGCGCCGATGATCGCGCCCTTGCCGATACGGACGAACTGGTGCACCCCGGACAACCCGCCGACGATCACATCGTCGCCCAGCACGCAATGCCCGGCGATCGCCGCCTGATTGGCAAGGATCACCCGGTCGCCCAGCCGCGCGTCATGGCCGACATGGGCGCCGGTCATCAGCAGACAGTCGTCGCCGATCCGCGTCAGCCCGCCACCCCCTTCGGTGCCGGTGTTCAGCGTCGCCCCCTCGCGGATGCGGCAGCGCGCGCCCACCACCAGCCGCGTGCGCTCGCCCGCGTATTTCAGATCCTGCGGCACCTCGCCCACCACGGCGAAGGGAAAGATCACGGTCTCGGGGCCGATCTCGGTCCAGCCGGTGACCACGGCATGGGACTTGACCACCACGCCTTCGCCCAGGCTGACCTCGGGGCCGATCACCGCGAAGGGGCCGACCTTGGCGCCTTCGGCGACGGTCGCGCCCGGCTCGACCACGGCGGAAGGGTGGACCTCGGCCCCGGGATGGATCGCCATCGCGTCAGTCCTTCGGCACGTCGAGCATGGCCATGAAGGTGGCCTCGGCCGCAAGCTCGCCCTCGACCAGGCCCCGGCCCTCGAACTTCCAGACCTTGCCGCCGCCGCGCAGAACCCGGACATGCAGCTCCAGCACGTCGCCCGGCACCACCTTGCGGCGGAACTTCGCCCCCTCTATCCCCATGAAATACACGAGCGCCCCCTTGTCGGCGAGGCCGAGCGTGACGCCGACCAGAACGGCGGCGGTCTGGGCCATGGCCTCGACGATCATCACCCCGGGAAAGATCGGCACATCGGGGAAATGACCCTGGAACTGGGGTTCGTTGAACGTGACGTTCTTGATCCCCACCGCGCTTTCGCCCGGCACGATGTCGCGCGCCTTGTCCACCAGAAGAAACGGATAGCGATGCGGGATCATGCGCTGGATCAACGCGAGATCGGCCTCTTGCACAGGCTGGTCGGTCATGAAGGCTCCCTCTGGTGGCTTCGGCCGGGCGGCCCGCCCCGGTCGGCCGGGCCGCGCGCCCCGGCTGCGATCTTGCTAGCAAGTCGGGCCCGGCAGGGCAAGCAGGGCGAAACCGGGGCGCATCCGCCCGCGTTGCGCTGATCGACAGTGCGGGAGCCTCCGGCGGGGATATTTCTTTCACGGTGAAGATGGGGAAGTGCTCTTGATATTATTTCACCTTTCCGAAAATACTCCCGGGGGTGAGCCGCGTCAGGAAAGGCTTCCAGTGGAAGGCTTTCAGCGGCGAACAATTGGGCGCGTAGCGCACAAGAGGGGGGCAGACGCCCCCCTGCCCGGCCGGCTACCGGGCGCGGCACCGGGGGTCATTCCCCGGCGGCCTCCTCGCCGGGCAGGTCGGTCCCGTCTTCCTCCGGCCCCTCTTCGCCCGCCTCTTCCGCGAAGATCGCGTCAAGCCGGGCGATGGCGGCTTCGGTGATGTCGATTTCCTCGAAGGACAGCACGACCGCCTGGTCCGACAGGATCGCCGAAGCGCCGGATTCCTGCATGATCGCGGCAAGCACCGGCAGCGCCGCCTCGAAGAAACGCTGGCGGTCGACCTCGTGCCGGGACAGCAGCGCGCGCGATTTCGCCTCCTGCTCGCGGCGCAGGGTCTCGACCCGCGCATCGAAAGCCTCGGCCTGTTCGCGGAACGCCTCGGGGGCAAGCACGGTGCGGCGCTCGGTCAGGCGGCGCTCCTCCTCGGCGAGTTCGGCCTCAAGCACGCGGTTCTCGGCGATCAGTTCCTGCTGCGCGACCTCCAGCCGGGCCTCGACCCGGCGCCCGAAGTGCGATTCGCGGAACAGGCGTTCCTGGTCGAGCGTCAGAACCGGGCTTTCGGGCAGTTCCCGCCCCATCTCCTGCGCAGCCACGGGCGCTGCCCCCGCCAGCAGGGCCGACAGCAGCAGCGACTGGGCCAGCGCCGGGGCGCGCATCAGAACCGCGTGGTGATCGTGATGTCGAAGCTGCGCTCGCGGTCGTAGTCTTCCTTCTTCAGCGCCTTGGTGAAGTTGAACCGCAAGGGACCGATCGGGGTTTCCCAGAACACCGACAGGCCGGCGACCGCGCGCAGTTTCATCGAATCGTCCACCGCGGCGGTCGCGGGGACACCGTTCTTCAGCCCCCAGACCGAGCCGACGTCAAGGAAGGCCCCGCCCTTGATGCCGTATTCGACCGGCATGCCGATGGGGAACTCGGCCTCGAACCGGGCGACGGCGAAGAAATTGCCGCCCAGCGCATCGCCGTGGCCCGAACTTTGCGCACGCGGCCCCATGCCATAGGGGTCGAAGCCGCGCATCTTTCCGTCGAGGAAGAAGCGTTCGGTGCTGGCGGCTGTCGAACTGCCCAGCATCGCCAGCGCGCCGCCCTCGAACTCGGCGCGCAGCACGACCTCTTCATTCAGCACCCGGGTCTCGGCGATGGCCAGCGCGGTGGTCCGGATATATTTCAGATCGCCGCCGAACCCGCCGAATTCCTGCCCGAAGCGCAGCAGATAGGCATTCGGCCCGCCAAGCCCGGCGCGGCGGCTGTCCCAGGAATAGTTGTAGCCCAGCGCGGCGTAGGTGCGCCCGCCCAGCGCCACCTCCTGGACGATCGCGTCATGGACGATCGGAAGCGGCGGGTTGTTGTCGGGGTCGGCGGGATCGGGTTCCGTCGGGAAATCCATCATCTTGTTCTGCCCGACCGATACGTTGAGTTCCAGCCGCCCGCGTTCGCTGACCGGGAATTCCAGCGAGGGGCTGATCCGGATCCGGCGGGTGTCGTAGCGGAGGTATTGGTTGCGTTCGGTCTCTGCGTGGCTTGCGGCGAAGCCGAAGGTCACGTTGCGCCCGAGGAAGGCCGGTTCGCGGAAGGTGATCGACGAGGTGCTGTAGTCGGCGCCGATCGCCAGATCGACGCCCACGAACTGCCCGCGCCCGAGAAAGTTCGATTCGTTGAGCGAGACCAGGAAGCCCACCCCGTCGGCCCCGCCGTAGCTGGCACCGAAGGTGAGCGAGCCGGTGGACTGTTCCTCGACCTCGGCGCGCACGATGACCTGATCGGGACCGCTGCCGGGGCGCGCCTCGACATCGGCATTGGCAAAGAACCCGAGCGCGCGGATGCGTTCGGCCGCCTCGCGGATTTCGCGCGGGTTGAACGGATCGCCCTCGACGGTGCGGAACTGGCGCCGGATCACCCGGTCGAGCGTGGTGGCGTTGCCTTCGATGTCGATACGCTCGACAAAGATGCGTTCGCCCCGCACCAGCGCGAATTCGATATCCAGCGTCTGGTCGCGGTCGTTGCGGGTGATGCGCGGATCGACCCGCAGGAAGTTGATCCCCTGCCGCAGCGCCAGCGCCTCCATCCTGGCGATGGTGCTTTCGATCAGCGCGGGCGAATAGGTGGCGCCCGGACGGATGCGCATCGCCGCGTGGAATTCCCCGGCGTCGGCTTCGGGCACCTCGGACGTGGTCGAGAGCCGGCCGATGCGGAACGGCAGCCCCTCGCGCACGGTGAAGGTGACGAAGAAGCCGTCGCGCTGGCGGCTGAGTTCGGCGGTCGCGTCCAGCACCTGGAAATCGACATGGCCGCGCGACATGTAGAAGTCGCGCAGCATCTGCTTGTCCATCTCGATCCGTTCGGGAACATAGGTATCGGCCGAGATGAAGCGGCGCAGAAGGCCCGCCTGCCGGGTTTCCAGCACCTGCCGCAACCGCCGGTCGGAATAGGCGCGGTTGCCGATGAAGGACAGCCGCTCGACCTCGACCATGCCGCCCTCGGCGATCTCGAACACCAGATCGACCCGGTTGCCGGAGCGGCGGATGATCCTGGGTTCGACCCGGGCGGCGAGCCGGCCGGTGGCGTTATAGGCTTCGGTGATGCTGGCCGCGTCGGCCTCGGCCTGGGCGGGCGAATACATCCGCCGGGGCTGCGAGCCGACAAGTTCGGTCAGCACCTCGTTGCGCATCCGCCGGTTGCCTTCGAAATGGATGACGTTGACCGTCGGGAACTCGCGCACCGAGATCACCAGCGTGCCGCCCTGGGGGGTCAGCGCGACTTCCTCGAACAGGCCCGAGTTCCGGATCCGCTGATAGGCGTCGTTGAGTTGCGCGGCCGAGACCGTCTCGCCCCGGGCGATTCCGGCGTAGTTGAGGATCGTCGCGGGCTCGATCCGGTCGTTGCCCTCGATCCGGACATTGCCGAACTGGTAGCTCTGGGCCTGGGCCGGGGCGGCAACCGTGCCGCAAACCATTGCCAAGGCAAGGAAAACAATTGCCCGGACCATTCCGGACATTCCCCGGGGCCCCAGCCCGCCCGCCTTCGCGCCATTCCGATAAATCACCATCGGACCCCCCCGGAGACCCTATCACATTTCGACCTGACTACCGGCTCGGGCCGGGCTTGTCAAAAGGCGCTGACACTTGTTTTCGATTTGATTGCGGGCACGGCGGGTGGCGGGCGGATTGCCACCCTGCGGGGGCGGGAAGGATGGCGAAGCGTCGGATGCGGGCATCCCTTGCCCGGAACGGCCGCGTCAGCGGCCCGGGCAGCGGCCGACCGCCCGCACGGGCGGCCGTATTGCGACGTTTCAACATGCACGGGTCAACATGCACGGGCACAGGGGGATCCGGCCCCATGAAACCGCCAGATCACAGGCGTTGCAGCGGCCACCCGCCACCTCTGCCGGGAGTGGGAATCGACCGGGCGATGCGCCGATGCGCGTCCCTGCACCTGTTATTGAAGGCGGCTCAGTAGCCGTGGATCAGCGAACCGATGAAGGCGCCCGTCAGCAGCGCGGCGGCCAGAATGCCGAGCGCGATGAGCCGGTCCCAGTTCACGTTCATCAGGACCGACAGGCCCCTGACACCTTTCGTGATCGTCTGCATGACTCATTTCCGTCTTCAGGCAGGCCCCGCAATGTGCCGGACCCTGCCCAAGCCGTAGCAGCCGATTGTGGCGCAACTTCGGCACGAAAGCGGTCCGGCAGGGGCGACGCCCCCCGCCGCATCCCCTTGCGCCGGGATCAGGGCCCGGGAATCACGGACAGAACAGGTCGTTGGTCAGCGCGAAAATCATCAGCGTGGCGATGAGCGCCAGCCCGCCGGTCATCAGCACCCGCAACACCCGGTCGCTGGGCGGGCGGCCGGTCACGGCCTCCCAGGCGTGAAACACCAGATGCCCGCCGTCCAGCACCGGCACCGGGAACAGGTTCAGGAGGCCCACCGCCGCCGACAGGACCGCGATGAACCAGATGAAACTGGTAGTCCCCTGCGAGGCCATGGCCCCCGAAGCCTCGGCGATGCCGATCGGCCCGCGCAGGTTGCACGAGCTGATCGCGCCCGTCACCATGTGCCAGAGCCCCGAGACGCTGGCGCGCAGGATATACCAGGTCTGGTCGGCCCCCATGCCCAGCGCCTCGATGGCGCCGGGGGTGCGGGTCTCGGGGGTGAAGGCCAGCCCGCCGGTCAGGCCGATCAGCCAGCGGGTCTCGAAACTGCCGTCGATCTGCGGCAGGTCGGCCCGGCGCGGTTCCAGCACCATCTCGATCTCCTCGCCCGCGCGCCAGACGCTGAGCGTGAGCGCGCGGCCGTCCGAATCGCCCACGGTGTCGCGCAATTCGGAAAAGGCGTGGATCGGCGCGCCATCGACCGCGAGGATCACGTCGCCCGGCGCGATTCCGGCGCCGAGCGCCGCCGACTGCGGCTGGACCGAACCCGCCACCGGCGGGAAGGGA
Organism: Gemmobacter sp.; assembly: GCA_041675885.1. Classification (GTDB taxonomy): domain Bacteria; phylum Pseudomonadota; class Alphaproteobacteria; order Rhodobacterales; family Rhodobacteraceae; genus JBAYSY01. The sequence goes on along the minus strand of JBAYSY010000002.1, from coordinate 16,771 downwards.
TAGGGGCCGTCGAGGTCGATCACCCGCCCGGCGCGCTCGACCCGCCAGGTCACGACCGGCGCGGGCTCCAGCGCATCGACGGCCGCCGAGAAGGCCGCCATGTCCGGGGTCTCGTGCCCGCCCACCGCAAGCACCCGGTCGCCGGGCTGGAACGGGGCCTCGACCGGCAGCGGCCGGGCCTCGCCCACCACGGGGCGGTCCACCGCCACGCCCTGCACCAGGAACACCCCGGCGAAGATCAGGATGGCCATGATGAAGTTGAACACCGGCCCCGCCGCCACCGTGGCCGAGCGCGCCCAGAGGGGTGCGCCGTGCATGGTGTGGCGGCGCTCGGATTCGGACAGCCCTTCGATGGTCTCGCCGTCCTTGCCCGAGGCGGCGTCGGAATCACCGAGGAATTTCACATAGCCACCGAACGGCAGCGCCGCGACCTGCCAGCGGGTGCCGCGCCGGTCGGTGCGGGAAAACAGCACCGGGCCGAAACCGATCGAGAACACCTCGGCGTGGATGCCGGACCAGCGGCCGACGATGTAATGGCCGTATTCATGCACCGCGACGATGATCGACAAGGCCACGATGAAGGCCGCGACGGTCCACAACACCCCGCCGAAACCCGGTATCAACCCCAGAACGTCCAAAACCTGCCCCCTTTACCCGGCATCCCGTCCGCCGCGGCTAACCGGCCCTGCGCCCGGCGCCGCCGGGACTGTAGCCGCGGATCACCTCGGCCGCGATCACTCTTGCGAGATGGTCGGCCTGCTGCACCTTCTCAAGGCTCATCCCGCCATTTCCAAGGCCGGATTGGCCCGAAACCCGGGCAAGCGTGTCCTCGACCACCCCGGCCATGGCGGGAAACGGGATCACCCGGGCGATGAAGGCGTCCAGCGCGGCCTCCTTCGCGGCGTTGAACGCGGCCCCGGTCAGCCCGCCCGCCTCCATCACCTCGCGCGCCAGCCGCAGCGCCGGAAAGCGCGCCGGGTCGGGGGCGGCGAAGTCGAGCCGCCCGAGCGCGGCGAGGTCGAGCCGCCCCACCGGCAAGGGCGCCCGGTCGGGCCAGTCGAGCGCATGGCCGATGGCGTGGCGCATGTCGGGCGGGCCGAGATGCGCCATCATCGCCCCGTCGCAGAAACCGACCAGCGCATGAACGATGGACTGCGGATGCACCAGCACCTCGATCCGGTCCGGTGCAAAACCGAAGAACTCATGCGTTTCAATAAGTTCAAGCGCCTTGTTGAACATCGAGGCCGAGTCGATGGAAATCCGCTGCCCCATGTCCCAGTTCGGATGCGCCGCCGCCTCTTCGGGCGTCACCGATGCCAGCCGCGCCTGTGGCCAGTCGCGGAACGGCCCGCCCGAGGCGGTCAGGATCACCCGCTCGACCCGGGCCGGTTCCTCGCCCCGCAGCGCCTGGAAGATGGCGGAGTGTTCGCTGTCCACCGGCAGCACGGTGCCGCCGTGGCGGGCGGAGGTCTGCATCACCAAGGGCCCGGCGCAGACCAGCGATTCCTTGTTCGCCAGCGCCAGCGTCGCGCCCTGTTCCAGCGCCCGCAGCCCCGGCACCAGCCCGGCCGCGCCGACGATCGCCGACATCACCCAGTCCGCCGGACGGCTTGCGGCCTCGGCGATGGCCTGGGCGCCCGCCGCCGCCTCGATCCCGCTTCCCGCCAGCGCATCACGCAGCGCGGGCAGGCAGTCGTCATGGGCGGTGACGGCGATCCCGGCCCGCAGCGCCCGCGCCTGCCGCGCCAGCAGCGCCACGTTGCGCCCGCCGGTCAGCGCCACCACCCGGCAGTCGTCCCGCCGCCCAATCAGGTCGAGCGTGCTTTGCCCCACCGAACCCGTCGATCCGAAGACAGAGACCCGCCGCATGGGATCAGCCCCCCGCCGAAGGCAGGAACGGAAACACCATCTGCAACAGCGTCGCCGCGATGACCGCGAAGGCCAGCGCGTCGAAACGGTCCATCAGCCCGCCATGGCCTGGGATCAGGTTCGAAGCGTCCTTGACGCCCGCGCGCCGCTTGATCGCGCTTTCCACGATGTCGCCCATCTGCCCGGCAAAGGCGATCAACGGCGACAGCCAGACCAGCATCGCCGGGCCGTGGCCCGCCGCCCAGAACCCCGCCCCCACCAGTATCGCGCCGATCCAGCCCGCGATGGTCCCGGACCATGTTTTCTTCGGGCTGATCGCGGGCCAGAATTTCGGCCCGCCAAGGATACGGCCCGCGAAGTAACCGGCCACATCCGACACCACCACCACCGAAACCAGCCACAGCACCGCCACCAGGCCGGCGAATTCCCGCATCGCCACAAGGCACAGGCCGGTCAGCACGATGACCAGCGCGTAACCGGCGAACACCGCCTTGTCGCGCCGGGGCGTCAGCAGCCCGAGCACCGGGGGCAGCGCCAGCAGGGCCGGCACCCAGGGCTGGGGCAGGATGATATTGACCGCGAGCACCGCGGCCGTAACGAGGCCGAGCAGGACCGAGGCGTTCCAGCCCTCGCCCCGCGTCATGCCGGCCAGTTCGAACATCATCGCGCCCGAGACCAGCACCGCCAGCCAGCCGAACACCGGGCCGCCCGCCCAGACCGCCCCGCCGCCGATCACGATCATCACCGCGGCCGAGACGACCCGGGGCGCCAGATCGCGAAACCTGTTCCCGCTCACAGCGCCACCGCACCGCCGAACCGGCGTTCGCGCCCGCCGTAGCGGCCAAGGATGCAGCCCAGTTCCGCCGGGGTGAAATCGGGCCAGAGCGTTTCGGTGAATTCGTATTCCGCATAGGCCGCCTGCCACAGCAGATAGTTCGAGACCCGCGTCTCGCCCGAGGTGCGGATCACCAGATCGGGGTCGGGCAGCCCGGCGGTGTCCAGCGCGGCGCCGATGGTGGTCTCATCGACCGAGGCCGGGTCGATCTCTCCCGCCGCGACCTGCGCGGCGATCCGGGCCATCGCCCGGGCGATCTCGTTCCGGCCGCCATAGTTGATCGCGACGGTAAGGTTCAGCCGGGCATTGCCCCTGGTGCGTTCCTCGATCCCGGCCATCAGCCGTTGCAGCCCGGGTTCCAGCCGGGTGCGGTCGCCGATGAAGCGCATCCGGACCCCTTCGGCCGCCAGCCGGTCGGCCTCGCGCTGGATATAGCGCGAGAACAGCCGCATCAGCCCCAGCACCTCTTCGGTCGAGCGTTTCCAGTTCTCGGTCGAGAAGGCATAGATCGTCAGCCAGCGGATGCCGAGATCGGGGGCGGCGCGGACGATCTCCTTGACCCGCGCGGCGCCCTTGCGGTGACCGACGAGCCGCGGCCAGCCGCGCTGGGTGGCCCAGCGCCCGTTGCCGTCCATGATGATCGCCACATGTTCGGGCGCGCGATCTGCTGCTGTGGTGCTGGCGGTCAAATGACGGCCCTTCTCCCGGGGTGCTGCGGTCCGTCGCGGGTTCAGACCTGCATGATTTCCTGCTGCTTGGTCTCAAGCGCCTTGTCCACCGCGGCGATCGCCTTGTCGGTCAGGTCCTGGATCTCGTCGGCCCAGATCTTCTGGTCGTCCTCGGGCATTCCGGCGGCCTTGGCCTTCTTGACCCGGTCCATCCCGTCGCGGCGCACGTTGCGGATCGCCACCCTTGCGTGTTCGGCATATTGCGCGGCGACGCGGGTAAGCTGGGTGCGGCGTTCCTCGTTCAGTTCGGGGATCGGCAGCATGATGATGGTGCCGTTCAGTTGCGGGTTGATCCCCAGCCCCGATTCGCGGATCGCCTTTTCGACCTTGCCGACCATGGCCTTGTCCCAGACGTTGATCGTGACCATCCGCGGTTCCGGCACGTTGACGGTGCCGAGCTGGTTGATCGGCGTCATCTGGCCATAGGCTTCGGCCTGGATCGGCTCCAGCATCGAGGCCGAGGCCCGCCCGGTCCGCAACGAGGCGAATTCGGTGCGCAGCGCCGCCATGGCGCCGTCCATCCGGCGCTGGATGTCGTCAAGGTCGATCTCTAGCTCGTCTTCGTCCGCCATGATGTCCTCTTGCCTGTCTGCGTGGCGCGCCTGGCCGCTCTATAACAGCAACGCGCCGGGTTGGGTATAGGTTCGGGCGCGGGCACGGCGGGCGACCCGGCGAAATCGGGCGGCCCGGCAAAATCCGGCCGTTTCCCCCGCCGTTTCCTCAGTCATGCACCCGCGTATAGGTGCCCTTGCCGCGCAGGATGCCGCGGAAGCCGCCGGGTTCGTCCAGCGAGAACACGATGATCGGCAGCCGGTTGTCACGCGCCAGCGCGATGGCCGAGGCGTCCATGACCTTGAGGTTCTTCTGCAACACCTCGTCATAGCTTATGGTGTCGTAGCGTTTCGCGTCGGGGTGCTTCACCGGGTCGCGGTCATAGACGCCATCGACCTTGGTGCCCTTGAAGATCGCCTGACAGGCCATTTCGCTGGCCCGCAGGGTCGCGGCGGTGTCGGTGGTGAAATAGGGATTGCCGGTGCCGGCGGCGAAGATGCAGACCCGTTTCTTTTCCAGATGCCGCACCGCGCGGCGGCGGATATAGGGTTCGCAGACCTGATCCATCGGGATCGCGCTGATGACGCGGGTAAACACCCCCAGATCCTCCAGCGCCGATTGCATCGCCAGCGCGTTCATCACCGTGGCCAGCATTCCCATGTAATCGGCGGTGGTGCGTTCCATCCCCTGCGCGCTGCCCTGAAGCCCGCGAAAGATGTTGCCGCCGCCGATCACCATGCAGATCTCGACCCCGAGATCGTGGACCGATTTCACCTCCTGCGCGATACGCGCCACGGTGGGCGGGTGCAGCCCGTAGCCCTGATCGCCCATCAGCGCCTCGCCCGAGATCTTCAGCAATACCCGGTCGTAGGTCGCCCCGTCATGATCCGCACCATGATCCGCGCCCGTCGTGCCCTGCCCGTTCATTGCCGCTGTCCCTTCGTCATGCCAGTCTTGTAGTATGCCAGTCCCGTGAGTGTGGTCCGTGCCGCCCCCGCCCGGCGGGCCGGGGGTTGACCGGGGCGCAAAATGTCGCAAATCGCCGACGGGTTCAACGGCGAAGCCACGGCGGGTGTGGCGAATGGGGCGAAAGGGGCACGGATGGAGGATATGCTGGCCCGGCTCGGGCCTCTGCCGCAGGACCGGCCGGTGCTGATCGCCGGGCCGACCGCCTCGGGCAAGTCGGCCTTTGCGCTGGCGATCGCCCGGGCGCAGGGGCGGGCGGTGGTCAATGCCGACGCGTTGCAGGTTCATGCCCGCTGGCGTGTGCTGACCGCCCGGCCGGGGCCGGAAGACGAGGCGGCGGCGCCGCATCTGCTTTACGGCCATGTCGCCCATGACGCCGACTATTCCACCGGGCACTGGCTGCGCGAGGTGGCGGCGATCCTTGCGCGCGAGCCCCATCCGGTGATCGTCGGCGGCACCGGGCTTTACTTCGCCGCGCTGACCGGGGGGCTGGCCGGGATTCCGCCGGTGCCGCCCGAGTTGCGGGCCGAAGGCATGGCGCTGCTGGACCGGGCCGGGATCGGGGCGCTGCTGGAGATGCTCGATGCGCCGACGCTGGCGCGGATCGACACCCGCAACCCGATGCGGGTGCTGCGCGCCTGGGAGGTCCTGCGCGGCACCGGGCGCGGGCTTGCGGCCTGGCAGGAGGAGACCGGCCCGCCGCTGCTGCCCACCGGTGCCGCCACACCGCTGGTGCTTCGGCCCGATCCGGGCTGGCTGGGGGCGCGGATCGACAGGCGCTTCGACGCGATGATCGCCGGGGGCGCGCTGGATGAGGTCGCCCGCGAACTGTCGCGCTGGGATCCGGCCCACCCTTCGGCAAGGGCGATCGGGGCGGCGGAACTGGCGGCGCATCTGCGCGGCGAGATCACGCTGGACGAGGCCGCGGCCGCCGCGAGGACCGCAACAAGGCAATATGCCAAGCGCCAGCGGACATGGTTCCGCAGCCGCATGGCGGGCTGGCGGGCGATCCCGCTTCCCTGAGCCCGCTTCCCCGGCCGCTCGGCCGGGTTCCGCCGAAAATCGCAGGAATGCCCGGATTCTGCTTTGGCTTCGCCATGACCCCGGATTAAGATCACCGGCGAAACCACAAGGACGACAGGAAAATCCCGCCCATGAACATGGAGCAGACGCCCCCCCGGACCATCGCCGCGCCGCCGTTCGGCGGGGTGCGTCTGGTGGCGATCCCGCGGCTTGCCGCGGGCGGGCGCTGGCGGGTCGAGGCGATGCGCTCATTGTCGGAACCGCTGCTCCTGTGGTTCACCAAGGGTCAGGGCCGGATCACCATGGCGGGGGCCACGCGCGGCTACGGGCCGAACAACGCGATCTTCATTCCGGCGGGGGTCATGCACGGTTTCGACGCCGGGCAGCAGGTGTTCGGCACCGCGGTCTTCTTCGGACACGGGCCGGGGCCGGTGCTGCCCGACCGACCGCATCACCTGCGCATCCGCGAGAATTCGGCGCAGGTGGAACTGAACCTGATCCTCGACGCGACCGGGCGCGAGATGGCGGGCGACAAGCCGGCGAACGACCGGGCGGTGCGGCATCACATGGGGCTGCTGTCGGTCTGGCTGGAACGTCAGGTCGCCGCCCAGCCCGCCGCCGACGCGCAGCCGCCCGACGCCGCCCGGAAACTTGCCGCGCGCTACGCGCAGCTTCTGGAACGCGATTTCCGTTCCGGCATGGGGGTGGCGGATTATGCCGCGGCACTCGGGGTCACGCCGACGCATCTCAGCCGGGTGTGCCGCAAGACCACCGGCCGGCCCGCCAAGGCACTGCTCGACGACCGGGTGCTGTTCGAGGCCCGGCGGCTCCTGGCCGAGACCAGACGGCCGGTGTCCGAGGTCGCCCGCACGCTGGGCTTCGGCTCGGCCGCCTATTTCACCCGCGCCTTCCAGCACCACACCGGCAAGACCCCCACCGACTTCCGCAGCCAGACCTGAGCGAGGCTTCCCCCCTCTTTGCCCGGAATCAAGGCGTGTAAACACCGCCGGGCAGGCGGCCGACCGCCCCCCGCGGTCGGCCGCCTGCCCGTTGTTGTGCGTGGGGTGAGCGGGTGGGGGGCAGATTGGGGCAGACGCGTATTCCGCACCCGCCCCGGAAAATGCACCGGAAAAACGCTCGCAAAGCCCCCGATACCAGCCCCAAAGGCCCACAACCCATCGCTTATTCAGCCAATCTCCCCGCAAATCCTGTCAAGGGCGATTTTTTCCGGACTTCGGGTTGACCCAGGGGGATGCATGGGTTTGTCTGGGGCATGTCGCTTTTGAATGTCGCTTTTGGCACATGCGGTGGCGACTTCGGACGTTGACCTGTGGGAACATTGCGCGCGTAATGTGTTGCAGGGACACAAGCCGCCGCACCCGGCACGAATGATACGGCCAGCCGTGTCGCGCCACTTTCGCGGCAAGAAGATCAACTGTCCTGCCAGGGAGAAAAACATGGTTACCAAGACAGCCCCCGATATCCACCGGGCCGCAAGGCTATACGCCGACGAATGCCGGGCCGGCCTGCTCGGCCGACGCGAATTCCTGACCCGGGCCACCGCGCTCGGGGTGTCGATCCCGGCGGCCTACGGGCTTCTCGGCCTCGCCGCCCCCGCCGCCCATGCCCAGACCCCGACCGAGGGCGGCACGCTGCGCATGGCGATGGAGACCAAGGCGCTCAAGGATCCGCGCACCTCGGACTGGTCCGAGATCGCCAACGTCCTGCGCGGCTGGCTCGACTATCTGGTGGAATACAACGCCGACGGCAGCATCCGCGGGATGCTGCTGGAAAGCTGGGAGGCCAGCGACGACGCCAGCGAGTTCGTGCTGCATGTCCGCCCCGGCGTGAAATGGAACAACGGCGACGACTTCACCGCCCATGACGTGGCCTTCAACATCACCCGCTGGTGCGACGCGGGGGTTGACGGCAACTCCATGTCCGGGCGCATGGCGGCGCTGTCGGAAGGCGGCGTGGCGCGGCCCGGCGCGATCGAGGTGGTCGATGACCTGACCGTGCGGCTCACGCTCAACGTGCCGGATATCACCGTCATCGCCAATATGACCGACTACCCGGCAGCGGTGGTGCATCCCTCGTTCGACGGTGGCGACCCGGCGGCGAACCAGATCGGCACCGGCGCATATCTGCTTGAAACCAACGACGTCGGCCGCCGTCAGGTGCTGGTGCGCAACACCGGCCACACCTGGTGGGGCACCGAGGTCTATGGCGGCCCCTACCTTGACCGGATCGAATATATCGACCTCGGCTCCGACCCCTCGGCCTGGGTCGCGGCGGCCGGTTCGGGCGAGGTGGATATCGTTTACCAGACGGTGGGCGACTTCATCGACATCCTCGACGGGCTGGGCTGGGAAAAGTCCGAGGTCGTCACCACCGCCACCGTCGCCGTGCGCTTCAACCAGGATGCCGAGGACTATCAGGACGTCCGCGTCCGCCGCGCGCTTCAGATGGCGGTCGATAACCGGGTGGTGCTTGAACTGGGCTACAACGATCTGGGCGCGGTCGCGGAAAACCACCATGTCTCGCCGCTGCACCCCGAATACGCCGAACTGCCGCCGCCGGAATTCGACCCGGTCGGCGCGCTGGCGCTGATCGAGGAAGCGGGCATGGCCGGGCACGAGTTCGAGTTGATCTCGCTTGACGATGCCTGGCTTGCGGCCACCTGCGACGCGGTGGCGGCACAGATCCGCGATGCCGGGATCAACGTGCGCCGCACGGTGATGCCGGGCGCGACCTTCTGGAACGACTGGACGAAATACCCGTTCTCGGCCACCGAATGGAACATGCGCCCGCTCGGGGTGCAGGTGCTGGCGCTGGCCTACCGCACCGGCGAGGCCTGGAACGAGACCGCCTTCTCGAACGAGGAGTTCGACCGGCTGCTGAACGAGGCCATGGCGGTGCCCGACGCCGACGAGCGCCGGGTGCTGATGCGCCGCATCCAGGAGATCCTGCGCGAGGAAGGGGTGCTGATCCAGCCCTACTGGCGCTCGCTCTACCGCCATTACGACCCCAGGGTGAAGGGCGCCGAGATGCACCCGACCTATGAGCACCATCATTACAAGTGGTGGATCGACGCCTGACCCGCCACCCGACCGGGGCCGGGGCGCCAGCGCCGCCCGGCCCCGGCCTTCCGTGCCGCCACCGTAACCGCCGCCGGTGCGGCTGCCGTATCGTACCCCGCGATGCGCGGCCCCGCCGGATCACGGGAAAGGAAGCGCCGTGCTCAAGTTCCTGCTGCGCCGCATGGGCGTGATGCTGCTGACGGCCCTGTGCCTGACCTTCATCGTCTTCATGCTGACCAACCTGCCCCCGAACCTCGAAAAGCTGGCCCGGACCGAAGCATCGTCGCGGATGTCCGACGCCGACGTCGCCCGCTGGCTGGAGCGCAACGGCCATGCGCAACCGTTCTGGAAACGCTATGGCGAATGGCTGGGCGCGGCGCCCGGCTGGGTGCATGTCGAGGACGGCATCGCCACCGGCCGCTGCTTCACCGGCGCGCGCCCGGCGGAGGAGGTGGTCGAGGGCCGGTATTGCGGCATCCTGCAAGGTTCCTGGGGCTGGTCCACGGTATTCCGCAGCAATGTGTCGGCCGTGATGGGCCAGAGCCTCGGGGCCACCGGGGTTCTCATGCTCTGGGTGATGATCGTCATGGTGCCCTCGGCGCTCCTGCTCGGGGTCTTCGCCGGGATGCGCGAGGGCTCCCGCACCGACCGGACGCTTTCGACGGTGGCGATCGTCTCGACCGCGACGCCGGAATATGTCTCGGGGGTGATCCTGATCGTGCTGTTCGGCTCGGCCACGGTCGGCATCTCGCCGATCCTTTACGAATGGGGCTGGATATCGGGCCGCACGCTGTTCATGGGCACCTCGACCTCGGCCACCGACAAGATCACCTTCTGGAACTTCACCCTGCCGGTGCTGACCATCGCGCTTTACGGCATGGGCTATATCGCCCGGATGACCCGCGCCAGCATGACCGAGGTGATGACGGCGCAATATATCCGCACCGCGCGCCTGAAGGGCGTGAGCTTCCGCAACGTGGTGATGAAACACGCGCTGCGGAACGCGCTGATCGCCCCCTTCACCGTCATCATGCTGCAATTCCCCTGGCTGCTGAACGGGGTGGTGATCGTCGAGACCCTGTTCAACTACAAGGGCTTCGGCTGGACGCTGGTCGAGGCCGCGAGCAACAACGACATCCAGCTCCTGCTGGCCTGTTCGGTGGTGGCGGTGGTCGTGGTGCTGATCACCCAGCTCATATCCGACGTGGGTTACGTGTTCCTGAACCCCCGCATCCGCATCTCGTAGGAGGGCCAGAAGGATGGAAGAACTCGGCTGGGGTTCGATCTTCGCCCGGATGGCGATCCAGTTCATGCCGGTCTGGATCGCGCTCGCCGCGACCTTCGCGGTCTCGATCTTCTGGAAGCGCCGCCTCGGGCTTTACGGCAAGCTCTTCGACAGCACGATCGGCATGATCGGCTTTGCCATCGTGATGTTCTGGATCTTCACCGCGCTCTTCGCGGGCATGATCGTCACCCACCAGCCGCTGGCGCAGGTCAGCGGGATGCGCAACGCCCTGCCGGGCAGCCCCCTGCCGGATCCGGGCGGGCGCTACGAATATTACCTGCTGGGCGGCGACAGCCTTGCGCGCGACGTGTTCTCGCGCATGGTGATGGGCGCGCGAAGGGTGCTGGAGATCGCCCCCGCCGCCACCGCCTTCGCCTTCATGGTGGGGATCACGCTCGGGGTGCCCGCGGGCTATTTCGGCGGGCGGCTGGATACGGCGCTCTCGTTCGTGGCGAACCTCGTGCTGGCCTTCCCGGTGATCCTGCTGTTCTACCTGCTGGTCACGCCCGAGATCGTCGAGACCGGCATTCCGATGTATATGGCGGCGGTGCTGTTCCTGTTCCCGGTGGTGTTCCTCTGCGTGCTGTGGAACGCGCGCTTCTTCACCGACCCGATGCGGCGCAACATCTATGTGGGTGTCACGCTGCTGATCGGGCTGTGGGTCTATTCGGGCCTTGCCTTCAACGCCGATCCGCTCGGGGTCTGGGGGATGTCGCCCAACCTGCTGAACGTCTTCGTCGCGGTGGTGTTCGTGAACGCGCCCACGGTGTTCCGCATCGTGCGCGGCCTGACCATGGACCTGCGCGCGCGCGACTACGTGGCGGCGGGCCAGACCCGGGGCGAAGGCCCGTGGTACATCATGCTGTGGGAGATCCTGCCCAACGCCCGCGGGCCCCTGATCGTCGATTTCTGCCTGCGGATCGGCTATACCACGATCCTGCTCGGCACATTGGGCTTCTTCGGCCTCGGCGTCAGCCCCGAAAGCCCCGACTGGGGATCGACCATCAACGACGGGCGCCGCTTCCTGTCGATCTACCCGCATCCCGCCATCGTGCCCGCCTTCGCGCTGATGAGCCTCGTTCTCGGGCTCAACCTGCTCGCCGACGGGCTGCGCGAGGAAAGCCTGAAGGACTAGGACCATGCGCCTCTCCATTCCTTCATCTTGCCAGAAATACTCCACGGGGGGCGTCGGCTGGTGCGCCACTGGTTCGAGAACCAGCCGGCGCCGGGGTGTGAAACCCCCGGCCCTGCCCCATCCACCCGCAAGCAAGCGGAGGACCACATGACCGACTGGGATCCGACAAGCCCGATCCTCGAAATCGACAACCTGTCGATCAGCTTCTTCACCCGGCTCTACGAGATTCCGGCGGTGATGGATTTCTCCTGCACCGTGATGCCGGGTGAGGCGATGGGGCTGGTGGGCGAATCCGGCTGCGGCAAGTCCACCGTGGCGCTCGGCGTCATGCGCGACCTGGGCAAGAACGGCCGGATCACCGGCGGACGGATCCGCTTCAAGGGCCGCGACCTCACCACCATGCCGGACGAGGATCTGCGCAGGATCCGCGGCAAGGAAATCGCCATGATCTATCAGGAGCCGATGGCGTCCCTGAACCCGGCCATGAAGATCGGCGCCCAGCTTGCCGAAGTGCCGATGATCCACGAGGGGATGCCGAAGGCGCAGGCGTGGGAGCTTGCCCGCCAGATCGTCGCCGACGTGCGCCTGCCCGACCCCGACCGGATGCTGCAATCCTATCCGCACCAGCTTTCCGGCGGCCAGCAGCAGCGCATCGTCATCGCCATGGCGCTGATGTCGAAACCCGCGCTTCTGATCCTCGACGAACCCACCACCGCGCTCGACGTGACGGTCGAGGCGGGGATCGTCGATCTGGTCAGGGACCTGGGCGAGAAATACGGCACCTCGATGCTGTTCATCTCGCACAACCTCGGGCTGGTGCTAGAGGTCTGCGACCGGCTCTGCGTGATGTATTCCGGCGAGGCGGTCGAGACCGGCAACGTGGCCGAGGTGTTCGACAAGATGCGCCACCCCTACACGCAGGCGCTGTTCCGCTCGATCCCGCTGCCGGGCGCCGACAAGAACGCACGCCCCCTGATCGCGATTCCCGGCAACTTCCCGCTGCCGCACGAACGCCCGCCCGGCTGCAACTTCGGCCCGCGCTGCGGCTATTTCGAGGAAGGTCGCTGCAATATCGGCAAGATCGCCATGGCCCCGGTGCCCGGGGGCGACCGCCACGAAAGCCGCTGCCTGAGGTTCCGGGAAATCGACTGGGATGCGCCGCCCAAAGTCGCCAGACAGTTCGAAAAGACCCCACCGGGCGAAGTGGTGCTGCGGATGGAGGATCTGCGCAAATATTATGAGGTCTCCGGCGGCGGCATCTTCGGCGGCGGCGAAAACCGGCTGGTCAAGGCGAACGAGACGCTCAGCTTCGAGGCGCGCGAGGGCGAGACCCTGGCCATCGTCGGCGAATCGGGCTGCGGCAAATCCACCTTCGCCAAGGTGCTGATGGGGCTGGAGACCGCGACCAGCGGCAAGATCCTGCTTTACAATCAGGACATTCAGGATACGCCCATCGAACAGCGCAGCACCGATACGGTGTCCTCGGTGCAGATGGTGTTCCAGAACCCGTTCGACACGCTGAACCCGTCGATGACGGTCGGGCGCCAGATCATCCGCGCGCTGGAGATCTTCGGCGTCGGCAAGTCGGATGCCGAGCGGCACCAGCGGATGCTGGAACTGCTCGACCTGGTGAAACTGCCGCGCGCCTTCGCCGACCGGATGCCGCGCCAGCTTTCCGGCGGGCAGAAGCAGCGGGTGGGCATCGCCCGCGCCTTCGCGGGCGACGCGGGGATCGTGGTCGCGGACGAGCCGGTCTCGGCGCTCGACGTGAGCGTGCAGGCCGCCGTCACCGACCTGCTGATGGAAATCCAGCGCAAGAACCGCACGACGCTGCTGTTCATCAGCCACGACCTGTCGATCGTGCGTTACCTGAGCGACCGGGTGATGGTGATGTATCTCGGCCATGTGGTGGAGCTGGGCACGACCGATCAGGTGTTCGCGCCGCCCTACCATCCCTATACCGAGGCGCTCCTGTCCGCCGTGCCCATCGCCGACACGCGGGTCGAGAAGCAGCGCATCGTCCTCGACGGCGACATCCCCTCGGCGATGGACCCGCCGCCGGGCTGCCCGTTCCAGACCCGCTGCCGCTGGAAGTCGCGGGTGCCGGGCAACCTGTGCGAGACCGAGGTGCCGCCGATCCGCACCCTCGCCGAGGGCCATCAGGTCAAGTGCCACCTGTCCGACGAGGTGCTGGCCGAGATGGAGCCGGTGATCCGCATCACCGCCGAACCCGCCACCGGGTAGGGCGGCCGGGCGGGGCGCCGCCCCGGCCCGCCCTGCCCGCCACCCCGTATCCGGCCTTCAGGTCTCGTGGCGCCCTTCGCCCATGCCCTCCTGCACGTCACGCGGCCCGGTGCGCAAGCGGCCCCCCAAACAACGGCCGAGGAACCTTGCCAGCGCCCCGGCACGGCTGCTCCATTCCCGCCCCTGGATTGTGCGCGCCCTTGCCCGGTAGAACTCGATGTCGATCGAGCCATCCGCACGGCGCCGGATAATCATGTGCTGATCCAGCATCGCAGACCCTTTCCGTTGCCGGGAACCCGTGTCTCCGGTCCGGCAATGATGCCCGGTCCGGCCCCGCGCCGCATCGAGGCCCCCTTGATTTTCCGTCGGGAACCGCTTGAGTTCCGCCCGCCCGCCGAGGCGGCCGAAACGATGCGCCGCGCCCGCCCCAAAGCGTTCCGGTTTTGCGCCGAAGCGGCGGAAACGCTTCAGCCCATTGTTTTTCCGGGATTGCCTCAATGCGGCAGGCATGTGGCCATGAACATCATCATCACCCGGTCGAGCCCGAACGCGCTTTCCAGATCTTCCCCGAACAGTCGCAGCCAGCGGTCCTGTGCCTCGTAGGCCAGCCGCTCGCGCTCCTGCGGGCAGGCATGGACCAGCCCCGCATGATGCTGGAGATGATGGACCATCTCGTGGACAAGCACGGAAAGGTCGGCGATATCGCCGCTGCTCCAGCCCGGGCGGAGCATGATCGTCTGGCTCGGTTCGTCGTAAACGGCCAGGATGTCGTTGGCGCGGGCGGGCCCGGGCCGTCCGAAACGCAGGGTGGCCATGCCCTGCTCGTCAAGGTGCCGGATGTTCGGGAGTGTCGGCGGTTCCGGAAGGCCGAACGTGACGGAAAGCCAAAGCGAGATCGCCGTCATCAGATCCTGCATCGGCCCCCCCGTCGCGGAGCGAAGATCGCGGCCCCCAGACCGTCGGCACCCTGTCCCGTGGCCTCCCGCGTCTCCGGTGCCGGAATGATGCCCGGCCCCGCGCCGCGCCGCTTTGAGGCCCCCTTGATTTTTCTTCGGGAAAATCTTGATTTTCGGACGCCCTGCCGACACTCTGGGGCAGAGGCCCCATGCTTTATCGGTTCGGTGCATATACGCTCGATCTGGACCGTCGCGAGCTGAGCGACGGGGCACAGCCGGTCGCGACCGAACCGCAGGTGTTCGACCTGCTGGAATTTCTCGTCCGCTGCCGTGACCGGGTGGTCAGCCGCGACGACCTGATCGAGGCCGTCTGGGGCGGGCGCATCGTCTCGGACTCGACGCTTGCCACCCGCGTCAATGCGGCGCGCCATGCCATCGGCGACGACGGAACCACCCAGCGATGGATCAGGACCGTGGCCCGCAGGGGGTTCCGTTTCGTGGGCGAGGTCACCGAAGAGGCGGACGGGCAGGCGCCGCCGGGCGCGGGCGCGGTGGTCCGCCAGACCGTCACCTTCTGCCACACCGGCGACGGTGTGGACATCGCCACCGCCACGGCGGGCAGCGGGCCCACCATGGTGAAGGTGGCCAACTGGCTCAACCATCTGGAACATGACTGGCACAGCCCGGTCTGGGCGCCCTTCTACACCCGCCTTGCCGCCCGGTTCCGGCTGGTGCGCTACGACGGGCGCGGCAACGGGCTGAGCGACCGCAACGTCGGGGACATCTCGTTCGCCGGTTTCGAGCGCGACCTTGAGGCGGTGACCGGGCATCTGGGCCTGAAGCGTTTCGTGCTTTTCGGCATGTCGCAGGGGGCGGCGGTCGCGGTTGCCCATGCGGCGCGCCATCCGGACCGCATCTCCCGGCTGATCCTTTACGGCGCCTATGCAAGGGGCCGCAACCGGCGGGATTCACCCGTGGAAGAGGCGACGGCCGCGACGGTGCAGGCGATGATGCGCGAGGGCTGGGGCCGTCCGGGCTCTGCCTTCATGCGCGCCTTCAGCACGCTCTACCTCCCCGGGGGGACAAGCGAGCAGATCGGATGGTTCGCCGATCTGCAACGCCTCACCACTTCGGGCGAGATCGCGGCGCGGCTGCGTTCGGCCTGCGACGAGATCGACGTGCGCGACTGCCTGTCCCGCGTGACGGTGCCGACGCTGGTGCTGCACGCGATGCGCGACCCGGTGGTGCCGGTCGAGGAAGGGCGTCTGGTCGCGCGGCGCATCCCCGGAGCGCGGTTCGTCGCGCTGGCATCGGGCAATCATATCCCCCTGCCGGACGATCCCGCGTGGGAAATCCTGCTGGCCGAGATCGAACGCTTTGCCACCGCAGGCGCGTAAATTAGGGGGCGCGTAACCCGCCCCGCTACACCAGTTCCGCCGCCAACGTGATCTCTGCCTTCAGCAGCCGCGAGATCGGGCAGTTCGCCTTGGCCCCCTCGGCCGCCGCCGTGAACGCCGCCCGATCGGCGCCGGGTATCCGCGCCTTCAGGTCCAGATGCACCGCCGTCACCGTGGGCGCACCCTCGACGAACTCCAGCGTTACCGTGGCCTCGACCGCCAGCTCCTCGGCCACCATCCCGACCTTGCCCAGTTCCCCCGACAGCGCCATGGCGAAACAGCCCGCATGGGCCGCGCCGATCAGCTCCTCCGGGTTGGTCCCGGCCTCGCCCTCGAACCGCTTGCGGAAGTCGTAGCCTACGCCGGCAAGCGCCCCCGAGGCCGTGGACACCTGCCCGCTGCCGGATTTCAGATCGCCGGTCCAGACCGCCGTCGCCCTGTTCCTGATCGCCATGGTCGTCTCTCCTGTTGCGCATGTGCCCCAACATAGCGCATCGCCGCGCCACTATCGAGCCGCCCTGTGCATCGGGAGTGCCGGTTTGAGTTTCAACGCCCCCACAGTCGCCAAAAGGCGAAACGGAGGGCAGCGGCCGACCGGCGGAGATTTCGCACCCGCCCCGCAGCAACATGGCATTATCGCAGACCTCGGCTTCCGTAAGGGTTCACGCGGCGAATCCGGGGTGTTAAGCGGCTGGCATGAGCAAGCCTGATGCCTCCCGCTACCGGACGACGAACTGGAAGTCCTGCAACGCAGCGCTGGT
>JBAYSY010000001.1:0-159618 GCA_041675885.1 Gemmobacter sp. | reverse complement strand
TGTCCACCCCCCGGGGTTTGCGCCAATTCCCCTTCCGCCACCCGAAGCCGCACTGCAAGCAGACCGCAAACAGACGGGCCCCGGAAAGCCGGGGCCCGCAGTCGGGAGGATATGCCGTCTTGTCGCGGCGTAATGACGGGTCGTCGTCGGCGCCTATTCCGCGGCCCTCGCCATCGGGTTGTTGGGATGCGTGGTCCAGTTGGCGTAATCGCCCACCACCGCCCCGGTGCGCGGATCGACCGCGCCCTTCGCCAGCGGCACCATGGTGATGCAGCCCTCGACCGGGCAGACGTTGACGCACAGGTTGCAGGCCACGCATTCGGCGTCGATCACCTCGAACACCCGGCCTTCCGACATGGAAATCGCCTGGTGGCTGGTGTCCTCGCAGGCGGCGTAGCAGCGGCCGCATTTGATGCAGGCGTCCTGGTCGATCCGCGCCTTGGCGACGTAGTTGAGGTTCAGGTGTTGCCAGTCGGTGACATTGGGCACGGCCCGGCCGATGAGGTCGTCCACCGTCAGGCCGCGCTCGTCGAGGTAGTCCGACAGGCCCGAGACCATCTCCTGCACCACCTTGAAGCCGTAGGTCATGGCGGCGGTGCAGACCTGCACGTTTCCTGCCCCCAGCGCCAGGAACTCGGCCGCGTCGCGCCATGTGGTGACGCCGCCGATGCCGGAGATCGGCAGGCCCCGCGTCTCGGCCGAGCGGGCGATCTCGGCCACCATGTTCAGCGCGATCGGCTTGACCGCCGGGCCGCAATAGCCGCCATGGGCGCCCTTGCCGTCGATGGTCGGTTCCGGCGCGAATCCGTCCAGATCGACGCCGGTGATCGAATTGATCGTGTTGATCAGCGAGACCGCATCGGCGCCGCCGCGTTTCGCCGCCTCGGCCGGTTTGCGGATGTCGGTGATGTTGGGCGTGAGCTTGACGATACAGGGCATGCGCGAGTGCTGCTTGACCCAGCGGGTCACCATCTCGATATATTCCGGCACCTGCCCGACGGCCGAGCCCATGCCGCGCTCGCTCATCCCGTGCGGGCAGCCGAAGTTCAGCTCCACCCCGTCGGCCCCGGTTTCCTCGACCCGCTTCAGGATCGCCTTCCAGCTTTCCTCGACACAGGGCACCATGAGCGAGACCACCAGCGCCCGGTCGGGCCAGTCGCGCTTGACCTGCTTGATCTCGCGCAGGTTCACCTCCAGCGGGCGGTCGGTGATCAACTCGATATTGTTGAGGCCGAGAATCCGCCGGTCCGCCCCCCAGATCGCGCCGTAGCGCGGGCCGTTGACGTTGACGATGGGTGGGCCGTCCTCGCCCAGCGTCTTCCAGACCACGCCGCCCCAGCCCGCCCTGAAGGCGCGCACGACGTTGTATTCCTTGTCCGTGGGCGGGGCCGAGGCCAGCCAGAACGGATTGGGGGACTTGATGCCGATGAAGTCGGTCGTGAGATTGGCCATGTCGCTTGTCTCCCTTTCAGAGGCTCAGCTGGTCAGGCTGGCGTGAATGTCCTCCGCCGCGTCGCGGCCCTCCGCCACGGCGGTGACGGTCAGATCCTCGCCGCCCGCCGCGCAGTCGCCCCCGGCCCAGACGCCGGGGATCGAGGTGCGGCCCACGGCATCGACCGCGATCTTGCCGCCCTCCAGCGCCAGCCCTTCGGGCGCTCCCGACAGCCGCTGGCCGATGGCGCGGAACAGCTGGTCGGCCCTGAGCCGGAAGGTCTCGTTGCGCAGTTGCAACCCGCCCGGCCCGTCCTCGGTATAGGCGAATTCGACCTCGCGCACCGCGCCGTTGCCGTGGACGGCGACCGGGGCGGCATTGGTGACGATCCGCACGCCCCGGCTGGCGGCAAGATCCTGTTCGTGGCGCGATGCGCCCATGCGCTCGCGGCCCCGGCGATAGGCGATGGTGACGTTCTCGGCCCCCAGGAGCCGCGCCTGTATCGCGGTGTCGATGGCGGTCATGCCGCCGCCGATCACCACCACGTCGCGGCCGACGGGCAGGGCGGAAAGGTCATCCGCCTGCCGCAGCCCGGCGATGAAATCCACGGCGTCGTGCACCCCCTCGCGGTCCTCGCCCTCGGCCCCGAGCGCATTGACCCCCGCAAGCCCGAGCCCGAGGAACACCGCGTCATGCCCGGCCCGCAGCGTGTCGAGCGTGATATCGCGGCCCAGTTCCTGCCCGGTCTCGACCGTGATCCCGCCGATCCGCAGCAGCCAATCGACCTCGGCCTGTGCGAAGCCGCCGGTGGCCTTGTAGCTGGCGATCCCGTATTCGTTGAGCCCGCCGGGCTTTTCCCGCGCGTCATAGACGGTCACGTCATGGCCGTGCATCGCCAGCCGGTGCGCACAGGCCAGCCCGGCGGGCCCGGCGCCGACCACCGCCACGCGCTTGCCGCTGGGTTCGGCCCTGGCATAGGGATGGGCCCCGGTCCTGTCTCCGGCCATCGCGGTATCGGTGGCGAAGCGTTGCAGCTGGCCGATCACCACGGGTTTCCCTTCGGCCTCCTCGCGCACGCAGGCTTCCTCGCAGAGCGTCTCCGTGGGGCAGACCCTGGCGCAGATGCCGCCAAGGATATTGCTGTCCCAGATGGTGCGCGCGGCGGCCTCGGGGGTGCCGGTGGATATCTGGCGGATGAACAGCGGGATGTCGATTTCCGTCGGGCAGGCGGTCACGCAGGGCGCGTCGTGGCAAAAATAGCAGCGATCGGCGGCAACCCGTGCCTCATGCGCATCGAGCGGCGGGGCGATGTCGGTGAAATTCGCCGCATAGGTATCGGCGCTCAGACGGCCCGGCACCACGCCGGGTGTGAACTGGCTGTTGGACACGGGCGTGCCTCCCATTGGCTTGTCGTTTTTCTCACGCTGCCACAGGTCGGTTTTTTTATCAAATGGTAAATTTTCGGGTTGGAGACACACTGCGGGGGACTGTCAAAGGCTTGCCCATGCGAAACAGCGGGCAGCCGCCGCCCGTGCGGGCGGGGGGGCCGCTGCCCGGGCCGCTGAAGCGGCTGTCCCGGGCGGGGGGGCCACGCTCGACCACCGCCCGCACAACCTGCGGCGCATCTGCCGCTTTCATCGCCCCCCGCCTTGCCGTATAAGCGGGCCACCGAAAGGGGGGCGGCTTTCACGGCCCCGCGCGGAACGGGCAGTCAAGAACCGATCGAGGACGGCATGACCAAGAACCCCAATGAGTCCCGCCATGCAGGCGATGTCGCCTTCATCCAGGCGCTGGCCGAACTGCTGAACGCCAACGACCTGACCGAACTGACGGTCAAGCGCGAATATGGCGACGACGACAGTCTGGAAGTGCGCGTGGCCAAACACCCGGCGCCGGTGATCGCCGCCGCGCCCGCACCCGTGGCCGCCGCGCCGGTGGCTGCGAACCCCGCGCTGTCGCCCGCCGCGGCCCCGGACGCCGCCGCCGCGAACCCGGCCGAAGACCCGTCGCAGCATCCGGGCGCCGTCACCTCGCCCATGGTCGGCACCGCCTATCTCGCGCCCGAACCGGGCGCCACCGCCTTTGTCGCCATCGGCGCGCAGGTGGCCGAGGGGCAGACCCTGCTGATCATCGAGGCGATGAAGACCATGAATCACATCCCCGCCCCCCGCGCGGGCACGGTGAAACGCATCCTTGTCGAGGACGGCAGCCCGGTCGAATACGGCGCCCCCCTGATGATCATCGAGTGAGGCGGCGGCGATGTTCGAAAAGATCCTGATCGCCAACCGGGGCGAGATCGCGCTTCGCGTGATCCGGGCCTGCCGGGAAATGGGGATCAAGTCGGTCGCCGTCCATTCCACCGCCGATTCGGATGCGATGCATGTGCGCATGGCCGATGAATCCGTCTGCATCGGCCCCGCCCCCTCGTCGGAAAGCTACCTGTCGATGTCGCGGGTGATTTCCGCCTGCGAGATCACCGGGGCCGAGGCGGTGCATCCGGGCTATGGGTTCCTGTCGGAAAACGCGGCTTTCGTGCAGGCGCTGGAAGACCACGGGCTGACCTTCATCGGCCCCTCGGCGGAACATATCCGGCTGATGGGCGACAAGATCACCGCCAAGGACACGATGAAGGCGCTGGGCGTGCCCTGCGTGCCGGGGTCGGACGGCGGCGTGCCGGATACCGGGACCGCCCGGACCGTGGCGCGGGAAATGGGCTATCCGGTCATCATCAAGGCCACCGCGGGCGGCGGCGGGCGCGGCATGAAGGTTGCCCGCAACGAAGACGAGCTTGAGGTCGCCTTCCGCACCGCCCGGTCCGAGGCCAAGGCCGCCTTCGGCAACGATGAGGTCTATATCGAGAAATACCTCCAGCGGCCCCGGCATATCGAGATCCAGGTCTTCGGCGACGGCAAGGGCCATGCGGTGCATCTGGGCGAGCGCGACTGTTCGCTTCAGCGCCGCCACCAGAAGGTGTTCGAAGAGGCGCCGGGCCCGGCGATCACCGCGAAGATGCGCGACGAGATCGGCCGTGTCTGCGCCGATGCGGTGGCGAAGATCGGTTACGCGGGCGCGGGCACCATCGAATTCCTGTATGAGGACGGGCAGTTCTACTTCATCGAGATGAACACCCGGCTTCAGGTCGAACACCCCGTCACCGAGGCCATTTTCGGCGTCGATCTGGTGCGTGAGCAGATCCGGGTGGCCTCGGGGATGCCGATGTCCTTCACCCAGCAGGAACTGGAGATCAAC
Organism: Gemmobacter sp.; assembly: GCA_041675885.1. GTDB lineage: Bacteria > Pseudomonadota > Alphaproteobacteria > Rhodobacterales > Rhodobacteraceae > JBAYSY01. Next base: position 154,937 of record JBAYSY010000001.1, on the reverse strand, counting down.
GGCCATGCGATCGAGGTGCGGATCAACGCCGAGCGCCTGCCGAACTTCGCCCCCTGTCCGGGCCGGGTCAACGTGTTCCATGCACCCGGCGGGCTGGGGGTGCGGATGGATTCGGCGCTGTATGGCGGCTATTCGATCCCGCCCTATTACGACAGCCTGATCGGCAAGCTGATCGTCCACGGCCGCGACCGGCCCGAGGCGCTGGCCCGGCTGCGGCGCGCTTTGGGAGAGTTGATCGTGGACGGGATCGACACCACCGTGCCGCTGTTCCACGCCCTTCTGGCCGAACCCGATATCCAGAACGGCGACTATTCCATCCACTGGCTGGAAAAATGGCTGGAACGGCAGTTCGGATGATGGGCAAGGGGGCGGCCCCGCCGCCCGCCCGGAAATGCAGCTGAACGCGGAGCTGCTGTTGCAGGCCTATGCCTCGGGCATCTTCCCGATGGCGGAAAGCCGCGACGACCCGGAAATCCACTGGGTCGATCCGCGCCGCCGGGGCATCCTGCCGCTGGACGGTTTCCACCTTTCGCGCTCATTGCGGCGGACCATCCTGCGCGGCGGCTTTGACGTGACGACCGACAGCGACTTTGCGGCAGTGGTCGCCGCCTGCGCCGACCGCGACGAGACCTGGATCAACGGCACGATCTTCGCGCTTTACCTCGATCTGCACCGCATGGGCTACGCCCATTCGCTGGAAATCCGCCACGAGGGCGCATTGACCGGCGGCATCTACGGCATCGCGCTGGGGCAGGCGTTCTTCGGCGAAAGCATGTTCTCGCGCCGCCGCGATGCGTCCAAGATCGCGCTGGCCTTTCTGGTGGACCGGCTGCGGGCCGGGGGCTTTGCGCTGTTCGACACCCAGTTCCTGACGCCGCATCTGCAAAGCCTCGGCGGGGTCGAGATCGACCGCGCCGACTACCTGCGCCGCCTGCAAACCGCGCTGCGCGGACAGGCCCGGTTCGACCCGCCGGGCTATGCGGCCCTGCGCTACTCCTCGATGATGCAGCGGATCAGCCAGACATCGTAACGCGGATGATCCAGCGCCGAAAGCGCCGGGCTGGAGGCGATCATCCAGCCCGAGAACACCGGCGCGTCGGGCACCAGCCGGTCGCGGATCGTGACATGGGCGAAGGCGTCGGCGGACGGGTTGTCAACCGGATAGCGGCATTCATCAAGCTGCATGGTCAGCCGCCCGCGCGCCGCCGATTCGCCGCGCGACAATTCGATATCGACCGCCACCCCCGACACCGTATCCAGCCAGCGCAGCACGCCGCCGGATGCGGCGCGCACCTCCTGCGCCGGGGCGGCGAGGGGCGAAAGCGCCAGCGCGGCGGCCAGCAGGCAGGCGGCGGCGCGGCTCATCGCCCGTCCGTTTCCCTGCCCGGCAGCGGCTCTGTCCGGTTTCCGGCCATTACTCGGGTTGCCAGGCCTCGTAGTCGCGCCGCACCACCGGGTCGGGATGGCGGAGCGAGCCGGGCGGGACATAGGCGGCAGGGGTGCCGGACAGGTTTTCCTGATGCGGCTGTTCCCAGGGCTTGCGCTTCAGCGGGGCTTCGGTCGGGGGCTGGTCCCAGGTGTGATGCAGCCAGCCGTGCCAGTCGGGGCTGATCCGGCTTGCCTCGCTCTCGCCGTTGTAGATCACCCAGCGCCGCTTGCCATCGCGCGAGCGGTAGAAGACGTTGCCCTGTTCATCCTCGCCGACCTTCACGCCGTGGCGCCAGGTGTGATACTGGGTGTTCAGCGTCTGGCCGTTCCACCAGGTCAGCAGGCGAAGCAGGAATTTCATGGCAACCTCCGGGGATCGTTCCGTATCCCGTATGGACCAGGACGGCGCCGGAATCCAGAGCGTTCCGGCCCCGTTGCCGGGCGAATTGCCGCTGGGTGGCCGACCGGCGCGGGATTGCGCGGCGGGGGCGGCTTTGCGGCGCGTCAGCCCGCCATGAGCACCACCACCTTGCCGGTGGATTTCCGTTCGCGCAAAAGCGCCAGCGCCTCGGCGGCCCGTTCAAGCGGCAGCCGGTGGCTGACATGCGGGGCCAGCCCGCCTCCGGCATACCAGCCCAGCAGGGTGGCAAGGCTTTCGCCCAGCACTTCCGGGCGGAACCCGGCATAGCCGCCCCAGTAAAGCCCGATCACCGTCAGGTTCTTCACCAAAAGCAGGTTGGCCGGGATCCGCGGCACTTCGCCGCCCGCAAAGCCGATGGGGATCAGCCGCCCCTCGGGCCGGGTGGCGCGCAACGCGGCCATGAAGGTGTCGCCCCCCACCGGGTCGTAGACCACATCGGCGCCGCCCAGCGCCTTGACCTCGGCCCGCAGGTCGGCGGTGGTGCTGTCGATCAGGTGATCGGCCCCGGCGGCGCGGGCGGCGGCCAGCCGGCCCTCGCCCCGCGCGCAGGCGATCACCCGCGCGCCGATCCGCTTGCCGATCTCGACCGCCGTCAGCCCCACGCCCCCGGCCGCGCCGGTCACCAGAAGCGTCTCGCCGGGTTGCAGCCCGGCCCGGTGCGCCAGCGCCAGATGGCTGGTGCCATAGGCGATCGGAAAGGCGGCGGCGTGCTCATGGGGCATGGCATCGGGAATGGGCAGGCAGCGCGCCGCCGGGAACACGCCGTAATCGGCCAGTCCGCCCCGCCCGACATAGGCCATGACCCGGCTGCCCGGCGCGGGGCCCGCCGCGCCCGGCCCCAGCGCCTCGACGGTGCCCGCGACCTCCATCCCCAGGGTGAAGGGCGGGTCGGGGCGCTCCTGATACCGGCCCTCGATCATCAGCAGATCGGCGAAGTTGAGCCCGCAGGCATGGATGCGGACCAGCGCCTCGCCGCGGCCGGGTTCGGGCCGGGGGATGTCGCACAGCTGCGGTGCCTCGCCGCTGGCACCGATCCGATAGGCGCGCATGATCTTCTCCCCCCGTTGCCGTCCGCGCGGGACGCTAGCGCGGCGCGGCGCCGGGGGCCAGAGTTCGCGGCCCGGACTTTGCAATTTCGGAAGTCCGCCCCGGCGCGCGCCTTTGCAAATTGCAAGGCGCCTTGCGGAAAGAGAACCCCGGTTACGCGGCAGGACCGGCCACAGCCTGTGGTGGAGTAAACCTGACGCGGCGGCACGTATGGTTGCGGCGCTTTCCCGCGCGCCTGACCTTGCGTCAAGAATGTTTTTCGCGGTAATCCTGTGAAAAAGCGGAAATTTTCCCCGTCCCGGTTATATTGGCACGATACCTGCATAAATGGTGGGGTGCAGGCACAGGCCAACGACGTTCCGCGCGGGAAAGACGCCCAGGGGAGACAGAATATGAAGCATCCGGTTGACGCCCATGTCGGCAAGCGTATCCGCCACCGCCGCTGGATGGTGGGGATGACCCAGCAGCAACTGGCCGACAAGGTTGGTATCAAGTTCCAGCAGATCCAGAAATACGAGACCGGCATGAACCGGGTCAGCGCCTCGCGGCTTTACGACATCGCCCGCACGCTCGATGTCTCGATCGGTTTCTTCTTCGAGGGGCTCGACGTGACCGAGGATACCGTCGGGGCCGATATCCTTGGCGACAAGGAGGCGATGGAACTGGTCCGCGCCTATTACACCATCCCCGAGGCGCAGCGCCGCCGCCTGTTCGAACTCGCGCGGGTGCTGGGCGAAGCGGCCGCCTGACCGCCGCTTGACCCGGCCGCCCCGCCGCGCTAGCGCAGGGCCATGCTTCGCATGGGGGCGGGAATGACGCGGATCGCGGGGCCGGAGGCCGAGGAGATCGTCGCGGTGGCGGCCGAAATGGCCGACGCCGCGCGGGTGGCGACCCTGCGGCATTTCCGCCGCATTGGGCTCGATGCCGAGAACAAGCTGGCGCAGGGCTTCGACCCGGTGACCGTGGCCGACCGCGAATCCGAGGCCGCGATGCGCGCGGTGCTGGCGCGGCGCCGCCCGCAAGACGGGATTCTGGGCGAGGAACTGGCCGGGCAGGCGGGCGAAAGCGGGCTGACATGGGTGCTCGATCCGATCGACGGCACGCGGTCGTTCCTCTCGGGCGCGCCGACCTGGGGGGTGCTGATCGCGCTTTCCGATGCGAAGGGGCCGCTCTACGGGCTGATCGACCAGCCCTATATCGGCGAGCGGTTCGAGGGCGGTCTCGGCCGTGCCAGCGTCACCGGCCCGGCCGGGCGGCGGGTTCTGGCGGCGCGCGGACCCCGGCCGCTGGATCAGGCAATCCTGTTCACCACCATGCCCGAAGTGGGCACCGCGCTGGAGACGGGGGGATTCCACGACCTCAGCCGCCGGGTAAAACTGACCCGCTACGGGCTTGATTGCTACGCCTATGCGCTGATCGCCTCGGGCCAGATCGACCTGGTGGTCGAGGCCGGGCTGCACCCCTATGACGTGCAGGCGCCGATCGCGGTGATCGAGGCGGCGGGCGGTCTGGTGACCGACTGGCGCGGCGGCCCGGCGCATCACGGCGGGCGGGTGCTGGCGGCGGCGAATCCCGCGATCCATGCCGCGGCGCTGGAGGTTCTGGCGCAGGTGCCGGAGGGGTGACGGACTTCATGCGATCTCTGAAGTTTTCGGCGTAATATATTTATTTTGCTTCGCTATTCCTGATTTTTTGGTTCTGCCTGAATCCGTGGTGGCGGTAACCTGCCGTTAAGATCGCGCTGCCATGCTGGGCGGGTCAGGCGGAATCGGCAGAAATGGCGGATCACGGGATCATAAGGCGAAAGATCGGCGCGGCACGGGCCGGGGCGCCGCCACAGGACAGCGGCGCGGCGCGGCTCTGGCAGGTGGCGCTGGCCCGCGCGGCGCGGGACGAAACCGGGCTGATGCTCGACATCCCCCCGGTGCGGGAAGGGCGGATGTCGCTTGCCGAACTGCTGGAACTGATGCCCGACCTCGGGCTGATCGCCCTGCTGGAAAGCCCGGGGGGCGGGCTTGGGCTTGTGGCCTTTTCGCCCGGCCTCGCCGCCGCGCTGGTCGAGGTGCAGACCGTCGGGCAGGTCACGCCGGGCGACCCACCGCCCCGGCGGCCGACGCGCACCGATGCGGCCATGATGGTGGGGGTGATCGACCGGGCGCTTGCGGCCTATGCGACGGCGGCAGGGGCCGCGGGGGGCGCGCCAGCACCCGGCGGCTGGTGCTACAGCGGCTTTCTGCCCGATCCGCGCCCGCTCGGCCTGCTGCTCGAAGACCTGCCCTATCAGGTGTTGCGCGCCACGGCCGGGATCGGCGGCGTGCGTGAGGGCAGTGCGATCCTCGCCCTGCCCGAAGGCGGCGGGGCGGTGCCGGCCCCGGCCCGCGACCGGATGGCCGGGGCCGGGCAGGACTGGGCCGACCGGCTTGCCGCGGTGGTCGATCGGGCAGAAGTGCCGCTGACCGCGGTGCTCTGCCGGTTGCGGCTGCCGCTGGCGCAGGTGACGGCGCTCGTACCCGGCGCGGTGCTGCATCTCGGCCCCGCCGGGCCCGACCGGATCACGGTCGAAAGCAGCGGGGGGCAGGGACTGGCCGAGGCAAGGCTGGGCCAGCACCGTGGCCACCGCGCGCTGCGGCTGCACGGCGCCGCGCAACTGGCCGAAGGTGTCCTGGCCGAGGCCGCCGCCGGACCCGCCCCGCCGAAACCTCCGCCGCAAGCCTCGCCGCCGCAGCCGGTGCAGCCGGTGCCCGGGGCCGCCATGGCGGCGGAACCCGGCCCGCTGGTGCGCAGTGCCTGAGCAGGTCAGGGCGCCGGGGGCCTTCGGCTGTGCAGGAGGTGCGCCGGGGCATGGGGCTATCGGCCGGGCAGAAAACACGCCGGGGCATGGGGAACCGTCCGTTGTGCGGGAAGCGCGTTTGGGCATGGGGGATTGCCCGTGGTTCAGGAAGCGCACCGGGGATGGGGCCGTCCGCAGGACGGGCGCGCGTCGGGGCATAGGGGCGGTTCGCCATACAGCGTACGACCGCAGCGAGGCCGGGAACGGAGCACTGGCACGGGACGCGGAGCGGCGCCGCGACACGGGGCGCGCAAGCCGGAAACCGCGGAAGGGCGGCTACGGGAAGCGCCCGGACCGTTGGGGTCAGGCCGCTCCGGCGAAGATGTGGTTCAGCATCGTGGCCTTCGCCACGGCATGGGCCGTGGTCTCCACGTCCAGCGCCGTCCGCGCCAGCCGCAGGTGCTTTTCGACCATCGCGGGCGAGATGCCCATGATCTGCGCGATGTCCTGCATGGTCTTGCCCCCGGCCACCCATTCCAGCGCCTCGCGCTGGCGCGGGCTGAGCGGGGGGCGGTCGACCGGAAGCGGCATATGGGTGATGCGCAGATGGGTCATGTTGCAGATCGCCAGGATTTCCGCCCCCTGCCGTTCCCAGATTGCGTCCACCGCATCCTGATCCAGCCCCGGGCGCGCGGTCAGCCCCATCGCGCCCCCGGCCCGTGGTGACAGTTCGGCAAAGCCCAGCGAATAGCCCGCAAGCTGCCCCATCTGCCGCGCCTGGTCCATCGCCGCGATTTCGTCCGCGCTCAGCATCCCCGCCGCCCGCTGCTCGACCGCCCAGCGCCAGGAACAGGCGCCGGTGTTGCGGCTGACCCAGCGGAACATGGGCGTGCGTATCAGGAATTCGATTCCGGACCCGGCCCCGATCCCGGCGGCAAGGCCGGGGCGCCGGTGGTTCGACAGAAACACCACATCCCGCCTGTCGCCGATCGAACCGCCGCTGAGAAACCGGGTGAACCCGTAGTCCACCCGGTCAAAGCCATACCCCGCCATCCGCGCGAGAAGCAGCGCCCAGAGGTCTTCCGGGCGGCGTGCCTCGGCGATCCGTTGCAGATGGGTCAGAATATCCGTCACCGCACCCCCGCGCCGGGCGGGCGATCCGCGCGGCCTTGAAACCCTCGTTCCGCTGCGGTTAATAGCCGTATGGCCCCCGCTCTGTCGAGCGCGGATCGCCCCGATCTTCCGGTGAGGCAAGGATGGAACAGACCCGCGACGTTGTGGTGATCGGAGGGGCGGTCATGGGGGCCTCGGTCGCGTATTGGCTGACCCGCGCCCGGCCCGGCCTCAGGGTGCTGGTGGTCGAGATGGATCCGACCCATGCCCGGGCTGCCACCGCGCTTTCGGTTGCCTCGGTGCGCCAGCAGTTCACCAACCCGGTGAACGTGGAAATCTCGCGCTTCGGGGTGCGGTTCATTCGCGATTTCGGCGCCGAGCTGGGGCTGGAGGAGGGCGCGGGCGACCTTGGCCTGAAGGAAAACGGCTACCTGTTCCTTGCTGGCAGCGCCGGGGGCGCGCGGGTCATGCAGGAGGTGGCGGCGATGCAGCGCGACCACGGCGCCGCGACCGAGGTTCTGACCCCCGACGGGATCGCCGCCCGCTGGCCCTGGATGAACACCGCCGATATCGCCGCCGGTTCCTTCGGCCCGCGCGACGAGGGCTGGTTCGACAACATGGGGCTGCTGGCGGGCTTCCGCAGCGCGGCGCGGCGGCAGGGGGCCGGGTTCCTGACCGGCCGGGTGACCGGGATCGACCTTGTGGCGGGCCGGATCGCCGGGGTGCGGCTGACCTCGGGCGAACGCATCGGCTGCGGCGTGGTGGTGAATGCCGCCGGAACCCGCGCGGCGGGGGTGATGCGGATGGCCGGGCTCGATCTTCCGGTCGAGCCGCGCAAGCGCACCGTCTTCGTGCTCGACGCGCCCAACGCCCGCCACCCGGAGGCGCCGCTCCTGGTCGATCACCTCGGCTATTACCTGCGCCCCGAGCACGGCCAGTGGATCGCCGGGATCGTGCCCGAGGATGACGGGCCCTGCGACGCCGACGACTTCGAGCCCGACCACCACCTGTTCGAGGAGATGATCTGGCCCCGGCTTTACGAACGTTCGGAGGGGTTCGACGCGGTGAAGGTGGTGCGGTCCTGGGCCGGGCATTACGACTACAACACACTCGACCAGAACGCGGTTCTCGGGGCGCATCCGGGCTGCCCCGGGCTTTACCTGATGAACGGTTTTTCCGGCCACGGGCTTCAGCAGGCCCCGGCGGTGGGGCGCGGGCTGGCCGAGGCGATCCTTGACGGGCGTTACGGCACGATCGACCTGAGCGACCTCGGGGTGGAGCGGGTGCTGGAAGGCCGCCCCTTTCCGGAACGCGCGGTGGTCTGAGAGACCGTTCGAGAATTCGCTCCGGCGCGGCAGGTGGTGTGGTTTTCGGGGTCGCCGCAGGCGACGAGCGGAGTGTGCTCAATGCACATGAGCCTGGGCAAGCGCAGAAAACCGCGTCAGATGTGCGGTGGAGTGGAATTGTCAAACGGTCTCTACGCGGCCCGGCCGGTCAGAACGGCCAGAATACAGGGATGAAGATCACCCCCAGCACCCAGAAGATCAGGTTCAGCGGCAGGCCCACCTTGATGAAATCGGTGAACCTGTAGCCGCCGACGCTATAGACCATGGTGTTGGTCTGATAGCCCACCGGCGTGGCGAAGCTGGTCGAGGCGGCGAAGGTGACCGCGATCAGGAAGGGCGTGGCGTCCACCCCCAGCATGGCGGCGGTGGACATGCCGATGGGGGTGAGCAGGACGGCGGCGGCCGCGTTGCTCATGAATTCGGTCAGCAGAAGCGCCATCAGGTAAAGCACGGCCAGTACCACCAGCGGCCCCGACCCGGCGACCAGCCCGATGGAATTGGCGACGATGAATTCGGCCGCGCCGGTCTGGCTCATGGCGATTCCCAGCGGTAGAAGCCCGGCCAGAAGGATGATGATGCGCCAGTCTATGGCGTCATAGACTTCATCGGCCTCCAGGCAGCCGGCAAGGGTGATCGCCACGGCCCCGGTCAGCGCGGTGATGGCGATGGGTGCCCAGCCGATGGCGGAAACGGCGATCACCAGGGCCATGGTGACCAGGGCGAAGGGCGCCCGCCAGCCGACCGGCTTTCTTTCGGCGTCGCGCTCGCTCAGGACGATGACATCCGAATCCCGGCGCAGGGCGGGCATTTCGGTTTCCGGGGTCAGCATCAAGAGCACGTCACCGACATTCAGGTGAACGTTCTTGAGCTGCTTGCGCAGGATCTCGCCGCGCCGGTGGATGGCCAGGATCGTTGCATCATGCCGCCAGCGCCGGTCGAGCATGGCCAGCGTGGTGCCGACCACGCGCGAGCGGGGGGCGATCATCACTTCGGTCAGGACCTGCTGGGTTCCCTCTTCCAGCGTGCGGGCCTTGAGCTGGAATTCGGTGTTGATCTCAAGCCCGGCCTCGGCCCGGAGCTGGTCCAGCCTGGACCAGTCGCCCCGTGCGATCAGCACATCGCCTTCCTTCAGGATCTGCGACCGGGGCGACCAGATCCTTTCGTCGCCGCGCATCAGTTCCAGAACGAAGACGCCGTATTCGTCGCCCAGTTTCGCTTCGCCGACCGAGGTGCCGATCAGCGCCGATTCCGGCACGACCCGCAGTTCGGTGATGTATTTGCCAAGCTCGTATTCCTCGACCAGTTCGCTGCCCCGTGTTTCCGGCAACAGCCAGCGGCCGAGGGTCAGAAGGTAGATGCAGCCGGTCACGAAACAGATCACCCCCAGAGGCGTGAATTCGAACATGGTGAAACCGGGGTGGCCCAGATCGCGCGCCATGGCATTGACCAGCAGGTTGGTCGATGTCCCCACCAGCGTGCAGACCCCGGCCATCTGCGACACGTAGGACAGCGGGATCAGCGCCTTTGACGCCGACATGCCGATACCGGCGGCGGCGGTCATGACCAGCGGCATGAAGACCGCGACCACGGCGGTATTGTTGACGAAGGGCGCGACCACGGCCAGCACGCCGAACAGGATCAGCAGGAACATCAGCGGCGAATCGGCCTTGCCCAGCAGTCGGCCGATTCCCGAAAGGGCGCCGCTGTTCTGCAACCCCGCCGCCAGGATGAACATCGCCGCCACGGTGATCGTGGCCTGGTTGCTGAAGCCGCTCAGGGCCTCGCCGGGGCTGACAAGGCCAAGCACGGCCAGCCCGGACAGCACCAGAAGCGCCACCGCGTCGATCCGCAATTTCTCGGTGGCGAACAGGATGATGGCGATCAGGGCGATGCCGAGCACCAGCGCGATTTCGAATGTCATGCCCCGGATATTCCCCGAACTGATGCCGCAAATTCCCCCGGGCACCGGCCCCAGATGGCGGCTTTGCAAGGGCCGGCGCAAGTGCGGCATCCATATCAGAGGCCGGCCCGCCGGTCATCGCCCTTCTGAACGGGCGGCCCCGATGCTGCCCCCCCCGCCGGGCGCTTGACCCGGGGCGGAAATCGGTTAGACCTGACGATTGATTCATGTTTCAGGAGGGCAGCCCGCGCATGGCGCAGAAACCCGCAACCCGGCGCGGCCCGGCCCGGTCGCTGCCTCGCACCCGGCGCGGGCGCTCGACCCGCGAGGCGATCCTGCGCGCGGCCGAGGAGGTGATCGGCGCGCGCGGTTTCGCGGGCGCCGCCATTGCCGACATCACCCGCGCCGCCGGGATCGCCCAGGGCACGTTCTACATCTACTTCGAGACCAAGGAAGAGGTGTTCCGCGAACTCGTCACCGAGATGGGCCGACTGACGCGCAAGACCCTCTCCGAAGCGGTGGCGGGCGCGCCCGACCGGCTGACGGCGGAACGGCTTGGCCTGCGCGCCTTCCTCGGTTTCGTGGCCGAACGCCCGACGCTTTACAACATCGTCGAAGAGGCCCGCTTCGTCGATCCCGACAGCTACAACGGTTATTTCACCACCTTCGCCCGCGCCTATGCCCGCAACCTCACCGCTGCCGCCGAGGAAGGCGAGATCCGCCCCGGCAATGCCGAGATCCGCGCCTGGGCGCTGATGGGCATGGCGGTGACGCTGGGCGAACGCTTCGGGCTGATGGAGCCGGGCGCCGACCGCGACGCGGTGGTGGCCGAGGTGTTCGACATGCTGGAAAACGGGCTGCGGCCATGACGGTTCCGGTGCGGATGGCGGTCGGGGACGGGGTGGCGCGGGTCACGCTGGCCGCGCCCGGGCGCTGCAATGCGCTGACGGCGGAACTGCTGGACGCGCTGAACGATACGCTCGACCGGGCGGCGGCAGAGGCCCCCCGCGCGCTGGTGCTGGCGGCCGAGGGGCGGCATTTCTCGACCGGCGGCGACGTGGCGCGCTTCGCCGCCGAGGTGGCGGCGGGCCGGGGCGAGGCTTACGCCCGCCGCACCCTGGGCGGGCTCAACGCGGCGATGCTGCGGCTCATGCGGATGCCCTGCCCGGTGATCGCCTGCGCGCAGGGGGCGGTGACCGGGGGCGCGCTTGGCCTGCTGCTTGCCGCCGACCTCGCGGTGCTGGGGGCGGGCGGCTTCGTCCAGCCGTATTACGCCGAGGTCGGCTTTGCCCCGGACGGCGGCTGGACGGCGCTTTTGCCCGGCCGGATCGGCCCGGCCCGTGCGCTGGAGATCCAGATCCTCAACCGCCGGATCGACGCCGGGGAGGCCGCGGCGCTGGGCATCGTGCAGGCGGTGGCGCCGGAGGCGCAGGTGGAAGTCTGGCTCGACACGCTTTCGCGCCATGTGCCCGGCACGCTGGCCGACACCAAGCGGCTGATCCGCGATACTGAGGCCACCGAGCGCGCGCTGGCGGCGGAACTGGACGCCTTCACCGCAAGGATCGGCACCGTGGAGGCGCGCGACGGCATGGCCCGGTTCCTGGCCGGGCTGAAGGAGGCACGGCGATGACACGGGCGCCCGATCCGGCGGCGCGGCGGGCGGAACTGTCGCCCGCTTCCCCCGCCTTCACCGACCACGGCACCGGCCGCGTCTGGACCTTTGCCGAGGTCGATGCGGAATCCGCCCGGCTGGGGGCGGGGCTGCGCGCCATGGGGCTGGCGCCGGGCGACCGGGTGGCGATCCTCTGTCTGAACCGGGCCGAGTTCTTCGCGGCGCTGTTCGCCTGTCTCAAGGCCGGGCTGATCCTCGCGCCCCTGAACTGGCGCCAGCCGCTGGCCGAGCTGGCCCCGGTCGCGGCCAGCGTGGGTTGCGCCGCGATCATCCACGACAGCCGGCATGCGCCGACCGCCGCCGCGCTGGGCCTGCCCTGCATCGCCATGGCGGACGAAGGCGGGTTCGGCGGGTTCGGCGGGGGCGCCGCCCCGCTGCCGCCCCGCGACATCCCCGAGGCCGACCCGTGGTATCTGCTGTTCACCTCGGGCACCACCGGCCTGCCGAAGGCGGTGATCCAGACCCCGCGCATGGCGCTGGCGAATGCCGTGAACATCTCGCAGGCGGTGGGGCTGACGGGCGGCGATACCAGCGTCAATTTCCTGCCGCTGTTCCACACCGGCGGGATCAACCTCTACACGCTGCCGCTGTTCTTCTGGGGCGGGCATTCGCATATCCTGCCGAAGTTCGACCCCGGTCGGCTGCTTTCGATGATCGCCGAAGGGCAGGTCAGTCAGTTCTTCGGTGTCCCTGCGATCTATCAGGCGTTTCGGCTGCACCCCGGGATCGGCCGTATCGACCTTGGCGCGGTGCGGGGCTGGGGCTGCGGCGGCGCGGCGCTGCCCCCGGACGTGATCCGCTTCTTCGCCGACAGGGGCGCGGTGATCTGCAACGGTTTCGGCATGACCGAGACCGGGCCGACCGGCTTCCTGATCGACCGGGCGGCGGCGCTCGCCAAGATCGGCTCGGTCGGCAAGCCGCAGATGATGACCGAGGCGCGGCTGGCGGGTGTGCCCGACGGCGCCCCGGGCGAGGGCGAGTTGCTGATGCGCGGCGCCACCGTCACGCCCGGCTATTACGGCAACCCCGAGGCCACGGCGGCGGTCTTCACCCCCGACGGCTGGCTCAAGTCCGGCGACGTGGCACGGCGCGACGCCGACGGCTATTACGCCATCATCGACCGGATCAAGGACATGTATATCTCGGGCGGCGAGAACGTCTATCCGGCGGAGGTGGAGCGGGTTCTCATCACCCACCCCGACATTCTGGAAGCCGCCGTGATAGGGGTTGCGGATGAAAGATGGGGCGAGACCGGCGCCGCCTTCCTGATCGCCCGGCCGGGCCGCACCCCCGATCTGGATGCGCTGCCCGGCTGGTGCCGCGAACGTCTCGCCGCCTACAAGATCCCGCGCAGCTTCCGGCTGGTCGGGGATTTCCCCCGCACCGCCGCCGGCAAGGTGCGCAAACCCCTGCTGAGGGAGCAGCCATGATCGACCGCCTTTCCGAGGACTGGACCCCGAGCCAGGCCGAATTCGACGCCTTCGCCACGCTGTCGGGCGACGACAACCCGATCCATGTGGACCCGGAGTTTTCCGCCCGCACCCACTTCGGCCGCACCGTGAGCCACGGGATGCTGATCTATACGAGGCTGCGCGGGCTCCTGGCGCGGGCCGCGCCCGGGCGGCGGCAGGCCATGCAGGGGCTGATGTTCCCGAATCCCGCCTTCGCCGGCGAGACGCTGCGGCTCGACGTGACCCGGATCGCGCCGGGGCGCTATGCGATGCGGGCGGTGCGGCTGGCCGACGGCGCGGTGGTGACCGAGGGGGAGGCGCGGGTCGCATGACGCTGACAGTCGGACAGTCCGCCGAGATCACCCGCAGCTATACCGCCGAAGACGTGGCCGCCTTTGCCGCGCTCGGGGGCGGGGCGCCGGGCGACATGGTGCCTGAACCGCTGATCGGGGCGCTGTTCTCCTATCTTCTGGGGGTGAGGCTGCCGGGCTTCGGCACCAATTACCTCAAGCAGGAGATGGCGTTTCCCGCCCCCGCGCCGCTCGGCGCCGCGCTGACCGCGCGGGTCGAGATCACGCGGCTGCGGCCCGAAAAACACCTTGTCGATCTGGCGACCACCTGCCGGACCGGGGACGGCACGCTGGTCTGCACCGGCCGGGCGCTGGTGCTGGCGCGCGACGTGGCCGGGGGGTTCGGGGAAGGGGTATTGACCGCGCCCGGCGGCGGGATACCCTGACGCGCGGCCACCGAGGAGAAAGAGCGATGCCCAAAGGATACTGGATCGGCCATGTCGAGGTGAATGACCCCGCCGCCTATGAAGCCTACCGCGCCGCCAATGCCGAGGCTTTCGCGAAATACGGCGGCCGGTTCCTGGTGCGCGGCGGGGCGCAGGAGGTGGTCGAGGGCGCGATGCGGGCCCGCGCGGTGGTGATCGAGTTCGACAGTATCGAGGCCGCCCGCGATTGCTACCACAGCCCGGAATACCAGCGGGCGCTGGCGCTGCGGCAGCCGGCCTCGGTGGCGGATCTGGCCATCGTCGAGGGCTGGGACGGGTAGGCTAGGGCAGGGGGCGGGTGCCCCGGCGAGGGGTGCCGGTCCCATGCGTGGGACAGGCCGTCAATCATTTGAAATCAATGGGTTGGACTGGCGGATTTGCCATCTGTCAACCTTTTGCCCAGAAGGATTCCGGGGGGGCTTGCGCAGTCGTGACCGGGCGCCCGCGTTTTGCGCTTTTCTTGCGCCTGCCCCCGGCGCTATCCTGCGCGGCATGTTCGCGCGCCTTCTCGATCGTCTGATGAACCCCGCTCCTGCGCCGCTGGCCGGGTCCGACGCAAGGCTTGCGCTTGCCGCGCTCATGGTCCGGCTGGCCCGGGCCGATGGCCATTACGCCCCCGAGGAGGTGGCCCGGATCGACCGGCTGCTGGCCGCCCGTTACGGGGTAAGCCCCGGGGAGGCCGCGAAGCTGCGCGGCATGGCCGAGGTGCTGGAACAGGAGGCCCCCGACACCGTGCGCTTCACCCGCGCGCTGAAGGCGGCGGTGCCGCTGGAGGACCGGATCGGGCTGATCGAGGCGCTGTGGGCGGTGGCGCTGGCCGATGGCAGCCGCGACGATGACGAGGACCGGCTGATGCGGCTGGTCGCGGACCTGCTGGGCCTGACCGATCGCGACAGCGCGCTGGCCCGCCGCCGGACCGAAGGGCGCGGGGGTGCCGTGTGACCGCCGCACCGCGGGCGGTGGGCAGGGGACCGGGCCGTTTCGGCACAATGCGCCCGGCGGCAGGCGTTCCGCCGGGTCAGCCTGTCGCAATTGCCGAAAGAGCGTTGCAAAGCCACGCGGAATGCGCCCTACTGGCGGCAAGCCACCAGCAGCGAGACGCATAGAGTGACGACCCGACAGCCCCCCGCGCCGACCCCGCCCGTGATCGAGATACGCGGCCTGCACAAAGCCTATGGCGAACTTGAGGTGCTCAGGGGCGTCGATCTTGCGGCCCCGCGCGGGCAGGTGGTCTCGCTGATCGGTTCGTCGGGTTCGGGGAAATCGACCCTGCTGCGCTGCTGCAACCTCTTGGAGGACAGCCAGTCGGGCGAGGTGATCTTCGAGGGCGAGCCGGTGCGCTGGCGCGGCACGGGCGCGCATCGTCAGCCCGCCGACCGGGCGCAGGTCACGCGCATCCGCACCAACCTGTCGATGGTGTTCCAGCAGTTCAACCTGTGGTCGCACCTGACCATCCTGGAGAACGTCATGGAAGCGCCGCTGACCGTGCTGAAGCGCGACCGTGCCGAGGTCGAGACCGCCGCCCGGCGCTATCTCGACCAGGTGGGAATCGGCGACAAGGCCGATGCCTGGCCCGCGCAGCTTTCCGGCGGCCAGCAGCAGCGCGCCGCCATCGCCCGCGCCTTGTGCATGGAGCCCCGCGCGCTGCTGTTCGACGAGCCCACATCCGCGCTCGACCCCGAACTGGAGCAGGAGGTGGTGCGAGTCATCAAGGCGCTGGCGGCCGAGGGGCGGACCATGATCCTTGTCACCCATGACATGAAGCTGGCCGCCGACCTGTCCGACCACGTGATCTTCCTGCATCAGGGCCGGATCGAGGAGGAAGGCCCGCCCGCCGCGCTGTTCGGCGCGCCGCGATCCGAACGGCTGCGCGGTTTCCTGTCCGCCACGGCCCCCGCGCCCGTCCCCGCCTGAAGATCGTCCCCGCCTGAAGACCGTGCCCGCCTGAAGACCCTGAACACCAAGACCAGAAGACCGGAGTATCGAACCATGATGAGACCGACCCTGACCGCCGCCGCCGCGCTTGTGCTGGCCGCCAGTGGCGCACTGGCGCAGGATCTTGTGCGCCTTGGCACCGAGGGCGCCTATCCGCCCTACAACTTCATCAACGACGACAACGAACTGGACGGGTTCGAGCGCGAGCTGGGCGACGAGATGTGCGCGCGCGCGTCGCTGAACTGCGAATGGGTGATCAACGACTGGGACACGATCATTCCGAACCTTGTCGCCGGCAACTACGACATCATCATGGCCGGGATGTCGATCACCGAGGCGCGTTCGGCGGTGATCTCCTTCACCCAGGCCTATATCCCGCCCGATCCCTCGGCCTATATGGCGCTTGCGGGCGCGGATGAGTCGGTGACCGTGGGCATTGTCGCCGTCCAGTCGAACACCATGCAGGCCGGGGTGGTCGCAGGCACCGACGCCACGCTGGTGGAATTCCCGACCCCGGACGAGACCATCGCCGCCGTCCGTAGCGGTCAGGTGGATGCGGTTCTGGCCGACAAGGCGTTCCTGCAACCCTATGTCGACGATTCGAACGGCGAACTGGTGTTCGTCGGCGACGAGATCTATCCGGGCGCGGGGGTGGCGCTGGGCTTCCGTCAGTCCGACAACGAGTTGCGCGCCGCCTTCGACGCGGTGATCGACGAGATGAAGGCCGACGGTTCGCTCAACGCGATGCTCGACAAATGGTTCGGTGACGCGGTGCCCAGGTTCTGACGCCCGCCCCCGCGGCGGCGACCGGCCGGGCGGCGAAACCGCCCGGCTTTCCGTCACGGAAATGGTGGCGGGACAGCAAGACGGGGCCGGACAACGGCCCGCAATAAAAAAGACAGGGAGAAGAACATGAAGATGACGCGCAGACTGATCCTGGCCGGTGTCGCGATGGTGCTGGCAGCCGGGGCCGCTTCGGCCCAGCAGGTGATCCGCATGGGCACCGAAGGGGCCTATCCGCCGTTCAACTACATCAACGACGCGGGCGAACTGGCCGGGTTCGAGATCGACCTCGGCAACGAGCTTTGCGAGCGCGCGGGCCTGACCTGCGAATGGGTGATCAACGACTGGGATACGATCATTCCCAACCTGGTCAGCGGCAATTACGACACGATCATGGCCGGAATGTCGATCACCGAAGCCCGGGCCGAGGTGATCGCCTTCACCAGGAACTACAAGTTCTCCGACCCCTCGGGTTACATGGCGCTGGCGGGCACCGATGCGTCGGTGATCGAAACCGGCGTGATCGCGGCGCAGTCGAACACGGTGCAGGCCGGGCTGGTGGCCGACGGCTCCGCCACGCTGATCGAGTTCCCGACCCCGGACGAGACGATTTCCGCCGTCCGCAACGGCGAGGCCGACGCCGTGCTTGCCGATTCCGAATTCCTCACGCCGTTCGTGGACGAATCGGATGGTGAGCTGGTGTTCATCGGCGGCGAGGTCACGCCGGGGCAGGGGATCGGCATGGGGTTGCGCCAGTCCGACACCGAGTTGCGCACCACCTTCGACGAGGCCATCGCCGGGATGAGGGAGGACGGTTCGCTGAACGCGTTGCTGAAACAGTGGTTCGGCGAGGAAGTGCCGACCTTCTGATCCCCGCCACCCGGGCGCGCGGCAGCCCCGCGCGCCCGCCGGAGTCCCCCGCCCGTGTTTTCCTTCTGTGTCGATCCCTCGATCCTGCCGCAATGGCAGTGGTTCGCCTGCTACCTGACCAGCGGGACGCATCTGGCATTCTACTGGGCGTTTCTGGTGGTCCTGGCGCTGATCCTGCTGGCGGCGCCCGCGGCGCTCCTGTTCGGCTTCGGCGGCGCGCTGGCGGCGCGGTCGCGGGTGCCGCCGGTCCGCTGGCTGGGCGTGGGCTATATCTCGATGGTGCGGGGGATCCCCGACATCATCTTCTTCCTGTTCGTGCCGATCGCGATGGATCAGGGGATCGAGTATCTTGTGCATCACGTCCGCTGCCCCGACTGGACCGAGCCGATCCGCCAGGGCACCGATTTCATCGTCTGCCCGCAGGCCAAGGTGCCGCTGAACGACGCGGCGCGCTGGGTGCATGACGCCTATGCCTTTGTGCTGGCGGTGGTGGCCTTCGCCATCGTGTTCGGCGCCTTCGCGGCCAATACGCTTTATGGCGCGATGAGCGCCGTGCCGCGGGCGCAGATCGAGACCGGCGAAGCCTACGGCATGACCCCGCGCCAGACCTTCCGCCGCATCCTGTTGCCGCAGATGTGGATCTACGCGCTGCCCGGCCTGTCGAACCTGTGGATGATCCTGATCAAGGCCACGCCGCTCTTGTTCCTGCTGGGCATCCGCGACGTGGTGTTCTGGGCGCGCGAGCTGGGCGGCGCCAAGACGGCGCAGTTCTACGCCTATCCGCATCCCGACTGGCGGGTGTGGTATTTCCTTGCCCTGCTCGTGGTCTACCTGCTGGTGACCTGGGCCAGCGAGAAGGTGTTCGAGCGGATCATGACCCGGCTCAACACCGGGCAGGCCACCGCGGGCGGCGAGCGGCTGCGCAGGACGAAGGCGGCCGCATGAGAACCTGCTGGGAAAGTCTCGGGGAATACGGGCTGCGGGCGCTGGGGCGCGAGTTCGGCGCGCCGCTGCTGCCGCGCGGGCTGGAGATCACCTTCTGCGACCAGGTCATCCTGATCGGCTCGGGGATGATGTGGAACGTCTATTTCGGAGTGCTGGCGATCCTGGGCGGTTTCTGCTTCGCCACGCTGTTGGCGGTGGCGCGGCTCAGCGCCAATCCGCTGTTCAGCCGCCCCGCCGCCGGGTTCATCTTCGTCTTTCGCGGCTCGCCCCTGTTCATCCAGTTCTTCCTTGCCTACGAGGCGTTCATCCTGCTGCCCCGGGCCGGGATCGAGATCAACCTGCTGTTCACCACCATCACCGCCGAGACCCGCTGGCTGACCCGGGCCTGGGCGGGGGCGCTGTTCGTGCTGTTCCTCAACACTTCGGCCTATTCGGCGCATATCTTCCATGGCGCGCTCAGGGCGGTGCCCAAGGGCGACCTGGAGGCCGCGGACGCCTATGGCATGACCGGCTGGCGCCGGTTCCGGCGCATCATCTGGCCCACCATGCTGCGGCTGGCCTGGCCCAGCTACACCAACGAGGCGATCTTCCTGTTCCACGCCACCACGCTGGTCTATTTCTCGGGCTTTCCGGCCTGGCAGCAGTCGGGCGACGCGCTTTACTACGCGCGCTATTTCGCCGACCAGACCTTCAACCCTTTCGTCGCCTATCCCATCGTCGCCGCCTATTTCGTCGGTGCGACGCTGATCCTCATCGCGCTGTTCGGCGCGGTCAACCGGCGGCTCAACCGCCACCTGCCAAGGGAGAACCGGCCGAAGCTGCGCTACCGGCCGCAACTGATCCGATGAAACATCTTCAGGACTGGCTGAGAAAGCACCCGCAGGTGCGCACGATCCGCGTGGCTGCCGCCGACCTCAACGGTCAGGCGCGGGGCAAGCGGATGCCCGCGCGTTTCGCCGACGGGGTGCTGAAGAACGGCACCCGGTTTCCGCTGTCGGCCCTCAATCTCGACATCTGGGGCGAGGATATCGACGACAGCCCGCTGGTGTTCGACATGGGCGATGCCGACGGCATCCTGCGCCCGACCGAGCGCGGCTTCATGCCGATGCCATGGCTTGAGGCGCCGACCGCGCTGTTGCCGATCTGGATGTTCCGCGAGGACGGCCGACCCTATGACGGCGACCCCCGCCATGCGCTGCGCGCGGTGGTGGAGCGTTTCAAGGCGCGCGGGCTGACGCCGGTCGTGGCGATGGAGCTGGAATTCTACCTGATCGATGATTCCGGCAAGGCGCTTCAGGTGCCGCCCTCGCCGCGTTCCGGCAAGCGGCGCAAGGCGGCCGAGACGCTGAGCATCCGGGCGCTCGATGCCTTCGACACCTTCTTCACCGACCTCTACGACGCCTGCGAGGCGATGGACATCCCGGCCGACACCGCGATTTCCGAGACCGGGCTCGGCCAGTTCGAGATCAACCTGATGCATTGCGACGATGCGCTGCGCGCCGCCGATGATGCCTGGCTGTTCAAGATGCTGGTCAAGGGGCTGGCGCGACGGCACGGTTTCGCCGCGAGCTTCATGGCCAAGCCCTACCCGGAATATTCCGGCAACGGGCTGCACACGCATTTTTCCGTGCTGGACCGCGAGGGCCGCAACGTGTTCGACAACGGCGGCTCGGAGGGGACCGGCATCCTGCATCAGGCCATCGCCGGTTGCCTGGGTGCGATCCACGATTCGACGCTGCTGTTCGCGCCCCATGCCAACAGCTACGACCGGCTGGTGCCCGGCGCCCATGCGCCCACGGCGATCTGCTGGGGCTACGAGAACCGCACCGTCGCGATCCGCGTGCCCTCGGGCAGCCCCTCGGCCCGGCGGATCGAACACCGGGTCGCGGGGGGCGACGTGAACCCCTACCTGATGCTGGCCGCGATCCTCGGCGCGGCGCTGATCGGGATCGAGGACGGGCTGGCGCCGCCGCCGCCGGTCACCGGCAACGCCTACGCGCAGGAGGATCTGCCGCAGGTGCCGACGACATGGGACGAGGCGATCGAGGATTTCGCGGCAAGCGCGACCATCGCCCGCATCTTCCCGGCGGAGCTGATCCGCAACTATGTGCTGACCAAGCGGCAGGAACGCCATTACATGGCGGAACTGAGCCCCGGGGAACAGGTGGAGCTTTACCTCGACACGGTATGAGGGCCTTGAGCGGGCAGGGGGCTGTCTGCCCCCTCTTGGCCTGCGGCCAATTCACCCCCGAGGATATTTCCGTCACGGTGAAATAATATTGAGAACGCCTTTTCATCTTCGCCTTCGATGAAAGTATCCCCGGCGGAGGCGGCGTCCCGGAAACGGTGAGGCGGATCAGGAAAGGCGCCAGTGGCGCGTTTCCCCGCCGAACGGGGCACGTTGCAGCCGCGAACGGGCGTCCGGTGGGCGCCCCGGGGCCAACGTGCCGCCTGCGCAACGCCGGGTGGGCATCCCGGACCCCCGGCCCACAGCCCCGCGCCCGAAGGGCGCGCCCCGGCTTGACGCGGCGGGCCGGGGCGGGCAGGAGGCGGGGATGGACAGCCCCGCCGATTACGCGCCCCCGGACGGGCCGCCGCGCATCCTCTATCGTGACGCGCGGATCGTTGTCGTGGACAAGCCCGCGGGGTTGCTCACGGTGCCGGGTCGCGGCCCGCATCTCGCGGATTGCCTGATCGCCCGGCTGAGGCGCGCCTTTCCCGAGGTGCTTCTGGTTCACCGGCTCGACCGCGATACTTCCGGCGTCATGGTCTTTGCGCTCGACCCGGCGGCGCAGGCGGATCTGGGGCGGCAGTTCGAGGCGCGGCAGGTGGGCAAGGTCTATCTTGCCCGGGTCGCGGGCGAGATGGAGGGGACAAGCGGCCGGATCGACCTGCCCTTGATCGTCGATTGGCCGAACCGGCCGCGCCAGCATGTGAACCATGAGACCGGCCGTCCCGCCGTCACCGACTGGCGCGTGGCGCGGCGGGACGAGGACGAGACACGGATGCGGCTGATGCCCCGCACCGGGCGGACGCATCAGTTGCGGGTGCATATGGCGGCGGCGGGGCACCCGATCCTCGGCGACAGCCTTTATGCCGAAGGGGCGGCGCGCGACGATCACCCGCGGCTGATGCTGCACGCCGCATCGCTGCGGTTCCGCCACCCGGAAACCGGCATTCTCCAGACCTGGACCGCGCCCTGTCCGTTCTGACCGGCCCCGCGGGGTGCGATGCAGGGGAGGCGGCCGGGCAGGGGAGCTGCGCTGAAGCGCGCGCCCTACAGCGCTGCTCCGGCACAGACGCCCAGGAGCGCGAGCACCGCCCCGGCGGCCATCCACCGCAGCGGCCGGGGGCGCCGCGCGGGTTCCTCCTGCGGTGCTTCGGTCTGGCGGAACAGCCGGGCCTCGACCATCTGCGGCAGTCGCGGGCCGAACCGCGCCAGCACCTGCAATGTGCGCGTCAGGTCGCGCAGCATGGCTGCCGGGCCCACGTTGTCGCGGATGTAGTCCTCGACCACCGGGCGTGAAATCTGCCAGATGTTGATATGCGGATCGAGCGAGCGCGCCACCCCCTCGACCACCACCATGGTGCGTTGCAGCAGGATGAGTTCGGTCCGGGTCTGCATCCCGAAGCGTTCGGTGACCTCGAACAGGTAGTTCAGCAGCCGCGCCATCGAGATGCGCGAGGCATCCATGCCGAATATGGGCTCGCCCACCACCCGGAGCGCACTGGCGAATTCCTCCATGTCGCGGTCGGCGGGCACGTATCCGGCCTCGAAATGAACCTGGGCCACCCGGCGGTAGTCGCGGCGGATGAAGCCGATCAGGATCTCGGCATAGACCCGGCGGGTGTATTCGTCGATCCGGCCCATGATGCCGAAGTCATAGGCGATGATGTCGCCGTTCGCCGCCACCTTCAGGTTTCCCTGATGCATGTCGGCGTGGAAAAAACCATGGCGCAGTGCGTGTGACAGGAACAGTTGCAGCACCCGTGCCGCCAGTGCCGGGCGATCGTGCCCGGCGGCGTCCAGCGCGGCGTTGTCGGACAGGTTGATCCCCTCGGCCCAGTCGAGCGTCATCACCTGGCGGCCCGACAGGTGCCAGTGCGGCTTCGGCACCCGGAACCCGGCATCGCCTTCGGTATTGACCGCGAATTCCGAGGCGGAGGCACTTTCGAGCCGCAGGTCGAGTTCGCCCGTCACCACGCCTTCGAAATGGGCGATCACCTCGCGCGGGCGCAGGCGGCGGGTGCCGGGCAGCAACACCTCGATCAGCCCGGCGGCGAAGTAGAACGCGTCGATATCGGTGCGGAAGGCGCGCTCGATCCCGGGGCGCAGCACCTTGACCGCCACGTCCTCGCCGCTGCCCGCCATCCGCGCCCGGTGCACCTGGGCGATCGAGGCCGCCGCCACGGGGGGCGAGAATTCGCTGAACATTTCGGCCAGCGGGCGACCCAGCTCCGCCTCGACGGCGCGGACCGCCTGTTCGGTCGGAAATGGGGGAAGCTGGTCCTGAAGGTATTTCAGCTGGTCGGCCAGTTCCTCGCCGACGATATCGGGGCGGGTCGAAAGCAGCTGGCCGAACTTGATATAGGCCGGGCCCAGGGCCGTCAGCGCGCGGGTCGCGGGCGGCAGCGCCGGGTCGCCCTTCAGGCCGAGCCACTTGAACGGCCAGCCCAGCACCCGGGCCGCCAGCCGCAGCCGCGGCGGCGCCTTCATCGCCTCCAGCACCACGTTCATCGCGCCGGAGCGTTCCAGCGTGGCCCCGGTGCGGATCAGCCGCCAGATGTTGTGTGGCCCGCGCATGATCAGAGTTTCCAGCCGGAATGCAGCGCCGCGACGCCCATGGTGAGGTTGCGGTATTTCACCTGGCCGAACCCGGCCTCGCGGATCATGGCGGCGAAAGCCTCCTGGTCCGGGAACTTGCGGATCGATTCGACCAGATACTGGTAGCTGTCGCGGTCGCCCGCCACCGCCTCGCCCATGGCCGGGATCACGTTGAAGGAATAGCGGTCATAGGCCCATTGCAGCCCCGCGTTGGGGATATGGCTGAATTCGAGCACCATCAGCCGCCCGCCCGGCCGCAGCACCCGGAAGGCTTCCGCCAGCGCGTCGGGGATGCGGGTGACGTTGCGGATGCCGAAGCTGACCGTATAGGCGTCGAAGCTGTTGTCGGGGAACGGCAGCGCCATGGCGTCGCCCGCCACCCAGTCGAGCGCCTCGGCCATCTGCCCGGCCTCGGCCCGCGCCCGGCCCTCGACCAGCATCGATTCGGTCATGTCGAGCACGGTGACCCGTGCGCCGGGGGCGCGTTTGAGGAAGCGGAAGGCGATGTCGCCGGTGCCGCCCGCCACGTCGAGCAGGTGCTGCCCCGGCCGCGGCGCCAGCCAGTCCATCATCGCGTCCTTCCAGATGCGGTGGACGCCCCCGGACATCAGGTCGTTCATCAGGTCGTATTTCGAGGCGACCCGGGTGAACACCCCGTGCACCATCCCGGCCTTCTCGGCCTCGGGCACATCCTTGAACCCGAAATGGGTGGTGCGGTCCTTGTCCATTGTCTTTCCACCCTTCCGCCTGCGGATGATCGCTTCCGGGGATATACCGGCGGCGCGGGCCGAGGGAAACCGGATTGTCGGGCTGCGGCAAGGCGACCCATGGGGAAAATGCAATTCATGGCTGCGGTTCTCCGGAATTGTTCTACGACTAAGACAGAGATCAGTGAGGTGCCCGATGGTATATGAACTGCCCGTCGATCCGCCGCGATCGCGATCCGCCAGACACCTGATCGGCACATGGACTTCCCGCGCGAGAGCGGGCGCGCTTGCGGTAGTGGTCACGCTTCTGCCCGCCGAAGCTGCGGCGCGGTCCGGTATGGACTGCTATGGCGCGGAACTCGATGTCCTGATCGGCATCGCCGTGGAACCGTCCGGCCCGCCGACGGGATTCCGTCTTCCGAGGCCAGGCAACTGGCTGATTAATGTCGGTGAAAGCAGACTTCTGCACGACATGCCGTGCCAGAAGGAGCCCATACCCGTTTACAGCGGATGGGCGGGGGGTGTTCACACCTGGATCGGGACGGAGGGCGCGGCCGAGCTGGAGCAAAACGAAGTCACGCTCCTGTCGGTCCGACTCTCCGGGCTCAGCCGAAGCGGCCGGTCAGGCCACGAGGCTTCGGTGCGCAGCCAAGTTGAACACGTTCTCTCTCAAGGCCCAATGCACGAGGGGGGCTATCTTCGGGTCATCGGCACAAATACCGATGCGGTGGGTGGCATGTGGCTCCTCCCGGATTCGTATCGGAATCCGCTGGGCAACCGTGTGAGTATCAGCTGCGCTCTCGTCTGTAGCGCAAGATATGGACTGACCCCCACAATCGGACTGTCGTATCAATTCAGGGTCAACAATCGGGAGCGTCGCCCCGATTTCGTTGCCGTGGATCGCGTGGCAAGGCAACTTTTTCTGGGATGGATTCAGGAGCAGTAAACGGGGAGGCGCCCTTGGGGAGGGAGCGCGCCCGCCCGGCGTTGCTGTGGCGTATGGTTCGGGAGCCTCCGGCGGGGGTATTTTGGGACAGAAAATGGGAGGAAGTGCTCTTTTCATCTTTCACCGTGATGAAAATATCCTCGGGGTGAGCCGCGTTAAGAAAGGTTTCCGGTGGAAGGCTTTCAGCGGTGAACAATTGGCCGCAGGCCAAGAGGGGGCAGACAGCCCCCTTGCCGGTTCGCCACGGGTGCGGGCGCCGGGGGGCTTGGCGCGGCGCGGGCAAGCGCCTAGACCTGCGGGGCAGGAACCCCGAAGGAGGACAGCGTGCCCGAACTGCCCGAAGTCGAGACCGTGCGCCGGGGGCTGGAGCCCGCGATGGCGGGGCGGGTGATCGTGGTGGCCGATGTCCGCCGCCCCGACCTGCGCTGGCCCTTCCCCGAGGGCATGGCCGCAAGGCTGGAGGGTGCGCGGGTCGAGGCGCTGCGGCGGCGGTCGAAATACATCCTCGCCGATCTCGACCGGGGCGAGACGCTGATCGTCCATCTCGGCATGTCGGGGCGGATGCTGGTCTCGGGCGCGGTGCTGGGCGACTATCACCACGAGCGCGCCGTGCCGGGCAGGCACGACCATGTGGTGCTGGACATGGAAGGCGGCGCGCGCGTCACCTTCAACGACGCCCGCCGTTTCGGGATGATGGACCTCGTGGCCACGGAAAGCGCCGCCGCGCATCCGCTGCTGGCCGGGCTCGGCCCCGAGCCTTTCGGCAACGACTTCCACGAGGATTATCTGGCGGCGCGGCTGCGGGGGCGGAAAAGCCCGGTCAAGGCGGTGCTGCTCGACCAGCGCACGGTGGCCGGGCTCGGCAATATCTATGTCTGCGAGGTGCTGCACCGCGCCCGGATCGACCCGCGCCGCCTCGCGGGCGATCTGTCGCAGCCCGAGGCGGCGGGGCTGGTGCCGCTGATCCGCGCGGTGCTGGACGAGGCGATCGCCGCCGGGGGGTCGAGCTTGCGCGACTACCGGCAGGCGGGGGGCGAGCTTGGCTATTTCCAGCACGCCTTCCGGGTTTACGGCCGCGAGGGCGCGCCCTGCGCCACGCCGGGCTGCGGCGGCACCGTCGAGCGGATCGTACAGGGCGGGCGCTCGACCTTCCATTGCCCGGTTTGCCAGAACTGACCCGCCACAACCGGCTTGATCCGCCGCCCGCTCCTGCCTAGGACTGCTGCAAGCGCGAGACCGGAGGGAACAACATGAGTTACGAGACCATCACAGTCGAGATCGAGGAGGCCGTGGCGCTGGTGCGGCTCAACCGGCCCGAGGCGCTCAACGCGCTCAACGCGCAGCTTATTTCCGAACTGGCCGCCGCGCTCGCGGCGCTTGACGCCGACGTGGCGGTGCGGGCCATCGTGCTGACCGGCTCGGACAAGGCGTTCGCCGCCGGGGCCGATATCCGCGAGATGTCCACGAAAAGCTTTGTCGAGGTGTTCGGCAGCGACATGTTCGCGTCGGAGTTCGACGCGATCGGGCGGGTGCGCAAGCCCATCATCGCCGCAGTCTCGGGCTATGCACTGGGCGGCGGTTGCGAACTGGCCATGGCCTGCGACTTCATCATCGCCTCGGACACGGCGAAATTCGGCCAGCCCGAGATCAACCTCGGCGTGGTGGCGGGGATCGGCGGCACCCAGCGGCTGACCCGGCTGGTCGGCAAGGCCAAGTCGATGGACATGCACCTGACCGGCCGTTTCATGGATGCGGTGGAGGCCGAACGTTCGGGCCTCGTGTCGCGGGTGGTGCCGGTGGGCGACCTGCTTCCCGAGGCGCTGGCGGCGGCGCGCAAGATCGCCGAGAAGTCGGCCATCGCCGTCAAGGTGGTGAAGGAGGCGGTGAACCGCGCCGAGGAAACCTCGCTGCGCGAGGGGCTGCTGTTCGAGCGCCGGGTGTTCCACGCGCTCTTTGCCACCGAGGACCAGAAGGAGGGCATGGCCGCCTTTCTGGAAAAGCGCGCGCCGGGGTTCCGGGACCGCTGAGGGGAGGCAGGGGCCGGGGATGGTGCGCGTGAGCCCACCCTACACAAGCGCGCCTGCCGTAGGTGGGCTCACGCGCACCATCCGCACAAGCGTCGGGGGTGGCGGCACCATGAGATGCAGACCCCATGCGTTGCGGCGTCCGCCTTCGGCTGCGGCATGGCAAGGGTGGCGCGGCGCCCCGATGCGCGCACCCTCTTTCCATCCGCCGCGTGATGGTCTATAGGGCGGCCCACATGCGCGTGGGCCCGCTCAAGGCAACAGTCGGACCGGACGGATCGTCCGGGCGTCGGGTTCATATGCAAACGCAACAGCAACAGACCCGAAAGACCGGAAGCCCATGGCCAATACGTCCCAGTCCCAGAAACGCGCCCGCCAGAACGAAGCCCGCTATGCCGTGAACAAGGCGCGCCGTTCGCGGATCCGCACCTACCTGCGCAAGGTCGAGGAGGCGATCGCCTCGGGCGATCCGCAGGCCGCCGCCGCCGCGCTGCAAGCCGCCCGGCCCGAGCTTGACCGTGGCGTGACCAGGGGCGTGGTCCACAAGAACACCGCCGCCCGCAAGATGTCGCGCCTCGCCGCGCGGGTGAAGGCGCTTTCCGCCCCCGCGGCCACGGCCTGATCCGCCGCCCGTCGGGCCGGACGGTCCCTGACGCCGAAGGCACCCTGCGGGGTGCCTTTTCGCATTTCCGCCACCGGTCGCCGGGGGGCCGTATCGGATGCCTGTCGCGGATGCCTGTCACGGGGCCGTGACCTTTTTGCACAGGATGCGGGATTCGTCTGCCCAAAGCCCGAGTCAACAGAGAAGATAGATTGCACCCCGCCGAGGGCTGTTGCTAGCTTCGGGATGCGATTCACGATGTCCTGGGGGGATGGGGTAATCGCAAAGGGGGTGCGGCGGGCATGGTCCGGGCAAAATCCCTTTGTAATCCGGTGGTTGGCGGCGCATCCGCAATTTCAGTGCGCCCCGGCCGCATTGCCGTCCGGCGCCCGGTGTGACGGGCGCGCCCCGGCAACCCTTCCCCCGACAGCGGCGATGCCAGCGGCGCCCGCGCCCTCCGTACCGGGGGGGGGGCGGTTCCGCAAGCCGGACTCCGGTGTGCAGGGCCGGGGTTCTGGTCCCGGCGTTGTGGGCTCGCGATCGAGGGTGAGTTTCCGGGGCGGGCGCGCGCCTTCGGGGGGGCATTGTGCAGCGACGGCAAGAAGAACGGGTAAACCAAGAAATGACCGACGAAACCTGGGGGCACGTACGTGCGGAGCTTCTCAAACGTGTGGGCAGAAACAACTACACCACCTGGATCGAGCCGCTGAAGTTCCGTGAACTGCAAGGCGGTGTCGCGCATTTCGCCGTGCCCACCAGCTTCTTCGGCACCTGGGTGTCGCGCAATTTCGGCGACCATATCCGCCAGCAGATGATTTCCGCGGGCGCCGAGGTCGAACGGGTGGAATTCACCGTCCAGCCGGCCGCGCACGCACCGCGGGATCGGGTGCCACAGGCCGCGGACGGCGGGGCGGCAGCGCCCGCGGCCGCGCGGCCGGTCATGGCCGGGCGCGGCACCGGCGCCGGGGCCGAGGGCGATCTGCCCGGCGCGCCGCTCGATTCGCGCTTCACCTTCGAGTCCTTCGTGGTCGGCAAGCCGAACGAACTGGCCCATGCCGCCGCCCGCCGGGTCGCCGCGGGCGAGGCCGTGACCTTCAACCCGCTGTTCCTCTATGGCGGGGTGGGCCTCGGCAAGACCCACCTGATGCATGCCATCGCCCATGACCTGATCGCCCGCGCGCCCGAACAGAGGGTGCTCTACCTCTCGGCCGAACAGTTCATGTATCGATTCGTGCAGGCGCTGCGCGACAAGCAGATCATGGATTTCAAGGAACTGTTCCGCTCGGTCGATGTGCTGATGGTCGATGACGTGCAGTTCATCGCCGGAAAGGAATCGACGCAGGAGGAATTCTTCCACACGTTCAACGCGCTGGTCGATCAGAACAAGCAGATCGTGATTTCCGCCGACCGCGCCCCCGGCGAGATCAAGGGGCTGGAGGAACGGATCAAGTCGCGGATGCAATGCGGCCTCGTGGTCGATCTGCACCCGACCGACTACGAATTGCGGCTGGGCATCCTGCAACAGAAGGCCGATTACTACCGCGGGCAATACAAGGGCCTGACCATCGCGCCCGGGGTGCTCGAATTCCTCGCCCACCGGATCAGCACCAACGTTCGGGTGCTGGAAGGGGCGCTCACGCGGCTGTTCGCCTTCGCCTCGCTGGTCGGGCGCGAGATCACGCTCGACCTCACGCAGGACTGCCTCGCCGATATCCTGCGCGCCTCGGACCGCAAGGTCTCGATCGAGGAAATCCAGCGCAGGGTGGCCGAACATTACAACATCCGCCTGTCGGACCTGATCGGCCCCAAACGTGCCCGCACCATCGCCCGGCCC
Organism: Gemmobacter sp.; assembly: GCA_041675885.1. Classification (GTDB taxonomy): domain Bacteria; phylum Pseudomonadota; class Alphaproteobacteria; order Rhodobacterales; family Rhodobacteraceae; genus JBAYSY01. The sequence goes on along the minus strand of JBAYSY010000001.1, from coordinate 125,544 downwards.
CGGCAGATCGCCATGTATCTGGCCAAGCAGATGACGCCGCGCTCGCTGCCGGAGATCGGCCGACGCTTCGGCGGGCGCGATCACACCACGATCATGCACGGGGTGCGCAAGATCGAGGAACTGATGGCGACCGACAGCCAGCTTTCCGACGATCTCCAGATGTTGCGGCGGCTGCTGGAGGGATAGGGGGCTGTCCGCTTCACCTGCTGCACTTCATCTTGCCGAAAACACTCTCCGGGGGTGCGGGGGTGGAAAACCCCCGCTCCCGCAGGTGCCGCCTGCGCAGGGGGCAGGGGGGAAACAACACGCATGCACCCGCCCTTGACGGCCGGGACAAAGCTGCGACAAACGGGAAAATGCTTGCGGCCCGGCGGGATTTGGCTACCTTCGGCCTCCCGCGCGGAAACCGCACCGGAAAGGGTAGAGGGATGAAGATCAGCATCGAACGCGCCACACTGCTCAAGGCCGTGGCGCAGGCGCAATCGGTGGTGGAGCGGCGCAACACCATTCCCATCCTCGCCAACGTTCTGATCGAGGCCGAGGGCGCGGGCGTCAGCTTCCGCGCCACCGATCTGGATATCGAGGTGGTGGACCGCGCCCCCGCGCAGGTCGAACGGGCGGGCGCGACCACCGTCTCGGCGGTGATGCTGCACGAGATCGTGCGGAAACTGCCCGACGGCGCGCTCGTGAGCCTCGCCGACGACCCCGCCAGCGGGCGGCTGACGATCCAGGCCGGGCGCTCGACCTTCCATCTCGCGACGCTGCCCAGGGAAGATTTCCCGGTGATGGCGTCCTCGGAATATTCCTCGAACTTCTCGGCCCCGGCGCCGGTGCTGCGGCGGCTGTTCGACAAGGCCAAGTTCGCGATCTCGAACGAGGAGACGCGTTATTACCTCAACGGCGTCTACATGCATGTCTCCGAGGGCGAGGACGGCCCCGCGCTGCGCTGCGTCGCGACCGACGGCCACCGGCTGGCCCGGATCGACGCGGCCCTGCCCGAGGGGGCGGCGGACATGCCCGGCGTGATCGTGCCGCGCAAGACGGTGGGCGAGTTGCGCAAGCTTCTGGACGACGACGAGGCGCAGATCGCGGTTTCGGTGTCGGAGACCAAGGTGCGTTTCGCCACGCCGGCGATCACGCTGACCTCGAAGGTGATCGACGGCACCTTCCCCGACTATTCGCGGGTGATCCCGGTGGGCAACACCCGCAGGCTGGAGGTCGATGCGGCCGAGTTCGCCAGGGCGGTGGACCGGGTGGCGACGGTCTCGTCCGAACGCTCGCGCGCGGTCAAGCTGGCGCTCGACGAGGACCGGCTGGTGCTTTCGGTCAACGCCCCCGACTCGGGCGCGGCCGAGGAGGAACTGGCGGTCGCCTATGGCGACGAGCGGCTGGAGATCGGCTTCAACGCCAAATACCTGCTGGAAATCGCCAGCCAGGTGGACCGGGAGAATGCCGTTTTCCTGTTCAATTCCTCGGGCGATCCGACGCTGATGCGCGAGGGCGGCGATACCTCGGCGGTTTATGTGGTCATGCCGATGCGCGTGTGACACGTGCGGGAGCGGGGGGCCAGCCCCCGCACCCCCGTGGGATATTCCAGACAGAAAATGAGGGGCCGCGATGGTCGGGGGGCTGACGGATCTGCATCTGTCGCGGTTCCGCTCGCACCGCGCGGCGCGGCTTGTCTTCGACGGGCGGCCGGTGGCGTTCTGGGGCGCGAACGGGGCGGGGAAGACCAATATTCTGGAGGCGGTCTCGCTCTTGTCGCCCGGGCGGGGGTTGCGCCGGGCCGGGGCCGAGGAACTGGCGCAGCGGCCGGACGGGCCGGGCTGGAAGATCGCCGCGGTGATCGCGGGCCATGAGGTCGAGACATTCGCCGAAGCGGGCGCGCCGCGGCAGGTGCGGATCAACGGCAAGGCGGCGGCGCAGGCGGCGCTTGGCCGGGTGGCGCGGGTCTTGTGGCTGACGCCCGCCATGGACCGGCTCTGGATCGAGGCGGCGGAGGGGCGGCGGCGTTTCCTCGACCGCATGGTGCTGAGCCTGTTTCCCGGCCATGCCGAGGCCGCGCTGGCCTATGAGAAGGCGATGCGCGAGCGCAACCGGCTTTTGCGCGACGGGATCGGCGATCCGGCCTGGTTCGCGGCGCTGGAGCGGCGGATGGGCGAGGCGGGCGCGGCGATCGTCGCGGCGCGCGCCGCCGCCGTGGCGCGGATCGGCGCCGCGCAGGACGCGGGCGCGGGGTTTCCGGTGGCCGGGCTTCGGCTGGTGGACCCCGAGCCGGTGCCGGGGGATGCCGGGGGGCTGGCCGTCGCGCTGGCCACCGGGCGCGGGCGCGACGCGGCGGCGGGGCGGACGCTTGTCGGGCCGCACCGGGCCGATCTGGAGGCCGTCTATCTGGCCAAGGGCGCCGCGGCGGCGCAATGTTCCACGGGCGAGCAGAAGGCCATGCTGATCTCGCTCGTGCTGGCCAATGCCCGTGTGCTGGCGGCGGAGGACGGCGCGACGCCGATCCTGCTTCTCGATGAGGTGGCGGCGCATCTCGACGCCGGGCGGCGGGCGGCGCTTTACGACGCGATCTGCGCCATGGGGGTGCAGGCGCTGATGACCGGGACCGAGGCCGGGCTGTTCGACGCGCTGGGCGCGCGGGCGCAGCGGTTCGAGGTGGCCGAGGCCGGGGGCGCCTCGGCGATCACGGAGGTGGGGCAATGACACCGCAACGTATCACGCTGATCACGCTCGGGGTCGCCGACCTCGCGCGGGCGCGGGATTTCTACGGCGCGCTGGGCTGGGCCCCGGCGCAGGAGGCCGAGGGCGTGGCCTTCTACCAGCTCCACGGCATGGTGCTGGCGCTGTTCGGCCGCGACGACCTCGCCGCCGATCAGGGTCGGCCGGGGGCGGAGCTGGGCACCGGCGCGGTGACGCTGGCGCAGAATTTCGCCACCGAGGCCGAGGTGGACGCGGCCTTCGCCGCCGCGATCAGCGCCGGGGCCACCGCGCTCAAACCCCCGGAAAGGGTGTTCTGGGGCGGCTATTCCGGCTATTGGGCCGACCCTGACGGCCATGTCTGGGAAGTGGCGCGCAACCCGTTCTGGCCGCTGGCCGATGACGGGAGCCTGACCCTGCCGTGACGCTGACCCTGAACCAGTTGCTGCTGTTCGCGGGCACCATGGCCGCGCTTTGGGCGGTGCCCGGCCCGGTCTGGGTCGCGCTGATCGCCCGGTCGCTGTCGGACGGGATGCGCGGCGCCTGGCCGCTGGCTGTCGCGGTCGTGCTGGGCGACATGCTCTGGGCCGCCAGCGCCATTTTCGGGTTGGCCTGGGTGCTGTCGCTTTATGGCGGGTTGATCGAGGCGTTGCGCTGGGTCGCGGCGGGGATGTTCCTGATCATGGGGGTGATGCTGATCCGCGCCCCGGCCGCGGTGCCGGGCAGCGACAGCCGCATGACCCGGCCCGGGGTCCGGGCCGGGTTCACGGTCGGGCTGCTGGCGATCCTGGGCAATCCGAAGGCGATCCTGTTCTACATGGGCGTGCTGCCGGGGTTCTTCGACCTTGCCCGGCTGACGGCGGCGGATGTGGCCGCGATCCTGCTGGTCGCGGGGCTGGTGCCGCTGGTCGGCAACCTCGGCCTTGCGCTGTTTCTCGACCGGGCGCGGCGGCTGGTCTCCAGCCCGAAGGCGGTGGCGCGGATGAATGTCGGATCGGGGATCCTGCTGATCCTCGTCGGGATGGTGATTCCCTTCGCCTGACCCCCTGAAACTTGTGTCCGAGGCGTGACAATCCCGGCCCGACCCCGTATAAGACGCAGGAATTTCAAAGGACTGATCCGCATGGCCGAAGCCGCCCAGAAAATCGACGAATACGGTGCTGAATCCATCAAGGTTCTCAAGGGGCTGGAGGCTGTCCGCAAACGGCCCGGCATGTATATCGGCGACACCGACGACGGTTCGGGCCTGCACCACATGGTGACCGAGGTCGTGGACAACGGCATCGACGAGGCGCTGGCCGGGCACGCCACCGAGGTAAGCGTCACGATCCACGCCGATTCCTCGGTTTCGGTGCGCGACAACGGTCGCGGCATCCCGGTGGATATCCACGCCGAGGAGGGGGTCTCGGCCGCCGAGGTCATCATGACCCAGCTTCACGCCGGGGGGAAGTTCGACAGCAACTCCTACAAGGTGTCGGGGGGGCTGCACGGGGTCGGCGTGTCGGTGGTGAACGCATTGTCCGACTGGCTGGAACTGCGGATCTGGCGCGACGACAAGGAACATTTCGTCCGCTTCGAGAACGGCGAGACGGTGGAGCATCTGCGGGTGGTCGGCGACGCCGGGGGCCGGAAGGGGACCGAGGTGCGTTTCCTTGCCTCGGCCAAGACCAACCACCCGACGGGCACCTTCTCGAACCTCGACTACGTGTTCAAGACGCTGGAAAGCCGGTTGCGGGAACTGGCGTTCCTGAACTCCGGCGTGCGGATCGTGCTGGAAGACCTGCGGCCGGCCGAACCGCTGCGGACCGAACTGTTCTACGAAGGCGGCGTGCGCGAGTTCGTGCGCTACCTCGACCGCTCCAAGACCCCGGTGATGGCCGAGCCGGTCTATATGGTCGGCGAGCGCGACGGGATCGGCGTCGAGGTGGCGATGTGGTGGAACGACAGCTACCATGAAACCGTGCTGCCCTTCACCAACAACATCCCGCAGCGCGACGGCGGCACCCATCTGGCGGGCTTTCGCGGCGCGCTGACGCGGACGATCAACAACTACGCGCAGTCGTCGGGCATCGCCAAGAAGGAGAAGGTGAACTTCACCGGCGACGACGCGCGCGAGGGGCTGACCTGCGTGCTTTCGGTCAAGGTGCCCGATCCGAAATTCTCCAGCCAGACCAAGGACAAGCTGGTCTCCTCGGAGGTGCGCCCGGCGGTCGAGAACCTGGTGAACGAGAAGCTGGCCGAGTGGTTCGAGGAGAACCCCCAGCACGCGAAGGTGATCGTCGGCAAGATCATCGAGGCGGCGCTGGCGCGCGAGGCGGCGCGCAAGGCGCGCGAACTGACCCGGCGCAAGACCGCGCTCGACGTGGCCTCGCTGCCCGGCAAGCTGGCCGACTGTCAGGAGCGCGATCCGGCCAAGTCGGAACTGTTCCTGGTCGAGGGCGACTCGGCCGGGGGGTCGGCGAAACAGGGGCGGAGCCGCGCCAACCAGGCGGTGCTGCCGCTCCGCGGCAAGATCCTGAACGTGGAACGGGCGCGGTTCGACCGGATGCTCTCGTCGCAGGAGATCGGCACCCTGATCACCGCGCTCGGGACCGGGATCGGCCGCGACGAATTCGACATCTCGAAGCTGCGCTACCACAAGATCGTCATCATGACCGACGCCGACGTGGACGGCGCGCATATCCGCACGCTGCTGCTGACGTTCTTCTTCCGGCAGATGCCGCAACTGATCGAGCAGGGGCATATCTACATCGCCCAGCCGCCGCTCTACAAGGTGACGCGGGGCCGGTCGGAGGTCTATCTCAAGGATCAGGCCGCGCTTGAGGATTACCTGGTCGAGATGGGGGGCGAGGGCGCGGTGCTGCGGCTCGGCTCGGGCGAGGAGATCGGCGGCGCCGATCTGGCCCGCGTGATCGAGGAAGCGCGGCTGGTGCGGCGGATCCTTCAGACATTCCCGACCAATTACCCGCAGCATGTCCTTGAACAGGCGGCGATCGCCGGGGCGCTGGTCGCCGGGCGGGTCGATGCCGATGCGCAGGGCGTGGCCGATGCGGTGGCAAAGCGGCTCGATCTGGTGGCGGCGGAATATGAACGCGGCTGGACCGGCCGGCCGACCGACGACCACGGGCTGCGCTTCAGCCGGATGTTGCGCGGGGTCGAGGAAGTGCGGGTGCTCGACGGTCCGGTGCTGCGCTCGGGCGAGGCGCGCAGGCTTGCCACCCTTACCGACAGCCTGGCGGAAACCTATGGCGGCCCCGCCCGGCTGGTGCGCAAGGAGCGCGAGCAGCCGATCCACGGGCCGGGCGATCTGCTGGACGCGGTGCTGGCCGAGGGCGAGAAGGGCCTGTCGCTGCAACGCTACAAGGGCCTGGGCGAGATGAACCCCGACCAGCTCTGGGAAACCACGCTGGACCCCGAGGCACGGACGCTGTTGCAGGTGAAGATCGACGATCTGGCCGAGGCGGACGACATCTTCACCAAGCTGATGGGCGACGTGGTGGAGCCGCGGCGCGAGTTCATCCAGCAGAACGCGCTGTCGGTCGAGAACCTCGACTTCTGAGGGGGGGGGGACTCCCGCAAGGGATCAGGGTCGCGCCGCCTTTTCGGCGATGCCGGTGATCTGCTTGATCCAACTCGTCGGCAGCCCTTCGCATACGAGGATCAACCGATTGATCAGCAGGCGCTTTTCGGCGCTTGCATCGTCCTGCCCGGCTTCATCACCCCAGCCCGTCAGGTAGTTGGGAGAGGTCTGAAGCGCATGGGCCAGCGCGATGAAAATCTCGAATGTCGGCCTGTTCACCCCGGTTTCCAGCTTGCTCAGGGTGACGGGCGCCAGATCGGCAAGGTTGCTCAACTCCTCCTGCGTCAGCCCGGCCTGCCGCCGTGCCGCCTTGAGGCGACCGGCAAACCCCTCCGCTTGTGCCCTGGCTTTCTCTCGTGTGCTCATCCTTATCTGATGGGATGAGTTTTATTGCGTTAAAACATCTATAGATATTATTTTCACTTCAAACTGATATCGTTGGATGGTAGTTGTGTTGAAAGATGCACGAGTGGATGAATCCGGGAGCGATCATGTCATTGCACGCCAAGCCAACCGTGGTGCGGCAACTGCCGTCCAGCGTCCGCAATGCCCTGGGGCAGATGCCGCAGGAGCAACAGGCGGTGTTCGAGGAGGAATACGGCCGCAAACGGCGCAACAAGGTGATCCTCGGACTCCTTGCGATCTTCTTTCCCATCCATTTCTTCTTTGAAGACAGGATCGTCCTGGGGCTGGTCTATTGGCTGACCATCGGCGGTTTCGGCGTCTGGTGGCTGGTCGAAATCTTCACCGTCTGGGGAAGGACAAGCCGGTTCAACGAAGATACCGCGGTCGCCCTGTTGCGGGATATGAAGATCATGGGCATGGCCCAGCCGCAAGGGCAGCCGCAGGGTGTGGTCATCGACCAGCGCCGGATGTCCTGACGATACCCTCCGGGGGGCTTTGACAGAAGAGGGCGGGGAGGCCCGCGCCCGACATTCCTCGGGCCGCTGCACCTCCCTGCGTCTTGACCGAGGGGGCGGTGGGCAGATTGCCCACCCTACCGGGGATGGCGCCTCCTGTGCGCAAACGCACATCTGCCCGGCAGGTTTCGCTGTTTCCATTCTCCGCCGCACATCTACATTGGGTCCATCAGGCCGCCCCGGCGGCGCATGGAAACGGAGGACCACTGATGGCCACCACGATCCCCGGCATTCACCACGTCACCGCGATCTCCGGCCCGGCGCAGGAGAACCTTGATTTCTTCACCGGCAGGCTGCGGCAGCGGCTGGTGAAGCGGACGGTGAACTTCGACGCGCCCGACACCTATCACCTCTATTACGGCGACCGGGCGGGCAGTCCCGGCACGATCCTGACCTCCTTTCCCTTCGTCAACGCGGGCCCCGGCCGGGCCGGGCCGGGCATGGCCAGCGCCTATGCCTATGCGGTGCCGAAGGGTGGCTTCGACGGCTGGATGGAGCGGCTGGCGCTGGATGCGGTCGATTTCGACGGGCCCGGGGAGCGGTTCGGCGCGCGGGTCATCACTTTGCGCGACCCGGACGGGGCGCCGGTCGAGTTGGTCGAGACGGACCGCGAGAGCGGCGAGCCGCTCGACGGGTTCCATTCGGTCACGCTGTGGGAACGCGATCCGGCGGCGACGGCGCGGTTGCTTACGGACGTGTTCGGCTATCGGGACGGCGGCAGCGAGACCACGGGCGGGGTTGAACGCCAGCGGCTGATCGCGCCGGGGGCCGAGCGGGGCAACGTGATCGACCTGATCCGCTCGGACGCGCCCTCGATCGGGCGGCCGGGGGCGGGGACGATCCACCACGTCGCCTTCCGGGCGCGCACGGATGACGAGCAACTGGAATGGCATGAGCGGCTGGCCAGCGCCGGGCACCCGACGACCCCGGTGATAGACCGGCAGTATTTCAACGCGATCTACTTCCGCGAGCCGGGCGGTGTGCTGTTCGAGATCGCCACCGACCCGCCCGGCTTCGTCGTCGATGAGCCGGTGGAGACGCTGGGGCAGGCGCTCAAGCTGCCGCCGCAATACGAATCGCAGCGCGAGAAGATCGAACGGGTGCTGCCGCCCTTGAAGGTGCCTGCGTGATCCGCGCGGGCGCCCCTGTCTCGCGGGCCTCGGCCGGGCTGGTGCTGCTGCACGGGCGCGGGGGCACGGCGGCGGATATCCTGTCGCTGCCGGCCCATGCCGGGCTGCCGGAGATCGCCGCCATCGCGCCCGAGGCGCCGGGCCATTCCTGGTGGCCCACGAGTTTCCTCGCCCCCGCCGCGCAGATGGAGCCTTTCGTGGAACAGGGTCTCGCGGCGGTGCGCGAGGCGGTGGCGGCGCTGGAAACCGAGGGGCTGGCGCGCGGGCGGATCTGGCTTGGCGGGTTCAGCCAGGGGGCCTGTCTGGCCGCCGAAGCCTTTGCCCGCGAAGGCGCCGGGCTGGCCGGGCTCCTCGCCTTTTCCGGTGGGCTGGTGGGCACCGGCGATGCCTCGGACACGCCCGACCCGGCGCTTTACGGCCAGCGGCGCAAGCGGTTCGACTATGACGGCGATCTCGACGGGGCGCAGGTCTGGCTTTCGGTGCATGAACGCGACCCGCACATCCCGCTGGCCCGCGCCCGCGAAAGCGCCGAAGTGTTCGCGGCGCTGGGGGCCGCGGTCGAATTCCACCCCCACCCCGGCGCGGGCCATGGGGTGATGCAGGACGACATCGCCGCGCTGCGTGCCCGGCTGAACCGTTGAAGGAGCGAGACATGCAGATCGAACGCGAGGATAACGGAAGCAAGGGCCGCTACACCGCCCGCGCCACCGAGGACGGACCCGAAGCGGAGCTGACTTATTCGCGCGCGGGGACGGAGCGGATCATCCTCGACCATACCGGCGTGCCCGACGAGTATCGCGGCATGGGCGTGGGCCTGGCGCTGGTGGCACGCGCGGTCGAGGATGCGCGGGCCGAGGGGCTGAGGATCCTGCCGCTCTGCCCCTTTGCCGCCGCGCAGTTCCGTCGGCACCCCGAATGGGCCGACGTGCTGGACCGGTGAGACCGCTCAGAGATCGTTCGAGTAGAAGGCTCGAACGGTCTCTCACACCGAACGCATCAGCCCGCCGTCCACCCGCAGGTTCTGGCCGGTGATGTAGCCCGCCCCCTCGGAGAGCAGGAAGGCGACCGTCGCCGCGATCTCAGCCGAGGTGCCGTAGCGGCCCATCGGCACCGAGTCGCGGCGCTCCTCGGTCGCGGGCAGGCTGTCGATCCAGCCCGGCAGCACGTTGTTCATGCGGATGTTTTTTGCCGCGTGGGCATCGGCGAACAGTTTGGTGAAGCTGGCGAGCCCGGCGCGGAACACCGCCGAGGTCGGGAACATCGCCGCGGGCTCGAAGGCCCAGGCGGTGGAGATATTGACGATCGCGCCGCCGCCCTGCGCCTCCATCACCGGGGTGACGAGGCGGACCGGGCGGATCACGTTCAGCAGATAGACCTCCATGCCGCGGTGCCAGTCCTCGTCGGTCAGTTCCAGCACCGGCGCGCGCGGCCCGTGCCCGGCCGAGTTCACCAGCGCGTCGATCCGGCCCCAGCGCTCCATTGCCGCATCGACCAGCCTCTGAAGGTCCGCGACCGACTGGTTCGAGCCGGTGATGCCGACGCCGCCCAGTTCCGCCGCCAGCGCCTCGCCCTTGCCCGAGGACGACAGCACCCCGACCCGATAGCCCTGCGCCGCAAGCAGCCGGGCGGTTTCCGCCCCCATGCCCGACCCGCCCGCGGTGATCAGCGCGACCTTTTCTTCCGCCATCCCGGTCTCCTGTTGCTGTGCCTGTCCTGCCCATAGCCGGAATCCCGGCGGAGTTCACCCCGGATCGGCGGTGTCCGCCGGTCGGATCATGGGAAGATTCTGGAGCGGGCGATGAGATTCGAACTCACGACCCTTACCTTGGCAAGGTAATGCTCTACCCCTGAGCTACGCCCGCTCGCTGGGCGGGTGATTAGCGGATGTGCGTGGCGGGGGCAAGCGGGTTTTCGCAGGTTTCCACGCCGGATTTTCCCCCCGCATCCATCCCCGCCTATGGGGTGTGGTCCACCGCGGTCAGCCTGCGGGCGGGGCCGTCGATCTCGATCCGGGTCACCGACAACGGGCCGATCGGCTGGCCGATCGCCTCGGCCGGGGGCACGCCGAGCGCGGCCTGCACCTGGGTCAGGATCACGCCCAGATGCGCCACCGCCACGATGTCGCGGCCCGGATGGGCGGCGATCAGCGCCGCGACCGCGCGGCCGACCCGCGCCGCCGCCACGTTCCAGCTTTCGCCGCCGGGGGGGGCGATATCGCCGGGGGCCTCCCAATAGGCGCGGCTGAGATCGGGGTAATCGGCCGCCACCGCGTCGAACATCATCCCGTCCCAGCGGCCGAAGTCGAACTCGCGCAGGCCGGGCAGGTCGGGCAGGCGTTCGCGCCCCTGCGTCAGCACGTCCGCCGTGGCGCGGGCGCGGATCAGGTCCGAGGACACCAGAACCGCGCCCTGCGGCAGATGCGCATCGAGCCGGGCGATCCGCGCACGGTCGGAAAGGTCGGCGGGCACGTCGCGCCAGCCGGTGAAGGCGCGCTGATGCGTCGGCCCGTGGCGCACCCACCAGAACCGGGTCATTTCGCCGCCTCCTTCAATACCAGCGGCAGCCCGGCCATGACCGCGACCACCCGGTCGGCCCGCTCGGCCAGCCGCTGGTTGAGCCGCCCCTGCGCGTCGCGGAACGCCCGCGCCAGCGCGTTGTCGGGCACGATGGACCAGCCGACCTCGTTCGAGACGACGACCACCGGCACCGCGCAGGCATCGAGCGCCGCCAGCAGCCGCCGGGTCTCCGCCGCCGGGTCGCTGCCCGCGAGCAGGTGGTTCGACAGCCACAGCGTCGCGCAATCAATGAGCGCCGCGCCTTCGCGCAGCGACGCCAGCGCGCCCGCGAGGTCGAGCGGGGCCTCGATCGTCTCCCAGCCGCCGCCGCGGTCGGCGCCCCGATCTGCACGATGCCGGGCGATCCGGGCCTTCATCTCCTCGTCCCACGCCTCGGCGGTGGCGATGTAGCTGCGACGCCCGGGGGGCAGCAGCCCTTCGGCGAAACGGGATTTTCCCGACCGCGCCCCGCCGATCACAAGTGTGAGGGGTGGCAGATTATGCCCGAGTTGTGATCCACCCATTAACCGACCTCGTATTAGACTGCCATGAAAGGGCCGGGGAAGGCGGCCCGCGAAAGGGGTTGCCATGGCGCTCGACGGATATACCGATCACGGGCTTTCCCGCCAAGCGATGAAGGCCGAACTTCTGGATGCCGAGACCGAGCGGCGTCTGGCCCTTGCATGGCGCGACCAGCGCGACGAGGCCGCGTTGCACCGGCTGATCACCGCATATATGCGGCTGGCGATCTCGATGGCGGCACGGTTCCGCCGCTACGGCGCCCCGATGAACGACCTGATACAGGAGGCCGGGCTGGGCCTGATGAAGGCCGCCGACAAGTTCGACCCCGACCGTGGGGTGCGGTTTTCCACCTATGCGATGTGGTGGATCAAGGCGGGCATACAGGATTACGTCATGCGCAACTGGTCGATGGTGCGCACCGGCTCGACCTCCAGCCAGAAGTCGCTGTTCTTCAACCTGCGCCGGGTTCAGGCCCGGCTGGAACGCGAGGCGCGGAAGCGTGGCGAGGTGCTGGACGGCCACCAGCTGCGCGAGATGGTCGCCCGCGAGGTGGGCGTGCCGCTGCATGACGTGGAAATGATGGAGGGGCGGCTGGCCGGGTCGGATTTCTCGCTCAACGCCACGCAGGCGGCGGACGAGGACGGGCGCGAATGGATCGACGCGCTGGAGGACGAGGCCGAGCAGGCCGCCGAGATCGTCGAGGGCCGCCACGACTCCGCCCGGCTGCGCGACTGGCTGATCGTCGCGCTTCAGGCTTTGAACGAGCGGGAACGTTTCATCGTCACCGAACGGAAACTGCGCGAGGAACCGCGGACGCTGGAAAGCCTCGGGCAGGAGCTGGGCCTGTCGAAGGAGCGGGTCCGGCAGCTGGAGGCCGCCGCCTTCGTCAAGATGCGCAAGTCGGTCGAGGACCAGTCGCGCGAGGTGCATCACTTTCTCGTATAGGGCATGTCGCGGAAAAGCGGGGGCCGGTTTTCTGCTTCTCGAACCTCCGTTGATGACGGGCCGGAGCGTGCCGTGTTCATGCGGCACGCTCTGGTGTAAACGCGGTCGCCGTGGCAGAAGGGTGTCTTGAACCAGGGGGATGACGATGGCGCGGGTGACGGTCGGGACGGGGTTGGGGTTGGCGTTGGTGTTGGCGGGGCCGGTGGCGGCACATGAGATCGGGCCGGAGGCTTTGACAAGCCTGCCCCCCGCCGATGTGGTGATTCTCGGCGAGGTTCACGACCACCCCGTCCACCACCGCAATCAGGCCGCGGCGGTCGCGGCGATCGCCCCCGCCGCGCTGGTGTTCGAGATGCTGCGGCCGGATCAGGCCGCCCGGGTCACGCCCGGGACGCGCGGCGATGCCGGGGCGCTGGGCGCGGCGCTGGAATGGGACGCCTCGGGCTGGCCCGACTTCGCCATGTACCACCCGATCTTCACCGCGGCGCCTTCGGCCGAGGTCCACGGTGGCGCGCTGCCGCGCGAAGAGGTGCGCCGGGCGATGCAGGACGGTGCGGCGGCGGTATTCGATGCGGCTTACGATGCGGCTTTCGGCGCGGCGGCCCGGTTCGGGCTTGCCGATCCGCTGACCCCCGAAGATCAGGCCGCGCGCGAGGCGGCGCAGATGACCGCCCATTGCGACGCGCTGCCCGAATCGATGCTGACCGGCCTGGTCGAGGCCCAGCGGCTGCGCGACGCCGCGCTTGCCCGTGCCGTGGTCGCGGCCACGGCCGCGACCGGCGGGCCGGTCGTGGTCATCACCGGCACCGGCCACGCGCGGCGCGACGAGGGTATTCCGGCGGCGCTGGCGCTGGCCGCGCCGGAGCTTTCGGTGCTCAGCATCGGGCAGCTGGAAGCCGACCCCGGCCCCGCCGCGCCTTACGACCTGTGGATCGTGACCGAGCCGCAGCCCCGCCCCGACCCCTGCGCCGCCCTCCGCCAGCAGGGTTGAGCTTGGCCGGGGCGCGGCCTAGGCTGCGCCTGTCCCGCAGGCCCCGGCCGCGGTCCGGGGGGCCGGCCTCCCGGAGTATTTGTGGCAAGATGAAATGCAGGAGGCGGGGAGTGAGGCAGGGGGCGCGATGCTGACGGGAAAACGTATCCTTCTGATCGTCGGCGGCGGGATCGCGGCCTACAAGGTGCTGGAACTGATCCGGCGGCTGGGCGACGCGGGCGCCTCGGTCGCGCCGGTGCTGACCCGCGCGGGGGCGGAGTTCGTCACGCCGCTGTCGATCTCGGCACTGGCGGGGGAGAAGGTCCATACCGATCTGTTCGACCTGACCGCCGAGGCCGAGATGGGCCATATCCAGCTGTCGCGCGCCGCCGATCTGGTGGTGGTGGCGCCCGCGACCGCCGATCTGATGGCGAAGATGGCCGGGGGCCATGCGGACGATCTTGCCTCGACCCTGCTGATGGCGACCGACAAGCGGGTGCTGGTCGCGCCCGCGATGAACGTGCGGATGTGGCGGCATCCGGCCACGCGGCGCAATCTGGCCACGCTGGCGGCGGACGGGGTGGCGGTGGTCGGCCCCGACGAGGGCGCGATGGCCTGCGGCGAGTTCGGCCCCGGCCGGATGGCGGAGCCGGAGGCGATCCTTGCCGCGATTCGCGCCGCCTTCGCGCCGGGGCCGCTGGCGGGCAGGCATGTGGTGCTGACCTCGGGCCCGACCCATGAGCCGATCGACCCGGTGCGTTACATCGCCAACCGTTCCTCGGGCGCGCAGGGGGCGGCACTGGCGGCGGCGCTGGTGGCGCTGGGGGCGCGGGTCACCTTCGTGACCGGCCCGGCCTCGGTCCCGCCGCCCGAAGGCGCCGGGGTGGTCCGGGTCGAGACCGCGCGCGAGATGCTGGCGGCGGTCGAGGCGGCGCTTCCCGCCGATGCGATGGTCTGCGCCGCCGCGGTGGCCGACTGGCGGGTGACCAATGCCTCGGGTTCCAAGGTCAAGAAGGACGGTTCGGGCAGCCTGCCCACGCTGGCGCTGGCGGAAAACCCCGACATCCTCGCCACGGTCTCGAAACCCGGGCCGCTGCGGCCCCGGCTGGTGGTGGGCTTTGCCGCCGAGACCGACGACGTGATCGCCCATGCCCGCGCCAAGCGCGCCCGCAAGGGCTGCGACTGGCTGGTGGCAAACGACGTGAGCCCGGCCACCGGCATCATGGGCGGGACCGAGAACGAGGTGACGCTGATCACCGAAGCGGGCGAGGAAAGCTGGCCGCGCATGGGCAAGGCCGAGGTGGCCGGGCGGCTGGCCGCGCGGATCGCCGCGGCGCTGGGGGAGAAGGCGCCATGACCCCCGTGATCCGGGTGTTGCGCGAGGATTGGGCCGACCCGGATGTCGCACTGCCGGAATATGCCACCGCAGGTGCCGCCGGGGCTGATATCCGCGCCAACCTGCGGCCCGAAGACCGCGCCGGGGGGATCGTGATCGCGCCGATGGCGCGGATCATCGTGCCCTCGGGGCTGCGGGTCGAGATCCCCGAAGGGTTCGAGATCCAGCTCCGCCCGCGTTCGGGCCTTGCGCTGAAACACGGGATCAGCCTGCCGAACACGCCGGGCACCATCGACAGCGACTATCGCGGGCCTCTGGGGATACTGCTGGTCAACCTCGGGGCCGAGCCGTTCACCGTCGTGCATGGCGAGCGGGTGGCGCAGATGATCGTCGCACCCGTGGTGCAGGCGCGTTTCGCGCTGGCCGGGGCGCTGGCCGGGACCGTGCGCGGCGCGGGCGGGTTCGGCTCGACCGGGCGGGGCTAGAGATGGCGGCGGTTCTCGGGTTTGCCGCGGCGCTTTGGGGGCTGGGCTGGTGGCTGGGCGTGCCTCCGCGCAGGCGGCTGGTGCCGGTTGCGATCCTTTATCTTGCCGTGGTCGCGGCGCATCTGCTGTTGCCCGAAGGCCATGCGCTGCGCGCTGCCACCGGGGGCGGGGCGGAGCCCTGGCTTGCCCTCGGGCTTGGCGGGGCGGTGGTGCTGGGCTATCGCGCCGCGCTGGGCCGGTTGCACGCCCGCGCGGCCCCGGCCCCGGCCCCGCCCCGGCAGGGCACGTTCCGCGAGGCCGAGCTTGACCGCTATGCCCGCCATATCGTGCTGCGCGAGATCGGCGGCGCGGGGCAGAAGCGGCTGAAGGCGGCGAAGGTGCTGGTGGTGGGGGCGGGGGGCCTCGGCTCGCCCGTGCTGCTTTATCTGGCGGCGGCGGGGGTGGGCACCATCGGCGTGATCGACGATGATGTGGTGGAGAACGCCAACCTCCAGCGACAGGTGATCCATACCGATGCCCGTATCGGCCTGCCCAAGGTGCAGTCGGCCGAAGCCGCTGTGCGCGCGCTCAATCCCTTTGTCGAGGTGCGGCCGTATCACCGGCGGCTGACGCCGGAAATCGCCGCCGATCTGATCGAGGACCATGACCTTGTGCTTGACGGGTCGGACAATTTCGACACCCGCTATCTGGTGAACCGGATCTGTGCCGCCGCCGGGGTGCCGCTGATCGCCGCCGCGATGACGCAATGGGAGGGGCAGATTTCGCTTTACGACCCGGCGCGCGGCGGGCCGTGTTTCGAGTGCGTCTTTCCCGAACGCCCGGCGCCCGGGCTGGTGCCGAGCTGCGCCGAAGCGGGGATCGTGGCGCCGCTGCCGGGGGTGATGGGCTCGATGATGGCGGTGGAGGCGGTGAAGCTGCTGGCGGGCGCGGGCGAGGGGCTGCGCGGCCGGATGCTGATCTTCGACGCGCTTCATGCCGAGACCCGGGTGGTAAGGCTTGGCCCCCGTGCGGGCTGTGCCGCCTGCGGCGGGTATCGGGCCGGGGCGGGGTAGCGTCATTGGGTATTTCGGCAAGCGGTGTGCCGGAGCGCTCTGCTTTTTCCCTTGCCCGGAACCAAGGCGCGTCAGCGCCGCCGGGCAGCGGCCGACCGCCCGCGTCACGCCGGAGGCGTGCCTTCGGCACGACGGCGGCCGCTTCTGCTACGTTGCGGCATGCACAGGCGTCGGGGTATTCGGCACCATAAACTGCCAGACCACAGAGGGCAGGGGATCAACCGGGATGGTGCGCGTGGGCGCACCCTGCGGGTCGGATCAGGTGGGGTGGGCGATTCCGCCACCTCGATTTGCCGATATGCCCGCGCCTTTTGCGCCGCCTACGGTCCCGGCAGCGGGCGGGCCTCGATCAGTACCACGGCCTGTGCCCAGGGGTGGTCGTCGGTCAGCGTGACATGCACGATTGCCTCGTGCCCCTCGGGCGTCATCGCGGCCAGCCGTTCCGCCGCCCAGCCGGTCAGGTGCATCACCGGCTGGCCCGAACGCAGGTTCGACACGGCCATGTCCTTCCACGAGATTCCCATCCGCAGCCCGGTGCCCAGCGCCTTGGAGCAGGCTTCCTTGGCGGCCCAGCGCTTGGCATAGGTGCCCGCGACATCGCGGCGCCGTTCGGCCTTGCGCTGTTCCTCGGGCGTGAAGACCCGGTTGCGGAAACGGTCGCCGAACCGGTCGAGCGTGGCGGCGATACGCTCGATATTGGCCAGGTCGGAACCGATGCCCAGGATCATGCCCTTGCGGCGTCCATCAGGCGGCGCATCTCGCGGATCGCCGGGTCGAGGCCGCGGAAGATCGCCTCGGAAATCAGGAAATGCCCGATGTTCAGTTCGGCAAGCTCCGGCATGGCGGCCACCGGGCCGACGGTCTCGTACGAAAGCCCGTGCCCGGCGTGGACCTCAAGCCCGAGCCCGTGCGCCAGTGCCGCGCCCCCGGCCAGCGCCGCGAGTTCGGCCTCGGCCTCGGCCAGGCGGTTTCCGCTGTGCAGGTCGCAGTAATGCCCGGTGTGCAGTTCCACCACCGCCGCGCCGATCCGGGCCGAAGCCTCGATCTGCGCCGCCTCGTGGCCGATGAACAGCGACACCCGGCAACCGGCCTCGCGCAGGGGGGCGATGAAATCCACCAGCCGCGCTTCGTCGCCGGCCACGTCGAGCCCGCCCTCGGTGGTGCGTTCCTCGCGCTTTTCCGGCACGATGCAGACCGCGTGCGGGCGATGGTGCAGGGCGATGGCCTGCATCTCGGCCGTCGCCGCCATCTCGAAGTTGAGCGGCGTCGTCAGCGCCCGGGTCAGCCGTTCGATGTCGGCGTCCATGATGTGGCGGCGATCCTCGCGCAGATGAGCGGTGATGCCGTCGGCGCCCGCCGCCTCGGCCAGCCGGGCCGCCCGCACCGGATCGGGCCAGGCCCCGCCGCGCGCATTGCGCACGGTGGCCACGTGGTCGATGTTCACGCCAAGCCGCAGCCGGGCCGGAAAGGGGGTAGACATGGCGTCCTCCTGCTCGTGTTCCGGGGGCAGGTTACAGGGTTTAGCGGACAAGCTGAACCACCAGAAGGGGGGCGGTCAGCGCCGGGGCTTGCCGCGCCAGGTGTCGAGCCAGGCACGGAAACCGCCCTTCGCCTCGCGCGCGCGGTCGCGGGCGCGGTCGGCCCGGTCGCCCATCTCGTCCAGCACCGGGTCGATGGTGCGGCGGCGGAACCGGCGCAGCATCTGCCGCAGCATCAGCCCGATCAGGGCCAGCGTGGCAAGGATGGTCAGGCTGAGCCAGGGGAAGATGCGCACCTCCGGCCCCTCGACCTCGCGCAGCGAGATGGCGTTGGGGAAGATCGTCAGGAACTCGTTGCGCCAGCCGTAATGCCGCATCGCCACCCAGACCGGATCGGCGGCGGTCGAGGTCAGGTTGCTTGCTCGGGCCTGGAGGTTGTGACTGCCGATCTTGAAATAGGGCGGCCAGCCCCAGGCGGTGTCCTCGTTGCGATAGACGATCGGCCGGCCGTTCGGCCGCACGGTCTGGATGAAGAACACGTCGCGGGTCTCTGCGGTCGCCGAGCCCACATCGGGCGAGGCCCAGAAGAACGCGTTCTCGCCGAAATCGACCCGGCGGTTTTCCGTGTTCACGATCCGCACGATATCGTGCTGCGGCAGGTTGTAGTGCAGGGTCGCGACGATCAGCGTCGCGGCCAGCAGCCAGAGGGTCCATTTCACATAGCGCATCATGGCGGGGCCTTCAGGTGAAGTTCAGCAGATAGACGATAGTGACGACCAGCATGGCCGGGATGATATAGACAAGCCAGAGCAGGCGGCGGCGCAGCGAACGTTCATACTGCTGCATCCCGCGCCGCACATAGGCGGCGCGGTCGCCGTGGCGGCCCTTGGCCTCCCACCTTTGCTCCAGCCGCTCGCGCCGCAGCGACCGGGCATAGAGCCAGACCAGCACGTAAAGCACCGTCAGCGCGACGAAGCCGAGAAGCGCGAGGCGAATGAGCGCGATCATCTGCCACCCCTCCGCACCGCACCCCATGGGCCGACGGCGGCCGTGCGTGCGGGTTCGGGCGGCGGTTCGGGCGGGTCGTCCATCCCCGGTTCGGGGCCGAACAGGGCGGTCCGGGCGCCCGCCTTGTCGATCTTGTATTCCCGTTCGAGGAAGTCCGCGACATAGCCGCGCTTGATGTCGGACCAGCCCGCATAGGTGCGGTAGAACAGCCCCTTGTGGCAGATGAACAGCTGCCGCACGTCGAGCGGCGCAAGTTCCGCCAGCAGCATGTTCACGAGGTCGCGGTCCTTGTGGGCGCGGGCGCGCAGCGTGTAGAAATAGGCCGGGTGCTCGGAGTCGATCTTCGGCCAGTCGCCGCCGGTCCCGGCCCAGCGCAGCAGGTCGGCCAGCCCCTTGAATTCGTCGGGCAGCGCCGCCCCCAGCTTGCGGGCGATCTGCCGCAGCTCGTGGCGCGACGCCCCGCCGATCTCCAGCCCCAGCGTCTCGGCCGCATCGACAAGGATGAAATCCATCTTCTGCCGCAGCAGCGCCGCCGCATCGAGGCCGCGCGCCTTGACGATGGGCTCGACCAGTTGGTTGCGCTCCAGCCAGTCGGCGATGTGGTTCCTCTGCCGCAGCTCCATCACCTGCGCGATCGGCATTTCCCCGGGCGCGGCGGCGCGGTCGGCGGCGATGGCGGCCGGGAAGGGCAGGTCGCGGAAGATATAAAGCCCGCCGAAATGCGAGGTCCAGAAGTTCGGCTGCTCGAACCCCATCCGGTCGAGCGTCACCGGCAGCCGGGTCACGTCGCCGGTGCGCCCGGCGATGTCGATCATCTCGGCGATCAGCAGGTCGTCGCGCCAGCCGTCCGGCTCGGAGCGGAACCGCTCCACCAGCTTGGTGAGCCTGCGGGCGTCGGCGACATGGCCGCCGATGGTGTCGGCCTCGACCGTGACCCGGCGGATGTCGAACAGCCGGGCGGGGGACGACAGGTCGAACACGGTGTTCTGCAACTCCCCCGCCACCGCGTCGCGGGCGGTGAGCGCGAACAGCGCCGGTTCGTTGGCGTCGATGAACTGGCGCAATATGCCGCGCGAGGTCGAGAAATGCGCGTTGAGCAAGGGCCCGGTCTTCTGCGCCGTGGTCAGCAGGATGAACTGCCGGTTGCAGCCGTCGGGGTTGAGGTAGAGCATGTCGCCCAGCTCGTCCCCCACCTCGGGCGAATAGCCGGAAATGTCGATGTGGAAGTCGGAAAGCGCGGTCTCGCGCCCGGTCAGGTGCTTCAGGGCGCGGTTGTAGCGTTCGACCAGCGCGGGGGAGGCGACCTCGATCAGGTTGCCGAACATCAGGCCCTTTTCGATCAGGCGTTTCATCCTAACCTCTTGGTTCCCGCGATTTTTATAGGTCGCTGTGATACTATGCTAAATTTTGTGAAGGCGGCCCGCGATTGGAGATACTCAATGTCTCCAGAGCAGATGGACAAGAGTTCTTGTCTCTCGATTTTTGACCGTGGGCCGTTGATTATTCCTACGTGACGGACGGTTGATCCAAATTTCAGAAAATTAATGCGACTGGAACTGCTAGTATTGTCTGGTGTCACAGATTTGTTATTTTGCAGGTCGACGAAAAGACGAACCTCATTTTCGTAGAACCAATAATTCGCCTTGGTGGAGCAGAACTCTCTAAAACAATGATCTCTTGGATTCGGAAACTGCCCACAATTTTTCGCTCGCTTGGGTAGATAGGTTGCTTCCTGGAGGTCCGACATTATTACGTCAAAAACCAGACATACGCCTTTTCCGTGATCAGTATAATGTGCCCACATCAGCGGGTGACGCCATGTCGAAGGAAAACAAATTAATCCTCGCTGGCTTTCAATTTGTTCAACCCATTGTTTTTGCTTCTTGCGTATATCCTGATTTTCAAGGGAATACGATGCCAGATCAAATAGGTCATCGCACTTGGAAAACTGACTAATCTTTAGTTGTCTGGCTTGTAGATTTATTTTAAGCCATTTGTCTGCTTTGGTGAAGTAAAACAGTCTCCTGTAGTTTGGGGTAGTGTGGCTTAGCCAGCTTAAATTGTATCTCACCCCCGCCCCTCCAGATAGCGCCGCTTCGCCGCCTCGGTCCGTTCCATGTCGCGCACCATCGCCGAAATCGCGGTCTCGTCCGAACTGTCGGCATAGCGGAATTCGCTGTCGGCGTAGCGGTTCACCTCCTGTATCACCATCTCGACGGTGATCGGGGTCACCATCTCGCGCAGCATCTCCATCTTGCGGTCGTAGGGGCGGAACAGGAACAGTTCGGGGTTCTCCATCCATTCCTCGGGCAGTTCCACATCCATCGCCCGGACCTTGACCGCATCGGTGATGTTCTTGATCGCCCGGCCGGTGAAGCGCGCATCCGCCTCCTGTATCGCCTTCAGGTAGCTGCCGAGCCGGGCGATGGTGTCGAGCGGGCCCACCTCCTCCGCCACCTTTTCCCAGACCCGCATCAGCCCGGCCTCATGCGGGCGGGAGTGGGCGTCGTAGCTCGCCGCCACGGCGCGCTTGATCTCCTGCGCGGCGAAGAGGTCGTGCTCGCCGAGCGGGATCGCGTGGTTGCGGCCCAGCAGCAGGTGCAGGATGTCGATGTAATCCTCGCGCGTCTGGGGGCCGTCGACGAGGAACCGCGCCCCGGCGCGCTGGCGCAGCGCGTCGTCGACGTTCTCCGGGTAGTTCGAGAACATGCCGAAGGTGCAGTTGCCGCGCACCACGGTGTTGGCACCGGCAAACGCCTGCATGAAGACCGCCGTGACCTCCTGCTGCCCGGCCGAGGACTGGCGGTCGCCGCGCTTGCCGGCCACCTGGTCGATGTCGTCGATGGTGCCGAAGCCGATGACGCTCGGGTCGAGCACGGTCTCGACAAAGGCCCGCGCGTTCTGGCCCGACTTGCCCTGATAGCTGTCGATCTGGTCGATGGAGAAGTTCTGGTAACGGAACGGATAGCCCGCGACCTTGCAGTAGTCGTTCAAAAGCCCCGCCATCATCTGGATCAGCGTCGTCTTGCCGGTCCCCGGCGCGCCGTCGCCCATGAAGGTGAAGATGAAGCCGCCGAGTTCGGCGAAGGGGTTGAGCCTGCGCTCGAAATCATAGGCCATCAGCATCCGGGCAAGCTTCATCGCCTGATATTTGGCGATGTGGTTGCCCACCACCTCATGCGGTTTCTTGAAGCTCATGGTCAGGGTGGTGCCGCGCGCGGTGCGGGCCGGGGTGAAACCGGCGATGGTCAGGCCCTCGGCCTCGACCTTCCAGCTTGCGGCCGTGAAGGGGGCGGTGCGCGGCGCGGTCTCGGCGCGGGCGCTGGCGCGGGCCATCAGACCTTCGGCGAAGGCGGCGACGGTGGCGGCAAGCCGGGCGTCGTCGCTGGCGAAACCTGCGATGTCCTGATCGAGTTCCCAGAGTGCGCCGTGCAGCGCCAGCGGCGCGTTGTCGGTCAGCACCTCCTCGACCCCGCCCACGTCCACCGTGGTCTCGCCCAGATGCGGGGCGAGCAGGAAGGCGGTCGCATTAGCGAAGACATGCAGCACCATCAGCGCCTCGGCCGCCAGCAGCTCGCCGAATTCGGCGCGGCGGGGGTCGGGCAGGCGGCCTTCCAGATTGGCCTTCTTGAGTTCGCCCAGCCCGGTGCGCTCGTCGAAGGTCTCGCCCATGGCGAGCGCGATCGCCAGCGCCCGGCGCAGTGCCTGCTGCACATTGGCCTGCATCGGCGTGGCCAGCCCGTCCTCGGCCACCGCCGTGATGCGGTCGATCAGCCGCACCCCCTCGGGCCGCGCGGTCGAGCGCGTCACCAGCCCCGGCGTGGTCGAGCGGAACCGGGGCCGTGCCCCGATCCCCGGTGAGCGTTCCGGCGCCGCTGCGGCCGCCACGCGGGGCCTGGCCAGCCGCGGGCTGTGGTCGAACCCCTGCAAGAGCGCGAGCGCGGCGCCGTAATGGGCGCGGATCGTTTCTTCGCGCAGTTCCATCGTGTCGCGGGTGCCGCCCATCTTTCCCTCCGGTTACTGACGGTAACTGACGACCTGCCCGCCCGCGCCCACCACGAACTTGCGCACCTGCGCGAATCCGGGGGGCGCGCGGTCGGCCAGAACCTGATAGGGGCGCTTGGGCAGGATCACCATGCGGCGGGTGCGGGTGGCGCCGGTCTCCGGCCCGTGCTGCCCGAAGGGGTCGAGCGCGAAGACCTGCCGTTCGGTGCTGCCGAACCAGCCGGTGCGCTCGGTCACGGTGTCGGAGGCTTCCAGCTCCTCCAGCGTCCAGGCCAGTGCCCAGTCCTCGCCCTCGGGGGCGGCGGCCTCGGCCAGTACCTTGCCCAGCGGGCCCGATTGCAGGGTGAAGCTGGCGGAATACATCGGGCCCAGATGCAGCCGTTTCAGCACCTTGGGGTGCAGGTCGTCGAAATCCTTGTCGAAGCCGGTGGCGACGGTCACGAGCTTGAGCCCCGCGAGCGACTGCGACATCAGATGCGCCTGCACCTGCGGCCAGCGGCGGCTGTCGCGGGGCAGGGGGGTGCGGCCGGTATCCTCCAGTTCCATCAGATAGATCACCGGCAGGTTGGTCTGGCTGTCGTAGACCGCCCAGTGCAGGAACCAGCGCCGCCGCCCGCCGTCCTCGCCCAGCCACAGGAACAGCGGATCGTTGCGCGCCCAGAACAGCCCGCCTGCCCCCAGCGCCTCGTAGTAAAGCCGCTGCGACAGGCTGAACTGCAACCGGGTGGGCACCGACAACTCGCCGAGGATCTGGCGGATCATCTGGTCTTTCAACTCCTGTTCGGACGGCAGGCCCGGCAGGTGCTGCGCGGCGTTCTGCGCGTCATTGGCCATGAACAGCAGTTCGCGGAACACCGGAAAGCCGCTTTCGTGCCGGTCGAAGGCCATGCGCCCGGGCAGCGGCCCTGCCGTCCGCCCGGTCATCAGGTATTTCAGCGAGAGCGCCCGGAAGGTCCGGCCCAGCGTCGCGACATAGGCCGCAAGCGCCCGCAACTCGTGCCGCGCCAGCAGCCGGTCGGATTCCAGCATCCCCGCCACCCGGGGCAGGTGGCCGGTGATCCGGTCGAACTTGGCGAAATACCGCCGTGCGGCCAGCGGATCGTAAAGTTCCTCATGGTCCTGGGCGAGGGTGGTGTGGGGCATGTCGCCTTTCCCGGTTCCCCTTTCCGGCAACCGCGCGGGTTACTGGCCGTAAAGGTTGCTGTCGTGCTTTTCCACGATGGCGGCGAAGCGGCGGGCGAAGCGTTCGTCGGCCCGCGCCTTCTGTTCCAGCACCTTGCGGGCGAAGACCATGTGGTCCTCGTGCGCCTCCATCATCTCGGCCATGCGCTGGTTGGTGGCGGTGCCGATGGCGGCCATGGCGGCCTGCGCCTCCTTGTCGGTCTGGACGCCGATCTCGTTGATCCGGTGCGCCACGTCCTGCTGCTGCGCGGTCTTGAGCGATTTGGACAGCGCGTCATACAGCACCACCCGCTGGTTGGTGTCGGTGCGCAGCTTGTTGATCAGCACCATCTGGGTCGCCGCCTGGTTCTGGAGACTGTCCACCCAGGTCTTGCCCTTCTCGATATAGCGTTCCAGCGTCTGCGACTTGGCCAGCCTCACCTGCTCATCCTGCACCATGGCGTTGTGGCGGGTGTTGAGTTCGGCCAGTTCCGTCTCCAGCCTCGTGCGGGCGGCCGCGTCCTGCTCCACCGCGATGCGGTTTTCCAGCTCGATGATCTTCGGGTCCATCGCCTGGATCTCGGCGCGCAGCGATTCGAGTCCGGCCACGGTGTCCTCGCGTTCGGTCAGCGTCGAGGTCAGGTTGCCTTCGACCCTGGCCTTCTGGTCGTTGAGCATGTCGAGCTGGCCCTGCAACAGCTTGACGATCACGTCCGACTTGCCGATCAGATCCTGTAACTTGTCGTCGATGGAGGCGGTGCGCATCCGCTCCTGCCGCATGGATTCGGCCTTGCCGCGGGCGAAGAAGCCCACCAGCCGCTCCATCCCGGTCTTGTTGCGCATCTCGTCGAAATCGCGCGAGAAGGCCGCGGTCACGTCGTCGAGCCCCATGATGAGTTCGGCGATATTCGCGTTCATCAGTTCGGTATGCTCGTGCACGTCCTGAAGCGTGGCGTTCTCGATGTCGATCTCGGGTCCGCCTTCGCTGATGCGCGCCCGCGCGGCCTCGACCCGGCTGGTGATGCTGCTGATCCTGCTCTGGGCCTCGGCCACCTGTTCCTGACTTTTCCTGATCTGCGCATCGAAATCCGCCATGTCGCCCTCCGCCCGAATATATTTGGCCCGGTTCAAATCACTGGCGGAGTTATGGCAAATTCCGCAACTGGCGTCATCCGGATTCGGGGGCGGATTCGGGGAGCGCAATCGGGGCGTGCGGGAACCGGACCGGATCGCCCGTCCCCCGCGCGCGCCGGTGTCGCGGGACTCGACGCCGCCGCCCGGCTCGGGCACAAAGGCGACAAGTCCAGAACCCCGAGGTCCGCCTGCCATGTCCGCCCCGCTCTCCGCCGCCGAAACCCGTATCTTCGATGCGATCGCCGCCCGGCGCGGGTCGCTGGTCACGCTGACGCAGGATCTGATCCGGATCCCGACCCTGAACCCGCCCGGCCGCAACTACCGCGAGATCTGCGACTATCTGGCGGCGCGGCTGGAGCGGCAGGGCTTTGCCGTCGAATTCATCCGGGCCGAGGGCGCGCCGGGCGATTCCGACCGCCATCCGCGCTGGAACCTGCTGGCGCGGCGCGAGGGGACGGGGGCGGGCGACTGCGTGCATTTCAACAGCCACCACGATGTGGTCGAAGTGGGCCACGGCTGGACCCGCGACCCGTTCGGCGCCGAGGTGGAGGGCGACCGCATCTATGGCCGGGGTTCATGCGACATGAAGGGCGGGCTGGCCGCCTCGGTGATCGCGGCGGAAGCCTTCATCGCCGCCTGCCCGGATTTCCGCGGCGCCATCGAGATTTCCGCCACGGCGGACGAGGAGTCGGGCGGCTTCGGCGGCGTCGCCTACATGGCCGAGCGCGGCTATTTCGACCCCGCGCGGGTGCAGCACGTCATCATTCCCGAACCGCTGCACAAGGACCGCATCTGCCTTGGCCATCGCGGCGTCTGGTGGGCCGAGATCGAGACCAGGGGCCGGATCGCCCATGGCTCCATGCCTTTCCTCGGCGATTCCGCCATCCGCCACATGGGCGCGGTGCTGGCCGAGATCGAGGCGACGCTCTACCCGCTTCTGGCGGGCAAGCGCACCGAGATGCCGGTGATCCCGGAAGGGGCGCGGCAATCCACGCTCAACATCAACTCGATCCACGGCGGCGAGGCCGAGCCGGAACCCGGCTATACCGGCCTGCCCGCGCCCTGCGTCGCCGACCGCTGCCGCATCATCATCGACCGGCGCTTCCTGATCGAGGAGGACATCGCCACGGTGAAATCCGAGGTGGCGGCGCTGCTGGAGCGGGTGAAGGCGGAACGGCCCAACTTCCAGTACGAAGTGCGCGACCTGTTCGAGGTGCAGCCCTCGATGACCGAAAAGGAGGCCCCGGTGGTCCGCACCGTGGCGGGCGCGATCGAGCGGGTGTTGGGGCGGCACGCGGAATACGTGGTCTCGCCCGGCACCTACGACCAGAAGCATATCGACCGGATCGGACGGCTGAAGAACTGCATCGCCTACGGGCCGGGGGTGCTGGATCTTGCGCATCAGCCCGATGAATGGGTGGGGATCGGCGACATGATGGACAGCGCGAAGGTCATGGCGCTGACGCTGGCGGAACTGCTGGGCGGGGAATAGCCGTCTGCGCCTGTGGCCGGCCGGGGAAGGGGGGCCGTCTGCCCCCTCTTGCTTCGCAATTGTTCGCCGCTGAAAACCTGCCACTGGCAGCTTTTCCGGGCGCGGCTCACCCCCGAGAGTATTTTCGGAAAGGTGAAATATTATTGAGAGCGCCTCTTCATCTTCACCGTGAAGGAAATATCCCCGCCGGAGGGTGGGTGAGCGGTGTCTCGGGAACCTTCCAGCCGCGAACAGACGCCCCGGAGCACCGTCCGCTTGCGCGACACGCCGGGCGGGTGCTCCATCTCCCCGGCCACGGGATCGCGCCCGACAGGGCGCGCGCGGCCCAACGCTTTTGCATGGGCGCAAGCCCGTGCGAAAGGGGCGGGAGCCGCCCGGCTCACCCCTCCACCGGCCGCGCCAGCCGGACCGCGGTCTTGCCGGGCCAGAGCCGTTTCGAGGGCATGACGAGCACGGTCTCGGGGTGCGGCGCGCGGATCGCGCGCGGACCGTCGTGGCCGATCAGCGTTCCGGCGGGCAGGTGTTCGAAGCCGCGCCAGTCGGCGGCGAAGCGGAAGGCGTCGGTCTCGACGGTGATCGGGGCGGTGACCTCGTAGAAGCGCATCGGGCCGGGGGCGGGGCGGGTCTCCATCCAGTCGGCGGCATGGTCCGGGGCCACCGCGCCGGTGGCGCGCAGGAAGCCCACGGCGGTCTCGATGGCCACATCCGCCGCCGCCGTCTCCCAGTGCTGGCCGCATTCGACCAGTAGCGCGTTCTTCGCCGAGGCGGGGTCGGAGAAGCCGCCGTAGTCGCGCATCCTGACCCCTTCGGCATGGCCGCGGTCGCTGATCACCGCCGCCGGGCGGCCCGTGGCGCGGGCCAGTTCCCGCCCCTTCGGCTGCCAGCCCGCGAGCATCAAGGGCTCGGTCCTGTGCTGCATCGAATGGATATCGAGCAGGAGATCGACCGTATCCAGCCAGGGCCGGATCTGCCGCGCCCTTGCGAGGTCGGGGGTCAGCTTGCGGGAGGGGTCGTCCAGCACCGAGGGCGACCAGAGGCGGTTGAAGTCCTCCTCCGCCCAGCGCGAGTCGTCGGGGCGGGTGGGGTCGAAACGGGCGCTGGCCGCCGTGTTGACGAAGGCGAACGAGAGCCTGCCGCGCAGGGGCCGCACCTTGCGCCGCATGAGCCAGTCGAGGGCGATGGCGCCGCAGGGCTCGTTCCCGTGCACCAATGCGGTGATCGCCACATGCGGCCCCGGAGCACCGCTGTCGAAGGTCCAGACATGGGGGATGCCGGTATTGCCCGCCGCCCAGGCGGAAATATCGGGCGGGGCGATCTCGACCGGATAGTCCATGCTCACACCCCCCTTCCGGCGGTGTAACCGGCGAGATGGGCGGCCAGCGTGCCCAGAAGCTCCTGTAGGGGCGCGAAGCCCGGGGTCGGAAGCCGGGTCGCCTCGTCCATGTAGAGCCTGCGGTTGACCTCAAGCTGAAGCGAATGGCGCCCGGCGGCCGGGTCGCCGTTGGCGCGCACAAGTTCCACCCCCTTGTAGGGGTCGTTGATCGCCACCGAATACCCCCGCGCGGCGAGGAAGTCGCGCACGGTCGCGGTGAACCCGGCCTTGCAGGTGGTGCCGTCGCGGTCGCCCAGCACGAAATCGGCGCGCGGCGTGCCGGGCGGTTCGTCCGACATGGCCGAGGCGAGATGCGGCATCGAATGGCAGTTGACGTGCCAGACCGCGCCCCAGCGGTCGTGCGCCCGATCGAGCAGCGCCCGCAGGGTCTGCTGATAGGGCCGGTGGTAGCGGACGACCCGCGCCGCGACTTCCGTCGCCGCCAGCGGGCGGTCATACATCGGCGCGCCGTCGGGCGGGACGCGGGTCCAGCACAGGCCGATGCCGAGGCGGCTTTTCACGCCGGGGTTGAGCGGCTCGGGGTAGGCGCCCGCGATCTGGCCCGGGTCCATGTCGTCCGCCGCCCGGTTCGCATCGACATAGGCGCGGGGGAACAGCGCATGAAGCAGCACCGCGCCCACCTGTGGCGCGGCGGCGAACAGGGCCTCGATATGCGTATCCTCGGCCATGCGCACCTGCGCCGGGTCGGCGCTGTGGCGGAAGTCGTCGGGGTAGAGCGTGCCGGAATGCGGGCTGTCGAACACTAGCGGCACGCGCTGGGTTTCGGCCCCTTCGATACCGAGTACGCCGGGGATCGGGGCCGGGATCATGCAACGCCTCCGTCGTGAAGGTGGCAGGCGGCGGCGCGCGGGCCTTCGGCCTTCAGCCGCGGCACCTCGCGGCTGCACCGGGGCCCGGCGTGCGGGCAGCGGGTGTGGAAATGGCAGCCGGGCGGCGGCGCGAGGGGCGAGGGGATCTCGCCCTTGATCGGCTGGAAGCGGCGCTTTTCGGTGGAAAGCCGGGGCACCTCGGCCAGCAGCGCCTGGGTGTAGGGATGCAGCGCGCCCGCGAACAGCGCCTCGGTCGGCGCCACCTCGACCACCCGGCCGAGGTAGAGGATCACCACCCGGTCCGAGATATGCTCGACCACGCCCAGATCGTGGCTGATGAACAGGTAGCTGAGGCCGAGTTCACGCCGCAGCCGCATGAACAGGTTCAGGACCTGCGCCTGGATCGACACGTCGAGCGCGGCCACCGATTCGTCGCAGATCAGGAACCGGGGGCTGACCGCCAGCGCGCGGGCGATCACGATCCGCTGGCGCTGGCCGCCCGAGAACTGGTGCGGATAGCGGTCGCGCACCGAAGGGTCGAGGCCGACGCGCTCCAGCGTGGCATCGACGAAACCCGGCACTTCGGAGGCGCGGATGAGCCCGTGGAACAGCGGCGCCTCGGCGATGATGTCGCGCACCCGGGTCCGCGGGTTCAGGGACGACATCGGATCCTGGAAGATCATCTGGATCTGCAAGGCGGCGGCGCGGGATTCGGCCCGGCTGCGGCGGGTGATGTCCTTGCCGTCGTAGCGGATCACCCCGTCCGAGGGCGGGATCAGCCCGGCGATCATCCGGCCGATGGTGGACTTGCCCGAGCCGCTTTCGCCCACCAGCCCGACCACCTCGCCCGGGGCGACTGTGAAGCTGACGTCATCGACGGCATGGACGGTGCCCGGGGGCGCGCCGAAGCCGATCCGCGTGGCGAGGCGTTCGGCGGCGTCCTGCGCTTGGGTGAACCGCTTGCTCAGCCCTTCGACGGCAACAAGGGGGGCGGTCATGCCGGGACCTCCTCGGCCAGACCGAGCGGATGGGCGCAGCGGGCCGACTGGCCGGGGCGCATCTCGCGCATTTCCTGCGGGGCGCGGCAGGCGTTGGTGGCATGGGCGCAGCGCGGGCGGAAGGCGCAGCCCTCGGGCAGGTGCATCAGCGAGGGGGTCATGCCGGGGATCTGCGCGAGATCCGCGCCGCGCCTGTTGCGGCTGGGGATCGAGTCGATCAGCCCCCGCGTATAGGGATGCACCGGCCGGTCCAGCACCTGCGGCGCCGGGCCCTGTTCCACCACCTTGCCCGCATACATCACCGCGATATTGTCCGCGAGGCTGGAGACCACCGAAAGGTCATGGCTGATCCATATCAGCGCCGTGCCGCTTTCCTCGGCCAGCTTCTGCACCTCGGCCAGGATCTGCGCCTGAATCGTCACGTCGAGCGCGGTCGTGGGCTCGTCCGCCACGATCAGGTCGGGGTCGTGCAAAAGCGCGATGGCGATGGCCACCCGCTGGCGCATGCCCCCCGAGAACTGGTGCGGATAGGCGTCCAGCCGCTCGTCGGGCGAGGGGATGCCGACCCGGGCCAGCGCCTTGCGGCAGCGTTCGCGGGCGGCCTCGCGGCTGATCTTCTCATGCGCCTGCACCGCCTCGATCATCTGGGTGGAGATCTTCAGCACCGGGTTGAGGGTCATCATCGGGTCCTGAAAGATCATCGCGATATGGCGGCCGCGGATCGCCTGCCATTCGGGTTCGCGCAGTTCCGCCAGATCGCGGCCCTTGTAAAGGATGCGCCCGCCCGCGATCCGTCCCGGCGGATCGACCAGCCCGAGGATCGAGAAGCCGGTGACGGTCTTGCCCGAGCCGGATTCTCCGACCAGCCCCATCACCTCGCCCCGATTGACGGTGAAACTGACGCCATTGACTGCGGGCACCACGCCCGCGCGGGTGAAGAAATGGGTCTTGAGGTCCTGCACATCGAGGATCGGGGTCATGGATCAGCGCCTCAGCCTTGGGTTCAGCACGTCGCGCAACTGGTCGCCCACGAGGTTGATCGCCACGATGGTGATCAAGAGCGCGACGCCCGGATAGACGCTGATCCAGTAGTTGCCGGACAGCAGGTAGGAATAGCCGTTGGCGATCAGGAGGCCGAGCGAGGGTTCCGTCACCGGCACGCCGACGCCGAGGAAGCTTAGCGTCGCCTCCAGCGCGATGGCCTGCGCGATCTGCACCGTGGCGACGACGATCAGGGGCGGCAGGCAGTTGGGCAGCAGGTGGCGGAACATCACCCGCGCATGGCTGAGGCCGAGACCCTGCGCGGCGGCGATATAGTCGCGCTGGCGCTCGACCAGCGCCGATCCGCGCACGGTGCGGGCGTAATAGGCCCATTGCACGATCACCAGCGCGATGATCACCTTGTCCACCCCCTTGCCGAGGATCGCGAGCAGGATCAGCGCCACGAGGATCGCCGGGAACGACAGTTGCAGATCGACCACCCGCATGATCAGCGTATCGGCCCGGCCGCCGAAATAGGCGGCGACGATCCCCGCCGCCATGCCGATCCCCAGCGCGCAGAGCGTGGCGGTCCCGGCGACGATCAGGCTCATCCGCAGGCCGTAGACGATCGCCGAGAGCATGTCGCGGCCCTGGTTGTCGGTGCCGAGCCAGTAGGTCATGCCGCCCCAGCTTTCCGAGCCGGGCGGCAGGTTGTTGTCCATGATGTCGAGCTGGGCGAGGTCGTAGGGGTTCTGCGGTGTGATCCATGGCGCGAAGATCGCCGCCAGCGCGATCAGCACCACCAGCACCAGCCCGCCGAGCGCAAGGCGGCTGGCCGCGAAATCCAGCATCGCGGCGCGCATCGGGCTGATGGCTTTCGGCGCGGTGGCGGGTTGCGGGGTTCCGGTCATTGCGCCCCCCGCTGTGCCAGCCGCACCCGCGGGTCGAGCACGGAATAAAGGATATCGACCACCAGGTTGATCAGCACGAAGATGAAGACGATCAGCATCAGGTAGGCCACGATCACCGGGCGATCCAGCCGGTTGATGGAATCGATCAAGAGCTTGCCCATGCCGGGCCATGCGAACACCGTTTCCGTGACCACCGCGAAGGCGATCATCGAGCCGAGTTCCAGGCCGAGGATCGTCACCACCGGGATCATGATGTTCTTCAGCACATGCACCAGCACCACCCGGCGCCGCGACAGGCCCTTGGCGCGGGCGAACTTGATGTAGTCCTGGGTGATGACCTCGCGCGTGCCCGCGCGGGCGAGGCGGATCACCAGCGCCATCTTGAACAGCGCGAGGTTGATCGCGGGCAGGATCATGTGCCGCAGCCCCTCCCATGACAGGAAGCTCACGCGCAGGCCGAACAGCTCGGTCGTCGGCCCGCGCCCGCCCGCGGGCACCCAGCCCAGGAACACCGCGAAGATCAGGATCAGCATCAGGCCCTGCCAGAAGTTCGGCAGCGAGAAGCCGAGGATCGAACCCGCCATGATCGACCGGCCGAGGAGGCCGTCGGGGTAAAGCCCGGCGATCACCCCCAAGGGCACCCCCAGCAGCACCGCCAGCAGCAGCGCCACGAAGGCCAGTTCCAGCGTCGCGGGCAGCCGTTGCAGG
Organism: Gemmobacter sp.; assembly: GCA_041675885.1. Taxonomy (GTDB): domain Bacteria; phylum Pseudomonadota; class Alphaproteobacteria; order Rhodobacterales; family Rhodobacteraceae; genus JBAYSY01. Next base: position 93,271 of record JBAYSY010000001.1, on the reverse strand, counting down.
ATCACCGCCAGCGCCGAGTCGCCATAGACGAAGGAGGTGCCGAAATCGCCGCGCAGCAGGTTGCCGAAATAGACGAGGAACTGTTCCCACAGCGGCCGGTCGAGGCCCATGCGCGCCATGGCTGCCAGCCGCTCGCGCTCGGTCGCCTCGGGGTTGATCAGGATATCCACCGGATTGCCGATCGCATAGACGCCGACGAACACCAGCACCGCCATGACGAACACGGCAACGGCGCTCTGCCCCAGCCGTCGCAGGAAATAGGCGACCATGGCCTTGCTCCACCGTCAGAAAGAAAGCTGCACCGCCCCGGTCGCGGCGGCGCAGTTCAACGCTTGCGCAGGATGCGCCGCCGGATCAGTCGGCCTTCGGCGCGACGAGATAGCCGAGCGTGTACTGGTCGGCCCGGGCCTCGTATTCGAGGTCGGGCTTGTGCGCCCAGGTGGTCAGCTCGTAATGGATCGGCACGATCCCGAATGTGTCCATCACCAGCGCGCTGCCTTCGCGCAGCAGGCGTTCGCGTTCGTCGTCATCGACCGTCACCATGGCCTGCACCAGCAGGTCGTCCATCTCGGGGTTCGAGTGGCGGGCGAAGTTGGTGCCGCCGAGGCTGCGGTCGGGATCGCGCGTTGCCACCAGCGCGCCCAAGGGCGACGACATCTCGCCCGTGCCCGCGCCCCAGCCCGCGAGGAAGGCCGAGAAGGCGAAGCCGTTGCGGTCGGCGATGAAGGCCGAGAAGGTCTTGGCGTCCACCTCGGTCTGCACGCCGACGCGGGTCCACATCTGCGCCACCGCCTGGGAAATCTGGCCGTCGTTGATGTAGCGGTCGTTGGGCGTGCCCAGCGTGATGGCGAAACCGTCCGGATAGCCCGCTTCGGCCAGCAACTCGCGCGAGCGGTCGGGGTTGAAGGGGATCGCCGGGCGGTCGGGGTTGGTGCCGAACATCGGTGGCGGCAACAGTTCGCCCGCGGGTTCCGACAGGCCCAGCATCAGCCGGTCGCGGATCGCCTCGCGGTCGATGGCCAGCGCCAGCGCCTCGCGCACGCGCACGTCCTGAAGCGGGTTCACGTCGCCCGCGATGCCCGGCGTCGGTGCGTCGCCCTGATCCAGCGCGATATAGACCACCCGGTTCGACAGGCCCGAGGCGACGGTGAAGCCCTCGCCCTCGATCCTTGCGATGTCCTGGGTGGGCGGGTTCTCGATCATGTCCACATCGCCCGCCAGCAGCGCCGCGACCCGGGCGCCCTGGTTCGACAGCGTGCGCAGCACCAGACGTTCCCACGCCGGGGCCTCGCCCCAGTAGCTGTCGTTGCGCTCCAGCACGATCTCTTCGCCGCGGATGAAGCTGGCAAGCCTGTAGGGGCCGGTGCCGATGGCGAAATCGGGGCTGTTGAAGGCGGCCGAGACCGGCGCGTCGCCCACGCCCTCGCATTCCTCGGTGCCGAACACCACCTCGTCCTCGGCGCCCGAGACCGAGGCCGAGACGATGACGAAGGTCGAGAGCATATTCGGCAGCAAGGGCGCCGGGCCGTCGGTGGTGATGGTCAGGCTGTGGTCGCCCTCGGCCGTCAGCCCGGTGATGGCGCGGGTGTAGAGCGTGAAGGGCGAGGGCGCGTCGGGCACCAGCGGGATGCGGCAGATCGAATAGATCACGTCGCGGGCGGTGAAGGGCTCGCCGTTCGAGAAGGTGACGCCTTCGCGCAGCGTCAGCCGCCATGTGGTGTCGTCCACCGTCTCCCATTCGGTGGCCAGGCCCGGCTCCAGCCGCTGCTGGGCGTCCTGCACGATCAGCGGCGTGAACACGTGCCGCGCCAGCGCGTTGTTCGGCCCGAGGTTGTGGTAATGCGGGTCGGCCGAGGTCGGTTCGGACGAAAGGCCGATGGTCAGCGTTTGCGCTGCCGCGGCGCCGGCCATGAGTGCAAGCGCCGCCGTCGCCGACAGAAAGGCGGATGCCTTGCCAATGCGTGTCATCGTAGATCCCCTGTTGTTCCGCGGCCCGTTCGGCCGCTGTCTTTGGCCGGGCTGTCCATGTGCCGCCGTGCCCCTGTCGGGGTCGGGCGGCCCGGCCCTTGCCAGAAAGCGTAGTATGCTGTTACCGTATTGTAAATAGAAATTGCCATAACCGTTGCGCATAGACCTATGTCCCCGAACGATACCACCGGGGCGGCGACAGGCCGCCCCACCGCTTCCGAACCGGCTGCGCCCGCACCTGTCGCGCCGCTGCCGCGCAGCGGCATCACCCTGCGCGAACTGGAGGTGCTGCGGGCGCTGGTCACTTCGGGCACCGCGACGGCGGCGGCGGACCGGCTGGGCATCTCGCAACCGGCGGTCAGCCGGGCGGTGGCGCAGATCGAATCGCGGCTCGACCGCCGCCTGTTCCTGCGCGAGGGCGGGCGGCTGGTGCCCACGCCCGAGGCGCTGGCCATAGACGCCGAGATCGACCCGGTGTTCGCCGCGCTGAGCCGGATCGAGAACGCCGCGAGCCGCCACCCCGACCCGTCGGTGCCGTTGCGGATCGCCGCCCCGCCGACCATCGCCCACCGCTTCCTGCCCGGCCCGGCCGCCGAGCTTGCCCGTGGGTATCCCGACCTGCCGGTGTTCCTCGACGTGCTGTCGAGCGACGTCCTGGTGACCCATGTCGCCGAGGGCCGCGCCGATATCGCCATCACCGACACCCAGCCCAATCATGCGGGGGTCCGGGTCGAGCCGTTCCACGAAACGCGCATCGTCTGCCTGATGCGGCGCGACCATCCGCTGGCCGGACGCGAGACCATCACCCCCGCCGATCTCGACGGGCAGGATTTCGTGGCCCAGACCCGGCGCCATTCCGCCCGTGCCGCCAGCGACCGGGCGCTGGACGAGGGCGGCGCCCGGCCGCGCATCACCATCGAGACCGCGACCGTGGTTTCCGCCGCCGAACTGGTGGCCGAGGGGCTGGGGCTGGCGCTGATCAACCCGTTTCCGGTGGCGCTGCGGCTCGACCCCGTTCTGGTCACCCGGCCCTTCGTGCCGACGATCACCCTTCGGACCAGTTTCCTTACCCCGGCGGGCGTTCGCCCCTCGGCCACGGTGCTGGCCTTCATGGCGCTGGTGCGCGCCCGCGCAGAGGCCAGCCTGACAGGAGTCCCCCATGCCCGCCCGTGACACGCTCACCGCCTTCGCGGCGCTGATCTCGCACGACACCACCAGCCGTAACCCGAACCTGCCGCTGATCGACTGGGCCGAGGGCTGGCTTGCCTCGCACGGCGCGCGCTGCGAACGGATTTATGACGCGACCGGGACCAAGGCGAACCTCTGGGCCACATTCGGGCCGGAGGACGTGCCGGGCTGGGTGCTCTCTGGCCACACCGACACGGTGCCGGTCGATGGGCAGCACTGGGCCTCGGACCCGTTCACGCTGACCGAGCGCGACGGGCGGCTTTTCGGCCGGGGCGCCTGCGACATGAAGGGGTTCCTCGCCTGCTGCCTCGGCCTCGCGCCCGAGATCGCCGCCGCGCCGCTCACGCGCCCGATCCATATCGCGCTGTCCTACGACGAGGAGGTGGGCTGCATCGGCGTGCGCGACCTGCTGGCGCGGCTGATGGAGCGGGAAGTGCGCCCGCTGGGCTGCATCGTCGGCGAACCCACGGAGATGCGGCTCTGCCTTGGCCACAAGACCAAGCGCAGCCTGCGGGCGGTGTTCACCGGCACCGCCGGCCACTCCTCGCGCGCGCCGGAGTTCGTCAACGCGGTGGAATACGGCGCAAGGCTGGTGGTCAGGATGCAGGAGATCGGCCGCAGGCTGGCCGCGGGGCCTTCGGATGCGCTTTACAGCACGCCCCATTCCACCGCCCATGTCGGCACCGCGCATGGCGGCACCGCGCTGAACATCGTGCCCGACCGTTTCGAGACCGAGTTCGAGTTCCGCGTGCTGCCCGGCGAGGATGCCGACGCGCTGGTCGCCGAGATCCGCGCCTATGTGGAGGGCGAGCTTGCCCCGGAGATGCGCCTGATCGACCCCGCCGCCGGGGCGGTGGTGGAGCTGACGGCGGCCTATCCCGGCCTCGACACCGCCCCCGACGCGCCGGTCGCCGCCGCCGCCCGCCGCTTCGCCCGGCAGAACGACCATATCAAGGTCGCCTACGGCACCGAGGGCGGGTTGTTCCACGACATGGCCGGGATCCCCACCGTGGTCTGCGGCCCCGGCTCGATCGCCCAGGCGCACAGGCCGGATGAGTATGTGGAGGCGGCGCAGCTTGATGCTTGTGAGGATTTTTTGCGGCGGCTGATCGAGGAATGCCGGTAGGCGGTGCCTGTGGTAAGCGCCGGGGGGCTGTCTGCCCCCCGGACCCCCCGAGAGTATTTCTGGCAAGATGAAGGAGCGGGGGCCTTTCCGAAGGGTCTCCGCCTGCCCGGTTGGAGCGGCGCGGGAAAGCCGCTAGAATCGGAGCGGTGGGAGGAAAGCGCGAGACATGAACAGGAGCCCCGACGAGGCGCGGTTGCGCGGCGATGCCGCCTATGCGCTGCTGAAGAAGGAGGTCGCCGACGGCAAGCTCCTGCCCGGCAGCCGGGTGCGCGAGGTCGAACTGGCAGAGCGGCTGGGCATCAGCCGCACCCCGGTGCGCGAGGCGCTGCGGCGGCTGGAGGCCGACGGGCTCATCACCCATGTGCCGCATGTCGGCGCGGTGATCGCCCGGCTCAACCATCAGGCGGTGATCGAGCTTTACGACATGCGCGAGGTGCTGGAGGGGACGGCGGCGGCCTATGCGGCGCGCCACGCTTCGGAGGCCGAGATCAAGGATCTTGGCGATCTGGCCGGAACCGGGGGCCATGCGGGTGACCCCGATATGCTGGTGCGGATCAACCGGGCCTTCCACGGTGCGCTTTATCACGCGGCGCACAACCGTTTCCTGCTCAAGGCGCTGGGGGCGCTGAGCGATGCGATGATCCTGCTTGGCGGCACCACGCTCAATGTCGAGAGCCGGGCGGCCTCTGCCCATGCCGAGCATCTGGAGATCGTCGCCGCCATCGCCGCACGCGACGCCGCCGCCGCCGGGGAGGCCGCGCGCGCCCATATCCGCAATGCGCAATGGGCGCGGCTGAAGCTGTTGCGGCAGCGGGTGGGCGAGGAGGGCTGACGGCCATTCTGACGGGCGGGAGGTCATCGGGGCACCCTTGCCCTGCGCCCTGAAGCGTTTCCGCCGCCCCAACGAATGGCGGAAACGCTTCAGGCTGTTGTTTCTGCGCAGCTTCGAGGCGGAAAACCCGTCAATCTTTTCTGATATTGCCTTACTTCTGCCGGAACAGCACTTCCTGCGCCTTGCGGTCATCCTGTAAGCGGCTGCGGGCCTCGGCCGCCACCGCCTTTCCGGCGATGAAGCCGGGGCGGGCGGCGAGTTCGTCGAGCCAGCGTTTCAGGTCGGGCTTGTCGTCGAGCGTCTGCTCCTGCCCCTCCCACAGCACCGCCCAGGGCCAGATCGCGAAATCGGCGATCGACAGGAAATCCCCCGCAACATAGCGGTTGTTTGCGAGTTGCCGGTCGAGCACGCCGTAAAGCCTGCCGACCTCGCGCCGGTAGCGGTCCTTGGCGTAGGGCAGATCCTGCGGCGGGTCCATCGCCGGGGCGTATTGCAGGAAGTGATGCGCCTGTCCGGCCATCGGGCCGACGCCGCCCATCTGCCACATCAGCCATTGCTCCACCGCCACCCGTTCCCGTTCGGTGGTCCCGCCGAAGCGCCCGGTCTTGCGGGCGAGGTATTGCAGGATCGCGCCGGATTCGAAGATCGGGATCGGCGCGCCGTCCGGCCCCTCCGGGTCGATGATGGCGGGCATCCGGTTGTTCGGCGCGATCCTCAGGAACTCCGGCGCGAACTGGTCGCCCGCGCCGATGTTCACCAGATGGAGCCGGTAGGGCAGGTCCATCTCTGCGAGCGCGATGGTGATCTTCCAGCCGTTCGGGGTGGGCCAGTAGTAAAGCTCGATTTCCTGCGCCATGGCGGTCTCCTGTTACTTGCGGCCCCCTAGAATGCCCGGATGTGCGGCGGGGGCAAGGGGCTGTCCGCCCGGCGGCGGGACAGGGCGGCGACCTTCGCGCGCAGGCCGAGGTCGGCGGTCAGCAGCAGGCCGAGACCGGAAAGCGTGGCGAGGGTTTCCGGCGTCGCGGTCTGGACCCGGTGGTAGAAGGCGTCGATCTCCCCGGGGCCGGCCGCCGTCAGGAAGGCTTGCAGCGCCGGGATGTATTGATAGGCGCCTTTCGTCAGCCGGAACTCCAGCCCCGCCCGCCAGCGCGCCGGGTCTTCGGCGTGGAAATGCAGCAGCGCGAGGTCGGGGTGGAACGGGCCGCCGTCGATCCGTTCCTGCCCCCGGCGGGCGCCGTGGATGCCGGGCTCGATCCCTTCCAGCCGGGTGCGGAACAGGCATTTGCCGACGGTATGGCTCATCATCCCTTTCGGCAGCAGCCCGGCATGGGGGCCGTGCAGGCGTTGAAGCGCCGCCGGGTCGTTGCGGTGCAGCCCGCGGCGGAAGTGGCGGGCGGTGAAGATGTCATCCGCCAGCCCGGGGGAATGCAGCGCCTCGTAGGGTTCGGCCCGCAGCATGATCCGGTCGGGGGGCACCTCGGCGAGGATGCCGGAGACCGGGCGCGCGGCGGTCAGGAACTCGTCCACGTCGAAATGGCCGATGAAGTCCAGATCGCTGCGGCGGCAGATGCGGGCGAGGTTGCGCACCTGCCGGCGCTGGTGCTTTTCGGGCCGCCTGCCCATCCGCGCCCAGTGGGCGTCGTCGCAGCGGATCGCGGTGACGCCCTTCAGGCCGTCGAGCGCCTCCGCCGCCGGGTCGCCGGGGTCGTCCAGATGCACCCAGACATGTTCCGCCCCCAGCGCGAGGTGATGCGCGGCGAAGGCCAGCACCTGTTCCGGTGTGGCCCGGACGGTGGTGCAGACGCCCCAGCGCACGTGCTAGAACCCGTTCAGCAGCGCCCGCGTCGGCCAGCCGTCGGCGGGCAGGCCGAGCCGCGCCTGTTCGCGCTGCACCGCCGGGCGGGTCATCGCGCCGAGGATACCGTCCACCCCGCCCACGTCATGGCCGCGCGCCACCAGCTTCTGTTGCAGGGCGCGCACCTCCTCGGGCGAAAGCGACGGGTCGGGGGCGCCGGGGTCGAACACCGGCGCGCCCTCGATCCGCGTGGCGAAATAGGCGGCGGTGGTGACATAAACCAGCGAGCGGTTCCATTCGAACAGCACCTGGAAGTTCGGATAGACCATGAAGGCGGGCCCCTTGCGGCCCTGCGGCAGCAGCACCGAGGCGCGCATGTTGGCGGGCCCGAGGCTCCCTTGCCGCGGCCGCACCCCCATGCGCTGCCACTCGGCCACCGTCAACTCGCTGTGCAGCCCGGTGCGCGCCCAGTCGAGGCCATCGGGCAGCACGATCTCGTGCAGCCACGGCTCCCCCGCGCGCCAGCCGAGGTCGCGCAGCATCCGCGCGCCGGAGAGGATCGCGTCGGGGACCGAGTTCACCAGATCCACGCGGCCGTCGCCGTCGCCATCGACCCCGCGCTCCAGGATGTCGCGGGGCAGCATCTGCACCATGCCGATCTCGCCCGCCCAGGCGCCTTTTGTACGCTGGGGGTCGAACTGGCCCCGTTCCTGCAATGCGATGGCGGCGAAGACATGCGGCCGGAACAGCGCCGGGCGGCGGCAGTCGTGCGAGAGCGTGACCAGCGCGTCGCGGGTGTTGTAGTCGCCCTGCACCGCGCCGAAGTCGGTCTCGAAGGCCCAGAACGCCAGCAGGATGCCGCGCGGCACGCCGTATTCGCGCCGCGCCCGGTCGAACAGCGCGGCGTGTTGCGTGCCGAGGCGGGCGGCGTTGTCCATCCGGTTCCGGCTGATCAGGCTGCGGGCGAAATCGGTGAAGTCGCGGCGGAACATGGTCTGCGAGCGGTCGGCGCGCAACACGCGCTGATCCTGCGCCACGTTGCGGAAGAAGGCGTCCACCGTGGCCGGGGCACGGCCCTGCGCCAGTGCCTCGGCCTTCATGGTGTTGACGAAGGCGCGGAAATCGCCGCCGCAGGGGGTATTGGCAGCGGCGGGGGCGGCGAGAATGGCCAGCAGGGGAAGAATGGACAAACGCATCGGGGTCTCCTCAATCCCTGCCAGAGTAGCAGGCGGCGCGGTTCTGTCCACCGGCTCAGAGCAGGGTGGCCAGCCCGGCGACCGCCAGCATTGCCGCCCAGACCCGCCAGAGCGCGGCGACGGCGGCGTCGATCTGATCCGCGCCGATGTCGCGTCTGCCCTGCGGGTTGACGAAAGGGTCGGCGGTCATCGCGCCGTGATAGCTGCGCGGGCCGGAGAGTGCGACATCGAGGACCACGGCCATCGCTGCCTCGGGCCAGCCCGCGTTGGGCGAGCGGTGCAGGGGTGCGTCCTGCGCGACCTGCCGCCAGCCGCCCGCCCGGCGGTGGGTGAGCAGGATCAGCCCGGCGGTCAGCCGCGCCGGGATCCAGTTCAGCACGTCGTCGAGCCGGGCGGCGGCCCAGCCGAATTCCTCGTGCCTTGGGGTGCGGTGGCCGATCATGCTGTCGGCGGTGTTGACGATCTTGTAGACCATCAGCCCCGGCAGGCCCGCGACCAGGAACCAGAACACCGGGGCGACCACCCCGTCGGACAGGTTCTCGGCCGCGCTTTCGATCGCGGCGCGGGCCACGGCGGGGCTGTCCATCGTGGCGGTGTCGCGCCCGACGATCCGCGCCACCATGAGCCGCCCGTCGCCGGTCGAGAGCCGCAGCGCATCGGCCACCGCCCGGACGTGATCGGCAAGGCTGCGCTGGGCCAGCAGGATCGCGCCGAGGACGATCTCGACCAGCCAGTTGCCGGGCAGCGCGGCCAGCACCGCCCCCAGCGCGGCCGCCCCGAGCACGAGGGCAGCGATGGCCGCCACCCCCTTCGCCCGCCGGTCCGCGCCCCGGTTCAGCCGTTCGTCGCACAGCGCCACCGCCCGGCCCATCAGTACCGCCGGATGCGGCCACCGCGACCAGATCGCGCGCGGCTCGCCCGCCGCCGCGTCCAGTAGCATCGCCGCGAAAACCGTTCCCGCCATATCGGGGCCTTCCGTCTGCCTGCCCCCTTTTCCGCCCTGCGCGGTTCCGGCGCAAGCCATCTGTGGGGGCGCAGCCGGAGCGTAACTCTTGCCCGGAACAGCCGCGCCAGCGGCCCGGGGGCGGTGCGCTGAAGCGCACCCTACGGGGGTGGGTGCCGGACCGTCCCCCCCCTTTCCCCCTTGCCCGGAATCAAGGCGCGCAAGCGCCGCCGGGCAGCGGCCGACCGCCCGCACGGGCGGCCGCTATTGCGACGTTGCACCATGCGCATACGTGGGGGTATTCGGGATCATAAACTGCCAGACCACAATCGTCGCAGCGGCCACCCGCGGTCGGCCGCTGCCCTCTGTTGCGCTACGCATTTGCGTCGTCGGTGCAACCGCCCCCCCCCGAAAACCACGCTTCGTGGAATTCGAGTGGTGCCCGGAAAAGGATCGGGATAGCTTCGCCCGCGAACCGGCATTCCTGATCCATGGCAAGAGGATGATGCAAAGGGGATGATCTTCACCGTGGCCATCGACGGGCCCGCCGCGGCGGGAAAGGGCACGATCTCGCGCGCGGTGGCGGCGCGGTTCGGCTTTGCGCATCTCGATACCGGGCTGCTTTACCGCGCGGTGGGCATGAAGGGCGGCGATCCGGTCGAGGCGGCGCGCGCGCTCGTCCCCGCCGATCTGGAACGCGGCGACCTGCGCTCGCTCGCGGCGGGCGAGGCCGCAAGCCGGGTCGCCGCGATCCCCGAGGTGCGTGCCGCGCTGGTCGAGTTCCAGCGCCGCTTCGCCCGGTGCGCGGGCGGCGCGGTGCTTGACGGGCGCGATATCGGCACGGTGATCTGCCCGGCGGCCGAGGTGAAGCTTTATGTCACCGCCGACCCCGAGGTGCGCGCCCGCCGCCGCTGGCTGGAACTGGGCGGCGCCGATGCCCCCGCGACCGAGGCCGAGGTTCTGGCGCAGGTGCGTGCCCGCGATGTCCGCGACACCGGCCGCGCCGATGCGCCCCTGCGCCCGGCCGAAGATGCGCTCTTGCTTGATACGACGGAACTGACTATAGACGCCGCAGTCAACAAGGCGATCGGGGCCATAGAACAGAAACTGAGGCAGGGGCGGGGCTGACAGCCGCGGCCCTTTTGTTGTTTCCGTCCCCGCGCGTCCCCTGACACAACCAAAGACCGGCGGAGCCAACCGCATGGCCTGTGAAACATGACAAAAGGATAACTGAACCGCATGTGCGCCAAAGCGACCATGGAGGAATTCGAAGCCCTCCTGAACGAAAGCTTCGAGATCGACACGCCGGACGAAGGCTCGGTGGTCAAGGGCAAGGTCATCGCCATCGAGGCGGGGCAGGCCATCATCGATGTGGGCTACAAGATGGAAGGCCGCATCGATCTCAAGGAATTCGCCAACCCGGGTGAGGCCCCCGAGATCGCCGTCGGCGACGAGGTGGAGGTCTATCTCGACCGGGTGGAAAACGCCCGTGGCGAGGCGGTCATCAGCCGCGAGAAGGCCCGGCGCGAAGCTGCATGGGACCGGCTGGAAAAAGCCTATGCCAAGGAAGAGCGCGTCGAGGGCGCGATCTTCGGCCGCGTCAAGGGCGGCTTCACCGTCGATCTGGGCGGCGCCGTGGCGTTCCTGCCCGGCTCGCAGGTCGATGTGCGTCCGGTGCGCGACGCGGGCCCGCTCATGGGTCTCAAGCAGCCGTTCCAGATCCTCAAGATGGACCGCCGCCGCGGCAATATCGTCGTGTCGCGCCGCGCCATCCTGGAAGAAAGCCGCGCCGAACAGCGCGCCGAGATCATCGGCAAGCTGGCCGAAGGCCAGGTCGTCGACGGGGTGGTCAAGAACATCACCGAATACGGCGCCTTCGTCGATCTGGGCGGCGTCGATGGCCTGCTCCATGTGACCGACATGGCCTGGCGCCGCGTCAACCATCCGTCCGAGATCCTCGGGATCGGCGAGACGGTGAAGGTCCAGGTCGTCCGGATCAACAAGGAAACCCACCGCATCAGCCTCGGGATGAAGCAGCTTCAGTCCGACCCGTGGGATACGGTGGAAAGCAGCTATCCGCTGGGTTCGGTCCACAAGGGCCGCGTGACCAACATCACCGACTACGGCGCGTTCGTCGAGCTGGAAGCCGGGGTCGAGGGTCTTGTCCACGTCTCGGAAATGAGCTGGACCAAGAAGAACGTGCACCCGGGCAAGATCGTCTCCACCTCGCAGGAGGTCGAGATCATGGTGCTGGAAATCGACAGCGCCAAGCGCCGCGTCTCGCTGGGCCTCAAGCAGACCCAGCGCAACCCGTGGGAAGTGTTCGCCGAAACGCACCCGTCGGGGACCGAGATCGAGGGCGAGGTCAAGAACATCACCGAATTCGGTCTGTTCATCGGTCTCGAAGGCGATATCGACGGCATGGTCCACCTGTCGGACCTGAGCTGGGAACAGCGCGGCGAAGACGCGATCCAGAACTATCGCAAGGGCGATGTGGTCAAGGCCGCGGTGTCGGACGTCGATATCGAGAAGGAGCGCATCTCGCTTTCCATCAAGGCGCTGGGCGAGGACAGCTTCTCCGAGGCGATCGACGGGGTGAAGCGCGGGACGATCGTCACCGCGACCGTCACCATGATCGAGGATGGCGGCATCGAGGTGGAATACAACGGCATGAAGTCGTTCATCCGCCGCTCCGACCTGTCGCGCGACCGGGCCGAGCAGCGCCCCGAACGCTTCCAGGTCGGTGACAAGGTGGACGCCCGCGTCACCAACGTTGACGCCAAGACCCGCCGTCTGGGCCTGTCGATCAAGGCCCGCGAGATCGCCGAGGAAAAGGAGGCCGTGGAGCAATACGGTTCCTCCGATTCGGGTGCATCGCTGGGCGATATCCTCGGGGCGGCGCTGCGCGGCGACCGCAACTGAGGCCCGCGACCTGCGACAAATTGGTGCGAAGGCCCCGCCCCGGCGGGGCCTTCTGCATTTTTCCGGCCGGTTTCGGCCTTTGTTGCCCAAGGCTTACGGGTTTCCTGTTTGTCAGCGGTGAAAACCGTCCTATAGTCACGCAGCCGGGGAAACATGGCGACCACCACAGGGGGAAAGAATGATACGTTCCGAACTGGTCCAGAAGATCGCCGACGAAAATCCGCATCTCACCCAACGCCATGTAGAGCGGATCGTCCGCACCGTGTTCGAGGAGATCACCTCTGCCCTCGCCCGTGGCGACCGGGTGGAGTTGCGCGGCTTCGGCGCCTTCTCGGTCAAGGAGCGTGATGCAAGGCTGGGCCGCAACCCCCGCACCGGCGAGGCGGTGGAGGTCGAGGAAAAGAAGGTGCCCTTCTTCAAGACCGGCAAGCTGCTGCGCGACCGGCTGAACGGGAACGATACCGGCGCCGCATGACCGACGGGCGCCACATGATATTGGGGGCCGCATGATGCTGCGTTACCTGCGCTATCTGGTTCTGGCCGTGATCGCGGCCGTGTTGCTGACGGCCGCGCTGGCGAACCGCGAAACGGTGGTGCTGCGCGCCCTGCCCGAAGACCTGGCGGCGCTGACCGGCTTTGGCTGGACGGTGGAACTGCCGCTGTTCCTGGTGATCTTCGGCGGCGTCGCCGCGGGCGTGCTGATCGGCTTCGTCTGGGAATGGCTGCGCGAGCACAAGCACCGCGCCCGGGCCGCCGACAAGGAACGCGAGATCCGGCGACTTGAACGCAGCGTCGAGCGGCGCGAGGAAGCCGCCCCCGCCGATGAGGTGATCGCGCTGGTGGACGGGCCGCGCAGGACGGGCTGACATGGTGCGCGTCAAGGTCTGCGGGCTGCGCCGGCTGGCGGATGTCGAGGCCGTGGCCCGCGCGGGCGCGGCCTATGCGGGTCTTGTGTTCTTTCCGCCCTCGCCCCGGCACCTGGGGCTGGACGAGGGCAGGGCGCTGGCGCTGGCGGCGCCCGTGGGATTGGCCAAGGTGGCGCTGACGGTCGATGCCGACGACGCGACGCTGGACGCGATCCTCGGGACGGTGCCGATCGACATCCTGCAACTGCACGGCCGCGAAAGCCCTGACCGGGTGGCCGAGGTCCGCGCCCGCACCGGCCTGCCGGTGATGAAGGCGGTGGGGGTGGCCGACGCGGGCGACCTGCCGCTGCTTGACGCCCATGGCGAGGTGGCCGACATGCTGCTGGTGGATGCGAAGCCGCCGAAGGGGGCCGACCGGCCCGGCGGCCACGGGCTTCCTTTCGACTGGCGGCTGATCGCCGGGCGCGACTGGCCGGTGCCGTGGATGCTGGCCGGGGGGCTGACGCCCGGGAACGTGGCCGAGGCGGTGCGATTGACCGGCGCGCGGCAGGTCGATGTGTCCTCGGGCGTCGAAAGCGCGCCGGGGGTGAAGGACGCGGAACTGATCGCCCGCTTCGTCGCGGCGGCGACCGCATGATCTGGCGCGAGGCCAGCCGCGAGGACGTGCCCGCCGTCGTGGCGCTTCTGCGCGACGACATGCTGGGCGCGACCCGTGAGGGCGAGGAGATCGCCCCCTACCTTGCCGCTTTCGACCGGATGGCGGCGGAGGGCGCGAACCGGCTGATCGTGGCGGAAGAAAGCGACGGGAACGGCGGGGGCCGGATCGTCGCCACCTACCAGATCACCTTCATCTCGGGCCTCAGCCTGCGCGCCACCCGCCGGGCGCAGGTGGAAAGCATCCGGGTGGCAACCGACCGCCGCGGCTCCGGCCTTGGTGCGGCACTCATGGCCGATGCCGAAGCCCGGGCACGCGCCGCTGGCTGCCGACTGATGCAGCTCACCACCAATCGCGCCCGCCCCCGCGCCCATGCCTTCTACGAGCGGCTCGGCTTTACCGCGTCGCATATTGGCTATAAACGCGAGCTGGACTGACAGGAGGGCGCGACATGGCCGAGGACGGCATCAACAGCTATATGACCGGCCCCGACGAACAGGGCCGCTTCGGCATCTTCGGCGGGCGTTTCGTGTCCGAAACGCTGATGCCGCTGATCCTCGATCTGGAAGCGGAATATGAGCGGGCGAAGATCGACCCGGCCTTCGCCGCCGAGATGGACGACCTGTGGACGCATTACGTCGGCCGTCCCTCGCCCCTGTATTTCGCCGAACGGCTGACCGCGCATCTGGGCGGCGCGAAGATCTACCTCAAGCGCGACGAGTTGAACCACACCGGCGCGCACAAGATCAACAACGTGCTGGGGCAGATCCTGTTGGCCCGCCGCATGGGCAAGACAAGGATCATCGCCGAGACCGGCGCCGGCCAGCACGGGGTGGCCACCGCCACGGTCTGCGCCCGCTTCGGGCTGAAATGCGTGGTCTACATGGGCGCGCATGACGTGGAACGCCAGGCCCCCAACGTGTTCCGCATGCGTCTGCTGGGGGCCGAGGTGGTCGCCGTCACCTCGGGCCGCGGCACGCTGAAGGACGCGATGAACGACGCGCTGCGCGATTGGGTGACCAACGTGCGCGACACCTTCTACTGCATCGGCACGGTGGCGGGGCCGCACCCCTATCCGGCGATGGTGCGCGACTTCCAGTCGATCATCGGCAAGGAGGTGCGCTGGCAACTGGCCGCGCATGAGGGCGAGGGGCGGCTGCCCGACACGGTGATCGCGGCGATCGGCGGCGGCTCGAACGCGATGGGGCTGTTCCATCCGTTTCTCGACGATCCTTCGGTGCGGATCATCGGTGTCGAGGCCGGCGGCAAGGGCGTCGATGAAAGGATGGAGCATTGCGCCAGCCTTTCCGGCGGGCGGCCCGGTGTGCTGCACGGCAACCGCACCTATCTGTTGCAGGATGGTGACGGGCAGATCCTCGAAGGGTTCTCGATCTCGGCCGGGCTCGACTATCCCGGGATCGGCCCGGAACATGCCTGGCTGCACGAGACCGGCCGCGCCGAATATGTGGCGATCACCGACACCGAGGCGCTGGAGGCGTTCCAGCTTTGCTGCGCGCTGGAAGGCATCATCCCGGCGCTGGAGCCCTGCCATGCGCTGGCGCATGTGCTGAAGATCGCGCCGGACCTGCCGCGCGAGCATATCATCGTCATGAACATGTGCGGCCGTGGCGACAAGGACATCTTCACCGTGGCGAAACATCTCGGCTTCGACATCAAGCTGTAGGCGGTGTCTGTCTTGCCTCTTGGCCGGTATATCCGACCGGGGCCGATCTGTTGCAACAGAGGGCAGCGGCCGCCCGAAGGGGCGGGCGGATGAGTTGCCGCCGCGCCGCTGATCCGGTGCCCCTCCCATCCGCTTGCGCCGGACGCCCCGGGGTGGTCTAATCGCGGCACGGGATGTGGCCACCCGGCGCCGCCCCGGCCCGCACGACAAGACCCGCCCGGCAAGACCCGCCCGGCAAGACCGCACAACAAGAAACGAGCAGCGATGAGCGCAGACGACCTTCTGTCCGGCCAGCCCGACAGCTACGACGCTTCTTCCATCGAGGTGCTGGAGGGGCTGGAGCCCGTCCGCAAGCGCCCCGGCATGTATATCGGCGGCACGGATGAGCGCGCGCTGCATCACCTGGTGGCCGAGGTGCTGGACAACTCGATGGATGAGGCGGTGGCGGGCCACGCCACCCGTATCGAGGTCGAGCTGCACGAAGATTACAGCGTCACCATCCGCGACAATGGCCGCGGTATCCCCATCGACCCGCACCCGAAGTTTCCCGACAAGTCGGCGCTTGAGGTGATCCTCTGTACCCTGCACGCGGGGGGCAAGTTCTCGGGCAAGTCCTACCAGACTTCGGGTGGGCTGCACGGGGTCGGGGCCTCGGTCGTCAATGCGCTGTCCGACCGGATGCGGGTCGAGGTCGCGCGCAACCGCGAACTTTTCGTGCAGGAGTTCTCGCGCGGCCTCCCGCTTGGCCCGGTGGAAAAGGTGGGGCCTGCCCCCAACCGGCGCGGCACCTCGGTCACCTTCCATGCCGACGAGGAAATCTTCGGCCATTGCCGTTTCCGCCCGGCGCGGCTGCTGAAGATGGTGCGGTCGAAAGCCTATCTGTTCTCGGGCGTCGAGATCCGCTGGAAATCGGCGATCCCCGAAGGCGACACCCCGATGGAGGCCACTTTCCGCTTTCCGGGCGGGCTGGCCGACTACCTGAACGAGACGCTGGGCAGCGCCGCCACCTATGCCGACCGCCCCTTTGCCGGAAAGGTCGGCTTTCAGGAAAAGTTCGGCGTCCCCGGATCGGTCGAATGGGCGATCAACTGGACGCCCACGCGCGACGGCTTTACCCAAAGCTACTGCAACACCGTGCCCACGCCCGAGGGCGGCACCCATGAGGCCGGGTTCTGGTCGGCGGTCCTCAAGGGGATCCGCGCCTATGGCGAACTGGTGAACAACCGCAAGGCGGCGCAGATCACCCGTGACGACCTGCTGGCCGGAGGCTGCGCGCTGGTGTCGTGTTTCATCAGCGAACCCGAGTTCGTCGGCCAGACCAAGGACCGGCTGGCCACGACCGAGGCCCAGCGGCTGGTCGAAGGCGCGGTGCGCGACCATTTCGACAACTGGCTGGCGGCGGATACCAAGGCCGCCGGTGCGATCCTCGACTTTCTCGTGCTGCGGGCCGAGGAACGGCTGCGCCGCCGGGCGGAAAAGGAGACCCAGCGCAAGTCCGCCACCAAGCGGCTGCGCCTGCCCGGCAAGCTGGTGGACTGTTCGGCCACCAACCGCGAGGGGACGGAACTGTTCATCGTCGAGGGCGACTCGGCCGGGGGCAGCGCCAAGATGGCGCGCGACCGGCGCAATCAGGCGCTGCTGCCCTTGCGGGGGAAAATCCTCAACGTGCTGGGCGCGGCCTCGGGCAAGATGGGCCAGAACGCCGAGATCAACGACCTGTGCCAGGCATTGGGCGTGGGGCTGGGCACAAGGTTCAACGTCGATGACCTGCGCTACGACAAGATCATCATCATGACCGACGCCGATGTCGATGGCGCGCATATCGCCAGCCTGTTGATGACCTTCTTCTTCACCCAGATGCGGCCGATGATCGACAAGGGGCACCTGTATCTGGCCTGCCCGCCGCTGTTCCGGCTGACCCAGGGGGCCAGGCGGGTCTATTGTCTCGACGACGCCGAGAAGGAGGCATGGCTGGCCAAGGGGCTGGGCGGCAAGGGCAAGATCGACGTGAGCCGCTTCAAGGGCCTGGGCGAGATGGACGCCAAGGATCTCAAGGATACCACCATGAACCCCGAGACCCGCAAGCTGATCCGGGTGTCGATCCATGACGAGGTGCCGGGCGAGACCGGCGATCTGGTCGAGCGGCTGATGGGCAAGCGGCCCGAGATGCGCTTTCAGTTCATTCAGGAAAACGCCCGTTTCGTCGAGGACGTGGACGTCTGATCACCCCCCCCGGGCGGCGGTGTCCGCATTGCGTGCCGGTTGGCAAGGGGCGGGAGTCCGGCGCGTAATTCTTGCCCGGAATCAAGGCGCGTCACGCGCCGCCGGGCAGGGGGCCGGGGGGGGGCACCTTGCCCCCGCCCGTGTCGGTGCCCGCCCGGTCAGGCGCTGCCCGGCTGGGGCCGGGCGCGCAGCGATACCACCCAGTTCAGTGCCACCACCGCGGCCAGGATCGCGCCGCCTATCGCCTCGACGGTGAACGAGGGCCAGAACACCGCGATCGTGCCGGGAATCACCATCAGCCGCGAGACGATATCCATCCGGGTGAACAGCCAGCCCTCGATCGCCGCGGCAAAGGTCACCATCCCCAGCACGGCCAGAAGGCCCGACCAGATCACGACCTCGACCGGGCCGCCCATGATGATCGCCGGGTTGAACACCATGAAGGCCGGGATCATGTAAAGCCCCTTGGCGAATTTCCAGGCGTGAAAGCTTGTGATCATCGGGTCCGACTTGGCGATCGCCGCCCCCGCGAAGGCCGCAAGGGCGATGGGTGGCGTGACGTTGCTGTCCTGCGAATACCAGAACACCACCAGATGCACGATCAGCAGCGGGATGCCGAATTCGGCCGACAGCGCCGGGCCGACAAGGATGATCAGCACGATATAGCTGGCCGTCACCGGCAGCCCCAGTCCCAGCACAAGGCTGGCCAGCAGCACGAGGATCAGCGCCAGCACCACGTTGCCGCCCGAGAGCGAGATCATCATCGACGAGAACTTGAGCCCGAGCCCGGTGAGCCCGACCACGCCGACGATGATCCCCGCCACGGCGCAGGCCATCGACACGGTGATCGCGTTGCGCGCGCCCAGTGCCAGCGCCTCCAGCATCAGCCTGACGCCAAGCCCCAGCGCCGTGCCCGCCCGGTGCTGGGTCAGCGGGTTGCCACGGCGCGGATCGAGCACCAGAATGTCGAACAGCGCCCGGCCGCCCGCCACCACCAGCACCGAGATGATGGCCCAGAAGCCCACCCGCATCGGCGAGATGTTCATCAAGAGCAGCGCGACCAGCAGGAACAGCGGCAGGATGAACTGCCAGCCCGCCGCCACCACATGGCGCACCACCGGCAGTTCCGAGGCGGGCACCCCCTTCATCCCGGCCTTCACCGCGACCAGATGCACGAACAGATAGACCGTGCCGAGGTAGAGGATCGCCGGAAAGATCGAGACGATCACGATGTCGATATAGGGCGTGCGGGTGTATTCCGAGATCAGGAACGCCCCGGCCCCCATCAGGGGCGGCGTGATCTGCCCGCCGGTCGAGGCCGCGGCCTCGATCCCCGCCGCCTGCGCGGGTTTGTAGCCCAGTCGCTTCATCAGCGGGATGGTGAAGACGCCTGTCGTAACCACGTTGGCGATGGCCGAGCCCGAGATCGACCCCACCCCCGCCGAGGCCAGCACCGCCGCCTTGGCCGGTCCGCCCGGCTTGCGGCCGGTGGCGGCATAGGCGAGGTCGATGAAGAACTTGCCGGCGCCGGTGACTTCCAGAAACGCGCCGAACAGCACGAAGACGAAGATATAGGTCGCCGCCACCCCCAAGGGCAGGCCGTAGATCCCCTCCTGCCCGAGGTAGAGCGTGCCGACCAGCCGGTCCACCGAGGCGCCGCGATGGCTGAGGACGCCCGGCATCCATTCCCCAAGCCCCGGCAGCGCGCCGCGCGGCCCCGCCAGCGCGTAGAGGATGGCGACAAGGCCGACCATCATCATCATCATCCCCACCGAACGGCGGCAGACCTCCAGCAGCACGAGCGTCAGGATGATGCCCATGGTGATGTCGGTCCGGCTCCAGAAGCCGGCGCGGTTGATGATCGCGTCCAGGTTGACGACGATATAAAGCCCGCTGACCAACGCCGCGGCGATCAGCACGGTGTCGATGATCCAGCCGCTGACGCCGCGCTTGCGCAGCAGCCCCCAGGCCGGAAAACTCAGGATCGCCAGAACGAGGATGAAGGTCAGATGGATCGGCCGCTGGTAGAACAGGCCCAGCGGGCGGATTCCGGCGGAATACATCTGGAACAGCGACAGGCTGACGCCGATCACGAAGATCGCCCCCAGCACCCATTTCGGCTGGAATACCGCCGTGGTGCGCAGGGAATCGGGAATGTCCTCGGGGTCGGGCATCGCAGAGGTTTGCGCCGGTGTCTCGGCCATGGTCAGTCCTTCATGTTCAGTCGCAGCCGGACGCGCTTGCCCGGCGCGAGGGCGGACAGGCCAAGGGTGCCCGCAGGCGTCTCGATCCGGTGATCCACCCGCGCGGGGCCGACCCGCAGCAGCAGCCCTTCGGGGGGCAGGGACTCATTGATATCCTCGATCCAGTAGCCGCCCGACGGATCGGGCCGCTGGGTGCCGCGGCCCGGGATGTGCCCGAGCCCGGCGGCGAAGTCGTGCAGGTAGGATCGCCGCAGCACCATCCGCCCGCCGTCCCGCGCGAAACAGTCGGCCACCGCGCCGCCGGTCACCGAATGGTTCCAGCGCAGGCACCAGTCCGCACCCGCATCCAGCGGCAGCCGGGCCAGAACCACGCCGCCTTCCCCCGTCACTTCCAGCACATCGGCCGCAAGCGCCGCCGTGGCGGCGGCAAGCACGAGCGCAGGGGGAAGCAGGGCGGCCCGCAGCGGCCGCCCCCATGCGCGCCCCATCAGGGCCGCAGGTGGTCGGGCACCGTGGCCCCGGCTTCTTCGTAATAGCGGATCGCGCCGGGATGGAACGGGACATGGGTCGAGGTCAGCGAAAAGTCGATGGTGGTGTCGTTCGCCGCCGGGTGGATGGCGATCAGTTCATCGACATGTTCGTACAGCACGCGGGTGACCTGATAGGCCAGTTCCTCGTCCATGTCGGCATGGACCACCAGCACGTTCGGGGTCGAGATCGTGGGCACCGCCTGGTCAACCCCGTCATACGTGCCCGCGGGCAGGGTATAGGGGGCGAAGGTGGGTTCGGCCTCGATCGAGTTCGCTATCTCTTCCTCGGTGAAGGAGATGACCGAGATCGAGCGTGTCGCCGCAAGGTTCATGATCGAGCTGGTGGGGGGCCCCACGCTCCAGAATCCGGCGACGATATCGCCGTCGCGCAGCGCATCGGCGGTTTCGTTGAAGTTCAGCCGCTCGGGGGTGAAATCGTCATAGGTGATGCCGTTGGCTTCCAGAATCACCCGTGCGCTGACCTCGGTGCCCGAACCCGGCGCGCCCACCGACACGCGCTGGCCGCGCAGATCGGCGATGCTGCTGATGCCGCTGTCGGCAAGCGTGACGATCTGCACCGCGTTCGGATAGATCGAGGCCAGCGCCCGGGTCTCGGGAATCGGGTTCGTGGCGAAGGGTTCCGTCCCGTGATAGGCGGCATAGACGGTATCGGCCAGCACCAGCGCCATGTCGCTGTCGAAACGCGAGATCAGCGCCATGTTCTCGACCGAGGCGCCGGTTACCTCGGCGGCGGCGCTGTAACCGTCGATGTGGCGGCCGATCAGTTCGGCCAGGCCGCCGCCATAGGGGTAATAGACCCCGCCGGTGCCGCCGGTGGCGATGGAAAGTTCTGTCTGGGCCTGTGCCCCGCCCGCGCCCAGGGCCATGGTGAAGGCTACGGCATAACCGATCTTTCGCATGTTTCTTGCTCTCCCTGTTTGTTTTAGCAGTTTCGTTGCGCCGCCTGCGTCCGGCGGATGAAATTGCGCAACAATAAACGCTTATATGGTTGCGGCTTGTCAACCCGCCGCGCCCCGGGTCTTTGCCTGCCCCTACGTCAGGCCGGGGCGGGGGGGCGGAAACGAAACGGCCCGCGCCGGGGGCGCGGGCCGGTCGTGCCGCAGGTTCGCGGCGGTTCAGAGCAGGCGCAGATCGCCCGCGGACGAGCGCCCGTCGCGCCCGTCCAGAAGTTCGTATCCGACCTTCTGGTTGTCGTTCAGTCCCTGAAGCCCGGCGCGTTCCACCGCCGAGATATGCACGAACACGTCCTTGCCGCCATCGTCGGGGGCGATGAAACCGTAACCCTTGGTGGCATTGAACCATTTCACGGTGCCGGTGGGCATTCCGTCTCTCCTCGATCTTCAGTCTCCCGGGGGCGACATGCCACCGGGTTGTGCAGCAGGTCTTCCGATACCCGGCACCCTGAAATCAGGAGGCGGTCGCAGAAAGTCTGTCGTCACAGGAAAATGATGCCGCATCGCCATCAAAAATCAAGCATTATTGGGCCCGGACACCGCCCGGACCCTTTGCGAAGCGCGATTTTCCGGCGCCTCAGCGCAGATCGGGCGCCCTTGAGGCGGCCGCCAGTTCCGCCACGATCGCGTCCAGCGAGAGTGTCTCGGTCCTTGTTTCGCCCAGGCGGCGAACCGAGACCGTGCGTTCGGCCACTTCCTTCATGCCGATGGCAAGGATCACCGGAACCTTGCCGAGGCTGTGCTCGCGCACCTTGTAATTGATCTTCTCGTTGCGGATGTCGGCCTCGGCCCGGACCCCGGCGGCGGTCAGTGCGGCGGTGACCTCCTGCACGAAGGGATCGGCGTCCGAGACGATCGAGGCCACCACCACCTGCCGCGGCGCCAGCCAGAACGGCAGCTTGCCCGCGTGGCTTTCGATCAGGATGCCGATGAACCGCTCGAAACTGCCCAGCACGGCGCGGTGCAGCATCACCGGCCGGTGCTTCATCCCGTCCTCGCCGATGTAATTCGCGTCCAGCCGTTCGGGCAGCACGAAATCCACCTGCAACGTGCCGCATTGCCAGTCGCGGCCGATGGCGTCGGTCAGCACGAATTCCAGCTTGGGCCCGTAGAACGCCCCTTCGCCGGGATTGAGCGTATAGTCGCAGCCCGCCGCCTTCGTGGCATTGGCCAGCGCGGCCTCGGCCCGGTCCCAGACCTCATCCGCTCCGGCGCGCTGCTCGGGCCGGTCGGAGAACTTGATCTTGAAGCTCTCGAACCCGAGGTCGGCATAGATCGCCCGCAGAAAGCCGATGAACTTTTCGGTTTCGGCCTCGATCTGGTCCTCGCGGCAGAAGATATGCGCGTCGTCCTGGGTAAAGCCGCGCACCCGCATGATCCCGTGCAGCGCCCCCGAGGGCTCGTAACGGTTGCACGACCCGAATTCGGCCATGCGCAGGGGCAGGTCGCGATAGGATTTCAGCCCGATATTGAACACCTGCACATGGCAGGGGCAGTTCATCGGCTTGAGCGCGTTGACCGACTTTTCCCGGGCGTGTTCCTCGTCCACTTCGACGATGAACATGTTTTCCTGATAGTTGTCCCAGTGGCCCGAACGTTCCCACAGTACCCGGTTGACCACCTGCGGGGTGTTCACCTCGACATAGCCGCCCGCGCGCTGGCGGCGGCGCATGTAATCCTGAAGCGTGGTGTAGATCGTCCAGCCGTTCGGGTGCCAGAACACCTGCCCCGGCGCCTCCTCCTGCATGTGGAACAGGTCCATCTCGCGGCCCAGCTTGCGGTGGTCGCGCTTGGCGGCCTCCTCCAGCATGGTCAGATGCGCCTTGAGGTCGTCGCGGTTCCTGAACGCCACGCCGTAGATGCGTTGCAGCATCGGGCGCGAGGAATCGCCGCGCCAGTAGGCGCCCGCGACCGACATCAGCCGGAAGGCATCGGCGGGCACCTGCCCGGTATGTTGCAGATGCGGCCCCCGGCACAGATCCTGCCAGGGCCCGTGCCAGTACATGCGGATCGGCTGGCCGTCGTCGGGGATCGCATTGACCAGTTCGACCTTGAAGGGTTCCCCCGCCGCCTCGTAATGGGCGATGGCGCGGGCGCGGTCCCAGACCTCGGTGCGGACCGGATCGCGCGCGGCGATGATCTGTTTCATCCGCGCCTCGATGGCGCCGAGGTCTTCGGGCGTGAAGGGCTCGGCCCGGTCGAAGTCGTAATACCAGCCATTGGCGATCACCGGGCCGATGGTGACTTTCACATCCGGCCACAGTTCCTGCACCGCGCGGGCCATGATATGCGCGAGATCGTGCCGGATCAGTTCCAGCGCCTGCGCCTCGTCCGCCGTGGTGTGGATCGCGATACCGGCATCCGCCTCGATCGGCCATTGCAGATCCCAGTGCGTGCCGTTCACCGTGGCCGAGATCGCCTTTTTCGCCAGCGATTTCGAGATCGCCCCCGCGATCTCCGCCGGGGTGATGCCCGCGGGGTAGGAGCGCACGGATTTGTCGGGGAAGGTCAGGTCGATCTGGCTCATGGCCTTGTCCTCGTCGGTCTGGCGCCCACGGAGCGCCCGGTTGCGGGTATGTTCGCGCCGTTCTGCGTCCGCGAAGCGGCGGTGTCAAGGCGACCCATGCGCCCGGGGCGCGGGTATGGGGCCTTACCGGGGGAAAGCCGTCCGAGGGTTCACGAAAACCGGGCCAGTGCCCGGCGCGTCAGCGCGCCGACCAGCCCGTGAAAAGCCAGCGCGATCAGCGTGACCAGCGCCAGTGCCGCGAAAGTCAGATCAATGCGCATCCGGCCATTGGCATGGATCATCACCGCGCCGAGGCCCTCGGAACCGCCGACCCATTCGCCGATCACCGCGCCGATGGGCGCATAGACCGCAGCCAGCGTCAGCCCGCTGCCCAAGCCCGGCAGCGCCATCGGGATGCGCAGATGCCACATCGCCCGCCAGCGCCCCGCACCCATGGTCTGCGCCAGGTCAAGGCAGGCCGGTGAGGTCCGTAGCAGCCCGTCCATGAAGGCCGATGCCACCGGGAAAAAGCAGATCAGCGCCGTCACCGCGATCTTCGGCGCCATGCCGTAGCCCAGCCACAGCGTCAGCAAGGGCGCCAGCGCGAAGATCGGGATCACCTGCGAAAACAGCAGCGCCGGGCGCAGCGCCGCCGCCAGCCGGGGAAAGGCCGCCATTGCGACCGCCAGCCCGGCCCCGCCAGCCGCGCCGATGGCAAAGCCCGCGACGATTTCCGCCCCGGTATGCAGCGCCGCCCGCGCCAGCACCGTCTGATGGCTGATCATGGCCCCGGCAACCGCCCCGGGACCGGGCAGGATGTAATGCGGCACGCCGGTTGCGATCACCAGCCCTTGCCAGGCCAGCAGGCAGCCCAGTGTTATCAGGACAAGGGATGCGATGCGGCGCAGGCTCATGCCGGGGCGGCCTCGATCAGCCGGGTCAGCAGCGCGCCCTGACAGGCCAGCACCTCGGGATGCGCAGGCGGGCGCGGCGCGGCGATATGGGGTGCGGCCTGCGCGGTCAGCCCGGCCTCGGTCAGCAGGCAGATGCGATGCGCCAGACGCGCGGCCTCGGCCGGGTCATGCGTCACCATCAGCACCATGCGCCCGGCCAGCAGTTCCGCCGCCAGATCCTGCATGGCCAGCCGCATCCGCGCATCCAGCGCCGAGAACGGCTCGTCCAGCAGGACCAGCGGGCGGTCCTCCATCAATGTGCGGGCCAGCGCCACCCGCTGGCGCTGACCGCCCGACAGCGCGGCGGGGTATCTGGCGGCGTGACCTGCCAGCCCGGTGCGGGCAAGGATCGCATCGAGCCGGGCGGGGTCGGCCGCCTCGCCGCGCAGCCTTGCGCCAAGGGCGGCGTTCTGGCGCACGGTCAGCCAGGGCAGCAGCCCCGGATCCTGCGCCATCAGCGCGACCGGACGCGCGCCGCTGATCCGGCCGGTGAAACTGCCGCCGATGGGCAGGCCGGCGATCAGCCGCAGCAGGGTCGATTTGCCGACACCCGACGGCCCCAGCAGCGCGGTCCATCGCCCCGGTGCCAGTTCCAGCCGGATCGGCGGAAACAGGGGCCGGCCGTTCAGCACCACCTGTCCCGCCAGCGCCAGCGGCGTCATGGCTGCCCCAGCCCCCAGAAGCCGATTTCCAGCCGGGTCGCGTTGGCGAAGTGCCGACACAGAGCGGGCCAGCGCGGCTGGGTTTCCGGCACCGGCCCCAGCCGGTCCGTCACCGCGCGGTCGATCAGCGCGCCGGTATCGCGGCACAGCGTCTGGAACTGGTCGCCGCCATAGGTCTCGATCCAGTTGCGATAGGGGGTATCGCCCGCCTCGCGCAGCAGCCGCGCGCCGATTTCGCCGTAACCCATGATGCAGGGCGCAAGCGCCGCCAGCAGGTCGAGGAAATTGCCCGAATAGCCCGCCTCAAGCACATAGCGGGTATAGGCCATGTTGGCGGGGGCCTCCTCGGTGGCCTCAAGCTCCGCGCGGCCGATACCCTCGCCCTCGCAGATCCGCACATGCAGCGCCATTTCGAAATGCAGCAGCGCATGGACGGTGGCGCTGGCGGCCTGCATCTCGGCCAGATTGCCGGCCTTGACCACGGCCAGCGACCAGGCGCGGGAAAAATGGATCAGGAACAGGTAGTCCTGCCGCAGATAGTTCAGGAAGGCGGCGCGGGGCAGGGTGCCGTCCTTCAGCCCCTCGACAAAGGGGTGATGGGTGAAATCATGCCAGGGGCCGGGGCAACGGGCGCGCCAGAGCCCGAAGCTGCGGCCGTAATCGGGGACGTTTGGGGTCATTGCCGGTCCTCCGGGTCGATGGCCAGATCGGAAACCGGCAGGATGCCAGAGGTCAGGCCGGCCTCGTGCAGGAAGGTCTCGAACCGCGCATAGCGGCCATGGTCCAGCGCCGCCGGGCTATGGGTAAAGCGCGGCATGGTATCGGCCCAGGCGCGGCGGTTCAGTTCATCGTCCAGGTCGGGCGAGGTGGCGGAAAAGGTGGCAAAAGCCGCGTCGGGATGGTTGACCATGTAATGCGCCCCGCGCTCGACCGCGGCCAGAAAGCGGTTGATGCGGTCGAGGTCGGGGTTTCCGGCATTGGCGATGAAGATCAACTCGTCATAGGCGGGCAGGCCGGATTCCTCGGGAAAGAAACAGCGGCCATCGCCACCGGCAAGCCGCATCTGCGTCAGCTCGAAATTGCGAAAGGCACCGATCACCGCATCGACCTGCCCGGTCATCAGCGCGGGCGTCAGCGACCAGTTGACATTGATCATCTCGACATCATCGAGGCTCAGCCCGGCGCTGTGCAGCATGGCGGCCATCATCGCTTCCTCGACGCCGGAAACCGAATAGCCGATCTTGCGGCCTTCAAGGTCGGCAAGTTCCTGCACCGGCCCGTTGGCATCGACCATCAGGCAGTTCAGCGGCGTTGACACCAGCGTGCCGACGCGCACCACCGGCAGCCCCTCATGCACTTGCAGATGCAGTTGCGGCTGATAGCTGATCGCCAGATCGGCACGACCGGCCGCAACCTGCTTGGGCGGGTCGGTGGGGTCGGCGGGGGCGATGATCTCGACCTCCAGCCCGGCATCGGTGAAATAGCCCAGTTCCTGCGCCAGAATGATCGGCGCGTGGTCGGGATTGACGAACCAGTCGAGGATCAGTGTCATCCTGTCCTGCGCCATCGCCGGTGCGGCCAAAGCCAGCCCCGTCACCAGCGCAGCGGCAAAGCGTTTGGTCATCATGGATTTTCTCCTGTGGAAACGGATGGCGGATCGGCCAGAAGGACGATCTCGCCGCCCCAATGGGGGCGCAGCCGGTCGGCGGCGCGCCATGAACGCAGGCCCGAGCGGCAGGCGAAGACCGCGCGTTGCCCGGGGGCGGGGAGGGGGCCGCCGGGGCCGAAATCCTCGACCCTGAGGCGGCGGGCATGGGGTGCGGCGGGGCAGGGGGCCTCGGCCGCGTCGCGCAGTTCGACCACGAAATCATCGGCGCGCAGGTCGGACCTGGCGATGAAGCGGTGGCAGGAGCCGTCGGGTTCCGGCGCGCCGTCGAAGCGGAACGCCGTGCTGCGAAAGCCCTGCATCTGGTGCCGGATCAACTGTCCGAGCGGCGAGGGCCTGAGCCCGATCAGCAGTGCCAGCGCCATCTGCGCCTGAACAAGGCCGAACATCGCCACCACCGGCCCCAGCACGCCCGCGGTTTCGCAGGTGGCAAGGTTGTCGGGCAGGTCGGGAAACACCGCGCGCAAGCTTGGCGCGCCGCCGCAGAACCCGCCGACATAGCCCGAAATCCCCAGCACCGAGGCCGAGATCAGCGGCTTTCCCGCCGCCATGCAGCAATCCGACAACAGATAGCTGACCGCGAAACTGTCGGCGCAGTCCAGCACCAGACCGGCATCGGCCACGAGGTCCGGCGCATTGTCCGGCGTCAGCCAGTCGATATGCGGAATGACGCGGGTTTCCGGGTTCAGCGCGCGGGCGAAATCCGCTGCCGCCTGCGCCTTGGGCCGCCCGATATGGGCCGCGTAGATCGGCTGGCGGTGCAGGTTCGAGGTCTCGACGCGATCGGGATCGACCAGCGTGATCTGCCCGACACCCGCCCCGGCCAGATATTGCACCACCGGCACGCCAAGCCCGCCCGCACCCACCACAAGCAGGCGCGCGGCGCGAATGGCGGCCTGACCCCCGGCGCCGACCTCGGGCAGGGTCATCTGGCGGGCGTAGCGGTTCATGCCGCTACCCGCAGCCATTCGCGCAGGCAGGCCCGCTTGCGGTCAGGCGCCGAAAATGCCCTGGGACCGGCCGGAAGGCCAGTGCTGCCGCTGTCAGGGCCCGCGATGGAAAAGGTAATTGCAGTCACGTCGCCCCCCACTTCTGCCGACGAAATTTCCGGGGGGCCTTGCAGGCGGAATACCGCCTTGCACCGTCAAGCTACCCGTTCCCTCCGCCGGCATGATCCGGATCAGGTTCGATGGGTCGGCCTGCGCCTCTCAGCCCCGGCTTGCGGGGCACCCCAACGAGTATTGCGTGCAGCCTAGTCCGACGCCGGGGTATTGGCAAGGCGGGCCGGCAGGCGGGTCGGGTTCCGCGCCGGGGCGGCCGCTACAGCCCCAGCGCCCGCGCCTCCTCTGCCTCGGTCATCGCTGCACCGGCGCCGATCGTGTCGAGGGCGTGGTCGATGGCTTCGGTCCCTGTATCCGAAGCGGGGCGGAAGCCGCCCGCCACGCCGGTTACCGTAGCGAAGGCGAGGGTCCATTCCGTGCCGTCGCGGCAAAGGATCGCGCGCTGTTCCTCTTGCGTCCCTTCCAGAGCAACGAGGCGGCAAAGGCCGAGATCGGTGTCGAAACTGCCCAGCACCCGCGCCGTCGCATCGCCCAGCGGCACCGAGGCGCCCGTGGGCAGCGCGGCAAGCGCCTGTGCGGCGGCGACGGGGCCTGCGGCCACCTGCGGCGGTGCCGGTCCCGTCGCCCGCCCGGTCAGGAATCCCCCCACCGACACCGCAAGCAGCAGGGACGCGGCAAGCGCCATCCGCAAAGCGCGCCGGGGGCGGAAGGGGATCACGTTTTCCCCCCTTTCCGCCGGGGGTTCCAGGCCCGCCGGTGTCTCCAGAATCGTGCGGATCAGCGCCTCGGGTATCGGTTCCGCGGGGCAGGCTTCCCGCACCGCGCGGCGGGTCAGGGCGAACCCGGCGTGGCGCCGCGCCAGATCGGGATCGGCGGCGATACGGGCCAGAAGCTGCGCTTCGGTCTCGGCGGAAAGCTCTCCGTCCGCCAGCGCCATCAGCATTTCGTCGCTTACATCCCTGGTCATTTGCGTTTCTCCGGCATGTCCTGTGCCTGTGGCTCGCCCTCCAGCGCGCGGGCCAGTGCGGCGCGGGCGCGGCCGAGGCGGCTCATCACCGTGCCCAACGGAATTTCCAGCGCCCCGGCCACCTCGCGATAGCGCATCCCCTCGACGCAGACGAGCAGCAGCACGCTGCGCTGGTCCTCGGGCAGCTGCGCGATGGCGCGGCGGACCTCGGCCAGTTGCAGCCGCGCCAGCACCGTTCTGCGGCCGTCCTCGCCGGTCAGGATCGCGCCCGGTCCGTCGTCGCCGGGGCCATCGGCCAGCGGCACCGTCTCGCGCCGGGCGCGCCGGGTGTCGATCCAGGTATTGCGCATGATGCGGAACATCCAGGAATCAAGCCGCGTGCCGGGCGTGAAACCGTGCAGGTTGCGCAGCGCCTTTTCACAGGTCTGCTGCACCAGGTCGTCGGCCTGATCCGGCGCCCGGGCAAGGCTGCGCGCGAAGGAGCGCAGCCTCGGCAGGATCTGGATCATCTGGGCGCGGATCGCATCGGACACGGTGGTGTTTGCCCTGGGGTTGTGTTTGTCGTGGTGTTGGAACGTTCATGAGCCGGGATTAATCCCCGGCCCGCGAACTATATCTGCAATGCAGGGGGAATAAACCGGGCTCCGGTGCCGTTCCCTGAACAGGCCTGCGCGGAGGCGCCCGGCCGCAAGGGGGTGAAACATGGCGGGAATGCCGACGGACATGGCGCGGCGCAGGCTGCTGATCGGTATGGGGCTGGGCGCGGCTGCGGCCTATAGCGCGCCGCTGCTGACCCCGCTGGGGATGGCGCGGGCCTCTGGTGTCTCGGGCATCTCGGGCGTTTCCCGCCCGTCGTGGCCCTCTCGCCCATCCCGGCCATCCCGGCCCGCCAGACAGGCGCAACCCGCACCGCCGCCCGAGATCGTGGTCTTCCTGCCCGCGGGCGTGGGGCCCGGCCCGGCGACGGGGGCCGGATACAGCATCCTTTCGCAGGTGGAAAACCTTGCACTGGACGGCGCGCTGCTGCGGCTTGGCCTGCCGCCGGGGCGCAGCCCCGCGCAGGCGCTTGCAGAGCTTGCCGCGCTGCTGCCCGGGGCGCTGGCCGACGACAACCACCTTTACCGCCCCGATGAATTCCTCTGCGATGCGGAGGGTTGTGCCGCGCATGATCTGCTTGGTTGGACCGGGCTTGCCGGTGGCGTGGCGGCAGCGCCCCGGATCGGCATGATCGACACCGGAATCAACGTGGATCACGCGGCGCTGGCGGGGCAGAAGCTGGTCGTCACGCAGGCGGATCTCGGCAGACGTGCCGCGGCGGGCCGACAACACGGCACCGCCATCGCCGCGCTGCTGATCGGGCGTGCCGACAGCCGCGTGCCGGGCCTGCTGCCGGAGGCCGAGCTTGTCGCCGTCGAGGCGTTCCACCGCGACGCGACGGGCGAGGCCGCCGATGCCTTTGCCCTTGCCCATGCGCTCGATCTGTTGCTGGCGGCGGGGGTCGGGGTGATCAACCTGTCGTTCTCGGGCCCCGCCAATGTGGTGCTGGAACGGCTGGTAACCGAGGCCGCCGCGCAGGGCGTGGCGCTGGTCGCGGCTGCCGGAAACAACGGGCCGGGGGCGGCCCCGGCCTATCCCGCCGCATGGCCGCAGGTGGTGGCGGTGACGGCGGTGGACAGCCGCCTTGCGCCCTACCGGCAGGCCAACCGTGGCCCGCATATCGGCTTTGCGGCGCCGGGGGTCGGGCTGTGGACCGCAGCCTCGATCTCGGGCGGGCGGCTGCGGTCGGGCACATCCTATGCCGCGCCCTTCGTCACCGCCGCGCTGGCGGTCGAGCGGCTGAACGACCCGGACGCGCCGCCCGAAGCCGCCATCGCGCGGCTTGCCG
Source organism: Gemmobacter sp. (assembly GCA_041675885.1). Lineage (GTDB taxonomy): Bacteria > Pseudomonadota > Alphaproteobacteria > Rhodobacterales > Rhodobacteraceae > JBAYSY01. Next base: position 62,465 of record JBAYSY010000001.1, on the reverse strand, counting down.
CCTGTGCCGGGGATCTGGGCGAGGCCGGGTTCGACGAGGTGTTCGGCCACGGGCTTGTCGCGGACCCGTCAAGCTGCGATTCCACCCCGGCGCGCTATTTTCCGGCGGCCGGGGATTAAACCGCGTCCCCGCCCGTTATCCCTGCATGGCCGCACGAACGGCGTGTGGCGGATGCCAAAGGAGAGTCCGGATGTCGAAGAGCGAGGAAAAACTGTCGCGCCGCAAGTTGCTGGCGCGGTTGGGGGTTGCGGCGGGTGCCGCCTATGTGGCGCCTGCGATGATCGGGTTCGGGGCGGCATCGGCCAGCGGCGTCAGCCGGTTTTCGCGCGCCAGCAGGCCGTCACGCGGATCGCGCCCGTCGCGGCCCTCCGGCCCGTCGCGTCCCTCGCGGCGCTACCGGGGGCGGCGTTCCGACGAGGCATGGCACATCCAGAACTGGATGCGCCACCTTTACGGTCCGCGCTGAGGTGGCGGGCCTGACGCATCATCACCGGGAAGGGGCCGCGGCGCGGGCCCTTCCGCAATGGCACCGGCTGGATTTCGCGGGTGTTGCGCATCCGGTCATCCTGCCCGGCGACGCGCCGCTTCTGGACGGGCTTGCCCGGGTGACGCGCGGCTGGGCGGTGGCGGCATCGCCGGTGCAGGGGCCGCAGGGCGGGGAAGCCGCGTTCACATGTCTTGTCCCGGAGGCGGCGGGCTACCGGCTGCATTCCACGTATCTTGACGCGCCGCTTTCCGGCCTGCCGGTGGCAAGCGCGCTGTGCGGCATCCTTGCCGATCTCGCGCAATCCTGGTTCAGCCAACGCGAGGGCTCGCTTGCGCTTCATTGCGCGGCGGCGCGGATCGGCGGGCGGCTGGTGGCCTTCGCGGGATCGGCGCGGGCGGGCAAAAGCACGCTTGCCGCACGGCTGACGGCCGAATCCGACATGCAGGTGTTCTGCGACGATGTGCTGCCGATCGGTGCCGACGGCACCGCGCTTGCGCTTGGCACGGCGCCGCGCCTGCGCCTGCCGCTGCCCAAGGGCGTGTCGCAGGGCTTTCGCGCGCATGTCCAGAGGCATCTCGGCCCCCGCGACGGGCGCTATGGCTATGTCGTCACCGACACGATTGCGCCGCATGGCACCAGGGCGCCCCTTGCGGTGCTGGTGATCCTGGACCGGCGCGCTTCAGGCCCCGCGCGCCTGCATGCGATGGAGCCGGGCGAGGCCGCAAGCCATCTGCTGCGGCAGAACATGACGGACCTTTCCGGCCCCGCCGCCGCGCTTGATACGGTGGAGCGCGTGGCCCGGGGGCTGATCTGCGCCCGGCTGGTCTATTCCGATCTGGAAGATGCGGTGCAACTGCTGCGCGCGGCCTTCGCCGGGGCCGGGGTGCCCGACCTCGCCCCGCCCCTGCCCGCCGCCGCGCCCGAACCCGCCGCCGCGCTGGCCGACCCCGGGGCAATCTGGCACCGCGCGCCGGAAGCGACCATCCGGCGCGTCTCGGGCGCGGCCTTCGTCTGGCGGCTGGGCGAAGGCAGCATGTGGCACCTCAACCCGGTGGCCGAAGCGGTCTGGGCGCTGCTGGAAATCCCCGGCAGCGCTGGCGATCTGGCCGAGGTGCTGGCAGAAGCCTTCCCCGAGGAACCCCGCGCAAGGCTGCTGGACGACCTTCGCCGCCTTCTCGCCGCGATGCAGGAGGCCGGGCTGGTGAAGCGGGCGGGCGCTGCCTGAAGGCCCGGTGGTGCGCGCCGCGCCCTGAGAGACCGTTCGATAATTCTACTCCACCGGGCATCTGACGCGGTTTTCTGCACTTCCGGTGCTCATGTGCATTGAGCACACTCCGCTCCGGTTCTCGAAAACCACGCCACCTGCCGCGCCGGAGCGAATTCTCGAACGGTCTCTGAGTCCGGGTGAAGGTGCCGCTTCGACGGCCCTGCCGGCACGCAGGCGGACAGGTGTTCCCCTTTGCCTGAAACCATGCCTGCCGATGGCGTGGCCTGATACGACCTGTTGGCGGCCGGGCTTACCACTCCGCCCGTGCCTCCATCGCCACCGGCCCGCCGGTCTGCGCGGTCCACAGCCGCAGCGCGTCCTGTTCCCCGGTCGCGTTGATCGAGAAATCGGCGGTGTCGAACAGCGGTGACAGGCTGCGAAAGCTGAACCGGGCGGGGCGTGTTCCGCGCAGCGACGCGGCGAACAGTGCCAGCAGCGAGGCTTGCAGCGGGCCGTGGACGATCAGGCCGGGATAGCCCTCCTTGCCGCGCACATAGGGGGTGTCGTAATGGATGCGGTGGGCGTTGAAGGTCAGCGCCGAATAGCGGAACAGCAGCGGCGGCGCAGGGGTGACGACCCTGCGCGCGGCGCCCTCGGGGGCGGGGACGGGGGCGGGGGTGTCCGGCCCTCCGGCCGCGCGATAGACGATATCCTGACGCTCGGTCAGCACCGGGCGCCCGTCGCTGGACATGCTGTGCCCGACGGTGACGAAGCACAGCGTCCCGCTGCGCCCGGTCTTGACCGTGACATCCCGGATCTCCGAACGGCGGGTTACCGTCTCACCGATGCGGATATCGTCGAGGAATTCCAGCGCGCCGCCCGCCCACATCCGGCGCGGCAGCGGCACCGGCGGCAGAAATCCGCCGCGCGCCGGATGCCCGTCAGCGCCCAGGCCGGCGGTCGGCGCGGCGGGCTGGGCCAGACACCAATGCAGCATCAGCGGCGCGGCGGCACCGGGCCGGGTCTCGTCCTGCCGGTCGAAGGTGGCGTTGAACCGGGCGGCAAGCGCCGGGGTGACCTGCTCCGAGGCGGTTTCCTCGCGCCCGATCCATTGGCGCAGGTGATCGGGATCAAGCGTCATCGCGCCCTGCCCTCCGGCAGGGCGGGCACCGGGCCGTAGCTGCGCGCCTCATCATGGAAGATCGCTGCCGGAGCGGGGATCCGGACAGGGCCGTTCGGTGTTCCGACGGTGATCCGCCGCAGATGGGGATGCGCCGACAGGCCCGCCATGTCGTTCACCGAGGCGAAGGCGACATCCGCTTTCACAAGGGCGGCGGTCGCATCGGCCGCGGTCATCCGGGCGAAGACTGCGGCGACCCGGGCATCCAGCGCGGCGCGATTGGCGACGCGCGCGACATTCGAGGCGAAACGTGGATCGGTGCCCAGAGCGGCATCGCCGAGAAAGTCCGCCGCCAGATTGCGCCATTCCCGGTCGCTCTGCACCGAAATCAGGAGTTGTGCGCCGTCCTTGCAGCTGAACATCCCGTAGGGTGCAATCGACGGATGCGCGAGACCCAGCCGTTGCGGTGTCCTGCCGCCTTCGTGGTTCAGCAGCGGCACCGCCAGCCAGTCGGCCATCACGTCGAACATGGAAATCGAGATCGCCGCGCCCTTGCCGGTGATGCCGCGGCGGATCAGTGCTTCAAGGATCGCTGCATGGGCGGTGGCTCCGGTGGCGATATCGACGATCGAGATGCCGACCCGCGCGGCACTTTCCGGCCCGCCGGTGATCGAGCACAGGCCGGATTCCGCCTGGATCAGCAGGTCATAGGCCTTGCGGCCGGCCATCGGCCCGGCTTCGCCATAGCCTGAAATGGAACAGGCGATCAGCCGGGGAAAATCCGCTGCCAGCCGTTCGGGGCCGAAGCCCAGCCGTTCCAGCGCCCCGGGCTTCAGGTTCTGCACCAGCACATCGGCCCGCCCCAGCAGTTCGGCCAGCGCATCCTTGCCCCCGGACGTTCCCAGATCGAGCGTCACCGACTCCTTGCCCCGGTTCAGCCAGATGAAATAGCTGGATTGCCCCTTGGCCACGTCATCATAGCCCCGGGCGAAATCGCCCCCGGGGCGTTCGATCTTGATCACGCGGGCGCCCGCGTCGGCCAGCCGGGAAGTGGCAAAGGGCGCGGCCACCGCCTGTTCGATGGCCACAACCGTCAGTCCCGAAAGCGGCGGCGTGGCCATCAGAAGCTCCGCGGCAGGCCGAGGACATGCTCGGCGACATAGGACAGGATCAGGTTGGTCGAGATCGGCGCCACCTGATAAAGCCGGGTTTCGCGGAACTTGCGTTCGACATCGTATTCGCAGGCAAAGCCGAAGCCGCCATGGAATTGCAGGCAGGCGTTCGCCGCCTCCCAGCTGGCCTTGGCGGCCAGATACTTGGCCATGTTGGCCTGCGCGCCGCAGTCCTGCCCCGAGTCGTAAAGCCTGCAAGCCTCGTACCGCATCAGGTTCGCCGCCTCGATCTCGATATAGGCTTCGGCGATCGGGAATTGCACGCCCTGATTCTGGCCGATCGGGCGGCCGAACACCCGGCGTTCGGAAACATATTGCGCGACCTTTTCGGTGAACCAGTAGCCATCGCCGATACATTCGGCGGCGATCAGCACGCGCTCGGCGTTCAGGCCGGTCAGGATGTACCTGAAGCCCTTGCCCTCTTCGCCGATCAGGTTTTCCGCGGGGATTTCGAGATTGTCGAAGAACAGTTCGTTGGTCTCGTGGTTCACCATGTTCGGGATGGGGCGGACCTCCATCCCCCCGGCCATGGCCTCCTTGATATCGACGAGGAAGATCGACAGGCCCTCGGATTTCTTCCCGACCTCGGACAGCGGGGTGGTGCGGGCCAGAAGGATCATCAGGTCGGAATGCTGCACCCGGCTGATCCAGACCTTTTGCCCGTTGACGACGTAGCGGTCGCCCTTTCTGACCGCCGTGGTCCTGAGCCGGGTGGTATCGGTGCCGGTGGTCGGTTCGGTCACCCCCATGGATTGCAGGCGCAACTCGCCGGTGGCGATCCGGGGCAGGTAGCGGCGACGCTGTTCCTCGGACCCGTGGCGGATCAGCGTGTTCATGTTGTACATCTGCCCGTGACAGGCGCCGGAATTGCCGCCCGCACGGTTGATTTCCTCCATGATCACGCTGGCCTCGGTCAGGCCGAGACCCGAACCGCCGTATTCCTCGGGGATCAGCGCGGCCATCCATCCGGCCCGGGTCAGGGCATCGACGAACTCTTCGGGATAGCCGCGCGCCTCGTCCACCTTGCGGTGGTATTCGGCCGGAAACTGTGCGCAGAGCGCGCGGACGGCATCGCGGATGTCCTGATGAAGGTCGTGGGCATGGGTTTTCATCGCGCTTCTCCGCCGGTTCCGGTCCGACAGGCAGAATCCGGCGGGCGCGAGGATAAGTCAAACGTATCCTGTACGACACGATATCCGCAAATCGGATGGAAGGCGGGGGAGGCCCCCGGGCGACGGTGTCGTTTCGTCGCGACGGCCGGGCGGGGTCAGGTTCTGTCGGCGGCCCCCGCCGCCGACAAGCGGCCCGGCCCGCCGGTCGCAAGGGCTGGCCCGGCCCGGGGATCGAGGGGGGCGCAAACCCCGTCGGTGCAGAAAGAGGCATCATCTGCGCCTTCCGGGGTCAGAAAGATCAGGCCACCCTCTTCCGGGTTGCCCGTGCCCGGGTTGCCTGTACCTGTCTTGCCCGTGCCTGTCTTGTCCGTGCCTGTCTTGTCCGTGTCCGTCATTGCCCGTTCCTTTCCGAAGCAACCTTTTCAAGCACCTTCAGGAAGGTTTCAGGTTCCTGCGCGCCCGACAAGGCGTATTTCCCGCCGATGACAAAGAACGGAACGCCGCGCACCCCGATGCGCAGGCCGGATACCTTGTCGGCCTCGACCGCCGCCGCATATTCGCCCGCCTCCAGTGCCCGCCGCGCGGCCTCGCCGTCAAGACCGGCCTCCTGCGCGATCCCGGCCAGCGTGTCGATGCGGCCGACATGGCGGCCCTCGGTGAAACAGGCGCGCAGCAACCGTTCCTTCACCTCTTCCTGCCGACCCTGCGCCTTGGCGAAATGCAGCAGTTCGTGCGCCTTGAAGGTGTTGGTGATCAGATTGTCGGCAAAGTTGTAGTCGAGCCCGTATTGCCGCCCCAGCGCCTGAAGTCGGCGGTTCGAATCCGCCACCTTGTCGGGGTCAAGACCATGGTGACCGGCAAGATATTCGTCATGCGTGCCCGGATAGTCCTGCGGGAGGCCGGGGTCGAGCTGGTAGCTGTGGTATTCGACCTCGACGGCGTTCCCGCCGCCATCCTCGGCAAAGCGATCGAGGGCGGCTTCGAGTCGGTGTTTGCCCAGATAGCACCAGGGGCAGGCGATATCCGACCAGATGTCGATTTTGATGGCTTGGCTCATGTGTTCACATGCTCCCATGATCGTGTGCCGGGGCTGGGCCCGCGAATGTTTCCGGTTGCCGATCAGTCTGAAAACCGGGCCTGACCCTTGCAGATAGGCAAGGGGCAATGGTGCCGCAAGAAGTCCTGCCCCGGCACTGACGGCACCACGGCCCGCACCATCGTGAGCGGGCGGCCGGGCACCATCGAAAACAGGCGGTAACCGTGCGGAAGGCGATGAAACAATCGCGGCATGAGCGCCGAGCCGAACGCCGCCCTTGCGGATGCGGATCCGGAGCTGAAGTCCGGCAACCTTCGGATTGCTCAGGCTTCGTGGTTTTCCGGGGGGCCTGCCTGCCGTGGCCGGTCATGAGAGGCTTCTGTCTCGGCCCGCGCCCCCGCCACCGCCGCCTGCAACCCGTCGATGAAGGGCAGGCCGAACCGGGCCTCCAGCGCCCGGGCGCGTCCGGTGAAGGCGCCCGAACCCAGCAGGATGGCGCGGGCGCCCCCGGCGATGGCGTGCTCGATGGTTGCGAACAGCCGTGCCTCGGCCTGCGGGGTCTGGGCGGCGGCCTCGGCCACGCCGATTCCGGCTGCGTGTACGGTGCAGATATCCCCGGCGCCGTATCGGGCGACCAGCCGCCTGATTCCGGGCACCGCGCTTTCGACCGTGGTCACGATGGCAAAGCGCCCACCGACCGCCCGCGCCCGGGCGATACCTGCGCCGAACATGCTGACCACCGGAACCGGAACGATCCGCCGTGCCTCCTCGACGCCGATATCGTCGAAACAGGCCAGCACATAACCGTCGAACCCTTCGGCCCGGCGGGCCTCGACAAGCGCGACGACATTGGGCACGGCCTCGGCCCGGTCCGAGGGTGTCTCGATGGCGAAGGGCCCCCGGGCGGGGTTGACCACCTCGACTACGGTTCCCTCGGGGGCGGTATCGAGCAGGGTCCGGCGGACGCGCTCGGTAATCCCTGCATTGGTGTTCGGATTGATGACGAGAAGGCGGCGGAGCGGCGGCGTGCGCCGCTCCGCCCGGGCATGATCCATGCTCATCGACGCCCCGCCATGACGTCGGGCAGCCACATGACGATGGTGGGGAAGACGATCACCAGGATGGTGAAGGCGACCATCACGAAGACATAGGGCAGCGATCCCCGGATCACGTCGTTGAAGCCGCCGCCATCGCGCCGCACGCCCTGAACCACAAAGAGATTCATCCCCAGCGGCGGTGTGATCAGGGCGATCTCGCACATCAGCACGATGAAGATGCCGAACCAGATCGGATCGACGCCCACCGACATCACCATGGGCACGGTGATGGGCACGGTCAGTACCAGCATCGACATGGCATCCATGAAAGTGCCGAGGATGACGTAGAACAGCAGCAGCACCAGCAGCAGCGACAACCGGTCGAACCCGAACGAGGCCACCCACTGCGTGACCGCCTGCGTCGCGCCGGTCATCGCGATGGTGACGTTCAGCAGCAGCGCGCACATCAGCACGATGACGACCATCCCGGTGGTCCGCGCCGCCAGAAGCGAGCAGGTCACCAGCAGGTCGATGCTCAGCCGTCCGCTGCCCGTGACAAAGACCAGCGCCATCACCACGCCGATCGCCGCCGATTCCGTGGGTGTCGCCAGCCCGCCGTAGATCGAGCCCATGACCACGCCGAAGATCAGCACCGGCGGGACCAGATATTTCGACAGCCGTAACTTTTCCGAAAGCGGCACGTTGACGATTTCCGCCGCCTCCTTGCCCGCGTTGCCGTGAAAGAAGAAGATGTAGGCGGAAAAGCTGAATGCCAGCAGAAGCCCCGGGATCAGCCCGGCCGCAAAAAGCTGGCTGACCGAGGTATTGGCCAGCGACCCATAGACCAGCAGGTTGATCGAGGGCGGGATCAGGATGCCCAGCGTGCCCCCGGCGGCCAGCGAGCCCAGCGAGGGGCGGATCGGATACCTGTATTGCTGCAAGGCCGGCAGGGCGATGGTCCCCACCGTCGCCGCCGTCGCCACCGATGAACCCGAGGTCGCCGAAAAAAGGGTGCAGGTGGCGATGTTGGTATGCAGCAGGCCCCCCGGCATCCGTCCGAGCCAGACCGCCAGCGCGTCATACATGCGATCGGCAATGCCGCCGCGCAGCAGAAGCTCGCCCAGAAGCATGAACAGCGGAATGGCCAGGATATAGGGGCTGTTGAGGCTCGACCAGATCACGCCGCCCATCATGTCGACGAGAGGCATTCCATACATCAGGTAGCCCCCGAGGGCGCCGACGGTGATGATGGCGACCGCGACCGGCAGGCTGAGGAACATCAGCCCCAGCATGATGGCAAAGCCGATGCCGACGAGAACGATGTTCACTGTTCCATCTCCTTGCGCTTCTTGGCGTCTTCAAGTTCGGCATCCAGCTCCTCCTGGGCCGAGGCCGGTCCGAACTGCTGGTTGAGCGCCGCCCAGTCCCGCCCCGCCAGCAGGATCAGGGCCCTTGCGGTCAGAAGGACCGCCGTCAGGGCAAACAGCGCCATGGCGACAAGCCAGATGGATTGCGGATAGATCAGCGGTGTCGCCATCGGCGTCTGTGCGATGGACCGATAGGTTTGGGTGTCGATCACCGTCTTGACGGTGAAGTAAAGCAGGTAGAGCGACAGGATGCCCATCGACAGCATGGAAACGGCATTCAGCACCGCCCGGGTCCGGCGCGAAAGGCGTTGGTGCAGCAGGTTGATACGGATATGCGCCTGCTCCACCAGCGCCACGGCGAAGGCGATCGGGGCGCCGATGGCCATGGCATAGCCGCCCCACTCGTCAACGCCCCCCAGTGAGACGGAGAAGGACTTCCGCACGATGGTTTCGACGGCGATCAATACCGAAAGCAGGATCATCGACGCCCCGAAGAACACGCCCAGAAAGCGCGCATAGGTATTCAGCATGGTTCCTCTCCCCGAACCGGAGTCCGCTCAGAGGCCCAGCCGGGCGCCCAGGATCTCGCGCCATGTCGCCTCGCAGTCCGGGGCCACGGCGTTGCACTGCTCGGCCCAGACGGGCAGCGAGATCGAACCCAGCGCTTCGGCGACGGCTTCGAGATCGGCGTCCGAGACATCGGCCGTGCGCAGCGAGTAGGAGGTGCCGCGTTCGCAGGGGCTTTCGCCCGCGTTGCAGCGCATGGCGTCCTCGTAGAGTTCTTCCGAGAAGTCCCAGACGTCATCGACGAAGGCGCCGATGGCATTGCCGAGCGCCTCCTGCTGCTCGGATGTCAGGCGGTTCCAGCTGTCCTGGTTGATGGCATAACCGTTGATCGCCAGTTGCAGCGCCACCGGCAGCACGGTGGTCGTAGCCTCGGGCCAGCCGCCGGAATTGGCCGAGGACGGGCCGGTGATGGCGCAATCGACCACGCCGCGGCCCAGCGACTGCTGTGTCTCGCCAAAGGGCAGCGAGATGCCAGTCGCACCCAGCCCGGCGACGAAATTGGCCGCGCTCTGATCGCCCACCCGCACCTTGAGGCCGCGCAGATCGGCAAGGCCCGTGACCTCGGGCCGACAGAAGATGACCTGCGGCCCGGCGGGCCAGACCCCCAGAAGCCGGGCGTTGAACTGGGTCTGAAGCCGGCCATCCACATAGTCAAAGAAGGCTTCGGTGTTCTCCCGCCCGGTGGCGTAGCTCGTGTTCAGCCCCACCAGGTCCAGCCCGAGGACCGAGGGCTCGTCGCGGCTGACCTGCGGGCCGCGGATCGAGACGATATCGAAAAGGCCCGAGCGCAGCACGCGCAGCCCGTCGGTGTCGGGAATGCCCGCCACATCGACGGGCAGGTATTCGACCACAACGTCAAGGCCGGAATGTTCGGCGAGCGCCTCGAAGAATGGTTGCTCCTTGCTCTGGGCGATCAGGCCCGAACCGGCGGGCTGGCCAAGAACCCGCAGGCGGATGGTGTCGGCTTGCGCGACGGAGGCCGACAGGAAGGCGGCGGCCACGGTGGCGGCGAGAATATGTCTGGGCATGGTGTCTTTTCTCTCCTGCTGGGGACTGCCCTTCGGCCCTGCGGGCCTGCGGGCGGCAACGGTCGTGTTGAACCACGGTTTCTTGTTACTTCAATATGAAACTATAATTTCAAGCAAAAATCAATCCGTTTGATCCGCCAGAGCGAGGTGGGAAGGCCGGGTTCGCAAGATCATTGAAAATTCACGGGTTTCAGCGTGAGCCCAGGGCAGGCCCCCGGTGTCGGGAGCCGGTGCTACAGTTCTTCGAGGTTGTCGTTCAGCACCTCGATTCCCCTCAGCCGCGCGCGCCCCTCGACCCCGGCCAGTTCGATGCAGCGCATCACCAGCAGGTGGCAGACCGCCATGACCGAGACGTGGTTGAACAGCGGCCCCGGCGCCATGGTGTGACAGCGGAAGTGCCAGTCGGCGCCCTTCTCGGGCTCGGCCCCCTCATCGGTGACGTAGAGAAGCCGCGCCCCGGTCATGCGGATATGCGCCAGGATGCGGTCCATCCGCGCCACCCGCCGCCGCAGGCCGAACACCACCACACAATCTTCACGCCTCACACCGACAAGATGTTCACCCAGCGTCTCTCCACCGCCGGGAATCGCGACCGTCTCGTCGATGACCTGGGTCAGCTGCCAGCGCAGGTAGTCGGCGAAAGGATGGCTGGCGCGGAACCCTATCACCCAGACCTTGCGCGCCGACAGGATCGCCTGTGCGGCGGCGTCGATCTCTGCCTGCGAGATCGCGGAGAAGGTGCGTTCGAGGTTCAGCTTGCCCTGCTCGATATTGGCCGAGAGCGTGGCCTCGGCACCGCCGCTGCCTGCAAGCGCCATGAACAGCCGCGATCCGGTGCGCTGTTCGGCGCGGGCATGGCGGCGGGCCTCCTCGTAGTTTTCGTAGCCGATCCGCCGCACCAGCCGCGAGACGGTGGCTTTGGAGACATTGGCGAATTTCGCCAGTTCCTGCGCGTTGTAGCTGGCCAGTTCGCCGGGAAAGTCGCAGACGAATTCCGCCAGCCGCCGCTCGGCCGGGTGCAGATCGGGCAGCGCGGCGCGTAACCGTGCGAGAAAGGACCGTTCCGGAGGCACCGTCATCGCTCTTCCTGCGCTCTTCCTGCGAAACTCTGGTTTCCCGGAGTATGGATGCGATTCTTCCGGGCAACAATGCCCTGCTGTTCCGGGTTGCTGCCGCGAAAACCCGTGATGCCGACGGGACGACTGTAGATGCGCGGGCAGAACTTGCTGTCGCCGGGGGACTGTGATGCCGACTGAGGACGTGTCCCGGCTGGCGGAAGCCCGTGAGCAATGGCGGAACCTGCCGGCAATTCAGCGGGCAGTCCCTGGTGCGGGGGGAGCGCGGCGGGATATAGCCCGCCAAGCTCTCGAACGCCATCTGGCAAGGCAATGCCTTCGTCTGCGACAGCATCCGCAAGCTGCTTGAGATGGGCGTGCCCTCGAGCCGCGACCAGGCCATGCTCGGCCAAATCTCCACGCAAGGCGTTGATCATCCGGGTGCGCTAGCCAACAAACATCTGTCGCGTGCGAAACAGCATCGCGCGGGCCTGCTGCTCTTCCGTCTTCACCGCGACGAAGCGCATGGTTGGACGCAATGCTGCCTCGACAATCGCCTCGGCATCGGCAGCATCGTTCTTGTAACGCTTGACGAAGGGCTTCACATGGATCGGCGGGATCAAGCGGGCCTCATGTTCCAGCTTCCCGAGTTCGTGCCCTCAGCCATGGGCGTCGCGCAGGCCTCCATGACGATAATGTACCCGGGGTGCCGGGCGACGAACGCCAGCAGCTGACCTCGGGACAGTTTCTGGTGAAAAGCGACAGACCCGTCGCGACGCGCTCCATGAAGCTGGAAGACACGCTTTGCCAGATCGATTCCGATGATGGCAACCTCGGGCATGGATGCTCTCTCCTTCTGTGATGGCTTCAACAATCATCACACTGGCACATTGCGATGCCGTCGGGAGGGGGCATCCATGCCATCAACCGAGTCAATTCATCAGAACCGATTCAAAGACGAAACCGTTGCCCTGTTTCTTGCGCTTCTGGAAAGTCGCGGCTTCCCTGCTGATTCCGGCCCCCGGGGGTCAGGTGCGTTCAAGAAGCAGCGCCGCGCCCTGGCCTACGCCGATGCACATCGAGGCCAGCGCGTATCGGCCTTGACCCTGCGACAGGTCGAGCGCGGCGGAACCGGCGATGCGGGCACCCGACATGCCCAGCGGGTGGCCGAGCGCAATGGCCCCGCCGTTGGGGTTCACGCGCGGGTCGTCATCGGCGATGCCAAGACCACGGGTGACGGCCAGTGCCTGGGCGGCGAAGGCTTCGTTCAGCTCGATCAGCGCCAGCGCGTCGAGGCCGATCCCCGCCTTTGCCAGCAGCTTCTGCACCGCAGGAACGGGACCGTAGCCCATGACACGCGGTGCGACCCCCGCCGAGGTGGCGCCGACGATACGGGCGCGCGGCGTCAGGCCATGGCGTTTCACCGCCGCGGCAGACGCCACGACAAGCGCCGCAGCGCCATCGTTCACGCCGCTGGCGTTGCCGGCGGTGACCGAGCCGTCGGGGCGTGTGATCGGCCTCAGCCGCGCCAGATCGGCCAGCGTGGTGGCGCGGGGGTGTTCGTCCTGCGTCACCTCGGCCGTCTTGCCGCGCCCCAGGGGCACGGTCACCGGCAGGATCTCCTGCGCCAGCCGCCCGTTCGCCTGCGCCGCTGCCGTCTTTTCCTGCGACCGCAGCGCGAAAGCGTCCTGATCGTCCCGGCTGATCGCATATTCGTCGGCCAGGTTCTGCGCGGTCTCGGGCATCGAGTCGGTGCCGTATTGCGCTTGCATCTTCGGGTTGACGAAGCGCCAGCCGATGGTGGTGTCATGCACCTCGTTCGCCCGCCCCCAGGCCGAGGCGGATTTCGGCATCACGAAGGGTGCGCGGGTCATGCTTTCGACGCCCCCGGCGATGGCCAGATCCATGTCGCCCGACTGAACCGCGCGGGCGGCGGCCGCGACCGCCTCGAGGCCCGAGCCGCAGAGCCGGTTCACCGTCACCCCCGGCACGGTTTCCGGCAGGCCCGCCAGCAACAGCGCCATGCGTGCCACGTTGCGGTTGTCCTCGCCCGCCTGGTTGGCGCAGCCGAACCAGACTTCCTCGACCGCGGCCGGATCAAGGCCGGGATTGCGCGCCAGCAACGCGGCAAGCGGCAGGGCGGCGAGATCGTCGGTCCGCACCGGGGCAAGCGCGCCGCCATACCGGCCGATCGGCGTACGGATATAGTCACAGATGAAGGCGTCGGTCATGGGGTTCCTCACAATTCTTCGGGGGTCCTGCCTTCGGCCACGGCACGGGCCAGCAGCGGCGGCACCCCCCCAGGAGAGCGGATCTTCGGCGGCGTATTCCTCGATCCGCCGCAGGATTGCGGACAGGCCGGTGCGGCCGGCCCAGTGCATCGGCCCGCCCCGCCAACGCGGAAAGCCGTAGCCGTGGACCAGCACGAGATCAATGTCGGCCGCGCGTTCGGCGATCCGCTCGTCAAGGATGCGGAAGCCTTCCTCGACCATCGCCGAGGTCGCCCGGGCGACGATCTCCTCGTCGGAAAAGAAACGTCGGCTGATGCCCGCCCGGGCGGATTCCGCGGCGACGATCTGTTCGATCAGCGCCGAAGGTGCGGGCTTGCCGCCCGCATGGTCATACCAGCCCGCGCCGGTCTTGCGGCCCAGGCGGCCGGTTTCCTCGACGATGCGGTCGGCGATGGGGATGTAGCGGAAGCCCGGTTTGGTCTTCCAGCCCAGCCGTTTGCGGTTGGCGTAAGCGATATCGAGACCCGACAGATCCTGCACCTCGTAAGGGCCCATCGCCATGCCGAAGCCCCGCATCGCGGCGTCTATCTGCGCGGGCAGCGCGCCCTCGATCAGCATCACGTCGCAGATCTGGCGGTAGCGGGTCAGAATGCGGTTGCCGATGAATCCGTCGCAAACGCCCGCCAGCACCGGGATCTTCCCGAGCCGCGCCGCAAGCCGCAGGGTGGTGGTAAGCGTTGCGGGGCTTGTCTGCCCGGCCCGGATCACCTCGACCAGCTTCATCACATGCGCGGGGCTGAAGAAATGCAGGCCGAGGAAGCGGCCGGGATTGCCGAGCCCGGCGGCGATACGATCAGGATCGAGGTAGGAGGTGTTGGTCGCAAGAATGGTGCTTTCCGGCAGGGCGGCGTCCAGTGCGGCAAAGACCCGGCGCTTGATCTCCAGATCCTCGAACACCGCCTCGATCGCGATGTCCGCCGGGGGCAACCCGTCATACCCTACATGAAAAGCGTAGCGCGCGGCCTGGGCGGCCCGGGCCGCCTCGGCGGTGGATTTGCCGCGTGCCACGGCCTGGGAATAGAGCTGCGCGATATTGGCGCGCGCGCGCCCGGCCCCGGCCGTGTCTGCTTCGACCAGTGCGATGTCGACGCCCAGTTGTGCCAGCGCATAAGCGATCCCGGCACCCATGGTGCCGCCGCCCACCACGATGGCGGAAGAAATTTCGGCCCCGCCTTCCTGTCCCTGCGCCCGGGCTGCGCGTTCCGCAAGGGACACATGGCGCAGGGCTGCCGCCTGATCGCCTGTATCGAGTTCAAGGAAGGCAGCGCGTTCCCGCGCCAGCCCTTCGGAAAACGGCAGGCGGCAAGCGGCCTCGATCAGGTCGATGGCCCTGAGGGGGGCGACCTGCCCGGGATTGCGCCTGGCGACGGTTTTCCGCGCAGCCTCGAAGGCGTCGGGCTGCATCTGCGGCGCAGGCAGCGCGCATGTGGCGGGGCGATCCGGCAGGGTCAGGGTGCGGGCCGCTGCAACCGGATCCCCGGCCACCGCGTCAACCAGACCGATCCGCAACGCCTCGGCGGCGGTGATCACCCGGCCCTCGGGGATCAGCGACAGGGCCTGTTCCACGCCGACCAGCCGCGGCAGGCGCTGCGTTCCGCCCGCACCCGGCACCACGCCCAGCGTCACATCCGGCAACCCCAGCGTCGCCTTTGGTGCCGCGACCCTTGCGGCACAGGCCAGGGCCAGTTCCAGCCCGCCGCCGATCGCCCCCCCGGCCCCTATCGCCGCAACGACAGGCTTGGGGAAGTTTTCAAGACGCGCGGCGATATCGGCCAGTCGTGGCGGCTGGGGCAGCGCGTCGGGTTTCCGGGTCTCCGGGGCTGGGGCAGAACCTTGCCCCGTATCCGCAAGGATCACTCTTTCGACGTTTTCTGCCTGCACTGCGTCAAGTGCGGCCATGAGCGCCCGGCGGACAGAAAGCCCGGCGGCACTGTCCAAAGGCGCCGTGATGGAAAGAACCGCCACCCCGTTGGCAACCTGTGTGTCGATCGTCATTGCCGGTCCTCGTGCTGCGCCGGGGCGAAGGGGGAATAGGCGGAGGGTTCCATTTGCGGCAACCCCACCCAGCGGCCTGCGAATTGTCCGATTGCGAAGATGGCGGTTTCATCGTCGAGGTCCGCGCCCAGGACGACGTGGAATACGCCGCTGCGCCCACGCCGCGAGACCTGTGTCGCACGCGCGAAAAGGCGGCTTCCGCCGGGGGTCGGCCGCAGGAAGGAAAGGTTGGATTCGGTCGTGAGGATCGGCCCGTCGTAGTAGCCGGCACTTCCAAAGGCGAGATCGGCAAGCGTCCAGACGGCACCGCCATGGGCACTTCCGTGACAGTTCATCGCCCCTGGCGATATCGGCATGGATACCACCGAACGGCCCGGGCGGAGTTCGTGCAGGCGGATATCCAGCACCGACGAGAAGGTATCGGCGCGCAAGAGGCTTTCCACCCTCCGGGCGAGGATATCGGAATCGTGGTCCATCACCAAGGGTTCAGCCCTGTCTGTCTGCATGCTGCGACTGTCGGCGGCACCGGCCATCCTCTGTCAGGATGCCGGCAAGAACATTGTCGAGGCTTGCAACGATGTATTCATCAAGCGTGAGGCGCGATTTGAAGAACCAGCTTTTCAAGGCCCAACCGTGCGCAACAAGCACGAGTTGATAGCTCAGGACATCGACATTCACCGGGCGGACCAGCCCTTGTTCGATACATGCTGTCAGCGCGTCGCAGATGATCGAATTGGTGGCAAGCTCCCGCTCCTGAATCAGGAGGCGGCGTTCGGGCGAAAGCGACTTGGTGGAGCGGTAGGCCAGCACGGTGGAGGACCGGTGCCGGTCAACGACGCGGCAATAGGCATCGACCGCAAGCGTCAGACGGTCCAGCGGGTCGGTAACGCCTTCGATCGCCTTGGGAATTTCCCGTGCATAGGCATCGACGACCTGCAAGAGCACCAGAAGCAGAACGTCCTCTTTTTCGCGAACATACAGGTACACGAGCCCCGGGCTTATACCTGCAAGCTTGGCGATGTCCTTGATGGTCGTCTTGTAGAACCCCCGGTCGGAAAACAGCTTGGTCGCGGCCGATACGATCTGTTCGCGCCGACGCTCGACCAGCTTCGGATCTTCCACGTGCGACGCTACGTTAGCCTCTCTCATTGCCGTTCCCCTGGCTGGGCGAAATGTCACGGTCTGCTGTCACACATTGCCCGAATGCCGTGTCAGGGCAACCCGTACCCCCGGGAACGGGATCATTCACCGTGACAAGACAGCCGACGGCCGCGGGGCGGGTTGCGGCAGCAAGCCCGCTGCCTGCCCCGGCCCCGGCCGCCGGGGCGACAGGCCGGCCATTCCCCGCGGCCGCCGTCATCAGCGGAACCGGTCGAAGTCGGGCTTGCGCTTTTCGAGGAAGGCGTTGCGGCCCTCTGCGGCCTCCTCGGAGTTCACAAAGCTTGCCAGACCGTCGGCGGCCATCTTCACCTGACCGAAGATATGGGCACTGTCGGCGTTGAACGCATGCTTGAGGAACTTGAGAGCCGTCGGGCTGAGCGCAACCGCCTGTGCAGCCATCGCGCGGGCCTCTTCCATCAGCTTTTCGGCCGGAACGACCTTGTTCACAAGGCCCCACTGAAGCGCCGTTTGCGCGTCGTATTGCTGGCAGAAGAACCAGATCTCGCGGGCACGCTTTTCGCCCACCGTCCGGGCGAGATAGGCCGAACCCCAGCCCGCATCGAATGAGCCCACGCGCGGCCCTGCCTGCCCGAATTTCGCATGATCCGCTGCAATGGTGATGTCGCAGATGACGTGAATCACATGCCCGCCGCCGATTGCAAAGCCGTTCACGGCGCAGATGACCGGCTTCGGGATATTCCGGATGACCATGTGCAGGTCGTCGATTTCCCACAACCCGTTTTCCGAGGTGCCGTAGGTGCCCTTCTCGGCCATCTCCTTCTGGTCGCCCCCGACACAGAAGGCCTTGGTGCCCGCGGCGGTGAGGATGACAGCGCCCGCCTGCTTGTCGGCCCAGGCGCGCTTGAAGGCATGGATCAGCTCTTCGATGGTCCGGCCACGGAAGCAGTTCAACCGGTCGGGGCGGTTGATGGTGATCGTGGCGATACCCTCGCTTACTTCATAAAGAACGTCGGTGTAGTCCATGTCAGCTTTCTCCTTCGTGAATTTCGGTCATGCCAGGATGGCGCGGGCCGGATCGAACCCGCGCAGCAGCGCGATCTCTTCCGGGGCAGGGGGGTCATGGCGGACGGGATCCTGACGGTAGGGCAGCATGCCGCCGGTTGCGGCGTCGATGGCGGCGCAGGTCGCGGCCTCAGCGCCCGCTTCCGCCATGATCCCCGCGATCTCCAGGGTTCCGTCCGCCCGCCGTTCCAGCCAGGCCAGGTCCGTCGCCACACCGGCAAGATTGCGGATCGGCGAGGTGGTGAAGGGCAGGCGCTCCACAAAGCGGCCGGGTTTGAGCGGCATCACGATCATGACTTCCGAGGCACCGCAGGCCAGATCGTTCGCCCCGCCGGAGCCGACGATCAACCTGTCATTGGCGGCACGGGAAGAGTTGATGAAGCCGCGCTGGTCGATCTGGCCGGCGGCCAGCAAGGAAAGGCAGCGTTTTGCCCGGGGCCCCG
Source organism: Gemmobacter sp. (assembly GCA_041675885.1). Taxonomy (GTDB): domain Bacteria; phylum Pseudomonadota; class Alphaproteobacteria; order Rhodobacterales; family Rhodobacteraceae; genus JBAYSY01. The sequence continues at coordinate 44,364 of JBAYSY010000001.1, read as the reverse complement.
CAAGGACGCCAAGCGTCTTCAGGAACGAGGAATGAAACCGCGACGAAGCTGCATTGGGACGGTTGAACAGATAGGGATCCCCGGTCACCGGGCGGAACCCCACCATGCCGGTCTCTGCGACCAGGGCGATATCAAGCCCCCGTTCCCGGCACCGCCGTTCAGCCCCCCAGGCTGCGAGATGCGACAGACCGATTCCGGCGAAAAAGCTTTCAGCCCGGCCATCGGCGGCGCGTGCCTCGGCCATGCGCATCGCCAGCACGGCGGCGCATTCCTCCGCCGAAGGGGCGGCGTCGGGATCGCGCGGCGTTGCCGGTACGGGGGAGATCGCGCTGGCACGCAAGCCTTCCAGCCGGTCCTGCCCGAGCCGCGCAAGATATTTCGCGTGATCCGTGCCGAAAACCCAATCCTCGACCCAATCGCGAAGGGCCTTGGGATCGCGTGAGAGCTTGCGGAGGTTCTGGCGGAATTCGTAGTCCTCTGCGTAAGAGGGAACCTCTTCCCCGGTCGTCCAGACGAACTGGCCTTGCGGGTGGGCGCCAAACGGCGCTTCGACCACCGCGGCGACCAGATGGCCGGGGATACCCTGGCGCGGACCCAGCGCCCGCAATTCGGCGGGGCTGACGATACGCTCGGCCGTGACGATCACCTTGCGGGCGGCGAAGACTGCCCAGCTTTCCTCGGCATCGGGACCGTGCACCACGACGTTGCCATCGGTATCGGCAAGCGGCGCATGCAGGAATGTCACGTCCGGGACCAGCGCGGGGATCACCGCACAGGGCTTGCCGGTAAAGGGGTCCGCGATCATCGCCCGCCCTTTTTCACGCCACAGATCCGAACCCGCAAGGCTGTTGACCGGGACAAAAGGCCAATCCATCGCACCCGCCATCAAGCGCAGGGTCATCGTGAGATTGGTCCAGTCGGGATCACTGTCGGGATCGGCGGCAAAGGCTTCCTGCAAAATCCGCGCCGGTGCGGGCGCGGGGTACGTGTTGCCGGCAAACGCGCTTTCCAGGCGCCCGATCGCCCCGGCGGCAACAAGCACCGAGGCGTATTCGAGCAGACCCGTAGCGACCAGCGCCAGCGAGCGCGTGTCGCGAAACTGGCGCGCCACTTCGAAGACAGCGGCATGGCTGCGATTGTGGGTGAAGCCAAAGCACACCACGTCTCCGGCCTTCACATGGGACGAGACCGCCTGCGTCAGGCTTGCCCTTTTGTCACGCATCGACATTCCGCTGTCCCCTGATCAATCGACCATCGTCAGGCCGCCGGAAACCGACAGCACCTGCCCGGTGACAAAGGTTGCGCGCCCGGACGCGAAATAGAGCACGCCATCGGCCACTTCCGAGGGCTTCGCCACCCGCTTCAGCGGAATCGCGTTGGTCAATGCTTCGCGCATCTTGTCGGATTGCGATGCAAACAGGGGCGTGTCTGTCGGTCCCGGGCAAACGCAGTTGACCAGCACGCCCTTGCGGACGACCTCCCGCGCGATCGACTTGGTGAAAGCGATGATGCCGCCCTTGGCGCCTGCGTAGACGCTTTCACCGTAGGAGCCGACGCGCCCGGCGTCCGACGCGATGTTCACGATACGCGCACCATCCGGAGCCGCCATCAGCATCGGCAGCATGGCGCGGGTCAGTTGCACCGGGCCCATGAAGTTGATCGCCATGATCTTGTCCCAGTATTCCGGCGTATTCTGCATGAAGGGTTCGATGATGTCCCAGCCGGCTGCGTTGACCAGAATATCGAGACCGCCCAGCTCCTTCTCCACCCGCTCGGCCAGCGCATTGCAGTCTTCGCGAGAGGTCACGTCCAGCTTCATGAAATACGCGCCGGGCAGCGCCTTCGCCGCCGCCTCGCCCGCCGCCTCGTTGATGTCGGTCAGGATCACCGTGCCGCCCGCCTCGGCGAAAGCCGTCGCGCAGGCGTTTCCGATACCCGAGGCCGCGCCGGTGATCAGGATTTTCTTGCCCTTGAAATTCATGGTTGTCTCCGTGGTTGTCGGGGGACTCAGCCCGCCTTGCGTCGAAAGAAGCCGAGAACGCGCTCACGCGCTTCGGCAGTCGGAATAAGCAGGCCCGGCGCATCGAGTTCGCGGGCAAAGCCGTCGCGGGCCGGGTCGTTGCAGGCTGCGATGCAGTCCTTCGAGAGCAGCAGGGCCTGCCGCGACAGGCCGGCGATCCTGTCGGCTGTCGCTTCGACCTCCGCGTCCAGGGCTTCGGGCGCGCAAGCCCACTGCGCGACCCCGATCCGCGCCGCTTCGGAGCCGTCGATGATCTCGCCTCCGAGGATCATCCGCGCCGAAACGCCCGGGCCGCAGAGCCGCGTCAGGCGCTGGGTGCCGCCAGCACCGGGAATCATGCCGACACGCGCTTCGGGCAGCCCGAGCCTGGCCCGTGTCGAGGCGATCCGAAGGTCGCATGCCAGCGCCATTTCCAGCCCACCGCCAAGCGCGGGGCCATCAATGGCGGCCAGCGTTACCGCGGGGAACGTTTCGAGGCGATCAAAGATGCGATGCAGTGACCTTACATAGTCCGTCATTGCCTCCACGCCCTTGGGATCGTCGAAATAACCGGCGATCTGGGCCAGATCCGCCCCCGCGCAGAAACATTTCTGGTCCGAGCGGATGACAAGTACGGTCACCGCATCGGCCTCGGCCTGATCCAGCGCCCCGCTGAAGGCTTCGACAAGGGCCGCGTCGATCGCATTGACGGGCGGACGCGAGAGGGTAAGGGTTCCGATGGCGTCTTCGGTGGAATAGCGGATCATGATGGCTCCCGTTCGTCTTGCTCCGCCAGACGTTGGCGGATGATGAATTTCTGGATTTTCCCGGTTGGGTTCGTCGGAAGCTCAGGCCAGATTTCCAGCCGTTCGGGCAGCTTGAACTTCGCCACCCCCTTGGCCACAAGATACCGTGTCAGTTCGGTCAGCGAGACTTCCGTACCGGGGCGCGTGACAACGACGGCGCAACCTGTTTCACCCAGACGCTGATGCGGGATGCCCACGACCGCAGCGCGCATGATCGAGGGATGGGAGACAAGATGGTCTTCCACCTCGCGGACAGAGATGTTCTGCCCCCCGCGTACGATGATATCCTTCAACCGGCCGGTAATGCGCAGCGAGCCATTCGGAAGAAGCCGGGCAAGATCGCCTGAGTGGACCCAGCCGTCGGCATCGAGCGTCCGCGCGGTCAGTTCGGGTTCACCGAGATAGCCGGTAAAGGTATTGGGCCCGCGGGACCACTCTTCCCCCGGTTCACCTTGTGGACATTCGCCGCCGTCCTCGCCGACGATACGCACCTCGATCCCCGGAAAGGGGCGGCCATCCGTCAGCCAGGCATTCTCGACCGGATCGTCGGGGTGCACCATGGTATGCGGCGGACTCTCCGTCGAGCCGTATATGGACAGCACCCGGAACCCCGCTTCGGTCGCCTGCCGCGCCAGCGCCTCGGGGATAGGGGCGCCGCCGCAGAGAAAATAGCGGAAACGGGGAAGCGCAATGTCCCCGGCCGCCCTTGCCGCTGCGATCTCGGCAAGAAATGGCGTCGCGCCCATGGTCCAGGTTGCCCCATGCGCCTGCATCTGACGTGCCGCCACTGCCCCATCGAACACGTCGAGCAGCGAGAGGGTCCCCCCGGTGGTCAGCGTCATGACGAACCCGTGCATGAAGCCCGTGGTATGCGAGATGGGCGAGGCCATGAAGGCGACATCACCCTCGCCCACGCCAAGGGCGCCGGCCAGCGCACGTTCGCCGAAAAGCACCGTATTATGGGTGTGAACGGCGCCTTTGGACCGGGACTCGGTGCCGGATGTGAAGAGGACAACGGATGGATCGTCGGCGGAAATCGCCGCATCGTCCACCGGCGGGCCGGAGACCGCCGTTTCCCAGCCGATGGTGCCGGGTGCCGGGTCATCGCCCAGCATGACGACCGCCCGTCCATCCAGCAGATCCGACGGCAATTCGCCCAGCAGGGCTTTGAAATCGGCGCTGCGGAAACGATCCGGCAAAATCAATACGCGACTGTCGCAAGTCTGCATCGCATGCATGAGATCGGAACGGCCGTAGGCCACCGGTACGGGGTTCACAACCGCGCCGAGGCGCATGACCGCCAGAAAAACCGTGATCGCGCTGCACCAGTTGGGCAGGCAGACTGTCACGATATCGCCGGGACCGACACCATTCGCGGCAAGCGTTCCCGCAAAGCGGGCGGACTGTCTGTCGAGGTCGCCATAGCTGAGCACGGCGCCCCGGTTGTCACGCACAGCGCATTTTTCGGGATGACGCGCGGCAGCGGCAAGGATCAGGGCGGGAATGGTGTCGTCGCCCCAGTCGCCGCGCGCGTGATACGCCGCCGCGCGCACCGGATCCGGTTTGGGAAATGCGATCATTTCACGTTTCCTGACTGGGGTCGACCGGCGATCCGGGCATGGATCGAGCCGATCAGCCCGCCGTCGGCCAGAATGTTCTGGCCGGTGATGTAGCCTGCATCCTGCGAGATCATGAACTCGACCAGCCCCGCGAAATCACGCGCCGGGTCGCCGATCCGGTGCATCGGGACCAAAGCCTCGCGCGCCGCCTTCCTGTCCGGATCGGCATAGATGGGCGCCGTCATGGCCGAAAGGAAAAGCCCGGGCGAAACACAGTTCGCACGCGCCCCCGACGCGGCCCATTCGAGGGCCAGGGTCCGCACCATCATGACAAGCGCAGCTTTCGACGCACTGTAAGCGCCGGTTCCGGGATAGGGCTCGATCCCCGACATCGAGGCAACGGCAAGAAAGCTGCCCTGCGAGGCAACAAGACCGGGATGCGCCGCGCGCGCAAGAAGCCATGCTCCGCGCACGTTCACGTTGAAAATCCGGTCCCAGTCGGCTTCGGAACTGTCGGTCAGGTCGCCCGCAATGGCGATGCCCGCGTTCGAAATCACCGCGTCCAACCCGCCAAGACGATCCGTCGCCTCGGAGACGAGACGCTCCGCCGTGCCCGGCAAGCCCAGATCGCCCGCCAGCCCTGTCGCCTCGGCGCCGGCGGAAGTCGCGGCGGAAACGACGTCATCCAGCTCGGCCGAGGGTTTCGAGGCGCACAGGGCCAGGGCATTGCCCGGACGGGCCAGCCTGTCGGCGATCGCACGGCCAATTCCGCGACTTGATCCGGTAAGAAGTATGCGCATGGGACCGGGTTCCTTTCAGGGATTGCAGGCCGGATTTGCGGGCAGGACCGCCATATCGGAATCATGGCGCCCCGTGGCTTCAACCATCCTCGCGATTTCGATCATCACGGGTTCATCCTTCCTGACCGCGAGGCCGAGGTGATCCGGCGGGAAAAGCCTGCCTTTCTCGATCTGTGCCGAGAAATCCCCGCCATCAGGACAATGCACCGCACAGACACTTCAAAACCTCGTCGATGATCAGCCATTCACGTTCCATGGGCCGGGCCCATGGTTCAGAGCTTGCGCGCGACAAGCTCTCGCATGATCTCATTGGAGCCTCCGTAGATCCGGTGCACGCGAGCGTCCGCCCATGCCCGTGCAATCGGATATTCCCAGATATAGCCGTAGCCGCCATGCAGCTGGAGACACTGGTCAAGGGACCGCCCCATCAGTTCGGTGCACCAGTACTTCGCCATGGCGGCAACCGTCAGGTCCAGCCGCTCTTCGTTCACTTCGGAAAGGCAGCGATCAATGAACACCTGGGCGATTTCGACTTCGGTCTTGATCTCGGCCAGCCGGAAGCGCGTATTCTGGAATTCGGATATCGGTGTCCCAAATGCCTTGCGCTCGCGCACATAGTCTCTGGTCCATTCCAGCGCCGCGGCAGAGGTCGCCACAGCCCCGATCGCGATCTGGAGCCGCTCCCAGGCAAGTTCCTTGGAGAGAAGGGGAAACCCCTTGCCCTCTTCGCCAAGGATATTCCCTGCCGGCAGCCGGACGTTATCGAAGTACAGTTCGCAGGTGTCCTGGGCCTTCATGCCGATCTTGTGGAAGTTCTGCCCACGGCTGACGCCGGGCAGGTCTGCCTCCACCACGACAAGGGTCAGATCCTTCGTGGCCGAAGCATCCCCCGATTTGGCTGCGACAACCAGCAGATCGGCGCATTGGCCATTGGTAATGAATGTTTTTTGCCCGTTCAGGACAATCTCATCCCCATCGGAATGGAAATTCGTACGGATCGACCGCAGGTCCGAACCCGCGCCGGGTTCGGTCAGAACGATGGCCCCGATCAGGTCGCCCGTGACCATGCCCGGCAGCCATCGGGCCTTCTGTTCTTCTGTTCCATAATTCAGGATGTAAGGCGCCACGATGTCCGAATGTGTCGAAAACCCCGGACCGGACAGGCCCAGCCGGGCCTGTTCCTCGATCAGGATCGCCGATGCCAGCCGGTCGGCACCCGCTGCCCCGTATTCTTCTGGCAGGGTCACACAGAGAAGGCCCATCTCTCCGGCCTTTTTCCAGACCGAACGGGGTGCGACCCCGGTCTTTTCCCAATCGGCGTGAAAGGGCGCGACCTCGGTCTCGAAGAACCGACGCGCGGTATCCCGAAACATCTCATGGTATTCGGAAAAGATCTCACGTTTCAGAATGGTCAACCTGCATTCTCCCTACCTGAGCACGATGCGCGATTCGGCGGTTTCGTTTAATGAATGACTATTCATTCGGCAATGGTCGGTCAACTCTTTTCCTCTGCGGGGCGGGCATCATGGCTTCCGGTTCCATCTGTCCAGGCCGCGTCTTTCGACATGATTCCAGCATGTTGCCGCGACTGCAAATCCGACCCGCCGGGCGGCGGGCAAGCGGCACCGTTTGAACGGCCGGGTTATCCACGCCGCTGCAACCAGGCCGAAAGCTCGCCCACGATGCCCCGGCGGAACAGCAGCACGCATGCCACGAAGATCGCGCCGATCACCACGGTCACCGGGAACATCGAACCGGCCAGATAGTTCTGAAGCGACAGGATGACCGCCGCGCCGACGATCGGGCCAAGTACCGTGCCCAACCCGCCCAGAAGGGTCATCAGGATGACCTCTCCCGACATGTGCCAGTTCACGTCCGTCAGGGTCGCAATCTGAAAGACAAGCGCCTTGGTGCCCCCTGCGAGGCCGGCGATGCCCGCGCTGATGGTAAAGGCAACAAGCTTGTAGCGGCGGGTTGAGTACCCCAGCGAGATCGCCCGGTCCTCGTTCTCGCGGATCGCGGTCAGGATCGCGCCGAAAGGCGAGTTGACCACGCGATAGAGCAGGAACAGCCCCGCCACGACCAGCGTCAGCACGAAATAATACATGTTCATCGTCGGATTCAGGTCAATCAGCCCGAAGAGGTGGCCGCGCGGAACCGACTGGATGCCATCTTCGCCACCTGTGAAGGCAGACTGTAGAAAGACGAAGAACACCAACTGCCCCAGCGACAGGGTGATCATCGCGAAATAGATCCCCTGACGCCGGATCGCCAGCCAGCCGATCATCACCCCCAGAACCAGCGCGAACCCTACCCCCAGCAGGATTGCCAGTTCCGGGGTGAAGCCCCAGACCTTGGCGCTATGCGCGGCGATATAGGCCGAACCGCCGAAAAACGCCGCATGTCCGAAGGACAGCAGGCCGACATAGCCGATCAGCAGGTTGAAGGCCGAGGCGAACAGCGCGAAGCACAGCACGTTCATCAGGAAAATCGGATAGACGGCGAGCGGTGCGAACAGCATCAGAACCACCGCCCCGACGGCGAGCGCCAGCGGAAGGCGGCTGGCCTTGGTGGAATCGGACGGGCGAGAAGTCATCGCAATCTCCTGGGGTTCGGGTCAGGCGCGGCCGAACAGGCCGGTGGGACGCAGCAGCAAGACGATGGCCATGACGACGAAGACCACCGTCGCCGAAGCCTCGGGATAGAAAACGCGGGTCAGCCCCTCTATCACGCCCAGCATGTAGCCGGTGATCACCGCCCCGATGATCGAGCCCATGCCGCCGATCACCACCACGGCGAAGACCACGATGATCAGGTTCTGCCCCATCAACGGGCTGACCTGGTACATCGGTGCCGCCAGCACGCCCGCCAGCCCCGCGAGCCCCGCCCCCAGCGCATAGGTAAGCGTCAGAAGCAGCGGCACATTGATGCCGAACACCTGCACGAGGCGCGGGTTCTCGGTCGCGGCGCGCAGGTAGGCGCCGAACTGGGTCCGCTCGACCAGAAACCAGACCGCCAGACAGACCGCCAGCGAGGCGATGATCACGAAGCCGCGGTACTTGGGCAGCATCATGAACCCCAGATCGATGACTCCGGCGAGGGCAGGGGGGGTCATGTAGGGATTGCCGCTGGAGCCATAGACATGGCGGAACGCCCCTTCGACGATCAAGGCGATGCCGAAGGTCAGCAGCAGGCCATAAAGATGATCCAGCTTGTAGGTCCGGCGGATCAGGAAGCGTTCCAGCAGCGCGCTGAAGGCAGCGACCATGATCGGCGAGATCACCAGCGCGGCCCAGAAACCGACCCCGGCATAGGTGAGCAGCATCCAGGCCCCGAAAGCGCCCAGCATGTACTGCGCGCCATGGGCGAAGTTGATCACCCGCAGCATCCCGAAGATCACGGCCAGCCCGAGGCTCAGCAGCGCATAGAAGGAGCCATTGATCAGACCGATCAGCAACTGGCCATAAAGCGCGGCTGCGGGCACACCAAAGATTGTAGTCATGTAAAAGCTCCTTAGTGCCGGGCGATCCCTCAGACCCCCAGGATTTCCCCGAGTGCCTGCTGCCGGGAGGCGAGTTCGTCGGTGCCGAAATGGTCACGCACCTTGCCGTTCTCGATGATGTAGTATCGGTCCGCCACCTTCTGCGCGAAACGGAAGTTCTGCTCGACCAGCACCACGGTCATTCCCCGTGCCTTCAGGGCGCGGATGGCCGCGCCGATCCGGTCGATGATCACCGGGGCCAGACCCTCGGTCGGCTCGTCCAGCAGCAGGATATCGGCGCCGGTGCGCAGGATCCGGGCCATGGCCAGCATCTGCTGTTCCCCGCCCGAAAGCTTGGTTCCCGGGCTGTTCAGCCGTTCCTTGAGATTGGGAAAGAGATCGAAGATCTCTTCCATCGACCAGCCGCCCGGCAGAACGACCGGCGGCAAGGCCAGGTTCTCCGCCACGCTGAGCTCCGAGAAGATTCCCCGTTCTTCAGGCACATAGCCAAGACCCGTGCGGGCGATGCCATGCAGCGGCAGGCGGGTGATATCGGTGCCGCGCACCTCGATGCGCCCCTCGCGCCGACTCATCAGCCCCAGGATCGCCTTCAGTGTCGTGGTCTTGCCGGCACCGTTGCGGCCGAGAAGTGCCACGGTCTCGCCGCGCCGGACTTCCAGGTCGATGCCGTGCAGAGCCTGACTTTCGCCATACCAGGCACGCAGGCCCTGCACCAGCAGGGCGGGCTTCGTGTCCTCAGGCATCGTCTTCGCTCCCCAGATAGGCCACCCGGACTTCGGGATTGGCGCTGATCCCGGCATATGTGCCCTCGGCCAGAACCTCGCCGCGTTGAAGGACGGTAACGTGGTCGCACAGGTCGGCGACCACGTTCAGATTGTGCTCCACCATCAGCACGGTGCGGCCTTCGGCCACGGTCCGGATCAGGTCCGAGATCAGTGCGATATCCTCGCTGGCCATGCCGGCCATCGGCTCATCGAGCAGCAGGACCTCGGGTTCCAGCGCAAGGGTCGTCGCGATTTCCAGCGCGCGTTTGCGCCCGTAGGACAGTTCGGCGGCGCTGGTGTTCTCGTACTCGTCCAGCCCGACCGCATGGATCAGTTCGCGCGCCCGGGCGTTCAGCACCCGCAGGCGGCTGGTCGGCAGCCAGAACTGTGTTGCAAGTCCCCGGGGGCGCTGCAACGCGATACGGACATTCTCCAGCACGCTGAGCTGGGAGAAGACCGATGAAATCTGGAACGAACGGACCAGACCCATCCGGGCAATCTGGGCCGGGGCGGTACGGGTGATATCCTGGCCGCGGAACAGGATCGTGCCGCGTGTCGGCGTCAGGAATTTGGTCAGCAGGTTGAAACATGTGGTCTTTCCGGCACCGTTCGGGCCGATAAGGGCGTGGATCGAGCCGCGCCGGACCTTCAGGCTGACATCCTTGACCGCGAAAAACCCCTTGAATTCCTTGGTCAGACCCTGGGCAACAAGGATCGAATCCTCCTCCGGGTCGAGGTCGTGTATCGGAAAGGCCATCTTACTCTCCCTGTGGCTGGCCGACATCGCCGGCGCCGCCGAAGGCGGTCCAGCCGCCATCGACGGTCAAAGCGGTTCCCGTGATCTGCCGCGCCGCCGGGGAGGCCAGAAACCAGATCGCCTCGGCGATATCGTCGGGCCGGATCAACCGGCCCAGCGGAATGCGGCGGCGGATGGCATCGAGATCGACCTTCCCCGCTTCGGCCAGTTCGGACAGCAGGTCGGTTTCGACATACCCGGGGACCACCGCGTTTACCCGCACCCCCGACGGGCCCCATTCGCAGGCCTGCGCGCGGGTCATGGCGATGATCCCGGCCTTGGCGGCGCCATAGGCGTTTCGCCGTGGCAGGCCGCCCACGCCCGCGATCGAGGAAATATTGACGATCACCCCGCCCCGGCCGCTGCCGGTCATCCACCGGGCCGCCGCGCGGCTGGTGATGAAGGTGCCTTCAAGATGAACCGCCAGCACCCTGCGGAACTGCTCAAGGGTCTGCTCCAGCGTCGGCACCAGCGTATCGGCGATACCGGCGTTGTTGACCACGCAGTCCAGACGGCCGGTCTGATCCAGCAGCCGGTCGATGGCGGCGGCGACCCCCGCCTCGTCCGTCACATCCCCCTCGATCGCCAGATGGTGCGACCCCAGCAGCGCCTGCCGGGCCGCCAGGCGTTCGGCATTGCGGTCCAGAAGCGCGACCGTATGGCCCCGTGAGGCGAAAAGCTTTGCCGTTGCCCAGCCGATACCATCGGCGGCGCCGGTTATCAGGGTGAGCGGCCGGGTCATGCGTCGCCCCTGTCGTGGGCAAGGCCCGGCAGGGACACGCGACCCATCAGCACCCGCGCACAGCCTTTCAGCCAAGCCATGATCTCAAGCCCCTGTTTCGGATTGAATGGATGCCGCCGGGAGACCTGCTCCCGGCGTGCAGAGATGTTCAGACCAGCCGGCAGCCGCCTTCTTCCAGCGGACGGAAGGCTTCCTCGGCCGGGGTCGTCGCCAGAACGTCGAACACATCGCCCGGGCCTGTACTTTCCGAGGGCGCCTTGACGCCAAGCAGATAGGCCGGATGGATCTTGCGCCCATCGACACGGATCATGCCCTCGCCGAAGCAATCGTCATCGGTCGGCATGGATTTCATCCGCTCGATGACCGCCCCGCCCGAAGCCTTGGCCTCGGCCACGCCCATATCTCGCACCGCCTTGAGGTAATGCAGGGTGCCGGCGTAATCGCCCGCCTGGCTCATGTTCGGGAAAACCCCGTCGCCCAGCCGCGGCCGGATACGCTCCATGAACGCACGGGTCCGGTCGTTGAGATCCCAATAGAAGGTCTCGGTCAGGGTCAGCCCCTGCGCCACCGGCAGCCCCATGCCCAGCACATCGGTGATATAGCCCACCAGTGCGGCCATGCGGATGCCGCTCTGGGTGATGCCGAACTCCTGCGCCTGCCGCAGGCTGTTGATGAATTCGTTGCCCGAATTCGCCAGCCCGATGACATTGGCCCCGCTGGCCTGCGCCTGCAAAAGGAACGAGGAGAAATCGTTCGTGTTGCCATAGGGATAGCGCACCCCCCCCACGACCTCTCCGCCAGCGGCCTCGATGAAGGTGCGGGCGTCGTTCTCGGCGGCGTGGCCAAAGGCATAGTCGGCGGTGATGAAGAACCACTTGTCACCGCCGGTACGCACGGAGGCGGTCGCGGTGGAGTGCGCCAGGCACCAGCTGTCCCAGCTCCAGTGAACCAGATGCTCGTTGCAGCGCGCGCCGGTGATCTCGGAACTGCCGGCCGTGGTGATCAGTGCCGCCTTGTCCGCGGCCAGCAGAAGATCGCCGGCCCCCAATGCAATCGCACTGTTGCCCACGTTGGAGATCAGATCCACACCCCGCTGGTCGAACCATTCGCGGATGATGGTCAGGCCCAGATCCGGCCGGTTCTGGTGGTCGGCGACCAGCACTTCCACTTCGAACCCGGGGTTTTCGGCGGTGAACTCGGCCACGGCCTGACGGGTGCATTCCACCGTAACCGGCCCCGAAACATCGCGGTAGATTCCCGACATGTCGGTGATCACGCCGATGCGGATCGTACGGTCGGAACTGGCCAGGGCCGGTGCGAAAAGCCCGGTTGCCGCCATCGCGGCGCCCGTGCCCAAAAGTCGTCTTCTGGTAAGTGTCATGCTTTCCTCCCTCGAAGTGGCATTGGTGAAACAGTGCTTGGCCGGTCTCGGCCGGGTCATGGTCCGCAACGATGGCAGCCGGTCCGAAAGACGGCCACCCCGACCGAAGCCCAAGGCATTTCCGGCAACCTGAACCCTGCGGCCGAAACCCGCGCGCAGCGATATGCAGCGGACAGCCCGCCGATATCCGGGCCGATCATCAGAGCATCACGGAAACATTCCTCGACCCGAGCCATCCGCGGTCCCTCCCCTGACACTCGGCAAGCGGCTTCAGCGGGGGATACTGATCGCAGAAGCGCCTCATTTGAATGGACGAATCTCGGAAAAAATTGCACAATCGTATGCGCGAGGCTCACCTGCCGGGGACTTGGCGGGCAGGGTTTCCCCCACGCAGAAAGCAGCCATGGCACTGATACCAAACTACTTTCTTTATGGCGATACCGCATCCGAGGCCGAGATGGACTTTCTCCATATCGAGCCGATTCATGAGCGTAGCGGGAAACATGGTTGGATGATTCATCCGCATTCTCACCCCGATCATGTGCAGATTCTTCTGGTGACGAAGGGGGGCGGCGAAACCTGGATCGAGCACCAGCCCTTCGCCATCGCCCCCCCGGCGCTGGTCGTTACACCCGGGGGGCTGGTCCATGAGATCGGCTTCCTGCCCGGCACCGATGGCTATGCGATCACCATCGCCTCAAGCTATGTGAATTTCGCGGCGCACGGCGATACCCGGCTGATCGAGGTAACTCGGGTGCCGGGGGTCTATCCGCTGGCCGGTTCGGGGTTCGACCCCGCGGAGATTGCGGGCCTGTGCAACATGATGCGAAACGAATTCGTCTATGAAGTGCCGGGGCGACGGCCGGCGATCATGGCGCATCTGATCACCTTGCTGGTCCATCTGATCCGGCTGAAAACGACCTCGCATGACGCTGCGCCCCCGGCAGGGGATCGCAACCACGAGATCCTGACGCGCTACCGCGACCTGCTGGAACGCCATTTCCGTGTCGAAAAGCGGCTCGACTTCTACGCGGACCGGCTCCATATAACCGTTGCGCGCCTCAATGAGGCCTGCAAGGCGCGTCGCGACAGCACCGCCTCGCAGTTGCTGCACGACCGGATCGTGACCGAGGCGAAACGCTATCTGATCTATTCGGGAATGACCGTGGCCGAGGTCGCCCATGCGCTGGGCTATGACGATCCGGCCTATTTCAACCGTTTCTTCACCAAACGGGTGGGACTGGCGCCGGGCGCATTCCGGCATGCTTCGGCCCACCCCACCCGCAGCGCGGGAGACTCGAGGCGGGAAAGCGCAAGCGGCCGCAGCAGATAAATTGATCCCAAGGCGCCGCTACAGCCGCTTGAAACGCCTTGGGCCATCGTTTTTCCGCAATTTCGAAGGCAGACATCGCCACTGCGAACCGGGAAAGTCCGTCAGTTTTTCTGAATTCGCTTTAACACATCGCGATCAGCCACGGCGCCCCGCCTGCCGGTCAGCCTCTTGGCGCGAGACGGTGCGGCGACAGGTTCAACCTGCGCGAACCGGCTGCGCGGCATAAATATCCCCGTCCTCATAACGCAGAACGACGATCTCCACCGGCTGGTCGAGTTCCGCCTCCCCGAGGATCCGGGTCGCGATCCGCAACCCTTCGTCCAGATCGACGATGCCGACCTGATAGGGCAGTTCGTGCTGGAACGCCGCCGGTCCGGCATGCACCGTCGTACGGGAATAGAGACGCCCCCGTCCGGTAAGCACGACCCATTCCGTTTCATCAGACCAGCAGTGCGGGCATATCGGCTTTGGTGGAAAGCTCGGTTTCGCGCATTTCGTGCAGCGCGTGGTCTGGAACCTGCCCTCGGCCAGGGCGCTCCAGAAGGTGGCGGTGAACGCGCTCCGGCGCGGCGGATAGGCGCGTTTGCCGACGGCCCCGACAACGGTCATGGTCATTGGACAGCCTCCAGAACGTGAACGAGCGCGGCGTTGTAGTTCCCCAGTTCGGCGGTGGTCGCTGCAAGCCTTGCATTCTCGACCTGCCGCCCGCCTGCGCGGCCCCGGAACTGGTCGAGCACTTCGGCATAGCTGTAGAACGGGGTGACATAGGCCGGATGGCCCCGGGACAGCAATCCGCCGGACGTGCAGATCGGAATGCGCCCGCCCACCGAGGTCTCTCCCTCGGCGGCGGCGCGGGCGCCCCGCCCCCGGGGGGCCAGGCCGAGCGCCTCGGAGACCAGCACTTCCACGATGGTGCAGGGGGCGTAAACTTCGGCGAAGTCGAGGTCGCCGGGGCCGACACCCGCATCGGCATAGGCTTTCGCGGCGGCGGCCCGTGCGGCCCCGAAGGCGATCATGTCGTTGGGCTTTTCGCTGATCTGGTGCGCGCCCTCGTGATAGAAGCCCGTTCCCCTGATCCGGGCATAGGGTCGTGCCGTTGTCCGTGCCACATCCTCGCTGGCAAGGACAAGGCAAACGGCGCCGTCGCCGCGCCCCGGCACCTCATAAAGTCCCAGCGGATCGACAATCGGTCGCTGTGCCAGAACATCGTCCAGCGTCATCGGCTTGCGGAACTGGGCGATGGGGTTGTGCATCGCATGGGCGCGGTTCTTGACCGCCACCGCGGCGAGTTCCTCACGCGAGGAGCCGAACTCATGGATATAGCGCACCGCATCCATGGCGTACCACGAGATCGGGGTGAAGCCGAACGGGGTGTGGAAATCCACATCCCCTGTCGCGCGCATCGAACTCATCATATGTTCGACGGAAGAGACGGCGGATTCGAAATTCACGCCCAGTGCCAGCGCCACCTTGGTACGGCCAAGCCTGATCTGGTCGGCCGCGGTCTGGAAGGCAAGCGCCGCGGTCATGCCGTTGCCCATGATCTCCATCACCAGCCCGTCGCAGGGCAGGCGAAGGTAGTTCGCCATGAAGGTCGCGAAATACTTCTGATCGGTGTAGGGGCGGGGCAGGGAAAAGACCATCGACGAGACATCGGACTTTTCCAGCCCGGCATCTTCCAGCGCCCCGACGACCAGACGGGCCAGGACCTCATGTTCCAGATGCCGTGTCGCGTCTTCCGCCCGCCCCTGCCACTTGCCGACCGGCAGTGCCGCCGCGCCCACGATCGCAACATCTCCTGTCATGTCCGTCCCCTTCTTGCGCGACTCCGTAACCGGCGCGTGGACCGGCAATATGCTATGCACCATAGCAGCTACAACCAGAGTATTGCAAATAGTCCCTTATATTGAGATAAATTTTGCATTGGCGTATCTTCCGGTGTCTGATCCGGCAGGAGTGCGCTCAGTCCGGAACGAATCGAAAGCTGTGATCGTGCAACGCCGCATCCGACCCGAGGACACCTCCACCGCTTCCGGGGGCGGCAAAGGTGCCGGAACTTCTGCGGCGATCCTCGGTGTCCTGGTTCTGACACTGATGGTGATGCAAGGCTTGATCGGCTGGTTCGGGCTGACGGTTCTCCAGGTCCCGAGCATCGCCGTGATGCTGGCGGTCCTGCCGTTGATGGTGCTTCTGGGCAGCCGCACCGCACGCAGTTTCATCGCGCTTTCGGCAGCCGTTTTCGCAGCGACGCTGCTGCTGGTTGAAGAACCCTGGCCGGTCGTTCACGAAGGAATCACACGGGCGCTGCACTTCCAGGCGTTTGTAACCGCGGTCTTCACCTTGCAGGAACCCGCGCTGCGGTCGGCCATGCTGCGCGACGTGGGCCTGTGGCTGCTCAGCCAACCGCTGCGGCGGCGCTATACCTCGATCATGCTCGGCACCCACCTGTTGGCGCTGATGATGAATCTCGGCTCGCTGGTGCTCATCGGTTCGATCGCGCAGACGCGCGAAGGGCAGGGGACGGGCGATTCGCAGGAGCATGCGCTGGACAGGAAACAGATCCCGCTGGCGGCGATCCGGGGGTTCTCGCCGTCGTCGATGTGGTCACCGCTTGCGCTGCCGCCGGCGTTTGTCGCGTCCTTCTACCCGGAAGTGCCGATCCTGACGGTCATGGTCTGGGGCTTCGGCCTCTCGATCCTGATGCTGGCGTTCAGCTACCTTGTCATGCTTGGCGAAACCCGCGCGACATTGCGCCGGACCGCCATGATTCCGGCTTCTGCCGCACCCCGGCCGCCGGTTCCGGTCGGCAGTCTGGTGATGCTGGCGCTGACTGTGACACTTATCTTCGGCACCATCGAAACTGCCGCCCGCTCCATCGGCATGACGGTTTCGACAGCGGTGATCTTCATCACGCCCGCCGCCGCCCTGATCTGGCTGGCCATCCAGTGTCGCGGCCGTCCTGGTGAAATCGTCACGGGGCCGGGTCGCAACATCGTCCGCATCCGCCTGCCGCAACAGACGTCGGAAACTGTGGTCATCGTCGCGGCGGCCTTCATGGGGCCGATGCTGTTGGCCCTGCTGCCGTTCGACAACGCCATCAGGCTTTTCGGGGACGCTCCGGTTGCCCCGGTCTTTGCTTGCCTTGTGTTTCTGGGAATGGTCGGGACCGGGCTGGCCGGGTTCAATCCGGTGCTGACGGCAACAGTCGCCGTCGCCGTCGCCGGAGACCCGCGCAGCTTCGGTCTGGATCCGCTGTACCTGATACTGATCATCCTGACCGGATGGGCGCTGACGGCGCAGTTTTCGCCCTTTACCACGACGTCCATCGTCGCCGCACGCATGTTCGATACAACCCCGCAGCGGCTCACGCTTGTCTGGAACGGGATGTTTTTCGTTCTCTCGACCTCTCTGGTTGCGCTGGTGATCCTCGGGGCGGGCTTTCTTGCCTGACGCGCATCCGGTCGGGGCCCGGGACGGACGAAGCGACAGCGCGAAGCTTTGGGGGTTTACACAAATCAAAAAAAATCCTAAAAGACGGGATATTCTTTCATGATCGCGACTCTGAGGGGCATCGCAGCAAGAAAGTTCATTCGACAAGCGCAGATCACACCAGGGGAGGGGGGAGTGAGGCCAAGTCTCGATACACCACGGCACCTTCGCGCTTTCGCCCCTTTCCCGGGGCATGTGCGCCGTGATCCCGGCCAATAGGAATGCACCAGCCCTGAAGGCGCCCTTCAGGGCGATCGTTCGGAGCGGCAATGGGGGGCGGCCATGCGAACCCCGGGCCGCACAGGAAGGCAACAGATATCCATTGATCAGAGGGAGGGAACCATGATCATCACGCGCAACCTGAGAAAAGTCACCGCGGGCATGGGTTGTATCGCCATCCTGTCCGCCACGGCGGCAGGCACGCCTGCGGCTGCCCAGTCGGCCGATGCGGCCATCGTCGAAGGGCCGGGGGTTACCTGGCTGGTGTCGCTCTGGGGCAACCGCCGGGGGTTCTCGGAAGGTGTCGAGGCGATGGCCGGCCACCTGTCCGAGCGCACGGGCGGAAACTTCCAGTTGTCCCTGCAATATGGCGAGGTTCTCTCGGCCCCCAGGGACAACCTTGACGGGCTTCAGTTCGGTGCCTTCGAGGTTGCGGCCTTTTGTCCCACCTACCATCCCGACAAGACGCCGGGCCTGACCGGCCTTGACCTGCCGTTCCTGCCGATCTCGGGCTATGACAACCTCGCGCATGTCGTCGAAAGCTACCTTGCGCATCCGGCAATCGTCGGGGAATTCGCAAGGTGGAATACGGTTTCGCTTCTTGGCATTCCCCTGTCCCCCTATGAGGCCATGGGGCGTGGCAAACCGCCGACCGAGCTTGCGGACTGGCAGGGCATGCGCGTATCGGCCCCGGCCGGTCTGTCGGGCATGCTGCGTCAGGTCGGCGCCGCACCGGCGATGATCGCCGCGACGGATATGTCCCAGTCGCTTGAACGCGGTGTTCTGGATGCCGTCTGGTTTCCCTACACCTATGCCCATGCCGCCTACGGTCTTCACGAGCTTTCGGACTGGGTGACGGACGACTGGGCGCTCAGCACCACGATCTGCCATCTTGCGGTGAACAAGGGTGCCTACGATGCGCTGCCGCAGCAGTATCGGGAGCTTCTGGACGAAGCGAAACCCCTCGCCTATGCGCATCAGTTCAGCGAGTATGACAAAGTCGATATTGTCAACGAAGAACGTTTCGCGGCAGAAAACCTGGTCCGCGTTCCGATGACCGACGAGATCCGCACGGCGCTTGAGGCCGCAGCCCAGCCCGCCTGGGAAGAATGGGTCGAAACGACCAGCGCAAGGGGCCTGCCGGGGCAGGAGCTGTTGGACTTCCTGCTGCAATCGGCCGCCGAAACCCACTGAATCATCCCGGTGGAATGCGCGGCATCTGCTGCGATCCGCAACACGATATCGCCGATGGTGCCCTGATCACCATCGGTGACACAACATGGAGGAATGCAGTTGGAAAGCATGGTTCTGCTACTGGATCGGCTGCTGAAACCCGTTGAGCGTCTCAGCGCGATCCTTGCCGGCGCCTTCGTGCTTGTTCTCATGGTGCTCGGCTGCGTTGAAGTGATCGCGCGAAGCGTGCTCAACACCCCTATTCGCGGCGGTTACGACCTTGTGGAACAGTTCATGGTCGCCGTCGCAACGCTGGGGATCGCCTATTGCCAAAGCCAGTTCGGCAATATCCGCATGACCCTTGTCGTCGGCCGGGCCTTCGGCCGCGCCCAATGGCTGCTTGAAGGTCTGGCCCTCGGGATCGCCGGTTTCGTTGTCGCCGTTTTCGTGAAGGGCAGCAACGCAAACCTGCAACGGGCGTGGCAACTGGGCGGAGACACCCCCGATATCGGCATCCCGCTATGGATCGGCATCGGCGTGGTGACCTTTGCGCTTTTCGTACTCTTGCTGCGCATCGCGATCCAGCTTCTTGAGGCCCTCCGTCTCGTCGCCCACCCGAAGGCACCGTCGCAGATATTCTCGTTGCGCTTGCACTGAGCCTTCGACCAGACTCACAAGGACTGAAGATGGACCCCATTACCATTGGCTATCTCGGGATCGCAGCGCTCGTCTTTCTTATCGTGGTCGGCGTCCCTGTGGCCTATGCTGCTGCCTTCACCGGCATATGCGGCCTTATCTCCATTCGCGGCTTCGAAGTCGCCGCGAATCTCGCGGGCATAATCCCCTATACGAAGTCCGCACACTATTCCCTCAGTGTGCTTCCCCTGTTCATCGCGATCGGTTTTCTGGCGATGTATGCGGGGATAACCAGCGCAACATTCAATGCCGCGCGAACCTGGGTCGGCCGGGCCCCGGGGGGGCTGGCCACCGCGACCATGCTTGCGTCTGCCGGTTTCGCGTCGGTTTCGGGGGCCAGCACCGCCAGTGCGGCGGTCTTCACCAAACTCGCCATGCCCGAGATGGAATCGCGCGGATACAGCAAGACGCTTGCCGCGGGGGTCGTCGCGGTCGGCGGGACACTGGCCGCCCTCATCCCGCCAAGCGCCCTTCTGGTGATCTATGGCATTCTTGTCGAAGCCTCGATCGCCAAACTGCTGATCGCGGGTCTCGTTCCCGGCCTGATCTCCCTCGCCGTCTATCTTGTCGTCATCACCGTCGTCGTGATGATCCGGCCTGATCTTGCGCCCCGGCTGGAGGCGACGACCTTTCGCGAAAAGCTCAGGACCCTGCCTTCGGTCTCGGGGATTTTCCTGGTCGTCGGGGTGATCCTTGGCGGTATCTACTTCGGCTGGATGACGCCTACGGAATCGGCCGCGGTCGCCACCGCGATCATCTTCGTGATGGCCCTGCAAAAAAACCTTACCATGTCCGGGCTGCGTGATGGCCTGTTGGAGACGATCAAGACCACCGCGATGATCTTCTTCGTCATCTGGGGCGTGATGGTGTTCGTCCGGTTCCTTGCCTTCACGGGCCTGCCGACCTCGCTCACCAATCTCGTGGTCGGGATGGACACGGAACCGTGGGTCATCATGCTGGGGATCGTCCTGCTGTATCTGGTCCTGGGCATGATCCTTGACGGAATGGGCATGATGATGCTCACCCTTCCCATCATCTTCCCGGTCATCCTCGGCCTCGGATACGATCCGGTCTGGTTCGGCGTCCTGCTGGTGAAGCTGATCGAGATCGGGATGCTCACGCCCCCCGTCGGTCTGAACTGCTATGTGGTGAACGGTGTCCGCCCGGACATTCCGCTTTCCAAGGTGTTCAAGGGGGTCACGCCCTTCCTGATCGGTGAGGTGGTCATCGTCGCCATCATCCTGATGTTCCCCGATCTCATCATGTATCTTCCCAACCTGATGACCGGGCGCTGAGGATTCCCGGGGGGGGGGCCGGGTTGACCGGCCCCTTTTCCCGTCGATGGCGGCCAGTACCGTCGGCGGCTGGATTGCCCCCGGAAGCGCCGAGGTGAAATTCCCCGGCCTCCCGCGCGCACCGCCACGCGGCATCGACCGCGCTGTGGGGCGTCAGGCGGCGGTGCCCGTGGTCATCCGGCAACGCGCGGGGTCGGGAAGGCGGTGCTCGGTTGCCCGTCCTCCGGTGTGAACTGCTGCAACTGCCCGGAGATCTGCCGGGCCGTCTGCGTGACGAGCCTGGTCAGTTCCAGGGTGTCCTCCGCGGTGCAGATCGCGCGCCGCCGGACATAGCAGAGACTTGCCGAGACGACCCCCGGCGCATGGAATATCGGTGCGGCAACGCCCATGGTGCTGTGATCGAGCATCCCGGTGCTGACATAGTAACCGGCATTGCGGATCTTCTTGATGGCCGCCCGGAACGCCTCCCAACTGTCGCCGAGTCCGATTCGCGCGATCTCGTCCCGATTCGAGGTGTAGACATTGCGCAACTGGTAGGATGGCAGATAGGCGAGGATGATCCGCGACGGCGCCCCGAACAGCAGGGGAAAGGTGCGGCCGCGCTCCATCAGCAGCGTGATCAGGTGGTCGGACTGCTCCACATGGATGGAGAGAACCTGGGTTCCGTAGAAGCTGCTGATGATCTTGGCGCCGATCACGGGCGCCTGTTCCTGCGCCAGGATCGGTGTGGCGACCCGCAACAGCGGATCGGTGCGCCGGATCTGCCGGTCGATCTGGATGAACCGGGAACCCAGAACGTAGCTGCCGCCCGCGGCGGGGGCAAGCAGGCCGGAATCGGCAAGAACCTTTACATACCGATAGGTTGTGGCCCGGGACTGGCCCAGTTCCAGCATCATCATGTCCACGGTCCAGGCAGGGCGCTCCTCGGTGAACAAATCAAGAATGCCCAGAACGCGTTCGATGCTGGTGCGCTTGCCGGTCCCCTGGTCTGTCTCATGGTCCTTTGTCATCTCGATCGTCTCTCCTCGCGGTATCACCCGCCAAATCTATCTTGATGAGACTATTTTCGCCACACAAGCAAGCCGCCCGTCCATGGTAACCGCCTGGATGTCGGCGATTGCATGAAAGGTCCGGCCCGGCAGCTCATGACGGCCGGGATTTCCGCTTGCAAACCAGAAAAAGTCCCGTATTTTGAGACAAAATATGATTGCGACAGTGACTCGCTATTGGTGAACCAAAGGAGGGATGCGCATCCGGGCATGTGGCTCCTGGAGGAAGGGGAAGCATGTCGGCAGTGCGCCACAGCAAGATATGGACATGATGACCGAACGGCCGATTGGCCGGTTTCCCACCCATCAATCCACCGGGTCGGCGGGACCGCTTCACGGGATCAGGGTACTCGATTTCACGCATTTCGTGGCCGGACCCTTCTGCACGATGATGCTCGGTGACCTCGGCGCCGAGGTCATAAAGGTCGAATCGGACAAGGGTGAGGACTTCCGCCAGTTCCCCCCGTCCGACCCGGCACTGAACGGCGAAGGCAGCCCGTTTCTCTGGACGAACCGCAACAAGAAGGGCATCGTTCTCAACCTCAAGTCCGAAAGCGGCATCGCCGTGGTCCGCGATCTGGTGAAAACCGCGGATGTCGTGGTCGAGAACTTCTCGACCGGCGTCATGGAGCGTCTCGGCATCGGCTATGAGGATCTGAAGCGGATCCGGCCCGACATCATCTATTGCGCCATCTCGGCCTATGGCCGCACCGGGGCCTTCGCCGATCGTCTGGGGTTCGATACGGTCGTGCAGGCCGAAAGCGGCTTCATGTCGCTGAACGGCTATCGCGACCGTGACGGAGTACGGGTGCAGCCGGTGGTCATGGACACCGCAACCGCGCTGATGGCCGCGAACGGTATCCTTGCGGCCCTGGTCACCCGCGAAAGGAATGGCGGTGGCCAGCGGGTCGATGTGTCGCTTTACGAGACCGCGCTGACAATGACGGGCTTCGGCTCGATGCAGTATCTGCATAACGGCATCGAACGAGAGCGGGTCGGCAATTCCAGCAACGACACCGCCCCGACCGGCGTGTACCACGCAAGCGACGCTTCGTTCTTCATCTCCTCGTCCAGCACGGCCGTGTTCCAGCGCCTGTTCCGCGCCGTCGGGCGTCCCGATGTCGCCGAAGACCCCGGCTTGCAGGACCGCATCGGGCGGCTGGAGCGAAAGGACGAGATGAACGCGATCCTCGACGAGGAATTCGGCAAGCATCCGTTCGCCTTCTGGGAGCCGAAACTGCGCGGTGCAGGCGTTCCCGCGGGCGAGGTCCGCACCCTGGCCGACGCGCTGAATTCCGAAGTCACCCGCGACAGCGGCATCGTGACGCGCATCCCGCATCCGACGGCGGGCGAAGTGCCGAACCTGGCACTCCCCATCCGGTTGTCGGAAACGCCCGTCGTCACCCCCGTCGCCGCGCCATTGATCGGGCAGCATACGCGCGATGTGCTGGAAAAGGTGCTGGGCTATGACGATGCGAGGATCGGCGAGATTGCGCAGGACGGCGGTTTCGGCCGGTTCGCGCTGCCGGAAAGCTGACTGACAACCGCAGGACAATGACCGGCAGGGCATCGCGCCCCGCCGGACCGCTACATCTGCCATCGGGAGGGGAAATGGGCACCTATATCGACGACTTCAAGGTTGGGCAGGTCGACACCAGTCCGGGAAGAACGATCACCGAAACGGATGTCGTCACCTACTCCTGGATTTCCGGTGACACCAATCCGATGCACACGGATGCCGAACACGCGCGCACGACGCCGATCGGCGAGCGCCTTGCACATGGAACGCTGTGCCTTTCGGTTGTCACCGGCCTCAGCGCCCGGATCGGCTATCTCGACGGCACCGCCATCGCCGCGCTTGGCATCGACGAATGGAAGTTCGTCAGGCCGGTGCTGATCGGCGACACCGTGACGCTGCGCAGCACCGTGGAGGTGGCCCGGATCAGCAACACCAAGCCCGACCGGGGCGTTCTGGTCCGCCGTATGGAGCTTTTCAACCAGAGGGGAGAACTTGTCCAGACGGGCCTGATGTCCACCCTCGTCAAGTCGCGCGCCGCCGACGCGCCCGTGACATAACACAGGAAACGTGCAATGGAACTCATCAACACCGCCGGGCTGACCGAAGATCAGGCCATGATCCGCGCGAGCACGCTTGAACTGCTTTCGCAACACCTGCCGTTCGATCGCATTCGGGAGATGGACGAGCGGCGGGAATTCCCGCACGCCGCCTATGACGCGCTGGCCGGGGCCGGTTTCATGGGCCTGTTCTACCCCGAGGAATACGGCGGCATGGGCAGCAGCCACGGGGATCTGGCCGCTTTCGTCGAAACCCTGGGTTACTACTACACCGGCGTTGCGCAGGCTTATATGACGACCGTGATCTACGCCGGGATGCATGTCCTCAAGAACGGCAGCCCCGAAGTGAAGAAGGAAATCGTGCCGAAGATCATCAGCGGTGAGGTCAAGCTCGCGCTTGCGATGTCGGAACCTGGCACCGGCTCGGACGTGGCGGGGATCAAGACGACGGCCCTGCGCGACGGCGATGACTATGTGCTCAACGGTCAGAAAATCTGGATCACCTGCGCCCATGTCGCCAACAAGCTGGTCGTGATCGCCAAGACCGATCCGAATGCCGCCCGCCACAAGGGGATGAGCGTTCTTCTGGTGGACGCCGACGCCCCCGGCGTCGAGATCCGCCCGCTCAAGATGCTGGGCCGGCGCACGACGCATGCCAACGAGGTATTCTTCGACAATGTGCGGGTTCCCGCGGGCAACCTGCTTGGCGAGGAAGGCAGCGCCTGGAAGAACCTGATGAGTTGCCTGAACGTCGAACGGCTCTGCCTCTCGGCGATCTCGGCCGGGCACTGCTTCCGCATCACCGATTACACGGCCGACTATGCCAGGGAGCGGATCCAGTTCGGCCAGCCGATCTCAAGCTTCCAGGTGATCCAGCACAAGCTGGCCGACATGCTGATCCTGTCGGAAACCGCGCGTCAGGCGACATGGCGGGTGGCCGACCTGCTGGACGCGGGCAAGGATGCAGTGCGGGAAACCTCGATCGCCAAGATCATCACTTCCGAGAACAACTTCAAATGCGCCGATATCGGGCTTCAGGTGATGGGCGGCGCCGGCTATTCGTCGGAATATCTCATGGAGATGTTCTTCCGCGACTCCCGCGTCGGCCCGATCGGCGGGGGCACCAACGAGATCCAGCGCAATATCATCGCCAAGCAGATGGGTCTCTGAGCGGCCTTCGCGGCAGGGGTCGAGGCCCTCCCGCCCCTGGGAACGGCCCCGGCCCGCAACCTCGCGCCCGAAGGGCGGGCCCGGCCCGGGCGTCTTGCCGCGCGCGAAAGCGCGCCGCAAAGGGGCGGGTGCTGCCCTTTTTCGCTAATGTGCCTCGGCCCAGTTTGCGCCCTGTCCGGCATCGACCACCAGCGGCACGGCAAGCTTCACCGCCGGGTCGGCCGCACCCTCCATCACCGCGCGGACGCGGGCGATGGTGTCCTCGACCGCATCCTCGGCCACCTCGAACACCAGTTCGTCATGCACCTGCAACAGCATCGTCGCGGGCAACCCCTCGATCGCCGCGGGCATCCGGATCATTGCCCGGCGGATCACGTCGGCGGCGCTGCCCTGAATGGGCGCGTTGATCGCCGCGCGGCGGGCGAAGCCCGCGGTCGGGCCTTTCGAGTTGATCTCGGGCGTGTGGATGCGGCGGCCGAACAGGGTCTGCACGTAGCCGTGCTTCTTCGCGAAGGCGATGGTCGCGTCCATGTATTCACGGATGCCGGGGAAACGCTCGAAATAGGTGTCGATGAACGCCTGCGCCTGCGCCCGGGGGATGCGCAGGTTGCGCGCCAGCCCGAAGCCGGAAATCCCGTAGATCACCCCGAAGTTGATCGCCTTGGCCTGACGGCGCACCATCGGGTCCATCCCTTCGATCGGCACCCCGAACATCTCGGATGCGGTCATCGCGTGGATGTCGAGCCCCTGCCGGAACGCCTCTTTCAGCGCCGGGATGCCCGCGACATGCGCCAGTATCCGCAGCTCGATCTGGCTGTAGTCGAGGCTGACCAGCACCTTGCCCGGAGGGGCGATGAACGCCTGCCGGATGCGGCGACCCTCTTCGGTCCTGACCGGGATGTTCTGGAGGTTGGGGTCGGTCGAGGCCAGCCGCCCGGTGTTCGCTCCGGCGATGGAATAGGAGGTATGCACCCGCCCGGTCTCGGGGTTGATATGGGTCTGGAGCGCGTCGGTGTAGGTCGATTTCAGCTTGGCCAACTGGCGCCAGTCGAGCACCCGCGCGGGCAGGTCGTGCCCCTCGGCGGCGAGGTCTTCCAGCACCTCGGCCCCGGTGGCATAGGCGCCGGTCTTGCCCTTGACGCCGCCCGGCAGGCTCATGCGGTCGAACAGGATCTCGCCAAGCTGCTTCGGTGAACCGACGTTGAACGCCCCCCCCGCCAGTTCGTGGATCTCGGCCTCGAACCCGGCCATCTTCTGGGCAAAGGCGTTCGACATGCGCGACAGCACGTCGCGGTCCACCAGCACGCCGGCCATCTCCATCCCGGCCAGCACCGGCACCAGCGGGCGTTCCAGCGTCTCGTAGACCGTGGTCACCTGCGCCCGGTGCAGTTCGGGCTTGAACGCACGCCAGAGCCGGAGCGTGATATCCGCATCCTCGGCGGCATATTTCACCGCCTCCTCGACCGGCACCCGGTCGAAGGTGATCGCGGCCTTGCCGCCGCCCAGCAGCGTCTTGATCGGCACCGGGTTGTGGCCGAGGTATTGCTCGGACAGCGTGTCCATGCCGTGGCCGTGCTTGCCCGCGTGCATGGCGTAGGACATCAGCATGGTGTCGTCGATCGGGGCGACCGCGATCCCCTGACGCGCGAATATCTTGGCGTCGTATTTCATGTTCTGGCCGATCTTGAGGATGGCGTCATCCTCAAGGACGGGTTTCAAGGCCGCCAGCGCCTCGGCCATCGGCATCTGGCCATCCACGAGTTTCGAGGCGCCGAACAGGTCGCCGCCGCCCTCGGTGTGGCCCAGCGGGAGATAGGCGGCCCGGCCCGGCTCGACGCAGAGCGAGATGCCGACCAGTTCGGCGCGCATCTCGTCAAGGCTGGTGGTCTCGGTATCCACCGCCACCCAGCCGCGTTCGCGGATCTCCGCGATCCAGCGGTTCAGCGCCTCGGCGTCGCGGATGCACTCATACCCGGCGTGGTCGAAGGGCAGCGCCTCGGGGGCGGGGGCCGCTGTGGCCTCGGGCGCCGCGACGGGGGTGTCGGGGATTGCCGGGGCCTCGCGGCCCAGCCGGTCCGCCACCCGCTTGCTGAGGGTGCGGAACTCCATCCGCGTGAGGAAGTCGAGCAGCGCGTCGGGGTCGGCGTCGCGCACCTCCAGATCGTCCAGCGTGAAATCAAGCGGCGTGTCGCGTTTCAGCTCGACCAGCCGCCGCGACAGGCGGATCTGTTCGGCGAAGCCGGTCAGGGTCTGGCGGCGCTTCGGCTGCTTGATCTCGTCCGCCCGCTCCAGCAGCGTTTCCAGATCGCCGTATTCGTTGATCAAGAGCGCCGCGGTCTTGACCCCGATCCCCGGCGCGCCGGGGATGTTGTCCACGCTGTCACCCGCCAGCGCCTGCACATCGACCACCCGGTCGGGGCCGACGCCGAACTTCTCCTCGACCTCCTCGGGGCCGATGTGGCGGTTCTTCATGGCGTCGAACATCTCGACCCCGCCGCCGACCAGCTGCATCAGATCCTTGTCGGAAGAGATGATCGTCACCCGCCCGCCCAGATCGCGCGCCTGGCAGGACAGGGTGGCGATGATGTCGTCGGCCTCGTAATCCTCGATCTCGATGCTGGCGACGTTGAAGGCCCGCGTCGCCTCGCGCGTCAGCGGGAACTGCGGCCGCAGGTCCTCGGGCAGTTCGGGGCGGTTGGCTTTGTATTCGGGGAAGATGTCGTTGCGGAAGGTCTTGGAGGAATAGTCGAACACCACCGCGACATGGGTCGGCGCGTCGGCGGCGGCGCCGTTGCCGTCGAGGTATTTCACCATCATGTTGCAGAACCCGGCCACCGCGCCGATGGGCAGCCCGTCGGATTTCCGCGTCAAGGGCGGCAGCGCGTGATAGGCCCGGAAGATGAAGGCCGAACCGTCGATCAGATGCAGATGGCAGCCCTTGCCGAAGGCCATGCGAGTCTCCGTTTCCGGCCGGGGCCGCGCTGTCCTGCCGGGTCTGTTACCCGTCCGCCGGGCGGTCGGCGAAGGATTCGTGGATGTAAAGCTTGTCGCAATAGCCGCATTCGACCCGGCCGGTATCGTGCGGGATCGACAGCCAGACCCGCGGATGGCCCAGCGCCCCTTCGCCGCCGTCGCAGGCGACCTTCCAGACGGTGACGATTTCGGTTTCGGGGGCGTCGATGGTCATGGCTCAGGCTCTCCTGCCCTCTCGGGCGCACTGGTTCGGCGGGCATGATAACGATCTGCCCGGCGCGGGCAAGAGAGGTGCTGCCTGTGCGTCTGGCGGGCCGGGCAAGGGGGCTGTCCGCCCCCTCTTGCGCGCCTTGCGCGCAATTCACCCCCGAGGATACTTTCATCACGGTGAAATAATATTGAGAACATCTCTTCATCGTCGCCTTGATGAAAATATCCCCGCCGGAGGCGGCGTCACGGAAACATGCCAGTGGCACGTTCCAGCCGTGAACGGGCGGCCGTGGCCGCCCCGGAGTACTCTGGAACCCGCGCGACGCCGGGCGGATGCCTGCCATCCCCGCGAAGGCCCGCCGCCGCCCTTGCCAGCGGCGCGATTCTGCCTTAGCCTGTGGCGCATGACCGTTGGGGTGCCCCGCAAGGGGCTGAGAGGCCGTGGCCAACCCATCGAACCTGATCCGGGTCATACCGGCGGAGGGAACGGTGATATCGGGGGCATGGTCCCCCCGCCCGTCTCCCAAGCCATGACCCGAACGGCAGAGGAGCAAGGGCCATGGCCCCCATAGCATTGACCATCGCCGGGTCCGACAGCGGCGGCGGCGCGGGCATTCAGGCCGATCTCAAGACCTTCTCGGCACTGGGCGCCTACGGGGCCAGCGTGATCACCGCGCTGACCGCCCAGAACACCCGCGTCGTGACCATGGTGGAACCGGCGAGCCCCGCGATGATCGCCGCCCAGATCGCGGCGGTGTTCGACGATCTAGACATTCGCGCGGTCAAGCTGGGGATGCTGGGGGGAAGCGAGGCGATCGGGGCGGTGGCGGCGGGGCTGAAGGGCCGCGCGGTGCCGGTGGTGCTCGACCCGGTGATGGTGGCGAAGTCGGGCGACGCGCTTTTGCCCGGTGACGCGGTGGCCGCCTTGCGCAAGGCGCTGCTGCCCATGGCCGCGCTGCTGACCCCGAACCTGCCCGAGGCGGCGCGGCTTCTTGACGCCGCCCCGGCCCGGGACGAGGCCGATATGCTGGCGCAGGGCGAGGCGTTGCGGGCGCTGGGCGCAGGGGCGGTGTTGATGAAGGGCGGCCACGGCGAAGGGCCGGAGTGTATCGACCTGCTGATAAGCGCCGAAGGCACCCTGCGCCTGACCGCGCCCCGCCATGCCACGCGCAACACCCATGGCACGGGCTGCACGCTTTCGGCCGCCATTGCCGCCGGGCTGGCGCAGGGGATGGACCTGACCGGCGCGGTCACAAGGGCGCATGGCTACCTGCAAGGGGCGATTGCCGCCGCCGACCGGCTGGGGGTCGGGCACGGGCGCGGGCCGGTGCATCATTTTCACGGGGTGTGGTCCGATGGCTGAGGTTACCGTCATCGGCGCCGGGGTCGCCGGTCTCTGGGCGGCGTGGGAACTGGTCCGGCGCGGGATCACGCCAAGGCTGATCGACCGTGCGGGCGGGCCGGGGCCGGAGGGCTGCTCGTGGTGGGCGGGCGGAATGCTCGCCCCCGATTGCGAGGGCGCGCTGGCGGAGCCGCCGGTGGTCGCGCATGGCGCGAAGGCCGCCGACCGCTGGGCCGAGGTCACCCCGGTCGCCCGCAAGGGCTCGCTGGTCACCACGCTTGAACGCGACCGCGGCGAGATCGCCCAGTTCGCCAGCCGCACCACCGGCCACAGCCCGGTAAACGCCCGCGATCTGGAGCCCGACCTGCCCGACGGCCCGGGGCTGTTCTTTGCTGCCGAGGCCCACCTCGACCCGCGCCGGGCACTGCTTGACCTCGCGGCGGCGCTGGCCGCCAGGGGGGTGCGGATCGAGACCGCCGAGGCCACGCCCGCCGATATCCCCGGCCCGGTGCTGGACTGCCGGGGCATGGCGGCAAGCGGGGACTTGCCGCATCTGCGTGGGGTGCGCGGCGAAATGGTGGTGCTGCGCACCTCCGATATCGCCCTGTCCCGCCCGATCCGGCTGCTGCACCCGCGCCACCCGCTTTACATCGTGCCGCGCGAAGACGGGGGATTCATGCTGGGCGCGCCCCAGATCGAATCGGAACGCCGCGGCCCGGTCACCGCCCGGTCGCTGCTGGAACTGCTGTCGGCGGCCTATGCGCTTTCCCCCGTCTTTGCCGAAGCCGAGGTGCTGGAGACCGGCGCCGACCTGCGCCCGGCCTTTCCCGACCACCTGCCGCGTGTGGTCCGGCGCGGGCGGGTGCTGCACCTGAACGGGCTTTTCCGCCACGGTTTTCTGATGGCCCCGGCGCTTGCCGCCACCGCGGCGGACTATCTGCACACCGGCCGGAAAGGAGGGCTGTTCCATGAGGATTGACGTCAACGGCACCACGCGCGAGGTCACGGCCGGAACCGTGGCCGATGCTCTGGACGAACTCGGCTGGGCCGGGGCGAAAGTCGCCACCGCGCTCAATGGCGATTTCCTGCCCGCAGCCGCCCGGGCCGGGCAAAGGCTTGCCCCCGGCGACCGGCTCGAAGTGCTGGCACCGATGCAGGGGGGCTAGGGATGCGCGATTTCTACGGCGTCACGCTCGACTGCCCCTTGATGCTGGGCACCGCGCGATATCCCTCGCCCGCGGTGATGGAGCGGGCCTTCCGCGCCTCGGGGGCAGAGATCGCCACCGTCTCGCTGCGCCGCGAGGCGGGCGGCGGGCAGGCATTCTGGCGGATCGTGCGCGACATGGGCGTGCGGGTGCTGCCCAACACCGCCGGATGCTACAGCGCGCGCGAGGCGGTGACCACGGCGCATATGGCGCGGGAGTTGTTCGAGACCAACTGGATCAAGCTTGAAGTCATTGGCCATGCCGACACGCTGCAACCCGACCCGTTCGGGCTTGTGGAGGCGGCCGAGATCCTCGCCGCCGAGGGGTTCGAGATCTTCCCCTACACGACCGAGGATCAGGTGGTGGCCCGGCGTCTGGTGGATGCGGGCTGCCGGGTGCTGATGCCCTGGGGGGCGCCGATCGGTTCGGGCCTCGGGCTGAACAACCGCTACGGGCTGCGCACCCTGCGTGCGGCCTTTCCCGACATTCCGCTGGTGGTGGATGCCGGGCTCGGCCTGCCCAGCCATGCCGCCGAGGCGATGGAGCTTGGTTGCGACGCGGTGCTGCTGAACACCGCCGTCGCGCAGGCCGGGGATCCGGTGGCGATGGCCGAAGCCTTCGCGCTCGCCGCCCGCGCAGGAAGGATCGCGGCCGGGGCAGGGCCGATGGTCCCGCGCGACATGGCGCAGCCCTCGACCCCGGTGATCGGAAAGGCATGGCTGTGACGCTGCCCCGCTTCTACCCGATCTTCGACAGCGCCGACTGGCTGGCGCGGGCGCTGCCGCTGGGCGTGCGCTTTGTCCAGTTGCGGATCAAGGACCGGCCCGAAGATGCGCTGCGCCGCGAGATCGGTGCCGGGGTCGCGCTGGCCCGCGCCCATGGGGCGGCGCTGGTGGTGAATGACCACTGGCGCATCGCCATCGACGCGGGCGCCGACTGGCTGCATCTGGGGCAGGAAGACCTGGATACCGCCGACCTGCCCGCGATCCGCCGGGCCGGGCTGAAGCTGGGGGTTTCCACCCATGACCATGCCGAACTGGACCGGGCACTGGCGCTGGCGCCCGATTACATCGCGCTGGGGCCGGTCTGGCCCACGATCCTGAAGGCGATGAAATGGGCGCCGCAGGGGCTTGAGCGGGTGGCGGAATGGAAGCGTCTGGTGGGCGACACCCCCCTTGTCGCCATCGGCGGGCTGAGCGTGGAACGCGCGCCCTCGGCCCTCGCCGCCGGGGCGGATGTGGTCTCGGCCGTGACCGACATCACCCTGAGCCCCGCCCCCGAAACCCGTATCCGCGACTGGCTGAGGGCCTGCGGGTGAACCGGCTGGCCGGGCCGCACCCTCCGGGTGGCATCTGACAATCGTCAGATACCGCGGGGTTGCGCGCCAGGCCCTTTTGAAACCGGCCTGTATCCACAGGCTGACCCGCTCGCCCCGCCACCGGCGCCGGGGGCGCTTTCCGGCTTTGATCCGGCCGGTTTCGCCTTCGCTCTGCGTCAAATCGCCCTTACCCGTGCGATGCTCCGGGCAACGCCCTTTTTCTCTTGCGGTATTTTCAGGGTGGGCGTATGTCCCGCCTCGGGACACCCTTCCCCAACGAAGGGCTTATTAGCTGGAAGGCTAGACATGACCAAGACCCCGACCCCGGCCGCGCGGCCGGACAATCCGCGTTTTTCCTCCGGCCCCTGCGCCAAGATCCCCGGATACTCGCTGGACCTGCTTGCCGACGCGCCCTTGGGCCGGTCGCACCGCGCTGCGCCGGGCAAGGCGAAACTCGCTGCCGCCATCGACGGCACGCGCGAGATCCTCGGCGTTCCCGCAGATTACCGCATCGGCATTGTGCCCGCCTCGGACACCGGCGCGGTGGAGATGGCGCTGTGGTCGCTGCTGGGTGCGCGGGGGGTGGAGATGCTCGCCTGGGAAAGCTTCGGCGAAGGCTGGGTGACCGATGTGGTCAAGCAGCTCAAGCTGGATGCCACGGTGCGCAAGGCGCCCTACGGGCAGATCGTGGACTTCGCGCAGGTCGATTTCGACAAGGATGTGGTGTTCACCTGGAACGGCACCACCTCGGGCGTGCGGCTGCCCGATGGCAACGCGATCCCCGCCGACCGCGAGGGGCTGACGATCTGCGACGCCACCAGCGCCGCCTTCGCCATGGACCTGCCCTGGGACAGGCTGGATGTGGTGACGTTCAGCTGGCAGAAGGTGCTGGGGGGCGAGGCCGCGCATGGCATGCTGATCCTGTCGCCCCGCGCGGTGGAGCGGCTGGAAAACCACACCCCCGCATGGCCGCTGCCCAAGATCTTCCGCCTGACCAAGGGCGGCAAGCTCAACGAAGGTATTTTCAGGGGCGAGACGATCAACACCCCGTCGATGCTCGCGGTCGAGGATTACCTTGTCGCGCTGGACTGGGCGCGGTCGATCGGCGGGCTTCCCGCGCTGATCGCAAGAGCCGGTGCCAATGCGAAAGCGGTGTGGGACTTTTGCGCCGCCCGCGACTGGATCGCCAACCTGGCCGAAGACCCGGCGACCGCCTCGACCACCTCGGTCTGCCTGAAGTTCACCGATCCGCGCATCGCGGACGGCGCGGCTTTTGCCAAGGCGGTGGCGAAACGGCTGGAAGTCGAGGGCGTGGCCTACGATATCGGCGCCTATCGCGACGCGCCGCCGGGGCTGCGGATCTGGTGCGGCTCGACGGTGGAAACCGCCGATGTCAAGGCGCTGCTGCCGTGGATCGAATGGGCCTACGGGGCCGAGATCGCCGCGGTGGCGGAAACGGTGGAAGCCGGGGTGCGCTGAAGCGCACCCTACGACCGCCCCCCCCCGCAAAACGCCCGCAGGGTGCGCTTCAGCGCACCTCCGCTCCCCCCCGAACACCAATGAAGGAGCCCCGACATGGCCCCCCGCGTTCTCGTATCCGACAAGCTTTCCGAAACCGCCGTGCAGATCTTCCGTGACCGGGGGGTGGAGGTCGATTACCTCCCCGACCTCGGCAAGGACAAGGAAAAGCTGCTTGAGGTCATCGGCAAGTATGACGGTCTCGCCATCCGTTCGGCCACCAAGGCCACGGAAAAGCTGCTGGCCGCCGCCACGAACCTGAAGGTGATCGGCCGCGCCGGGATCGGCGTCGATAACGTCGATATCCCCGCCGCCTCGAAACGGGGCGTGATCGTGATGAACACGCCCTTCGGCAATTCCGTTACCACCGCCGAACACGCCATCGCCATGATGTTCGCCGTGGCGCGGCAACTGCCCGATGCCAGCGCCTCGACCCATGCCGGCAAGTGGGAGAAGAACCGCTTCATGGGGGTCGAGCTGTTCAACAAGACCCTGGGCGTGATCGGCGCGGGCAATATCGGCGGTATCGTCTGCGACCGGGCGCTTGGCCTGAAGATGAAGGTGATCGCCTACGACCCCTTCCTGTCCGAGGAACGCGCCAGGACCATGGGCGTGACCAAGGTGGAACTGGACGAACTGCTGGCGCGGGCCGATTTCATCACGCTGCATGTGCCGCTGACCGACAAGACCCGCAATATCCTGTCGGCCGGAAATCTCGCGAAAACGAAAAAGGGCGTGCGGATCATCAACTGTGCCCGCGGCGGCCTGGTCGATGAGGCCGCGCTGGCCGAGGCGTTGAAATCGGGTCATGTCGCGGGTGCGGCCCTCGATGTCTTCGCGGTCGAACCCGCGACCGAAAGCCCGGTGTTCGGCCTGCCCAATGTCGTGGTTACCCCGCATCTGGGCGCCTCGACCACCGAGGCGCAGGAGAACGTGGCGCTTCAGGTTGCGGAACAGATGTCCGACTACCTGCTGACCGGCGCCGTGCAGAACGCGCTCAACATGCCGTCGGTCACCGCCGAGGAGGCCACGGTCATGGGCCCGTGGATCCAGCTTGCCGGGCATCTGGGCAGCTTTGTCGGCCAGATGACCGATGAGCCGATCAAGGCCATCAACGTGCTTTACGATGGCAGTGTGGCCGAAATGAACCTTGCCGCGCTCAACTGCTCGGTGATCGCCGGGGTGATGAAGGCCACGAACCCCGACGTGAACCTTGTGTCGGCCCCGGTGATCGCACGCGAACGCGGTGTCCAGATCGCCACCACGCGGCAGGAAAAATCCGGCACCTTCGACGCCTATATCAAGCTGACGGTGGTGACCGACACCCGCGAGCGCTCGATCGCCGGGACGGTGTTCTCGGACGGCAAGCCGCGTTTCATCCAGATCAAGGGGATCAATATCGACGCCGAGGTCGGACCCTTCATGCTCTATACCGCCAACCGGGACGAACCGGGGATCATCGGCACGCTGGGCACGACCATGGGCGCGAACGGGGTGAACATCGCCAACTTCACGCTGGGGCGTTCAAGCGTGGGCAAGGATGCGATCGCGATCCTCTACCTTGACCAGCCGATCCTGCCCGCCGCCATCGAGGCGCTGAAGGAAAGCGGGTTGTTCCAGCAGGTCCGCCCGCTTGAATTCAACGTGGCCTGATTGTCGCGCCCCGGTGCCCGTCGCGGGTGCCGGGGCCGTCCGGCTTGATTTACCGCCCCGCTTGCGTAACATCGGGCCATGAACATCGGGCTTATCCCCTTTCCCACGGCGGCACCGGAGCAGGTTAGTTTCGACCGGCGCGAACTCGGGGTGATCCTGTCGCTTTACGGCCGGATGGTCGCCGCGGGCGAATGGCGCGACTACGGCATTTCCTGCCTGCGCGAGGTCGCGGTGTTCTCGGTGTTCCGCCGCACGTCGGAAAATCCGCTCTACCGGATCGAAAAGCGTCCCAGGCTGCGCGGGCGGCAGGGGATCTATGCGGTAATCGGCCCCGAAGGGCAGGTGCTGCGGCGCGGCCACGACCTGCCCACCGTGCTGCGGGTGCTGGAGCGCAAGCTGATCCGGTCGGTGGACTGACCCCCTCAGCCGGTCGGGCGCAGCATCACCGTGGAGACGCGATAGCCATAAAGCGGCGCCAGCAGGCGCAGCCGGTCCTCGCGCCACGGGGCAAAGCCGTGGCGTTCGTAAAGCGCGCGGGCGCGGGGGTTGGTGTCGGCCACTTCCAGCCGGACCGCCGGATAGCCGCGTGCCCGCGCCTCGGCCGCCAGCGCCTCCAGAAGCGCGCTGCCGATGCCCCGGCCCCGCATGTCGGCGCGCACCGCGATCCCGTCCACGAGGAACCGGCCGTTGTCCACCTCGGGCCGGGGCCAGTGCAGCAGGGCCGCGCGCCATGGTCCGCCAAGCCGACCGTAGATCGCCACCAGATCGTGCCACCCGAAGCTGGCGAAACAACCAAGCGGGCTGCGGAACCCGGCTACGGCAAGCAGGCGGCCCTCCGCGTCCTCGACCCCCAGCGCGTGATCGCAGCGGATCACCCGGTCCAGCAGCGCCAGCGCCCGCGGATCAGGCCCCAGCAGCCTCCCGAGTTTCGCGCCGAAGGCAGCCCAGTAAAGCCGCGCCGCATCCGCCCGCTGCGCCGGGTCGAGCCCGCGCCGCAACGTCAGCCCCCGTTCCATGTCCCGCCTGCCTCTGCCGGTTCCGAATCCCCGCCCCCGGCCTTATCGCACAGGGCCGCGGGCTCCGCACCCTCTGGCCCTGCCACCACGGAGGCCACGGTCGGCCGCTGCCCGGCGGCGCGTGCCGTGCCTTGATATCGGGCGAAGGGGGAAGGGTGCCCGGCGTTCCATCCCCCGATTGCATCCCCCTTCGGAATTGCCTAAGCGGGAAGTTCAGGTTCAACCCGGAGTCGCAACCATGCCCGGCACCCGCTCAGCCTTCTGGCGCGGCATGCGCGAAGGCGCGCCGTTCATTCTGGTCGTCGCACCGTTCGGCCTGCTGTTCGGCGTGGTCGCGACCGAGGCCGGGTTCAACCTGACCGAGGTCATGGCCTTCTCGATCTTCGTCATCGCCGGGGCGTCGCAATTCGCGGCGATCCAGCTCATGGCCGAGAACACGCCGACCCTGATCGTCATCGCCACCGCGCTTGCGGTGAACCTGCGGATGGCGATGTATTCCGCGGCGCTTGCGCCCTCGCTCGGGGGGCTGCCGTTCTGGAAACGGGCGGTCATGGCCTATTTCCTTGTCGATCAGACCTATGCCCTGGCCGCCATCGAATACGAGAACCGCCCAAGGATGAGCCTTGCGGAAAAGACCGCCTTCTTCGTCGGGGTGACGGTGCCGGTCTGCCCGATCTGGTATGTCTCGACCTATGTCGGCGCCACGCTGGGCGAAGCGATCCCGCCGGAATATGCGCTGGATTTCGCCGTGCCGATCACCTTCATCGCGATCATCTCGCCGATGCTGCGCACGCCCGCGCATCTGGCGGCGGCGGCGGTCTCGGCGGTGGGGGCGGTGGTGCTGTCGTTCCTGCCCTACAACAGCGGCCTGCTGGTTGCCGCGGTGCTGGCGATGGCGACGGGGGCGACGGTGGAAACCCTGCTCGACCGCAAGCGGGGACGCACGGCATGACCCAGGATACGCTGACGATCTGGACCGTGATCATCGCCACCGGGGTCGGGACCTACCTGATCCGGCTGTCGTTCCTGGGGGTGGTCGGCGGTCGGCCGCTGCCGCCCGTTGTGCTGCGGCTGCTGCGCTACACTCCGGTCGCGGTGCTGCCGGGGATCGTGCTGCCGCTGGTGCTGTGGCCCGCCGCGACGGGGGGCGAGACCGACCTGCCGCGCCTGCTCGCGGCGCTGGCGACGCTGGCGATCGGGGTCGGGCTGCGCAACGTGCTCTTGTCGATCTTCGGCGGGGCCTTCGTGCTTTACGGTGCAGGCTGGCTTCTGGGCTGAGAGATCGTCCGTTCCTTCTACGTCCTTCGGGCATCTGACGCGGCTTTCTGCGCTTCCGGTGCTCATGTGCCTCAAGCACACTCCGCTCCGGTTCTCGAAAACCGCGCCACCTGCCGCGCCGGAGCGAAGGCTCGAACGATCTCTATACGCCCACCGGCCAGCCGAACCGTGCCAGCCGGGCCCGCACCTGGTCCTCGGCCCCGGGCGCGCCGCCGTTGACCGTGTGCAGCCGCAGGAACCACCACAGATAGCGCGCGGCCTCGGGCACCCCCTCGCGCGCCTGCGCGAAAGCCGCCTCCGGCCCGTCGCGCGGCACCGATCCGGCGATGTGGTGGCAGTCGGTCATGGCGAACAGCACCGCGGGCTTGTCCAGCAGATAGCCCGTAAAGGCCAGCGACGAGTTCTGCGTCACCACCATGTCGCAGCGCATCAGCAGCCGCTCGGACGCCGCGTCAACCAGCCGGAATCGCGGATGCCGCGCCGCCAGCCGTTCCAGCGCCGCGCGTTCCGAGCCGCTGTAGACCTCGCGCGGGTGCAGCGTGGCGCGGATCGGACGCGGGTCTTGCGCCAACGTGGCCTCGATCATCTCGACCGGGCTCATGGCCTGAAAGCCGCGCCGGTCGGTCAGCCGCCCCTGCAAGGGCATGAACAGGAAACCCTCGCTCGCGGACTGGTCCTTGGGCAGCAGCCGCTGCCGCCAGCGGCGCTGGAAACCGCGTGCCTCCTCGGGGTCGATCCCCCCGGGGTCGAAAGCCGCACGGGCGACGTCGAACATCCAGCGGTCGTTGGTGGCCTCCAGATGCCAGAACGGATACCACCCCGCCCGGCGCAGGCACAGCGCGCCCTCGGGCGGGGTCCGCATGTGCCAGATGCCGCGCCCCGGCCGCGGGCTGTCGTCGTCGCGGTGGAACTCGGCCCGCCAGCCGGGCAGCGCCGCCATGATCCGGTTGACGATATTGACCCGCCCCGCGGCGGCGTCGCGGCGCATCGGTCCGGGCAGGTGGAAATGCAGGGTCTCGGCCATCGCCCGCAGCCTAGCCGCCCCGGCCGCGCCGGGAAAGGTCTCTTGCCGCCCCCGCCCGCGCGGACCATATAGGGCGGACCACAGAGGCGGAGGCAGGAATGGCGGACAACAGGTTCCCCGGCTGGCACGGCACCACCATCCTCGCGGTGCGCCGCGCGGGCGAGGTGGTGGTGGCGGGCGACGGGCAGGTCAGCCTCGGCCAGACCGTCATCAAGGGCACGGCCCGCAAGGTGCGCCGCCTCTCGCCCGGCGGGCAGGAGGTGGTGGCGGGCTTCGCGGGCTCCACCGCCGACGCCTTCACGCTGCTCGACCGGCTGGAGAAGAAGCTGGAGGCGATGCCGGGGCAACTGGCGCGCGCCTCGGTCGAACTGGCCAAGGACTGGCGCATGGACAAATACCTGCGCAACCTCGAAGCCATGCTGATCGTCACCGACGGCCGTGATCTGTTCGTGATCACCGGCGCGGGCGACGTGCTGGAACCCGAGCACGACGTGGCCGCCATCGGCTCGGGCGGCAATTTCGCGCTGGCCGCGGCGCGGGGGCTGATGGAAGGCGACCTCGGGGCCGAGGAGGTGGCGCGCAAGGCCATGGCCATCGCCGCGGAGATCTGCGTCTACACCAACGGCAATCTGACGGTGGAGCGGATCGGGACGGGGTAGGGCGCGCGCTCGCGCCGCTCCTTTCACCACAGAGGGCATCGCTCGGGTGGTGCGAGGCTCGAACTGTCCTTGCAACCGGTTTGCGGGACGAAGCTGCCGCTCAGATTGCGCCTCAGCCACGCCGGCCCTGATTCATCACGCCCCATAGACCTGCCCCGCCGATCAAGAGGGTGCCGGTCAGGACCGGAAGACTTGGCATCGTTCCAAAGAATACAACCGCCCACGCGGCTGCAAACACCAGATAGGAAAAATCCAGTCCCGCTACGACGGCAGTTGGGCCGAGCTGATATGCGCGGGCCAGAAGCACATGGATTGCAATCGAAATGAGCGCCAGAAGCACCACGACCAGTGATGTCCCCGTGTCGAGCGGCGTCCAACTTGTCAGAAGGAAGGGGTAGACTTCCGGTCGTGCAACGAATGCCGTGACAATGATCCCGACAAGGCCAACTCCAGCAAAGACAAGATTGAGCGAAAATGTCAGCACCCAGGCATCCACGGTGCCCATCCGTCCGCGTGTCGTGATCATTGCCAGCGCATAGCAAAAGGCTGATACCAGCGGGATCAATGCCGCTATCGAGAACTGTTCCCCCGTGGGCCTCAGGACGACGAGGACACCGACGAATGCCACAAGCGCAGCGATCCACTGGGATATGTTGACGGACTCTCGCAGGAGAACGCCGGAAAACAGAACGATCAGCAGTGGCCCGGTGTAATAGACGGCGGACACCACCGGCAAATCCAGCACCGGCAGGGCTGCATAGAAGAACATATACATCGCCATGATCAGGAGGGATCGTATCAGCACCCATTTATTCAGGGCCTGGCGAATGCTACCGCGAGCAGTTCGATGGATCAGCACCACGAGGATCGGCAGAATGAAGGCCGAGCGCAGGAAGAAAAGCTGCCATAGTGGCAGCCCGGCGCTCAACAGCTTCACCAGTGCATCCTGAAACGCCATGAGAGCCGTCGCTCCCATGATCGCAGTTGGTCCACCCCATAGGGGAAAACGTCGACCAGTCTTTGTAACATTGCGGGCAGTGGCTAACATCATGACCAAAAATCAAGGGCTCTGTCGCTATTATGTCCCGTCAATAGTGGTCGAAGTCCATAAGTCGTCTGTCCGCCATGGACTCGAACCGGCCCTTCCCCGCCCCATGGCCGGGGCGCGCGCCGCGCGGGATTCGCCAGCGGAGTGGCGCCCCGCAATCCTTGAAAAATCGTTAATGCGCGCCGCCCAACCCGTTGATCTGCAACAAACTCCCTTCTGTCCCACGCATGGGGCGCCCCCGCCGCCCGCAGTTTCGGGTTGATTGCCTGCACACGCAATCCTGCGCGTCGAAGGCTGCAAGGGGCCGGGAGGCGGACAGAACTGCCGCTCAGCGGATGCTCTCCGGCCATGGCGTCGCCGAGGGCGTATGCGCATAACCGCCCACCTCGCTGCGGAAGGTGAAATGGCTGCGCAGCATATGGTCGATGGCATAGCTGCTGAAGGCGCGGGCCTCATCCTGGCCGATGGCGAAGCGGGCGGCAAGGAAACCTGCCAGCGCCTCCTCCGCCGGTTCCAGACTTGCGAGCAGGTTCCGGTGCAGCCGGACCCGC
This sequence comes from Gemmobacter sp., assembly GCA_041675885.1. GTDB lineage: Bacteria > Pseudomonadota > Alphaproteobacteria > Rhodobacterales > Rhodobacteraceae > JBAYSY01. Next base: position 3,720 of record JBAYSY010000001.1, on the reverse strand, counting down.
GCGGGCACGCCCGCGGCCCAGGCCGACAGCCCGGCCTCCACCTCCTCGCGGCTGTTGTAGGGCGTGTCGGTCAAGGCCCATGGCCGTTCGGCGAGCATGGTCCAGCGATGGGCCACCCGGTTGCGGATGCGTGCGGTTGGTTGAAGCGTTCCTTCCAAGGCCCCCTGTCCCGGCCCCAGAGCCTCGTCGGCGAAGCGCGCGAAACGCCGCATGGCGGGGGGCATCCTGTCCAGACCCGGACTGCCATCGGGGATGAACAGAACGCGGCAGAGCGGGGAAAACCCCTCCGTGCCGAGCACATGGACCTGCCATTCCGGTTGCCAGAGACGGAAATGCCCCTGTTCGAGCACCCACAGATCCCCTGACCCTTCGTCGCGCAGGATCGTGGGTGTTGCCCAACTGTCTTCATATAGAACCGGAAGCAGGATCGGCGGACCATCTTCCGGTTGCATGAAATTTGCCCGGCGGGCGTCGAGCCAGGCTTGCGGGAAGGAGTCCAGTGCAAAGGTCGCATCCACGAGGAACAGAGAATACCAACTGCCCCGCCAACTGTGAGGCGTCTCGACCACCACGATGCGGTGGCCGTCCGGTGCTTCGCGTTGCCAGTGAAGGATCGGTGCCCGAATTGGCGGCTCATCCCGCCGCATCCGCTCGGACACCGGGTCGATCTGCATCCGCTCGAACACGGCAGGATCGGCCAGCACCCCGTCGCCGCCGCTGATGTCGCGGTCCTTGCGGCTCAGAACCAGCCTGGCCAGATCGGCATCCGGCAGGGGAACAGGCCAGATCAGAAGGGGGCTGGTCGAACGGAACGCGGCGGTGGCCATGTCCAGCGCCACCCGGCATTCCGCACGGGTCTTGTCCCCGACAAGCACCGGCCCCGTCGTGACCGGGGGGCTTTCCGCCTGCGCAGCCGAGGCGAGCGCCATCATCCCGGCAACCAACAATCTTACCATCACCGTGACCTTCCGGATTTCGATCCGACCCTAGCCCGCAGAGCGCGCGGGTATCAACGCAACTTTTAAATCGGCCGAAAGGTGGCTCCGGGCACCCGCCCGCCCGCGCTTCCACCCCATCCCCGAACAGTTTCGGGTTGATTGCGCCCCGCCGCGCCCATACCTGTCGGCCCATGACCCGAGCGAGACCCGCCCCATGGACAGCCTGACCCGCGACGACCTGCGCGCCGCCGTCGCCGCCGGTGTGCTGACCGAGGCGCAGGCGGCGCAGCTCCTGATCGTCGGCGAGGCCCGGCAGGGCCGGCGCGCCGCCATGACCGGCGACGACGAGCCGTTCGAGCTGTTCCGCGGCTTTGCCGAGATCTTCGTCTCGATCGGCATCGTGCTGCTGATCTCCGGCATCATGATGTTCGGCGCGGTGATGGGCGGCATCGCCATGGCCCTGCTGGCGGCGGCGCTGTGCTGGGTCTTCGCGCTCTACTTCACCCGCAGGCGGCGGATGGTGCTGCCCTCGGTGGTGCTGACCACCGGCTTCGCCATCGGCTTTGCCGCGGTGCTGGGCGACGCGCTGGGGCTGTCCGCAGACACGGCGTTGCAACAGCGCGGGTCGCTCGCGCTGTTCTGCCTTGCGGGGATCGCGGGCATGGCGCTCTGGTATCGCGTCTTCCGGGTGCCCTTCGCCATGTTCCCGCTCGGGCTGCTGGCGGCGGTGCTGGTGTTTCTGCTGGTCGATATCGTCCGGCCCTTCAACGACCTGCGCGGGTGGGAGCACCTGTTCGACCTGCGCTCGGGCTCGGGCCTCGCCATCGCGACGCTGCTGTTCGGGCTCATCGCCCTTGCCGGGGGGCTCGCTTTCGACATGCGCGATCCGCACCGGCTGGGGCGGATGTCGGCCTCGGGTTTCTGGCTGCATATCCTTGCCGCCCCCGCGCTGGTCAACACCGTGGCGCTGAGCGCATACAACACCGGCGGCACGGCGGGCTATGTGCTGCTGGCCCTGGCGCTGGCGGCAGCCGCCGGTTTCGCGCTGGTGATCGACCGGCGCAGTTTCCTCACCGCCGGGATCGCCTGGCTGGGCGTGCTGATCGGCTGGGCGATCCGCGCCGATGAAAGCCCCGGCAACTTCGCCGCACTCCTGGTGATCCTCGGCGGCTTCCTCACCTTCATGGGCAGCTTCTGGGCCGCGATGCGCGCCCGGATCATGCGCGCGCTGCCCGACTTCCCCGGCAAGCGCCGCCTGCCCCCCTATGCCCCCGCTGCGGAGTGACCATGACCGACCTGACCCCCCGCGAGATCGTCTCGGAACTCGACCGTTTCATCATCGGCCAGAAAGACGCGAAACGCGCCGTCGCGGTGGCGCTGCGCAACCGCTGGCGGCGGCGGCAACTGCCCGAGGACATCCGCGACGAGGTGTATCCCAAGAACATCCTGATGATCGGCCCGACCGGCGTCGGCAAGACCGAGATCAGCCGCAGGCTGGCCCGGCTGGCGCAGGCGCCGTTCCTCAAGGTCGAGGCCACCAAGTTCACCGAAGTGGGTTATGTCGGCCGCGACGTGGACAGCATCATCCGCGATCTGACCGACGCCGCCATGATCGACACCCGTGAACGGATGCGCGAGGCGGTGAAGGCCCGCGCCCACAAGGCCGCCGAGGACCGGGTGGTCGAGGCCATCGCCGGAACCGACGCCCGCGAACAGACGCGCGAGATGTTCCGCGCCAAGCTCAAGCGCGGCGAGCTGGACGATACCGTGATCGAGCTGGAAGTCACCGATACCGCCTCGCCCTTTCCGATGATGGACATCCCCGGAATGCCCGGCGGCGGCGGCGCGGGGGTGATGAACCTTGGCGACCTGTTCGGCAAGGCGTTCGGCGGGCGGCGGGTTCGCAAACGCATGACCGTGGCCGAAAGCTATGACCACCTGATCGGCGAAGAGGCCGACAAGCTTCTGGACGACGAGGCGGTGAAGGCGGCGGCGCTGGAGGCGGTGCAGGAAAGCGGCATCGTTTTCATCGACGAGATCGACAAGGTGGCCGCCCGTTCCGACGCGCGCGGCGCCGACGTCAGCCGCGAGGGGGTGCAGCGCGACCTGCTGCCCCTGATCGAGGGCACGACCGTCTCCACCAAGCACGGCGCGGTCAAGACCGACCACATCCTGTTCATCGCGAGCGGAGCCTTCCACATCGCCAAACCCTCGGACCTGCTGCCGGAATTGCAGGGCCGCCTGCCGATCCGGGTGGAGTTGCGGGCACTGACCGAGGAGGATTTCGTCCGCATCCTGACCGAGACCGACAACGCCCTGACCCGGCAATACACCGCGCTGATGGCGACCGAGGGGGTGACGGTCGGCTTCACCGAAGACGGCATCGCCGCGCTCGCGCGCATCGCCGCCGAGGTCAACCGCAGCGTCGAGAACATCGGCGCGCGGCGGCTTTATACGGTGATGGAGCGGGTGTTCGAGGAACTGTCCTTCTCGGCCCCCGACCGTGGCGGCGAGGCGGTCGAGGTGGATGCCGGTTTTGTCGAGAAACACCTGGGGGATCTGAGCCGCTCGGCCGACCTGAGCCGCTACGTGCTGTAGCCGGGGGCACAGAACCGCACGCCCTTCGCCCGGAATCAAGGCGCTTCAGCGCCGCCGGGCAAGCGGCCGACCGCCCCTGTCTGGATGAATTCTGTTATTGTGGTTACCGGCGGCGATCCCGTGACCGCCCCGGGGTCTGCTTGAACCCGTCCCGTGGAGAGGGACGCCGCCGGTTGGTCTGACC